>CALRJS020000020.1:0-61050 GCA_943367595.1 Sphingobacterium thalpophilum
GGGGATGGGGAGGATACGGAGCTGCTGGATCTGCTGCAGGGGGACGGGACGCTGCCGGAGGAGAGCGTGGACAGCGAATGCCTGCGGGGGGATATGCGGGCACTGCTGGAGCAACTGCCGGAGCTGCAGCGCGATGTGCTGAAGATGCGTTATGGCATCGATGTGGAGGAACCGATGAGCCTCACCGGCATCGGCCGCATCCTCGGCATGAGCCGCGACCGCGTGCGCAACCTCGAGCGTGATGGCCTCGCCAGCCTGCGCCGCTTCAGCGAAAGCGTGGAGGACTACGTGGCCAGCTGATGGCCAACCCCCCGGCCAGCTGATGGCCAATTGCAGGCCAGCTGCCTTCAAGTTCAGGGCCAACTGCCGGCCAACTCCCCGCCAGTGGATGGCCAGTTGATGTCCACTTCAGGCCCAGCAGCCGGCCAGCCGGGGCCGGTGGACCGGGAGAAATGGCGACCCAGAGAAGAGGAGACCACTGGCCGCTCCCTTGGAGCCACGACCTCCGGTTCTCCACAGGTCGACGGAGCAGTCCTGGTGGTTGATCCGGGCGATCATGCAGCCACCGTCTGCCTCTTGGCCCATGGCCAGCTCCTCACCCCGCTGGCTGGTGGCCGGCGACATCGACGGCCTGATGGGCCTCGGCCTCGACAACCTCATCCAGATCCTGCTGATCCTCGGCCTCTGCCGCGGTGTGCTCGGTTTCCCCGATGCCCTCATCTTTCAGGTGATCCTGCCGGCGGCCGGCCTCTCCCTGGTGGTGGGCAACGGGGCCTATGCCTGGCAGGCCTTCCGCCTGGCCCAGCGTGAGGGCCGCGGCGATCGCACCGCCCTTCCTTACGGCATCAACACGGTCAGCCTGTTCGCCTACGTGTTCCTGGTGATGCTGCCGGTGAAGCTGGCGGCCCTGGGCCAGGGGCTGCCGGAGGCCGAGGCGGTGCGGCTGTCCTGGCAGGCGGGTCTGATGGCCTGCCTGGGTTCGGGCCTGATCGAGGCGGGCGGGGCCTGGCTGGTGGGGGGCCTGCGGCGCTGGCTGCCGCGGGCGGCGCTGCTCTCCACCCTGGCCGGCATTGCCCTGGGCTACATCGCGCTGGGGTTCCTGCTGCGCACCTATGCCCAGCCGGTGGTGGGTCTGGCGGTGCTGGCGGTGATTCTTGTCACCTACTACGGCCAGCTGCGCCTGCCCCTGCCCGGCGGCCTGATCGCGGTGCTGCTCGGCATCGTGCTGGCGGCCGCGACGGGCCTGGTGTCGATCGATGCCCTCACCTGGCAGACCAATGCCGCCCAGGTGGGCCTGCATCTGCCGCCCCTGCAACTGGCTGCGCTGTGGCAGGCGCGGGGGCAACTGCTGCCCTGGCTCGGCGTGATCGTGCCGATGGGCTTGTTCAACCTGCTGGGGTCGCTGCAGAACCTGGAGAGCGCCGAAGCCGCCGGTGACCGCTACCCGGTGAAGAGCTCCCTGCTGATCAACGGCGTGGGCACGATCGTGGCCGCCGCCCTGGGCTCCTGCTTCCCCACCACCATCTACATCGGCCATCCCGGCTGGAAGGGCATGGGGGCCCGTATCGGCTACTCGTGGCTGAACGGCGTGGTGATGGGGCTGGGTTGCCTGTTCGGCGTGTTCGGCCTGGTGGATCAGCTGGTGCCGATTGAAGCCGGCATGGCGATCGTGCTCTACATCGGCCTGGTGATCGCCGCCCAGAGCTTCCAGGCCACGCCCGCCGCCCATGCGCCGGCGGTGGTGCTGGGCCTGCTGCCCGGCCTGGCGGGCTGGGGGGCCCTGCTGCTCAAGGCCGGCCTGCGGGCCGGCGGGGCCGGCAGCGCTGCCGAGCCCTTCGGTCCGGCCCTGCTGGTGCCGCTGCAGCAGGCTGATGTGTGGGCGGCCGGCGCCTTCGCTCTGGAACAGGGGCAGATCGTGGCGGCGATGTTGCTGGCGGCCATGGTGGTGTACGTGATCGAGCAGCGGTTCGTGGCGGCGGCGATCGCTGCCGGCCTGGCGGCCCTGGCCTCCTGGTTCGGGCTGATTCACGCCTGGCGATTCACCGCCAGCGACACCGTGCTGCAGATGGGCTGGGGCACGGGCGGACGCTGGGCGCTTGGTTACCTGCTCATGGCCCTGGTGTTCAGTGCCGCGGCCCTGGCCCGCCAGCGGGGTGCGGCCGCCACCGATTGCTGATGGCAGGACGGCGTGGCGCTCGCTGGGCGGACAGGCAGGAGCACTTACCCCTGCAGCAGCTGCGTGCCGCCCTGCTGGCCTGGGGGGAGCGGCACGGACGCCACAACCTGCCCTGGAAGCTGCGGCCCGATGGCCGCCCGCCGGTGGATGGAGAAGCCCTTGATCCGTTGAAGGTGTGGGTGGCGGAGGTGATGCTCCAGCAGACCCAGCTGGCTGTGGCCCTGCCCTACTGGCAGCGCTGGATGACGGCCTTCCCGGAGCTGCCGGCCCTGGCTGCCGCCGACCCCCAGCAGGTGCTGCTGCTCTGGCAGGGGCTGGGCTACTACGGGCGGGCGTGGCGCCTGCAGCAGGGGGCGCAGCAGCTGCTCGCTGCCTGCGCCCCAGGCGCCGACCCCTGGCCGCGCGACCTGACCGGCTGGCTGGCGCTGAGCGGTGTCGGCCGCAGCACCGCAGGCAGCATTCTGTCCTCGGCCTTCGATCAACCCTTCGCGATCCTCGACGGCAACGCGGCGCGGGTGCTGGCGCGCCTGATCGCCGCTCCCCGCCCGCCGAAACGGGAGCTCGCCGGGTTCTGGCGGCTGAGCGAGCTGCTGCTCGACCCGCAGCGGCCCCGGGCGTTCAACCAGGCTCTGATGGACCTGGGCGCCACGGTCTGCACCCCCCGTTCCCCCGGCTGCGGCCGCTGCCCCTGGCGAAACCCGTGCGCTGCTTACGCTGCCGGCGACCCTGCCCGCTACCCCGTGAAGGATGCCCCCCGGCCTCTGCCCTTTCAGGTGATCGGTGTGGGGGTGGTGCTGGACGGGCGCGGCAGGGTGCTGATCGATCAGCGGCTGCCGGAGGGGCTGCTGGGGGGGCTGTGGGAATTCCCCGGCGGCAAGCAGGAGCCGGGGGAAGCGATCGAAGCCACAATCGTCCGCGAACTGCGTGAGGAGCTGGCGATCGAGGCGGAGGTGGGCGAGGAGCTGATCACCCTGGAGCACAGCTACAGCCACAAGCGTCTGCGCTTCGTCGTGCACCTCTGCCGCTGGCTGGCGGGCGATCCGCAGCCCCTGGCGAGCCAGCAGGTGCGTTGGGTGGAGCCGGAGGGGCTGGCGGCCTTCCCCTTCCCTGCCGCTAATGCGCGCATCATCGCGGCACTGCGGGAGCGGATGGCTGGTGCGGCGGCCGTGGCGCCATCGGTGGCAGCCGGGGCCCATGGCCCGGCGCCTGTGGCGGCCTCCGTGCCGGCCGGCGAGTGTGGAGAGAGCTGAACGCGAGCCTGCCGTGATGGCCCCTTCCCCTGCCCGGGTGCTCTGCTTCGGCGAAGCGCTCGTCGATCGGCTCGGCCCCCCTGGCGGCGATCCGGCCCGCGACACCCCGGTCGACGACCGGCTCGGCGGCGCCCCGGCCAATGTGGCCTGCGCCCTGGCGCGGCTCGGCACCGCCGCCGCGCTGATCGGCCGCCTCGGCGACGACTGCATCGCCGGCGCCTTCCGCGCCCTGTTGCGGGAGCGGCGGGTCGACACCCGCGCGTTGCAGTGCGATCCGCTGCGCCCGACCCGCACGGTGCTGGTGCGGCGTGATGCCACCGGTGAACGTCACTTTGGTGGCTTCGCCGGCGACCGGGGGGAGGGCTTCGCCGATCAGGCGATCGATGCCGCGGCGCTGGCCGGGCCGTTGGAGCCCCTGCTGGCCCAGGCCCGCTGGTTGCTGTGCGGCACGATCCCGCTGGCTTCCGGCGCGGCGGCAGCGGCGTTGCAGGAGCTGCTGCTGGCTGCCGCAACGCGGGGTCTGCCGCTGGCGCTTGACGTCAACTGGCGGCCCACCTTCTGGGGGCTCGGCGCTGATCAGGGCCCGCCGGCGGCGGTGCGGCAGCAGCTTGAACCCTTGCTGGCCCAGGCGGCCCTGCTCAAGTGCAGCCGCGAGGAAGCCCTCTGGCTGTTCGGCAGCGCCGCTGCCACCGCTGTGCGTCGCTGCCTGCCGCAGCGGCCCGCCGTGCTGATCACCGATGGCCCCGAGCCGATCGACTGGGCGGTGGGAGCGTGCGGTGGCCGGCTGCCCTCCCTGCCCGTGGCTGCCATCGACACCACCGGTGCGGGTGATGCCTTCCTGGCGGGTCTGCTGCACCAGCTGGTGGGCCAGCCGGGGCTGCTGCAGGAGCCGGTGGCCGCCGGCGCAGTGGAGCAGGCGCTGCGCTACGCGGCCGCCTGCGGTGCCCTGGTTTGCCGGGGTGCCGGCGCCATTGATCCCCAGCCGAGCGAGCAGCAGGGGCTGGCCTTTCTGGGGGAGAGTGCGGCGGACATCGGCGCCCCATGAGCAACCCCCCCGGGTATTACGAGCGGGTCAATCCCGACCTGCTGCAGCGCATCCCGGTCACGGCCCGGGCGGTGCTGGAGGTGGGCTGCGGTGCCGGGGCGCTGGGCGCCGCCTTCAAGGCGATCAACCCCAGCTGCGTCTATGTGGGGCTGGAGCAGGACGCCGCCGCCGCCGCCATGGCCGCAGGCCGCCTGGACCATGCGCTGCGCGCCGACGCCGAGGACCCGGCGCTGGAGCTGCCCGCCCTGCCGCCCCTTGATGCCCTGGTCTACGGCGATGTGCTCGAACACCTGCGCGAGCCCTGGGCAGTGCTGGCCCGCCATGTGTCCTTGCTGTCCGAAGACGGGCTGCTGATCGCCTGCATCCCCAACGTCCAGCACTGGAGCGTGCTGGAGCATCTGCTGCATGGCCGCTGGCCGCTGGCGGAGGAGGGGATCTTCGATCGCACCCACCTGCGCTGGTTCACCCGCGCCGGCATCGCCGAGCTCATGGCCGGTTGTGGTCTGCACCTGGTCGGCCTGCATCCGCGGGTGTTCCAGATCGAGCAGGCCAAGGCGTTCGTGAGACGCCTGGCCCCCGCCCTGCCGGCCATGGGCTTGAGCCCCCAGACCCTGCTTTCCGGCGTGGCGCCGCTCCAGTACGTGGTCACGGCCAGCCGCCGCCCGCGCCAGAAGCTGCAGCTCGATGGTCTCACCTTGAAGCCCCAGGCGGGGATGCTGGAGGTGCGCATGCAGCAGCCCCTGGCGGCCGTGGCCAGCCGGGGCGGCATCGGCCTGCGTCTGCGCTCCGAGAACCTGGAGCTGCTGCGGCCCGATCCGGCCCTGCCGCGGCTGCTGATCTGGCAGCGGCCGCTGCTGCGTGCCCCCACCCATCTGGAGCAGCTGCGCCAGTTGCTCAGCAACCACTACGTGGTGATCGTCGAGTACGACGATGACCCCGACCACTGGCCCGCCATCGCCGCCAACAACCACCTGACCTTCACGGGTGTGCATGCGGTGCAGGTGTCGACGGAGCCGATTGCCCGGGCGGTGCGCCGCTACAACCCCGAGGTGGTGGTGTTCGGCAATGCGCTTGCAGCGCTGCCCCCGCCCCGCCCGGCCCCGGCCGCCGGCCAGCCGCTGCGCCTGTTCTTCGGGGCCCTCAACCGCGAAGCCGACTGGGCCCCCTGGATCGACACCCTCAATGCCGTGCTGCTGGAGACCCCCGAGCGCTGGCAGGTGGAGGTGGTGCACGACCGGGCCTTCTTCGAAGCCCTGGCACTGCCGCAGCGGCGCTTCACCCCCACCTGCGATTACGCCACCTACCGCCAGCGGCTGGCGGGCTGTGACATCGCCTTCCTGCCGCTGGCCGACACCCCCTTCAACCGGTGCAAGTCGGATCTCAAGGCGGTGGAGGCGGCGGGCCATGGCCTGGCGGTGCTGGCCAGCCCGGTGGTGTACGGCGAGAGCCTGCGCGACGGTGACACCGGTCGCCTGTTCCGCGACGCCGACGACCTGCAGCAGGCGCTGCGCGACTGGCGGGATGATCCGGCTGCGCTGCATGTCATGGGCCAGCGGGCGCGGCAATGGGTGGCCGCCGGCCGCTTGCAGCACCATCAGACGGCCGCGCGGGAAGCGTGGTACCGGAGCCTCTGGGAGCGACGCCAGGAGCTGAATGAGCAGTTGTTCCAGCGGGTTCCGGAGCTGCGGCCCTCAGACGGCTGAATGGGGCGGTCGCAGCACCGCCCGGCGCCTGTCCCCGTCGTGGTGGAGCTCCAGCCGCCAGGCGCCCTCCGGCAGCCACGGCAGCCGCTCGGGCCACTCCACCGCCAGCACCGCCCCCAGGGCGCGGGCTTCCTCCTCCTCCTGGGCGAACAGTTCGGCGGCGGCAGCCGGCTGCTCCAGCCGGTAGAGATCCAGATGGACAAGGGCATGGGGCTGGCCACCTTCGCCCCGGCCGCTGTAGTGCTGGGCCAGAGCGAAGGTGGGGCTCGTGATCGGCTCGTCGATCCCCAGCGCCAGGGCCAGACCCTGCACCATGCAGGTCTTGCCGGCCCCCAGTTCCCCCTGCAGCAGCAGGGTGGGAGGGGTTGCGCCGCTGACGGCACCGGTGGCCGCACCGTTGGCAGCGCCGGTGTCAGCGCATACGCCGTTCAGCAGCAGGGAGGCCAGTTCGCGCCCGAGTGCCGCCGTGGCTGCCGCATCGGCCAGATGGCACACCCGGATCTCAGCAGACTGTTCCATACCTGTAGATTCCTAATTAAGCGAGCCCGAAGCCTCGGCGTCTCTGCAGATATTTCCACATCCCCAACCCTTCTCCCTTCGGAGCTTTCGCCATGCTGGCCACGCCTTCAGCTGCCACGTCCGTTTCGGCTGCCGCCGCAACCGGACTGTCCACCCCGTCGTCGTATGTGATCGCCGATCTCGGCCTTGCCGCCTGGGGCCGCAAGGAGATCGCGATCGCCGAAACCGAGATGCCCGGTCTGATGGCGCTGCGTGAGAAGTACGGCAGCCAGCAACCGCTCAAGGGTGCCCGCATCGCCGGCAGCCTGCACATGACGATCCAGACGGCCGTTCTGATCGAAACCCTGGTGGCTCTCGGCGCCGAAGTGCGCTGGGCCTCCTGCAACATCTTCTCCACCCAGGATCACGCTGCCGCCGCGATGGCGGAAGCCGGCATCCCGGTGTTCGCCTTCAAGGGCGAAACCCTCGATGAATACTGGGCCTTTACCCACCGGATCCTGGAGTGGGCCGACGGCGGCACGCCCAACATGATCCTCGACGACGGCGGCGATGCCACCGGCCTGGTGGTGCTCGGCACCAAGGCGGAGCAGGACCCCTCGGTGCTGGACAACCCCGGCAGCGAAGAGGAGATCGCCCTTTTCCAGTCGATCCGTCAACGCCTGGCCGCCCAGCCCGGCTTCTACTCGCGCATCCACGCCCAGATCCAGGGCGTCACCGAGGAAACCACCACGGGTGTGGCGCGCCTCTATCAGATGCAGAAGAGCGGTGAACTGCCGTTCCCTGCCATCAACGTGAACGACTCCGTCACCAAGAGCAAGTTCGACAACCTCTACGGCTGCCGCGAATCTCTGGTGGACAGCATCAAGCGTGCCACCGATGTGATGGTGGCCGGCAAGGTGGCCCTGGTGATCGGCTACGGCGATGTGGGCAAGGGTTCCGCCCAGTCGCTGCGTGGCCTCGGTGCCAGCGTGATGATCGCTGAAGTCGATCCGATCTGCGCCCTGCAGGCGGCGATGGAGGGCTACCGGGTCGTCCGTCTCGACGACGTGGTGGGGGACGTGGACATCTTCGTGACGGCCACCGGCAACTTCCGCGTGATCACCCACGACCACCTGATCCAGATGCGGGATCAGGCGATCGTGTGCAACATCGGCCACTTCGACAACGAGATCGACGTGGCTTCGCTGAAGCAGTACCCCTGGGACAACATCAAGCCCCAGGTGGATCACGTGCTGCTGCCCAGCGGCAACAAGATCATCCTGCTGGCGGAAGGCCGGCTGGTGAACCTGGGCTGCGCCACCGGCCACCCCAGCTTCGTGATGAGCAACTCCTTCACCAACCAGGTGCTGGCCCAGATCGAGCTGTTCACCAAAGGGGATGAGTACGGCAAGGAGGTGTACGTGCTGCCCAAGCACCTCGACGAGATGGTGGCCCGCCTCCACCTCGACAAGATCGGCGCCCGGCTCACCGAGCTCACCCCCGAGCAGGCCGCCTACATCAACGTGCCGCTGGAAGGCCCCTACAAGTCCGACCACTACCGCTACTGATCCCGCGCCCCACTGGTCCGCGCCTCAAGGTCCCGCGTCTCGCGGTCCTACGGCCCACGTTCCTACGCCCAGCGTTTGCGCCTTCGTCCGCAGGCCTGATGGCCTCGCCGGCAAGGCGCTTCCCTGGGCATAGGGCAACCTTCACGTCAGCGTGGAAGACTTCCCCGATCACGAGCCCGCCGGCATGGCCATCGAACTGGTTCAGCAACTGCCCGAGCTGATCGGATCGGCGGTGGAGGCCAACCCGATGGCCGGCTATGCGGCGATCTTTGCGGCGATGTTCCTCGAGAACCTCTTCCCTCCGATCCCCTCCGAGCTGATCATGCCCCTGGGGGGCTTCTATGTGCAACAGGGGCAGCTCAGCCTGATTCCGGTGGTGCTGGCCGGATTGCTCGGCACCGTGCTCGGCGCCCTGCCCTGGTATGGGGTGGGGCGGCTGGTGAACGAGGAACGCATCGAGCACTGGCTCTCGCGCCATGGGCGCTGGATCGGCATCAGCCCGCAGGAGCTGCACCGCAGCCGCAACTGGTTCAGCCGCCATGGCACCGCCCTGGTGTTCTGGGGCCGGCTGGTGCCTGGCATCCGCACCTTGATCTCCGTGCCCGCCGGCATCGAGATGATGCCGCTGGTGCCCTTTCTGATCTGGACCACGGCCGGCAGCCTGATCTGGACCCTGCTGCTGACGGTGGCGGGCATGCTGCTGGGTGAGGGCTACAGCAACGTGGAGCTGTGGATCGAACCAGTGGCCCGGGTGATCAAGGTGGTGCTGGTGCTCGCCGTGCTGGCCGCCGGCGTCTGGCTGGGCCTGCGCATCTGGAAGAAGCGCCAGGACAGCCACTGAGCTTCAACCCAGAGGCTCAATCCAGCCAACCCAGAGGCTCAACTCACAAGCGAACCAACCGAACCCCTGCGACCAACCCCTGGGCTCAGCCCAAGCGAAGGCTCTGAGGGCAGTTCCTGGTGACAGCCGTTGAGGAGCGCAGCCGCCCGCGACCACCCTCCTGTTGAAGCCAACGCCCTGGCAGGCGGCTCAGAACGGAACTTCCTCGCTGCTCGGCTCGCCGCCCCCGAAGCCGCCATAGCTGCCGCCTCCGAAACCGCCGCCAGCGCCGCCGTCGTCGTAGGCGCCTTGGTCGGCGTCACGTTTGGAGCCCAGCAGTTCGAGCCGGTCGACCCGCACCACCGGTTTGGTGCGCTCCTCACCGGTGGTGCGGTCGGTCCAGCGGTCGAGCTTGAAGCTGCCGATGATCCCCAGCAACGACCCCTTCTTGACGTAATCGGCGGCCACCTGGGCCTGCTTGCCCCAGATCTCGAGGTTGAACCAGTCGGGCTCGTCGTCGCGGCTGCGGCGGTTGACCGCAAGGGTCAGGTTGGCGACCACGCTGCCGGATTCGAAGTAGCGCACCTCGGGATCACGGCCGGCGCGGCCCACCAGCGTCACGGAATTCACACCCATGGATTGTCCTGTCGTTGAAAAAAGTGGAGTTGTTGAATCAATGATGCGCCCCGTTGCCTCAAGGTGCCGCAGGCCGCTTCTCCCTGAAGGTTCCCCCGTTCCACCCGGATGTACCACCGCCACCGTCGGGGGGGTTGCCGCCAGACCCCGCTCCTATGATCGCAACCGCTCAGGTGCTCCTACGTGTTCTTTCGACGTTTCCAGCTCTCACGCGACATCGGCATCGACCTGGGAACAGCCAACACTCTGATGTACGTGTCCGGCAAGGGCATCGTGCTGCAGGAACCTTCCGTGGTGGCGCTTGATCTTGAGCGGGGCGTGCCCTTGGCCGTGGGGGATGAAGCGAAGCTCATGCTCGGCCGAACACCGGGCAACATCCGCGCCGTGCGCCCCCTGCGCGACGGAGTCATCGCCGACTTCGACGCCGCCGAGCAGATGATCAAGACCTTCATCCAGAAGGGGAACGAGGGCCGCGGCATCGTGGCGCCCCGCCTGGTGATCGGCATTCCCAGCGGCGTCACCGGCGTGGAGCGCCGCGCCGTGCGTGAGGCCGGCCTGGCCGGTGCCCGCGAAGTGCACCTGATCGATGAGCCGGTGGCGGCCGCGATCGGCGCCGGCCTGCCGGTCACGGAGCCGGTGGGCACCATGATCGTCGACATCGGCGGCGGCACCACCGAGGTGGCGGTGCTCAGCCTCGGCGGCACCGTGCTCAGCGAGTCAGTGCGGGTGGCCGGCGATGAGATCAGTGAGGCCATCGGCGTTTACCTCAAGAAGGTCCACAACCTGGTGGTGGGCGAGCGCACCGCCGAGGACATCAAGATCCGCATCGGCTCCGCCTTCCCCGACGACGCCCACGACGAAACCTCGATGGACGTGCGCGGGCTGCACCTGCTCTCCGGCCTGCCCCGCACCATCAACGTGCGCTCCGGTGACATCCGTGAAGCGATGGCCGAACCGCTCAACGTGATCGTGGAGGCGGTGAAGCGCACACTCGAGCGCACCCCGCCCGAGCTCGCCGCCGACATCGTCGATCGCGGCATCATGCTGGCCGGTGGCGGCGCCCTGGTGCGCGGCATCAGCGAGCTGATCAGCCACGAAACCGGGATCCTCACCCACGTGGCCCAGGACCCGCTCCTGTGCGTGGTCAGCGGCTGCGGCCAGGTGCTGGAGGACTACAAGCGCCTGGAGCGCGTGCTCGACACGCCTGACTTCTCCCGTCTGTCCTCCTGAAATCCATGCCGTTCGGGCGCCTGCCGCGCGTCCCCTCGCTGCAACGGGTGATCCAGGCCTGGCCCTGGTGGCTGCTGCTGCTGGCGCTGGTGGGGGTCCGCCTCAGCAAGGGGGCCTTCCTCACGGATGCCTACGCGCTGCTCAGCCGTCCGTTCTGGCCCGGCACGGCCCAGCGCGAGTGGCTGCAGTCAGCCCAGCAGCTCGACCAGCGCAGCCGGCTGGCCCAGCTGGAGCAGGACAACCGGCGCCTGCGCACCCTGCTGGGTCTGCAGCGGGCCAATCCCCAGGAGGTCACGGCGGCAGTGATCTCGCGCGAACCCGAGGGCTGGTGGAAGCAGCTGGTGCTCGGCGCCGGTGAGCTTCAGGGGATTCGCCGCGGCGATGCGGTGGTGGGCCCGGGCGGCCTGGTGGGCAGGGTGGCCAGCGTCACCCCCACCACCGCGCGGGTGGCCCTGCTGACCGATTCCTCCAGCCGCATCGGCGTGTGGGTGGGCCGCACCCAGAGCATGGGCCTGCTCACCGGCGTGAACGGCAGCCGGCCCGAGCTGCGTTTTCTGGTTAAGGATCCGCAGGTGCGCCCGGGTGACGTCGTGGTCACCTCGCCGGCCAGCACGCTGGTGCCGCCGGGGATGAGCGTCGGCGTGATCCAGTCGGTGGATGAAAAGGCTGTGCCCGCGCCCACGGCGGTGGTGCAGCTCAGTGCGCCGGTGGAAGCGATCGACTGGGTGCAGGTGCTGGTGCAGCCCCGCCAGGCGGCGCCCTGAATGGTGGGCAAGCTGCACCGCCATCCCTGGTATGTGGCCAGCGCCCTGCTCGTGCCCTGGCTCACGCTGGCCTCGCCCGCGCTGCTGCGGCTCTCGGGGGCACCACCCAGCTGGGCGGTGCTGTGGCTGCTGCCCTGGGCGATCAGCGATGGGCCGGTCTCCGGTGCCCTGGCCGGGCTGGGGCTGGGGCTGCTGCTCGACGCCCTCACCCTCGATGGCGCCACCCAGATTCCGGCCCTGGTGCTGCTGGGCTGGTGGTGGGGGGGGCTCGGCCGCAAGGGGCCGCCGCTCGAGCGCAGCTTCAGCCTCGGGCTGCTGGCCCTGATCGGCACCTTCCTGCTGGGGCTCACCTTGATCCTGCAGCGGCTGGGTGTGCCCCCCCAGCTGCCCCTCGCCGGCAGCCTGCGCACCCTGCTGACCCAGACCCTGCTCACCGGTCTGCTGGCGCCGATGATCTGTTCGCTGCTGCTGTTGCTCTGGCGGCAGCAGAACGCACCATCGAGGGGCTGAAGCGATGCGGGGGCTGACCGAGGGGATCCGGGGGCGCTGGCGGCGGCGTGCCGTGCTGACCCTGCTGGCCCTGGTGCTGGCGGGCTGCGGCGGTCCGCGCAGCCAGGGGCGCCAGCTGAACGTCTGGACGCTGGATCTTTCCCCCAAGTTCGACGCCTATCTCACCGAGGTGATCGCCGCCTGGGAGAAGGAGAACCCGGGCATCACGGTGCGCTGGACCGACATCCCCTGGGGATCGGTGGAGCGCAAGCTGCTGGCGGCGGTCTACGCCCGCACCGCCCCTGACGTGGTGAACCTCAACCCGCTGTTCGCCGCCAACCTGGCCAGCAAGGGGGGCCTGCTCGACCTCGATCCGCTGCTGCCGCCGGGGGCCTCAGAGACCTATCTGCAGCGCATCTGGGCAGCCAGCCGCAATGCGGAAGGGCAATTCGCGATCCCCTGGTACCTCACGGCGCGCATCACGCTCGCCAACCGCGACCTGCTGCAGCGAGCCGGATACACCGACCCGCCGCGCCGCTGGGAGGAGGTGCCGGCGTTCGCGGAAGCGGTGAAACGGCGCACCGGCCGCCATGCCCTGTTCGTCACCGTGGTGCCAGACGACTCGGCCGAGCTGCTGGAGTCGATGGTGCAGATGGGTGTGACCCTCACCGACGACCGCCAGCGGGCCGCCTTCAACAGCCCGGCCGGCCGGCGTGCCTTCGCCTTCTGGACCGATCTCTACCGCCGCGGCCTGCTGCCGCGCGAAGTGGTGAGCCAGGGCTACCGGCGTGCCATCGAGCTTTATCAGGGCGGTGAGCTGGCGATGCTGGCCAGCGGTGCCGAGTTTCTGCGAAGCATCCAGACCAACGCACCGGGGATCGCCGCCGTCACCGAACCCCACCCGCCGCTCACCGGCCCCGACGGCACCGCCAACGTGGCGGTCATGAACCTGGCGGTGCCGCGCCAGAGCGCCATGCCCAAGGAAGCGGTGAGCTTTGCCCTGTTCCTCACCAACGCCAGCAACCAGGCCCGCTTCGCTGAGCAGGCGCGGGTGCTCCCCTCAGCCCGGCAGGCGCTGGCCACGATCGAGCAGCAGCTGCGGCGGGACACACCTGCCGATCCCCAGCAGGCGCTGGTGCATGCGGCCCGGCTGGAGTCGGCCGAAACGCTGGGGCGCGCACGGGTGCTGGTGCCCGCCAACCCCGGTGTGAAGCGGCTGCAGGCGATCATCTACCGCCAGCTCCAGCGCGCCATGCTCGGCCAGATCAGCAGCGATGCGGCCGTGCTGGCGGCGGAGCGGGAATGGAACCTCTACGCGGAAGGCCGCTGGCCCTGAGCCGGTGCTCTGCCCTGGCCCGATGGCGGTGAACCCCGCCAATGTCCTTGGCGTGTCGGTGCGTGTGCAGGCGCTGCTGCCGGTGGCGTTGTTGGTGGCGTTGCTGCCGCTGCAACTATTGAAAAATCATTAAGTCTTGGCGCTGCTACTCCCTGACGTGCGCCTTCTGCTCTCCATGCGTACAAGCTGACAGGTAGGGTGATTTTTCTTCACGACTGTTCCTGTGATGCCACTGGACACGCAGCCTCGGCAAGCCAAGGCGGAGGCGGTGGTTCAGGACACGCGGACAGCACCCAAGGCCACCCTGCTCGTCGTGGACGACGAAGCTGCCGTGCGCCGCGTGCTGGTGATGCGCCTGCAGCTGGCGGGCTACCGCGTCCTCTGCGCCGAGGATGGGGAGGAGGCCCTCACCCTGTTCCATCAGGAGCAGCCCGACCTCGTCGTGCTCGACGTGATGCTGCCGAAGCTGGACGGCTTTGCGGTGTGCCGGCGCCTGCGGGCCGAATCCTGTGTGCCGATCATCTTCCTCTCGGCGCTGGATGCGATCGCCGAGCGGGTGGCCGGCCTCGATCTCGGCGCCGACGACTACCTGCCCAAGCCGTTCAGCCCCAAGGAGCTCGAAACCCGCATCTCCACGATCCTGCGACGGGTGGGACGCGGATCCGCCAGCAGCGAACCCCGCGACATCCCCGCCGGCCAGGGTGTGATGCGCCTCGGTGACCTGGTGGTGGACACCAACCGCCGTCAGGTGACCCGCGCCGGCGAGCGCATCGGCCTCACCTACACCGAATTCAGCCTGCTGGAGCTGCTGTTCCGCGAGCCCGGCCGGGTGGTGCCGCGCGCCGAGATCCTTGAGCAGCTGTGGGGCTACCCGCCGCGCCGCGCCGCCGATCTGCGCGTCGTGGATGTGTATGTGGCCCGTCTGCGCGGCAAGCTCGAACCCGACCCCCGCAACCCCGAGCTGATCCTCACCGTGCGCGGCACCGGCTACGCCTCGCAACGGATGATCGATCCCCTGGTCGCCGTCACCGCCTAGGTCCGCCAGCCACTAGCGCTGCCGGCTCACGGCCTCTCGCTCGCACTTCCGTCTCCCGGCCGCTGTCGCGGTTTGAGCCCGCAGCCCCTTCGCCATCGCCTGCGCTCCTGCAGGATGGTTCCTCCCGTCCCCTGTTCGTCGCCTTGCCGGAGCACCCCGTCAACCGCCTGGAGCAGGCCCGCTTCGAGAAGGGCCAGGCCCTGGCGGCCCTCGGTCAGGGTCCCTATGCCCTGCGCTTCGAGCCCAGCCACCGCACCGCTGCCCTGCAGCAGGAGCACGCCGACCTGCCCAACGGCGAGGAGCGTGCCGTGGCCGTGGCCGTGGCCGGTCGGGTGATGACCCGCCGGGTGATGGGCAAGCTCGCCTTCTTCACCCTGGTGGACGAAAGCGGTCCGATTCAGCTGTTCATCGAGAAGGCCCACCTACTGGCGTCATGGCCCGAGCAGCCCGAGGCCTTCGCCCAGATCACCTCGCTGGTGGATGCCGGCGATCTGATCGGCGTGCACGGCACGCTGCGCCGCACCGACCGGGGCGAGCTGTCGGTGAAGGTGAAGCGCTGGGAGATGCTGTGCAAGTCGCTGCAGCCCCTGCCCGACAAATGGCACGGCCTGGCGGATGTGGAGAAGCGCTACCGCCAGCGCTACCTCGATCTGATCGTTTCGCCGCACACCCGCGAAACCTTCCGCCGCCGCGCCCGGCTGGTGAGCGGCATCCGCCGCTGGCTCGATGCCCGCGACTTCCTCGAGATCGAAACGCCGGTGCTCAATGTGGAGGCCGGAGGCGCTGACGCCCGCCCCTTCTGCACCCACCACAACGCCCTCGATCTGCCGCTGTTCCTGCGCATCGCCACCGAACTGCATCTCAAGCGGCTGGTGGTGGGGGGCTTCGAGCGGGTCTATGAGCTGGGTCGCATCTTCCGCAACGAAGGCATCAGTACACGCCACAACCCCGAATTCACCTCGGTGGAGGTGTATCAGGCCTATGCCGATTACACCGACATGATGGCGCTCACCGAGCAGATGATCGCGGAGGTCACTGAGCAGGTGTGCGGCACCACTGCCCTCACCTATCAGGGCGTGGCGATCGATCTCACGCCCCCTTGGCGCCGGGCCACCATGCACGAGCTTGTGGAGCAGGCCACCGGGCTGGATTTCAACAGTTTCACCAGCCGTGAGCAGGCCGCCGCCGCCATGGCCGCCGCCGGGCTGGAGGTGCCCGCAGCCGCTGACAGCGTCGGCCGCCTGCTCAACGAAGCCTTCGAGCAGCGGGTGGAAGCCAGCCTGATTCAGCCCACCTTCGTGCTCGATTACCCGGTGGAGATCTCACCGCTGGCGCGCACGCACCGCAGCAAGCCCGGCCTGGTGGAGCGCTTCGAACTGTTCATCGTGGGCCGGGAAACCGCCAACGCCTTCAGTGAGCTGATCGATCCGGTCGATCAGCGCCGGCGCCTGGAGGCTCAGCAGGAGCGTCGCCTCGCCGGCGACCTGGAGGCGCAGGGGGTGGACGAGGATTTCCTCCAGGCCCTCGAGGTGGGCATGCCCCCCACCGGCGGGCTGGGCATCGGCATCGACCGGTTGGCCATGCTGCTCACCGACAGCCCCAGCATCCGTGATGTGATCGCCTTCCCGCTGCTGCGTCCGGAGGCCGGCTCCACTGGGGCTTGAAGGCCAAAGTGGATAATGGTGTCACGTTGGCACTGACCTTGGCCCATGAGCGGTGAGCGCGTTGGATTCCGCTTCAAGCACGCAGATGCGGTGGTCAAGCGCAACCCTCAGGGCCGCTCCCGTCGCGGTTGGGTGATGGAGCCGGTGGAGCAGACCACCAGCCGCGGCACCAAGATGCCGGCCTACCGGATTCGTTGGCGCGACAGTGAACGCCCGGAGATCGTGCTGCAGCACATGCTGATCGCCGATCCCGATCCCACCCCGCCGCCCGAAGGGGTGAGCCTGGTGCCGCCGGCGCCCAAGAAGTAGCTGCCGCCCGGTTTGTTACACCTGGGCCGGAAGTGCCCCTGCAGCAAGGTGCGCCGCCGCAAGCCCGGATTCGCCCCATCCCGGCCGTCAACTCCAGCCCCGCAGGCGGTACACCAGCAGCCCCAGGTGCTCCTTGAGCGCCTGGGTGGTGAGCTGCAGCGCGCCGGCTTCGGGCAGCAGCTCGATCAGCAGCGAGGCGGCGGTGGGGCGGCCGCTCGCGCTGCGGGCCGGCAGCAGGTAGTCGCAGGCCACGGGCACCACCTGAAGCCCTGAGCGGCGCTGAAACGTGGCCAGCGAGCGGGGCATGTGCATCGCGCTGGTGACCAGCAGCACCGAACGCCAGCCCCGGGCCTGGCCGATCGCACGCAGCGCCAGGGCCTCTTCCGCCGTGGTGCGGGCCTGATCGCTGAGCAGCAGGCGCGCCTCGGGCACGCCCAGCTCCAGCGCCAGCCGCCGCGCCGTTTCCGCCTCCGCCGGCGCCGGGTTGGCGCTGCGGAAGGTCACCGTGCCGCCGCTCAGCAGCAGCAGCGGCGCCTTGCCGGCCCGCAGCAGCCGCACGCCGGTGAGCAAACGGTCGCCCGCCTCGTTCACCTCCACGCTGGTGCGGGGCGCCAGCTGGGGATGCAGGCCGCCGCCCAGCACGATCACGGCGTCGGCGCTGGGCAGCTGGCTGGGGGTGAGGGCGGCGCTGCGCTCCTCCAGGCCCCAGACCAGCTGCCGCGCCGTGAAGGGCAGGGCGCTGATCCACAGCAGCGCCAGGCTGCCGCCACTCAGCCAGGGGCTCCAGCGGCGGCGGCGCCCCGCCAGGGCGATCGCCTGCAGGCCGATGGCCAGCCCCAGCGGGTAGAGCAGCAGCGGCAGCAGCTTGGAGAGCAGGAACTCCATGGCGGCCGCCTCAGCCCGGCGGGGTGCCGTGGCGGCGGCGCAGCTCCTTCAGCTCCTGCTGCGCCTCGAACGCCGACCAGGCGGCCTCCAGTTCGATCGGATCGAGCGGCATGGGGCGGGCGGAAGCGCCAGCCGCCGCGGTTTCCTGGCGGCTTTGGGGGCGGCCTTGGCCGGCTCCGCTTTCGCCGGGCCCGGCTTGCGCTGGCGCACCGGAGCCAGGTCCCCCCTGGGCCGCGCCGCTCTGGGCGGCTGCGGCCGCCTGTTGTTGCTCCTGCTCCTGTTGCAGGGCCGCCAGGTCGGCGTCCAGGCGGCGGAACTCATCGCCCAGGCTGCTGAGAGCCTGCCAGCGGTCGCGACCCAGACCCATCAGCTGCCGCAGCCTGGCTTCGGCCTGATCGGCCAATGCGCCGGCGCCGGCGGCCCGGGCCCGCTCCACCCGCCCCTGCCACTGGGTGATCTCGGTGGCCAGCTCCAGCAGGGAGCGCCGCAGCCGTTCCGCCTCCGCCTGCACCTCCAGCTGCCGCCGCTTCAGCCGCTGCTGCCGTTCCCGCTGCTCCTCCTCCACCAGCAGCTGGCGCTGCTCCGGGCGGCTGCTGAGGAACGCCTCCAGTTGCTGCTCCAGCTGCGCTTCCAGCTGCTCGAACCAGCTACCGCTCATGGCTGCTGCCCCCGCCACGACCCGCCCTTCATTCCGGTGCCCGCGTGATCAGCGGCGCCTCGATCTCTTCCTGCAGCGGCGTGATCGCGCCATCGCGGGAGCGCAGCAGCAACTGGGTGAGGCGGGCGATCGCCCCTTCGCCCAGGTCTTCGCTGCCGATGCGATCGAAGGCCTGGCGGTAGAGCTCCTCGAGCTCGGCGATCAACTGCTCGCGCGTGGTGCGCATCGCCTTGCGTTGGTCTTCCCGGCTCATCGGCTGGCCTCGACTGGTTCAAGTCTGCCTGGCGCCTGCGGGGCGAGCAGGTGCAGGCTGAAGCTCTCGCTGGGATCGGCCCAGCGCGCCTGGGCCCGCCAGCCGGCCGCGGCTGCCAGGGCCGTGAAGGCCGCGGGGTCGTACTTGTGGCTGTGCTCGGTGATCAGTGCCTCGCCGGCGGCGAACGGCCAGCGCCGGCCCGCCACGTCCACCACCTGCTGGCAGGTGCTCACCAGCGCCATCTCGATGCGGCTCTGCTGCGGCTGCCAGCGGGCGCGGTAGCGGAAGCGCTCCGGCACGAAGCTGCCCCCCAGCTCGCGGTTGAGTCGCACCAGCAGGTTGCGGGCAAAGGCGGCGGACCAGCCGGCGGCATCGTCGTAGGCGGCCTCCAGCTGGGCCGCGGCGCGGGGTTGGTCGATGCCGATCAACAGACGCCCCTCGGGGCCCAGCAGCCGGGCGAACTGACGCAGCAGGGCCACCGCTTCGCTGGGGGCGAAGTTGCCGAGCGAGCTGCCCGGGTAGAAGCCCAGCAGCCGCTGGCCATCGAGCAGGGGGTGGGCCGGCAGGGTGAGCAGCTGGCTGTAATCGCAGCAGATGCCGAGCACGGGAATGGCCGGATGGCGGGCCTGCAGCGCCCGGCAGGCAGCGGCGAGGTGATCGGAGCTGATGTCGAGCGCCACATAGGCCGGTGGTGCAAGGGCCTCCAGCAGCGGCGACACCTTGCGGGCGCTGCCGGCGCCGAATTCCACCGGCACGCCGGCGCCGAGCGCCGCCGCCATGGCCGGCGCCTCCCGCTCCAGCAGGGCGGTTTCGGTGGCGGTGAGGGCATACTCCGGCTGCTCGCAGATGCGGTCGAACAGGCGCGAGCCCTCGGCGTCGTAGAGGAACCAGGCGGGCAGCTGGCGGGGGCTGCGCGACAGCCCCTCCACCACCAGCCGCTGCATGTCGGCGGCGACGGGATGCAGATCGAGCAGGTCGACGGCGGCCGGCCCGCGCTGCAGGGCGGCGGAGGGGGCGCTCATCGGCCGTCCCGGGCGAGACGCAGGCCGCCGGCCAGCCAGCGGCTCGCGGGCGGAAAGAAGTTGCGGTAGGTGAGGCGGCCGTGGCCCGGCGGTGTGAGGAAACTGCTGCCGCGCAGGACCATCTGGGAACTCATGAATTTGCCGTTGTATTCACCCACCGCTCCGGCGGCGGGCCGGAAGCCTGGATACGTACGGTAGGGGCTGGACGTCCACTGCCACAGCACCCCCTGCAGGGCTTCCAGCTCGCCGCTGCCGCCCGCCTGGGGTGGCGTGGCGGCGGCCACTTCCCACTCCGCTTCGCTTGGCAGGCGTGCCTCGGCCCAGCGGGCATAGGCGTCGGCTTCAAACCAGCTGAGGTGCCGCACGGGCGCGGCCGGGTGCAGGGGACGCCGCCCCGCCAGCGTGAACTCCCACGACCAGCCCTCGGGGGCGCCGCTGCCGCGCCAGTAGCGGGGCGCCTGCCAGCCGCGCTGCTGACAGACCTGCCAGCCCTCGCTCATCCACAGCTCCGGCCGCCGGTAGCCGCCTGCGGCGATGAAGGCGGCGTACTCCCCGTTCGACACCAGCCGGGGGGCCAGCGCAAAGGGCTCCAGCCACTGGCGGTGACGGGGGCTTTCGTTGTCGAAATGGAAGGCGCCGGACGGGCCCTCGGGGCCGGGGCCAGCCTCGGCATGACCGATCTCCACCAGCCCTCCCGGCCAGTGCAGCCAGGCGGACGCGGGCGGGGTGGGGCTGCTGGCGCTGTTGCTGGTGCTGTTGCTGATGGCGGCGGCCACCAGCGCTTCGTAGCTGGCTTCGGCGCCCCGGCCCGACGGCTCCACCGCCGGCTCCAGCGGGTTGCGGCTGAAGCCGTCGAGCAGATCCATCAGCAGCAGCTCCTGGTGCTGCTGCTCGTGCTGCAGACCCAGCTCCAGCAACTCCAGCAGGGGCGCCGCCAGCTCGGCGGGGCCGGCGCTCAGCCGCTCCACCAGGGCTTCCAGCCCCGCATCGATGCGCCGCCGCCAGGCGAGCACCGCCGCCAGGGCTGGCCGGGTCAGCAGTCCCCGCTGCGGCCGGGGGTGCCGCGCCCCGATCGCGTCGTAATAGGAATTGAACAGAAAGCCCCAGCGGCTGTCGGCCGGCTCATGGCCCGGCAGGTGGGGCGTGAGCAGGAACGTCTCGAAGAACCAGGTGGTGTGGCCCAGGTGCCACTTGGGCGGGCTGGCGTCCGCCATGCCCTGCAGGCAGAGATCTTCCGGCTCCAGCTCCGCGATCAGCGCCTCGCTGTGGGCGCGCACGGCATGGAGCCGCCGCAGCAGAGCCTCGGTGGGGGCGGCGGAGGCCATGGCCAGAGGGCTGCTCGCCTGAGGCTAGAAGGAATCGGCCGTCAGGGCTGTCGCCCCTACGATCGTCGCCAGAGCGATTTCCTCCCCCACAGGCGCGATGGGCAGCACCGCCGGTTCGATCAGCAGCGGCAGGGCCATGGCCGTCGCCCGGGCGGGAATCACCCCGGGCTTCGTCGGTGCGGTGGGCAACACCCCGCTGATCCGGCTGGGGCTGCTCAGCGAGCTCACCGGCTGCGAAATCCTCGCCAAGGCCGAGTTCATGAACCCCGGCGGATCGGTGAAAGACCGCGCCGCCCTCGGCATCCTGCTGGAGGCGGAAGCCAGCGGCGCCCTCGAGCCGGGCGGCACCGTGGTGGAGGGCACCGCCGGCAACACCGGCATCGGCCTCACCCACCTCTGCAATGCCCGCGGCTATCGCAGCCTGATCGTCATCCCGGACACCCAGTCGGCCGAGAAGATCGGCCTGCTGCGCAGCCTCGGCGCCGAGGTGCGCACGGTGCCGGCGGTGCCGTACCGCGACCCCAACAACTACGTGAAGCTCTCGGGGCGCATCGCCGCGGAAACACCCGGCGCCGTCTGGGCCAATCAGTTCGACAACCTGGCCAACCGGCGCGCCCACTACGCCAGCACCGGCCCGGAGATCTGGGAGCAGACCGGCGGCCGCATCGACGCCTGGGTGTCGGCCACGGGCACTGGCGGCACTTATGCCGGCGTGGCCCTGTTCCTCAAGGAGCGCTCGGCCAAGGTGCGCTGCGTGCTGGCCGATCCCCACGGCAGTGCCCTCTACAGCTGGGCCACTGCCGGGGCGCTGCAGGCCGAGGGCAGCTCCATCACCGAGGGGATCGGCAACAGCCGCGTCACCGCCAATCTGGAGGGCGCCCCGATCGATGACGCCGTGCGCGTCGACGACCAGGCCGCGCTCGACACCATCTACCAGCTGCTCTGGCGCGAAGGCCTGTTCATGGGCGGCTCGGTGGGCATCAACGTGGCCGCGGCGGTGGAGACCGCCCGGCGTCTCGGTCCGGGCCACACGATCGTGACCGTGCTCTGTGACGGCGGCGACCGCTACCGCTCCCGCCTCTACGACGCCGACTGGCTGACCGGCCGCGGCCTGCGCCAGCCCGAACGGGGCCCGCTGGACGGCGTCCCGCAGGACCGGCCCACCCATGGCTGACCAGCCTGGGGCGGCCGCCGGCGCGGTGATCGCCGATCGCTACCGCCTGGAGATGGAGGTGGCCAGCGGCCCGCAGGGGGTGCTGTGGCGCGCCAGTGATCTGCTGGCCGGCGACGCGCCCGTGGCCCTGCGGCAGCTGGGGCCCGGCCTCGACCAGGCCGGCGCGCGGGCGGGCTGGAGCCGCCTGCAGGCCCTGCTCCACCCCCAGGTGCCCCGCTTCGGGGAAACGATCCAACGGGACGGCCAGCTCTGGCTGGTGCGCGAGTGGCAGGACGGGCGCACCTATCAGGAGCTGCTGGAGGCGCGGCGGGGTCGTCAGCTGGTGTTCGGCCCCGGCGAGGTGCTGCTGCTGCTGCGCCAGCTGCTGCCGGTGCTGGCGGTGCTGCACGGCCAGGAGATCTGCCACGGCGATCTCACCCCCGCCAACCTGCTGCGCCGCGACCGCGACGGTCTGCCGGTGCTGCTCGACATCGGTTGGACCGGCCCCGGCCAGGCCGCCGCCGGCGCCACCCCGGGCTACGCGCCGCCGGAGCAGGTGGCCGGCGCTCCGCTGCTGCCCTGGATGGACCTGCACGGCCTGGGTGTGGTGGCACTGGTGCTGCTCAGCGGCGAGGATCCCGCCGCCCTGCTCGATCCGGTGAGCCTGGCCTGGCGCTGGCCCGACGGCCTCCGCCTCGACCCACCGTTCCGCGCCGCCCTGGAGCGGTTGATCAGCGCCGATCCCGCCGCCCGTTTCACCAGCATGCCGCAGGCCCTCGCTGCCTTCCAGGCCTTGCCGATGCCGGAGAGCACGGGCCCGGTGGCCCGCGCCGACCGCACCGTGATGCTCGTGCCCCCCGCCGCCGGTACCGCCGCTGCGGACCTGGAGCCTGCGGAGGAGGCAGTGGCCTCCAGCCCCGCGGCCTCCTCCGCTGTTGCAGCTGCTGCCGCCGCTGCCGCCGCCACCTTCACGGCCGCGCCGGCCCCTGCGGCCCCAGCACCGGCTCACGAGCCCCGGGTCGTGGAGCGGCGGCCACCGCCACCGCCCATGCCGCCGCTCAGCCGGCAGCAGCAGAAGGAGGAAGCGGTGGAAGGGCGGCTTTTGCCGGTGGTGGTGGCCCTGGTGGTGTCGGCTGTGGTGGGCATCACCGCGGGCTGGTGGCTGCTGGGTCGCGGTGATGCCCCCGCCGACCGCCCGGCTGAACAGCCCCGCGAGCTCACCGCCAGCCTGCCCCCCGGTGAGGTCGACCAGCGCCAGCAGTTGCTGAACCGCCTGCGGGCGCTGCAGATCAACCGCAGCTGGTTCCTGCGGCTGGTGGACGCCAACCTGCTGGCCCAATTCCCCGAGCGGGGCGGCCGCCTGCCCAACGACTCGATCGAGGACGCCCCCCTGCGCAAGGTGTGGAACGCTCTGGCGGAGGAATGGCTGGCCCGGGTGGAGCAGCTGCCGCCGCCGCTGCGCCGCCGCCTGGGTTCCTTTTCCACCGCCGACTGGGAGGCGCGCCAGCGTCAGCTCGCCGCCCAGGGGGTGAGTGCCCCGGTGCTGCGCCAGCTGGTTTCCGGCAATGCCCAGGCGTTGCTGCCCGGCCGTGCCGGCGCCGACGTTCCTGCCGAGCCCTTCCGCCAGCTCTGGTATGCCGCCGGCGAGCAGACGCTGGAAACCCTGCAGATCGAACCGATCCAGGCCACAGCGGGCGAGGTGAAGGCCCTCTCCGCTTCGCTCGGCGCCGGTGGGGCGCGGCTGTTCCCGATCCGGCTGCCGGCGGGGTACCGGCTGGTGCTCGGTGTCAACGGCTCGCCGTTGATGCAGATGAGCGTCTACAACGCCGCGGGCACCCTGCTGGAGCCGAAGGGCCCGCTGCGGGTGGTGACCCTGCCACCGGTGCCGGGCACCGAGGTGCAGCTGCTGATCACCAACGACGGTGTGGCCCCGGCGATGATCACCCTGTCGTTGCGCGCCGATGCGCCGCCACCGGAGCCGCCCCAGCCGCCGCCCACCGACCCCGGCGACACCACGGCACCGCCGCCCGCTGAGCCGGTGACCCCACCCACCATCCCCAGCCAGCCCCCCGTGGCGCCCTCCACACCCACGGCGCCGCCGCCCGTGACGCCCGAAACTCCTGCTACGCCGTGAGCGCCGCCGCCCCACCCGTCGCGGTCGCCCTGCTCTCCGGCGGCCTCGATTCGGCCACGGCTGCGGCCCTGGCGATCGAAGCGGGCTACCGCGTGATCGGCCTCTCGCTCGACTACGGCCAGCGTCACCGTCAGGAGCTGGCCGCAGCCGCTGCCCTGGCCACCGACCTCGCCCTGGCCGAGCACCACACCCTGGCGGTGAACCTGGCGGCCTGGGGCGGCTCGGCCCTCACCGATGCCGCCATGGCGCTGCCGGTGGCCGGTGTGGAGGAGGGGGTGATCCCCACCACCTACGTGCCGGGCCGCAACACCGTGTTCATCGCCCTTGGCCTGAGTCTGGCTGAGGCGCGCGGCGCCGAGCGGCTCGTGCTGGGGGTGAACGCGATCGACTACTCCGGCTATCCCGACTGCCGCCCCGATTACCTCGCCGCCTTCCAGCAGCTGGCTGATCTGGCCAGCAAGAGCGGCCGCGAGGGCCACGGCGCCCGGCTGTGGGCGCCCCTGGTGAGCTGGAGCAAGACCCGGATCGTGCAGGAGGCGCTGCGTCTGGGCGTGCCGATCGCCCGGACCTGGAGCTGCTACGCCGGCGGCGCCCGGCCCTGCGGGCGCTGCGACAGCTGCCGCATCCGCGATGCCGCCCTGCGGGAGGCGGGCCGCCCGGACCTGGCCAGCGATGGAGGCGGCAGCTGGGGCGGGCCGTCGGCATGACGCCGGGTGCCGGGGCACAGCCGCCGCTGCTGCGCCGCTCACTGCCGTGGCGCGACCCCTGGGAGGTGGCCCTCGCTCTGGCCGCCGCGGGCGGTGCCGATGGCCTCGCCTGGCTCGACGGCGATGGCAGCGCGCTGGGGCGCTGGGGCTTTCTGGGTGTGGCTCCGCTGGAGCAGGTGGTGTGCCGGGGGCTGCCGGGCGAGCCGGATGCCACCGATCCGTTTGTGGCCCTGGCACGCCTGCAAGAACGGCCCGGCAGCTGGTTCGGCTGGCTCGCCTACGAGGCCGGGGCGTGGGTGGAGCCGGCCGCCCACTGGCGCTCGCCCGATACGGCCCTGCTCTGCGCAGGCCGCTACGACCCCGTGCTGCGCTTCGATCTGCAGGAGCGTCGTCTGGAGCTGGAAGGGGTGGATCCCGCCCGGCTGACGGCGATGGCGGAGCGGCTCGCGGCTCTGTGGTCGGCGGCCGACACTCCTGCTGGCTCACCGGCTGACCAACCTGCCGGCCCTGCTGCTGGCTCTGCGTCCAGCAGTGGGGCCGGGGTGGCGGCTGTGGCCGGAGTGGCCGCAGAACACTGGCACTGGCACACCGATCCCGCCAGCTTCGCCCGCCAGGTGACGGACCTGCGCCGCTGGATCGCCGCCGGGGATCTGTTCCAGGCCAACCTCACCGCCTGCTGTGAGGCCAGACTCGCCGCACCCCCCGACCCGCTGGCCCTGTACGGCCGGCTGCGCCGCTCCTGCCCGGCGCCCTTCGCCGGCCTCCTGGTGGCTGGCGACGAGGCGGTGCTCTCGGCGTCCCCGGAACGCTTTCTGCGGGTGAGCGCCACCGGCTGGGTGGAAACCCGGCCGATCAAGGGCACCCGCCCGCGCCATGGCGATCCGGCAGCCGATGCCGCCGCCGCCGCCGAGCTGATCACCAGCCCCAAGGACCGCGCCGAGAACGTGATGATCGTGGACCTGCTCCGCAACGACCTCGGCCGGGTGTGCGTGCCGGGCTCGATTCAGGTGCCCCAGCTGGTGGGGCTGGAAAGCTACCCGCAGGTGCACCACCTCACCTCGGTGGTGGAGGGGCAGCTGCGCGCCGACTGCAGCGTGGTGGAGCTGCTGCGCGCCTCCTGGCCGGGCGGCTCGATCAGCGGCGCCCCCAAGGTGCGGGCCTGCCAGCGCCTGAGCGAACGGGAGCCCGTGCCCCGCGGCCCCTACTGCGGCGCTCTGTTCCGCTTCGGCGCCGATGGCAGCTTCGACAGCAACATCCTGATCCGCAGCCTGATGCTGCGGGGGCGGCGCCTGCGCGCCCATGCCGGCTGCGGCATCGTGGCCGACTCCGACCCCGCGGCGGAGGCCGAGGAGCTGCTCTGGAAGCTGGGCCCGCTGCTGGCGGCCGTTGCGCCAGGCCCCGCCGCTGGAGAGTGCTGATGCAGGCGATCGCCTGGATCGAGCCCAGCGGCGCTGCGGGGGCGGCGGGGCTCTGGGGAGCACCGGCCGAGCTGGCCCTGCCCCTGGCTGATCGGGGCCTGCAACTGGCCGACGGCCTCTTCGAAACCCTGTTGGTGGAAGCGGGGCAGCCGCTGCTGCTGAGCGCCCACCTGCAGCGCTGGTCGCAGAGCGCCGCCCTGCTGGGCATGGAGCAACCCCCCGGCGATGAGCGGGTGCGCGCCCTGCTGGCGGAGGCGGTATCCCGCAGCGGCATCCACACCGGCGCGCTGCGCCTGAACTGGAGCCGGGGTGCGCCGGCGGCGGAGGCTGGCGCTGGTGGGGCGACGGGGCCGCGGGGTGTGGAGCTGCCGGCACCCGGTGCCCCCTCGCTGCAGCCCCGCTTCTGGCTGCAGCTCACGGCCGCGGCGCCGCAGTTCGATCCGGTGCCGGTGATCGTCAGCCGCAGGGAGCGGCGCAATGCCTCCAGCCTGCTGAGCCGCTGCAAAACCTTCGCCTACGGGCCCGCCATCGAGGCGCGGCGTGAGGCCCGGGCTGCCGGCGCCGCCGATGCCCTGCTGGAGAGCACCGCCGGCGGCCTCTGCTGCGCCACCACGGCCAACCTGCTGGTGAGGCACGACGGCCAGTGGTTCACACCGCCCCTGGCCAGCGGCTGCCTGCCGGGGGTGATGCGGGGCCGCGCCCTGGCGCTGGGCCTGGTCCGCGAAGGCCCCTGTCCCCTGGGCCCTGGCTGCGCCGTGCTGCTGATCAACAGCCTCGGGTGCCGTCCTGCCTTGAGTGTGAACGGGTCCCCGCTGCCTCTGGAGCCGGAGCCGGAAGCGTTCTGGCGCCGGCTGCTGGCAGGTGGCTGACTTTTGCCACCGCAGGCCGCCGCCGGTCACCGCCGCGATGGGCGGCGAGCCTATGTTCTGAGGCTCCACAGCGCAGGACAGGGTGATGGGGTTGGCGTCCGCACGGGCCTGGAGCGCAGCGGCAGCGATGGTGGTGGCGGCTTCGGGCCTGAGCGCCTGCCGCACGGCTCCCGGCGAAACACCCGCCCAGCAGGCCGAGCTCGGCGATCTGCTGGTGCGGGCGGGCACCGCCAATGTGACCCTGGCCAAGGCCTTCGTGCCAGGCCTGCCCAACGGTCTTTACAAGGGCGTCGTGCGCGTGCAGACGGAGGGGCAGCCCGACAGCAGCGCCAGGCTGTATCAGGTCAATGCGGTCTGCAGCATCGAGAACGAGCCCAACTGGCCGACGTATGACAACCTCTATGGCAATGAACTGAAAGATCTCGCCGACGCCGGAAAGTTTTCCACCGCTACCCGCTGGCAGATTCTTTATCACTTCGATGGTGGTGTTGACAGCACGGGAGTGCTCTCGCGTCAAGGCTGGACCGATCGCCTCAAGGACAATCTCTGCCGCCGCGGCACGTTCAACGACAGCACAGCGCGGCCAGCGACATAAGGGATCGGCTCTGCTGAACCAGCCGCCGCTGGTTGCTGCGCTGCTGCGGCGTGTGCGGTTGTGTTGCCGCAGCCAAACTGGGTGGGTCTGGTAGCCGATGACACTTCCGCGATTCCACCTGTGGTTTTCGATGGAGATGAAACCACGCCTCGTTTGCGATGCCAAAAACGCTGTTCAAGGTTGATCTCACCAAGCCGATGGATCAACAGGACATGCCGGGCCACAACCGCTGGCATCCCGATATCCCCGCTGTCGTTTCTGTCAACCCTGGTGAGGTTTTCCGGATCGAATGCAAGGACTGGACGGATGGCCAGATCAAGGACAATGACGACCCCCAGGATATCGCTGATGTGAACCTGGAAGTGGTTCACGTTCTCAGCGGCCCGATCTGGGTGAATGGAGCGCAACCCGGCGATATTCTTGTTGTTGACATCCTTGATGTGGGTGCACTGCAGGGAGATGAGTGGGGCTTCACCGGGATTTTCGCCAAAGAGAATGGCGGCGGTTTCCTCACCGATCACTTCCCCAAGGCCGCTAAAGCGATCTGGGACTTTGAAGGCATCTACACCTCATCGCGCCATATCCCCGGTGTGCGTTTCGCTGGCATCACCCACCCCGGCCTGATCGGTTGTGCGCCCTCCCACGAGCTGCTGCGGGAATGGAACCGCCGCGAAACCGAGCTTGTGAAAACGGCCCCGGATCGTCGCACCTATGGCGCCGGCCTCTCCGGCAGCGAGCCCGTGCTGGCGGCCCTGCCCAACCCCAACAGCGCCATCCTCGGCACGCTGCCCAGCGCCGATTTCGAGCGTGTGGCCAACGAAGCGGCCCGCACCGTGCCGCCCCGTGAGCACGGCGGCAACTGCGACATCAAGAACCTCACCAAGGGCACGCGCATCTACTTCCCGGTGTATGTGGAAGGCGCCAAGCTCTCCATGGGCGATATCCACTTCTCCCAGGGCGATGGGGAGATCTCCTTCTGTGGCGCGATTGAAATGTCGGGCTACCTCGATCTGCATGTGGAGATCATCAAAGGTGGCGTCGAGAAGTATGGGATGGTCAACCCCATGTTCAAGACCAGCCCGGTGGAGCCCCACTTCACCGACTACCTGGTGTTCGAAGGCATCTCCGTGGATGAATTTGAAGGCAAGCAGCACTACATGGACGTGCACATCGCCTACCGACGCGCCTGCCTCAACGCCATTGAGTATCTCAAGCGCTTCGGTTACACCGGTGAGCAGGCCTACCTGCTGCTGAGCTGTGCGCCGGTGGAAGGCAGAATCAGCGGCATCGTGGACATTCCCAATGCCTGCTGCACCCTGGCGATTCCCACTTCCATCTTCGACCAGGACATTCTTCCCTGTTGATGGACCGTAAGGGGCCACTGCCGCCTCAGCCACGCTGGGGCGTTCGCTGGCTCCACGCCGTGGTTCCTTCCCCCTCTGCTGGCTGTGGTTGTCGCCAACGTTGTTGGTGACGGCTACGGCCATCACGGTGGGTCGTTGCTGTTCCTGTTGCTGTCGGCTCCAATTCTCACCGGGCAGCAGGGTTGTCGCGCGCTTCTCTTGTTCCCTGAAGAGGACCCGCCAGCGGGTCTCCTCCCCGACTTTTCTCCTTTTCTCCATGCCTGTCTACGAATTCAGCTGCACCTCCGGCTGCGACAACTACGAGGTGTGGCGCAGCATCGACGCCCGCCAGAGCGATACCGATTGCCCGAGCTGTGGCAATCCGGGCAACAGAGTGTTCAGCCCGCCGATGACACTGTCCGGCAGTTTCCGCCTCAAGCAGGAAGCCAGTGAGCCCCGGCTGGTTCGCAAGGAAGTGCGCGAAGAAAGCGCCAAGCCCCGGCTCAGAGAAAGTGCAGCCCGCCCCTGGATGGTTACCCGCGGTTGCTGAGCCGTGGCTGCCGAGCTGCGGTCAGCAGCCGCAACCATTGCAAGCTCTCGCAGTTTGTACAGCGCGCATCGCCCTCGTGCCTGTTGGATATGGAGCTGAGACCCTCGCAGGCAAGCAGCTCGCCGTTAACGAGCTTGCATCAGCAGAGCTTTCATGCAATGTGCTTGCCTAAACGGAGCTGGCATTCACGGAGCTTGCATGAACGGAGTGTTGATGCGGAGATCTTGCAGGAGGAGAGCTGGCATTCAAGGGGCTGCAAGAATGCCTGGGCGCCTTTGATTGCATTCAATCCTCTGAATTCAAATGGCCGCTCCCTTGGGTGCGACCTTTCTGTTGTGAGTGGTGAAGAGAAGGCGAAAACCTGATTGCTGCTTCGTTGGCCATTCATTCAGAATGAAGGCTCTGAAATCAAGCCTTTCGATCAAGCCTTCAAGGCAAGTCTTCAGCGAAACTTTCAAGCCAGGTCTTCAATAAACGTCTACAACTCGGCCTTTGGTCGAGTCTTGATTCAAGACCCCGATTCAGCTTTCGGCCAAATCTTAAAGTAAGGCTCCGATCGGCCTTTGCTCAAGCCTTGGGTTCAGGATTTTCTCAATCCTTGAATTCAGGATTTGCTCAACCCTGGGGTTCAGCCTTTGCTCAAGCCTTGGATTCAGGCTTGCTCATCAAGTCTTGCTCAAGCTTTCGATTCAAGCCTTTGTATCAAGTCTTCAGCGTTCAACCGCCTGAGTGCTCAAGCCATAAGGATTTCGGCTGCGGAGAAGCCTATGTGCACAGTGACTGCACGAAGGAAGGTTTGGACTGCCCGATACACCGGCCAGTTCACTGGCTGAAACCCATGCTCCTGCCTTGATGGCGATGGGTGAGCTGGCAGTTGTCCAGACCTTCCCTAAAGATTTCTGCCCGAAATGTTCATGCAGTTGGGTGCTACATCCACTACATCTGCTAGATCCATTCCATCCACTTTATCCACCACAGGGTCGTGCCTGGTGCGCCTTCACACCGTGAGGAACTCCTGGACGACAGCATCGGAGAGGCTCTCGGTGGGGCCACTTGAAACGATGCCGCCGCGTTGCATGGCGTAGTAGTAGTTGGACTGGCGCACGAAGTGAAGGTGCTGCTCCACCAACAGCACGCTGATTCCGGTTTCCTTCATGATCCGTTTCACCGCCACTTCGATGTCGTGGATGATGGAGGGCTGAATGCCTTCGGTGGGTTCATCCAGCAGCAGCAGTTTCGGCTTGCCCAGCAGGGCGCGAGCGATGGCCAGCTGTTGCTGTTGCCCGCCACTGAGATCACCGCCTTTGCGCGACAGGAACTTCTCGAGAATCGGAAACAGATCAAACACGATCGGGTCGATGTGGCGGTTCTTCGCCATGCCGCCCGGGAGCGCTTCCATCCCCAGCAGAAGGTTTTCCTTCACCGTCACCTGCGGAATGATGTCGCGCCCCTGGGACACATAGCCGATGCCGGAGCGGGCCCGTTGGTAGGGGGGCTGATCACTCAGGGCCTGGTCGTCGTACTGAACGCTGCCGGAGCGTTGCTTGAGCAGGCCGATGATTGTTTTGAGGAACGTGGTTTTGCCCACGCCGTTGCGGCCGATCAGGCACACCATCTGGCCTTTGGGAATGGAGAGATCCACATTGCGAAGAATGTGGCTTTCGCCGTAGTAAACGTTGAGGTTGGAGACGGAAAGGAGGTTCTCGGTTGTCATGTCAGCTGTGGGTTGGTGTCTGGCAAGTGGTGGAAACCGCTTATTCCTCGGCTGGGCCCAGGTAAACCTCAATCACGCGGGGATCTTTCTTCACATCCTCCAGCAGGCCCTGGGTGAGCAGTTGCCCCTGGTGCAGCACGGTGACGGGGGCATTGAGGTCACGGATGAATTCCATGTCGTGTTCGATCACCACAACGGTGTGATCGCCCGCCAGTGACTTGATCAATTCAGCGGTACGAACCGTTTCCTCATCGGTGAGACCGGCCACGGGCTCGTCGAGCAGCAGCACCTCCGGCGACTGGGCCACGAGAGAAGCAATCGCCAGCCATTGCTTCTGCCCGTGCGAGAGCGAACCCGCCTGGGTGGTAGCAAAGGGGGTCAGGCCCACGTAGTTCATCAGGCGATGCACTTCATCCTTGGCGGCCTTCGGCAGCTTGTCGGAGAGAAGGCTGAGGGCGTTCTTGTTCGGCGAGGCGGCCAGCTCCAGGTTGCGCAGCACCGTGAGGTTGTCGAACACCCGCGGGGTCTGGAACTTCCTGCCGATTCCCTGCCTGGAGATCTTCTGCTCGGAGAGCCCCACCAACGACTTCCCCTTGAACGTGACCGTGCCCTTGGTGGGACGCACCTTGCCCGTGATCACGTCAAGAAAGGTGGTTTTGCCGGCGCCGTTGGGCCCGATGATCGACTTCAGCTCGCCTTTCTGCAGGGTGAGCGAAAGATCGGTCAGGGCGAAGAAGCCATCAAAGCTGACGCTGACGTCGTGAAGTTCAAGGAGTGTTTCAGACATGATCGCCAGGGTGTTTCAGGGGGTCTGTGGAAGGGGGGCTGAGCAGCGGGCTTGCCTGGTGGACGTGTGAGGCGAAGGGGCCGATGGGAAGGTGATGGAGTGGAAGGAGAGCCAGGAGCGCCAGGAGCGCCAGGAGCTCAAAACAGTCGGTGAGATTGAGAGGCAGGGGCTGGATTTACTGGGTGGGGAAGGAATGACTGGAGATGGGGGGATGGTGGGAAAGAGATCGAGGGGTAAAGCTGATCGGGGTAAGGCTGATCGGGCTAGAGCTGATCACGGGTTGGGTGGCAGCACCTGCCTTCGGATGGAGCAGTGAAGGTGCTGGGCCAGGATCCGTGACCCTTGTTCTTGATGCCGGCCCCTGCTGCCAGCATCCAGCTGCCAAGGCCTCAGGCCGAAGAATCGGTGGGGGCAGTGCTCTTCATTTCCATGCCAGGGCCCTCCTGGTCGATCTGGGGATAGGTACGGGCCTTGGGCGCGATGCCGAAGGCGGCCAGCAAGGTGCGCAGGCCTCCTTTGGAAACCCAGCCGTAGATGCCATCCGGCATCAGCACCACCACGAAGATGAACAGCGCCCCCTGCACGAAGAGCCAGAACTCGGGAAGCGCTTCGCTCACCAGGCTGCGCAGATAGTTCACCAGAACGGCACCGATGATCGGGCCCACCAGAGTGCCACGGCCCCCCACTGCCACCCAGATCACCATCTCGATCGAAAAGGAGATCGACATGTATTGCGGCGACACAATACCGCTCTGAACGGTGTATAGAGCGCCTGAAATACCGCAGAGGGCGCCGGCAACAAGGAAGACGATCGTTTTGAAGGGAACGGGATTGAAGCCAGCGAAACGGAAGCGCTGCTCATCATCTCGGATGGCAATCAAGGCATCGCCGAAGCGGCCGGAAGTGAAATAGCGGCAGATCAGAAAGGCGACGGGAATGAGAACAACCGTGAGGCGGTAGAGCCAGATCTGCATCTCGCTGGAGCCCACCAGCATGCCGAACAATTCGGTGGTGCTGGTTTTCAGGCCGTTGGTGCCATTGATCAGCTTCTGCTGGCCGTTGAAGAAGTGAAAGAAGACCATCAACGCCGCCTGGGTGATGATTGAGAAGTAGACCCCCTTGATCCGGTTTCTGAAGATCAGGTAGCCCACCAGGCCTGCCACGATCGCGGGCAGCACCCAGAGGGCGATCAGCGTGAAGGCGGGCGACCAGAAGGGCTGCCAGAAGAAGGGCAGCTGTTCGACACCGTAGTTCTCAAAGAACTTGGGAATGCCATTGCCGCCTGCCTCACTGGGGGTGTTGAGGGTCAGGTACATGGCGACGGCGTAGCCACCCAGGGAGAAGAAGATGCCTTGCCCCAGGCTCAGGAGGCCCGTGTAGCCCCAGATCAGGTCGATCGCCAGCGCAGTGATCGCCAGGGAGAAATAGCGGCCAAACAGGTTGATGCGGAAATCACTGAGGATCGCTGGCAGGATGAACAGCGCGATGGCCAGGAGGATCCAGGGAACGAGTCGCTTGAGAAGTTTCATGGCTGGGGCCTCAGTGGAGAGGGAGCAGATGGAAGGAGCTTGGTTGTTGGCAGCGGCGCATCAAGCATCTACCGATCTCCCCTTCTGAGGGAACATGCCGTTGGGGCGGAACTGCAGGAAGGCGATGATGAAGATGAACACAAGCACCAGCGACATGCTTGTGGTGGCGAAGAATTCCACCACCCCTTTCGCGGCCGGGGGCATATCCGGGAACACGATCAACAGCGATCCGGAACCCACCACCGACTGAATGATGCCGAGGATCAGAGAGGCGAGCACCGTGCCCAGCAGGTTGCCCACGCCTCCCAGCACGATCACCATGAAGCAGGACACGATGTAGGCCGCGCCCAGGTTCGGGCCCACGGATCCGAGCAAGGTGATGGCGCAGCCAGCCACTCCTGCCAGACCGGAACCGAGTCCGAACGTGATGCTGTCAACGCTGTCGGTGGGAATGCCCAGACAGTTGCTCATCTGCCGGTTCTGGGTGACAGCCCGGATGCGGAGGCCCCACACACTCTTGGTGAGGAACCACATCACGAACAGCAGCAGCACTGCCGACAACAGAATGATGAAAATCCTCAGACCAGGCAGTTCAATTCCGCCGATTTCGCCCCAGCTGCCTTGCAGCCACTTGGGTGCTGTCACGTCAATGTTGCGCGGCCCGAACCAGGGGCTGGCGATGGCCCGAACAGAGGAGAAGGAATTCACCACCACCAGGCCGATGGCCACAGCCACAGCCCAAAGCACGCCGTTGAGGTAAGGGAACGCGGGACGATCACCGATCTTTTTGCTGAGAAACTTCCCACCGAAGAAGCCGATGACCACCGCTGCGGCGATGCCGATCACCATGGAGGTGGAGATGCTTCGAATCAGCTGGATCAGGATCAGGCTCACCCCCCAGGTGGCCAGCAGCGTTTCCAGTGGTCTTCCGTAGAGCTTGCGGATCAGCGTTCGCTCCAGCACCACTCCGAAGATGGCAGTGATGAAGAAAGCGGCCACCAGGGCAACGGGGTAATAAAGCTCGAACACCACACCGCCCATGGGCCGAAACAGGTTCTGGACCACAAAGGTGATGTAGGCGCCCAACATCATGAATTCACCATGAGCCAGGTTGATGACCCCCATGAGGCCAAACACGATGGCGAGACCCGTGGCGGCGAGCAACAGCACCGAGCCGATGCTCAAGCCATCAAGAATCTGCGAGAAGAAAAGTTCCACTGGGGGGCTGTTCCGTGCGAGTGGGATTAACCTTGGATCAACAGGAGCCTCGCGGCTGTATCAAGTGATATTGCGAACTGTTTTTGTGCGTGAAGCTTGATCGGAGCCTGCCTGCAGAGCGTCAGGGGCGCAGCAGCAGATTCGCCTGAGCCCATCAGCCGATGCGGGAGCAGACGCCAGGATGCTGCCACCTCCGTGTAGGCCGCTCAGGTACGCGAAGCAAGAGCTGGAATCGGCTGAAAAATGATAAATCCAGAGAGAACAATCCGTTGCTGGCTGATCTCTCTGGTGTTGTCTGCAGGCCTCGTGAAAATTATTTCCTGAGAACCATGGCGATTGAAGGTGCTATCGAAAGTGATAGACAGGCTTCAATGCCGAAGATAATCTCAGGCCAGCCAGGAAAGAACCAAGCAGGGATTGCGCCCAAACAGGAAATAAGCCCAGGCAGGGAATGAATCCCGATAGGGAAAAGACCCGGTCAAGGAAACGATCCAGACAGGGAATGGTTCAAGACAGGGTAAAAAAGGAGTGAAAGGAAAGGGTGGCTTCCGAAGAAGCCACCCAGGCGCGATCACATCTTGAACTTGCCGGCATCCGGCCGGTCCTGCGTCCAGTCGCAGGTGTAGCCCTTGGTTTCAGGAACGAACTGGTTCCAGGGGATGGGAGGAATGGCCTTCTCGCTGTCGGAGAGGATCTTGAACTGGCCATCAGGCAGCGCTTCGCCGATCATCACACGCTCAGAGGTGTGATGGTTGGGGAACATCTTGATCTCACCTTGAGGGGCATCAAAGGTGATGCCGATCATGGTCTTGCGGACCTTGTCGAGATCTTTGAAGGTGCCAGCCTTCTCAACGGCGTCCTTCCACAGATACACCATGTTGTAGGCAGACTCCGCGGGGTCGCCCACCACGCGGTCAGCCCCATAGGCCGCCTGGAAGTCGGCAACGAACTTCTTCGAAGCCGGCGTATCCAGGCTCATGAAGTAGTTCCACGCGGCGAAGGTGCCGGTGGTGTACTCAGGGCCGATCTGGCGGATTTCCTCTTCTGCGATCGAGAAGGACATGATCGGGTACTTGGCCGGATCGATGCCCGCAGCCTTGAACTGCTTGAACAGGGCGACGTTGGAGTCACCGTTCAAGGTGTTGATGATGATGCCACCATCAGGGAAGGCTTTCTTGATCTTGGCGATGATCGGCGCTACCTCGGTGTTGCCGAGGGGGATGTAATCCTCGCCGACGACTTCGCCGCCGAGCGCCTTCATCTGCTCCTTGATGATGGTGTTGGCGGTGCGGGGGTAGACGTAGTCAGAGCCGACCAGGTAGACCTTCTTGCCCAGCTTTTCGCCGTACTCCTTCATCAGCCAATCCACGGCAGGCTCGGCCTGCTGGTTGGGAACGGCGCCGGTGTAGAAGATGTTGCGGGAGCACTCCTGACCCTCATATTGAATGGGGTAGAAGAGCATGTGGTTCTTGGACTCATACACCGGCAGCATGGCTTTGCGGCTGGCGGAGGTCCAGCCGCCGAACACCACGGCCACGTTGTCGGAGTCGATCAGCTTCTGCGACTTCTCAGCGAAGGTGGGCCAGTCAGAAGCACCGTCTTCAATGACGGGAACGATTTTGTAGGACTTGCCGCCAACCTTGACACCGCCGGCATCATTGATTTCCTTGATAGCCATTTCTTCGACCTCTTTCAGGGTCGTCTCAGAAATTGCCATCGTTCCACTCAGAGAGTGAAGAATGCCAACCTTCACTTCTCCGTCGAAAGAACCAGCGCTATCGCCGCCACCGCCGCCACCGCCCCCGCAGGCGACGAGGGATACCGTGATCGCAGTTGCAGCAAGACCGGCAACCAGCCGCCTCGAGAAATACGGAACCATTGGGCCTGTTCAAGGTGAAGAAATTGCCGCAGTGCTGACGGCATTGCGGAACATACGGAGCCGGTCTTGTCAGTCCTGTCGCCAAAGGCACAGAAACGGCTGAAGAGGCCCTGTGCACGGGCTTTTTGGGTATTGCTTCCCCCCGTCGCCGCCGCCACTGTGTTGATTCCCTGTTCAGCCTTCAGGGCGGTTCACCTGCTCATGTCTGCGCACGCCGCAGCCGCTGCCGAGTGCCTGCTCCGGTGGCAACGATCAGCGCGAAGACGGGGGAGGGGGAAGTTGCCGGCAAACAAAACTTTCCACCGCATGAAGGCCTTCGCCACTGCGCAGATTTGTGAAGCACCAGGGGCGATCACCGCGCATGCGGCGGGTGTCCGCCTCCATCACCTCAAGGCTCGCTCCCACCATCGGCGCCAGATCGATCTTGTTGATCACGAGCAGGTCGGAGCGGGTGATGCCCGGCCCGCCTTTGCGGGGGATCTTGTCGCCGGCCGCCACATCGATCACATAGATGCAGAGGTCCACCAGTTCGGGGCTGAAGCTGGCCGCCAGATTGTCGCCACCGCTCTCCACCAGCACCAGGTCGAGATCCGGAAACCTCTCCTCCAGGTCTTCCACCGCCGCCCGGTTGATCGAGCAGTCTTCGCGGATGGCGGTGTGGGGGCAGCCACCGGTTTCCACCCCGCGGATCCGTTCCGGCTCCAGCGCACCGGCACGGGTCAGGAACTGGGCGTCTTCCTGTGTATAGATGTCGTTGGTCACCACGGCCAGCTGCAGCCGTTCGCGCAGCCGCCGGCACAGGGCTTCCACCAGGGCCGTCTTGCCCGACCCCACCGGTCCGGCCACGCCGACACGCAGTTTGCTCATGGCGTTGCTTCAGACGAGTGGGCGCAATCCTGCCACCGCTGCCCGGCCCCGCCTGGGCTCAACTTCTGAACAGCCGGGAGTAGAGCTCGGCGTGACCCAGCTGGGCCAGGCCCGCGCCCACCCCGCCGGACCACATCGTGTGCGGGTCGGTGTGGGCCAGCTCTGCGGCCCGCTGCGCCAGCAGCGGTGCCAGGCGCAGCTGCAGCCCCTGCCCCTGGGTGGGGCCGATCGGCACCAGCCGCACCGCCGCGCTGATCTGACTGGCCACCCAGGCATAGAGGTAGGCCTCCACCAGGTCGGTGCTGGGCACACCCAGGCAGTGGCCGGCCCAGGCCCAGGCCGCCGGCCAGGCCAGCCCCTGCGCCGGTGGTGGTGCCGATGGGGATGGCGATGGAGATGCCGGTGCCGATGGGGATGCCGCAGTGGTGGTGGCCACCCCCTGGTCCGCGCCTGCCGGTAGCCGCCAACCCAGTTCGCCCAGCAACTGGGTGAGGGAACGGCCCATCTGGCGCTGCTGGGCGCGCACCTCCGGGGCTTCCCGCAGAGCCAGCAGCCAGCCGTCGAGATCGTGCACGGTGCTCCACTGCCCCGCCGCCATGGCCTGCAGCAGCGGCGTCAGGGCCGCTGCCTCCACACCCAGCGCCCCCCGCTGCAGTTCCGCCGCCAGCCAGCCGTGCAGCGCCTCGGCGGAGTTGATCCGGCCTTGCTGCACCAGCACTTCCAGACCCTCCGAGTAGCTGAACGCCCCCACCGGCAGCGCCGGACTGATCAGCTGGAACAACAGCAACCGGGTCGGCGCCGCGCCGGCCAGGGCCGGGGGCTCAGTGGGCATGGCCGCCCTTGCCGGCATAGGCGCCCGGTTCCGGCCGGAACGGTGCGTCGAGGTGGAGAACGGCCAAGCCGCGGTGGCGCAGCAGCTCCTCCAGCACCGGATCTTCCAGCAGGCGCAGCTCGCCGGGGTGCAGCTCCAGCGCCACGTGGCGGTTGCCGAGGTGATAAGCCGCCTGCAGCAGCTGGAGGGAGTCGGCGCTGCGGGCCAGCAGCAATGGCTCCGGTGCCGCTTCCACCTGCACCACCTCGCCGCTCTCGCTGCTGCTCAGCCACTCGCCGGGTTCGAGCGCTTCACCGCGCGGCAGCTGCAGCAGCAGATCCTGGCCGCAGGCGGTGCGGCGATGGCCGCGCAGCCCCTCGCGCTGCTGGGCGCTGAGCGGCAGCCGCAGGCTGGAGGGGGCGTCGGGCGGGGCGCTGAGGCGCCGGTCAAGGACGATCATGCGCGCCACCATGGCCACGGGCAGGGGCGGGAAATGTGACGACCGCTACCTGACGGCCGCCGCTTCGCTCGCAGCATCGCCCCACCGCCCCTCCCCTCCTGGCCCACGTCATCGTTGCGGATCCGCCCCCAGCCACCAGCAGCTGGCGCGGTGAGGCCAGTCTTCGCTTCGCCCTCTCGCCTTCGGCGCCGCTCACCCTGCACCAGGGGGGAGCCAGCTCGCCGCTGAAGATCCAGCGCGCCTTCAGCCGCGCCGATGGCCGCTGTGAGTTGCCCTTGCTGCACACCGCCGGAGGCCTGGTGGGCGGCGATCAGCTGGCGATCGACACCCGGCTGGAGGCCGGCAGCCGGGCGCTGGTCACCAGCGTGTCCGCGCAGAAGGTCTATGGCTCGATCGGCCGCTCCCGTCTGGCGCCCGAGGGCCAGTGGGCGCGGCAGTTGCTGGCGTTTCGCCTGGAGGACGGCGCCGATCTCGAATGGCTGCCCCAGGAGCTGGTGCTGTACGCCGGCGCGCTCTACGAGCAGGACAGCCGGGTGGAGCTGGCGGCTGGAGCCAGCTGGCTGGGCGCCGAGGTGGTGCGGCTCGGCCGCAGCGCCGATGGTGAATCCCTCGGGGCCGGCCGCTGGCGCTCCTCGTTATCGATCCGCCGTGAAGGCCGCTGGAGCGTGGTCGATCGCCTGGAGCTGGGCGGCGGGAGCCTCGATCACGCCCACGGACTGGGCGGTGCTCCGGTGTTCGGCAGCCTCGTGTGGGCGGCGCCGGCGCCGGTGAGCGAGGAGCTGCTGCTGCGCTGCCGCGACGACCGGCAGGGTCTGGTGGGGGAGATGGCCTGCGGCCGCCTCGACCAGGGCCTGGTGGCCCGCTACCGCGGCCCATCCACCCAGGCGGCCCGCTACTGGTTCACGCGCGTCTGGGCGCGCATTCGCGCCGAACGGGGGCTGGCGCCGCCCCAGCTGCCGCGGGTGTGGCCGTTCCAGGAGTCGCCGTTCGGCTGAGCCAGCCCCTCACCCACGCCGCTGCCGGCGCCGCGAACGTTCCTGCTGAACCTGCTCCAGCCCCGCGCCGCTGCAAGAGTGTGGCCGGCAATCGCGTCCCCCATGCATCTCACCCCCCAGGAGAAGGACAAGCTCCTGATCGTCACCGCGGCCCTGCTGGCGGAACGGCGCCTGGGTCGCGGTCTCAAGCTCAACCACCCCGAAGCCGTGGCCTGGCTCAGCTTTCAGGTGCTGGAAGGCGCCCGCGATGGCAAGAGCGTGGCCGCGCTGATGGAGGAGGGCAGCACCTGGCTCCGGCGTGACCAGGTGATGGAGGGCGTTCCCGAACTGATCCCCGAGGTGCAGATGGAGGCCACCTTCCCCGACGGCACCAAGCTCGTCACCCTCCACGACCCGATCCGCTGATCCCCCCTGATCGCTCCGCCTGCATGTCTCCTCTGATCCCTGGCGAACTGCTGCCGGAGCCCGGCAGCCACGAACTCAACGCCGGCCGGCCCGTCACCACGCTCAATGTGGCCAACCGCGGCGACCGGCCGGTGCAGGTGGGCTCCCACTTCCATTTCTATGAAGCCAACGACGCGCTGGTGTTCGACCGCGACAGCGCCCGCGGCCAGCGGCTCGACATCCCGGCCGGCACGGCGATCCGCTTCGAGCCCGGTGATCAGCGGGAGGTGCAGCTGATCCCCCTGGCCGGCGCGCGCCGGGTCTTCGGCTTCAACGGCCTGGTCAACGGCCCGCTCGACTGAAGCGGAGCCACCCCCGCGCGCTGCCCCTGCCCTGCGACGGCCTCCCGGCCACCCCCCACCGTCCTCCTCGACTTTCCTCAGCCATGCCCTATCGGATGGATCGGCGGGCCTACGCCGAAACCTATGGCCCCACCACCGGCGACCGGCTGCGGCTGGCCGACACCGAGCTGTTCCTCGAGGTGGAGAAGGATTTCACCACCTATGGGGAAGAGGTGAAGTTCGGCGGCGGCAAGGTGATCCGCGACGGCATGGGTCAGGCCCAGACCCCCCGCTCCGGGGGGGCCGTGGACACCGTGATCACCAATGCTCTGATCCTCGACTGGTGGGGGATCGTCAAGGCCGATGTGGGCCTGCGCGACGGCCGTATCTGTGCCATCGGCAAGGCGGGCAACCCCGACATCACCGATGGGGTGACGATCGTCGTCGGTCCCGGCACCGAGGCGATCGCCGGTGAGGGCCACATCCTCACCGCCGGCGGCATCGACACCCACATTCATTTCATCTGTCCACAGCAGGTGGAAACCGCCCTGGCCAGCGGGGTCACCACCCTGCTCGGTGGCGGCACCGGCCCGGCCACGGGCTCCAACGCCACCACCTGCACCCCCGGCGCCTTCCACATGGCCCGCATGCTGCAGGCGGCCGAGGGGCTGCCGGTGAACCTGGGCTTCTTCGGCAAGGGCAACGCCAGCACCCCCGAGGCCCTCGAGGAGCAGATCCGTGCCGGTGCCGTCACCCTCAAGCTCCACGAAGACTGGGGCACCACCCCCGCCGCCATCGACTGCTGCCTGTCCGTCGCGGATCGCTTCGACATCCAGGTGGCGATCCACTCCGACACGCTCAACGAAGCGGGGTTCGTGGAGGACACGATCCGCGCCATCGGCGGGCGCACCATCCACACCTTCCACACCGAAGGCGCTGGCGGTGGCCACGCGCCGGACATCATCCGCATCTGCGGCGAAGCCAACGTGCTGCCCAGCTCCACCAACCCCACGCGCCCCTACACGCGCAACACCCTGGAGGAGCACCTCGACATGCTGATTGTGTGCCACCACCTCGATCCCTCGATCCCGGAGGATGTGGCCTTCGCCGAATCGCGCATCCGCCGCGAAACGATCGCCGCCGAAGACATCCTCCACGACATCGGCGCCTTCTCGCTGATCGCCAGCGATTCCCAGGCCATGGGACGCGTGGGAGAGGTGATCACCCGCACCTTCCAGACCGCCCACAAGATGAAGGTGCAGCGGGGACCCCTGCCGGGCGACTCGGAGCGCAACGACAACACCCGCCTCAAGCGCTACATCGCCAAGGTCACGATCAACCCGGCGATCGTGCACGGCCTCGACAGCCAGATCGGTTCGGTGGAGGTGGGCAAGCTGGCGGATCTGGTGCTCTGGAAGCCGGGTTTCTTCGGCGTCAAGCCCGAGATGGTGATCAAGGGCGGCTCGATCGTCTGGGCCCAGATGGGCGATGCCAACGCCTCGATCCCCACCCCCGGCCCGGTGCATGGTCGCCCGATGTTCGCCGCCTTCGGCAAGGCCCTGGCCCCCAGCTGCCTCACCTTCCTCTCCCAGGCCGCCCTCGATGACGACCTGCCCAGAAAGCTGGGCCTCGAGCGGCCCTGCGTGCCGGTGGTGAACACCCGCGGCATCGGCAAGGCCGAGATGCGCAACAACACGGCCCTGCCGAAGGTGGAGGTGGATCCCCAGACCTACGAAGTGTTCGCCGATGGGGAGCTGCTCACCTGCGAGCCCGCCGACGTGCTGCCGATGGCGCAGCGTTATTTCCTGCTCTGAGCGTTGGATTCACTGCCAGGGCCGATCAGGCCGGGCCGGAGCCGCGGCCGGCCGGGCCTGATCGGTAGCAACCATGACGGGTCGGCCCCGCGCCGCTGTTCATGATTGAGCCCGATGCGGCTGCCCATGTTCACCGACTACAAGCCCGCAAAGGGCTACGACGAATATTTCAGCGCCTCTTCCCAGCCCCGCTCCGCCCTGCGGCCCCTGCTCTCGTCCCTGGGCCAGCTGGGCATCGAAGAGATCAACCGCAACCACGCAGCAGCCGGCATGCTGCTCAAGCGCCTGGGGGCCACCTTCCGTCTCAATGGCTCCGGTGAGCAGGGCGGTGAGCGGATCCTGCCCTTCGACCCCCTGCCGCGGCTGATCCGCGCGGGCGAATGGCAGCGGCTGGAGAAGGGCCTGATTCAGCGCCTCGAAGCGATCGACTGCTTCCTCGCCGACGTCTACAGCGACCAGAAGATCCTCAACGACGGCGTCATCCCCCGCGCCGACGTGATCAGCTCCCACGGCTGGCGCCCCCAGATGGCGGGGTTCAAGCCGCCGCTGGATCGCTGGTGCCACGTTTCAGGCCTCGATCTGATCCGTGACGGCAAGGGCACCTGGCGGGTGCTGGAAGACAACCTGCGCTGTCCCTCGGGCGTGGCCTACTTCCTGGAGAACCGCCGCGTGATGAAGCGGATGTTCCCCAGCCTGTTCTCCGGGCCCACGGTGCAGCCGATCGACGATTACCCCTCCCATCTGCTCCAGGCCCTGCGGGAGCTGGCCCCCTGGACCGACACCCCCTCGGTGGTGCTGCTCACCCCGGGTGTGTTCAACAGCGCCTATTTCGAGCACAGCTACCTGGCCCAGCAGATGGGCATCCAGCTGGTGGAGGGCCGCGATCTGGTCTGCGAGGGCAACCGGGTGTGGATGCGCAGCACCGCCGGGCTCGAGCCGGTGGACGTGATCTACCGCCGCATCGACGACGACTTCCTCGATCCGGCCGTGTTCCGCAGCGATTCGATGCTGGGCGTTCGCGGCTTGATGGAGGCTTATGCCGCGGGCCGGGTGGCGATCGCCAACGCGCCGGGCACCGGCGTCGCCGACGACAAGCTGATCTACGCCTACGTGCCGGACATGATCCGCTACTACCTGGCGGAGGAGCCGATCATCGAGAACGTTCCCACCTATATCTGCGCCCGGCCCGAGGACCAGGCCTACGTGCTGGCCCACCTCAAGGACCTGGTGGTGAAAGCGGTGGGAGAAGCCGGTGGCTACGGCATGCTGATCGGCCCGCACGCCGAACCGGCCGAGATCCTCGCCTTCGCCGACAAGATCAAGGCCGATCCTCGCAACTTCATCGCCCAGCCCACCCTGGAGCTCTCCACCGTGCCCTCGCTCAGCGAAGGTGAGCTCTACCCCTGCCACGTCGATCTGCGGCCCTACGTGCTGCGGGGCAAGGGGGCCTGGGTGAGCCCGGGTGGCCTCACCCGCGTGGCGCTGCGCCGCGGCTCGCTGGTGGTCAACTCGTCACAGGGCGGAGGATGCAAGGACACCTGGATCGTGGATGAGACCTCATGCTGAGCCGCGTCGCCGACTCCCTCTACTGGATCAACCGGTACGTCGAGCGGGCCGAGAACATCTCCCGCTTCCTTGAAGTGAGCGAGGCGATGGCGCTCGACTGCCCGCCGGGCAGCGCCGAACCCTGGCTGCCGTTGATCGATGCCAGCGGTGACCGCGAACTGTTCGACCGCCTCTACCCCGACGGTGGCCCCACCGACGTGGTGCGCTTCCTGGTGCGCGAGCCGGACAACCCCAGCAGCATCGTCAACTGCATCGCCACCGCCCGCGAGAACGCCCGCCAGATCCGCGAGGTGATCACCACCGAGATGTGGGAGCAGATCAACGACATCTACCTCACGCTCAAGGAAAGCGACAATTTCTGGCGCCTGCCGGCCCAGGAGCAGCTGCACGATGTGCGCCGGGCCTGCCAGCTGTTCTATGGCGTCACCGATGCCACGCTCAGCCGTGATCTCTCCTGGCAGTTCAGCAAGCTGGGGCGCCTGGTGGAGCGCGCCGACAAGACCAGCCGCATCCTTGATGTGAAGTACTTCCTGCTGCTGCCGAGCCCGGAGGAGGTGGGTGGCGTGCTTGATGAGCTGCAGTGGATCTCCCTGCTGCGTTCGGCAGGCGCTTATCAGATGTTCCGCCAGTCGCAGCAGCGGGCGATCGAGCCCAAGGCGGTGGCGGCCTTCCTGCTGCTCGATCCGATTTTCCCCCGCTCGGTGCGCTATTGCCTCGAAGGCCTCAGCAAATCGCTGCGGGTGATCCGCGGCAACCCCGTGCCCGGCCCGCCCGACGACCTCGAATGCCTCTCCGGCCTGATGCTGGCCAACTGGAGCTACGTGCGCATCGACGAGCTGATCGGGCGCGGACTGCATGAAGCGATCGACCAGTTCCAGAGCGACCTCAACCGCCTGCATGGTCTGATCAGTGACCGCTACTTCGTCACCGTCACCCACGCCTCCCCGTCGCCGGCCTGCGTGCAGTCGGGCCCTGGCGAGGCCCAGTCGATGGCCTCCTCCAGCGCCTCGGCTGCGTCTTCGCCACCCCTGCCCACCGCTTCCTCCCCGGCATGCGCGCCCGCGTAACCCATACCTTTTCGTATCGCTACAGCGCACCGGTCCAGCTGGGTCCCCATCGCCTCTGCCTGCGGCCCCGGGCCCATGGCTTTCAGCGGCTGGTGAGTTTCGAGCTGTTCTTTTCGCCCGATCCGCACCGGCTGCATCTGCTGGTGGCCGCCAGCGGTGACGACGTGCTGCGGGCCCGCTTCTCCGGCAGTACCGACAGCTTCGAGATCCGCGCCACCAGTGAGGTGGACACGCAGATGCCGCCCCTGCTGCAGGCCTGCCTGGAGGAGAACGAGCCCCTGTTGCCCTATCCGGTGGGCCTGCTCAACAGCGACCTCAAGGGCTCCCTCGATGGCTGGCTGCCCAATGGCCAGCACGAGCCGGCGGCGGTGGAGCTGGCCCAGGAGGCGTTGATGGGCAGCGACCAGCGGGCGCTGATGTTCCTGCAGCAGCTGGTGGAGATGATCCAGGACCGGGTCAAGTACACCCAGCGGCACGTGGGCCCGGCCTGGCCCGCCGGCCGCACACTCAAGGAGCGGGTGGGCTCCTGCCGCGACCTGGCCGTGCTGATGATCGAGGCCTGCCGCTGTGTGGGCCTGCCGGCCCGCTTCGTGAGCGGCTATCACCTGGTGGAGCCCAGGCCGCAGCGCTACGACCTGCACGCCTGGGCGGAGGTGTATCTGCCCGGTGCCGGCTGGCGCGGCTTCGATCCCAGCGGCCAGGGGGCGATCGACGACCGCTACATCCCGCTGGCCACCTCCTCCAAGTCGGGGCTCACCGCGGCGGTGTCGGGCAGCTTCTCCGGACCGCCCGGTGTGAAAAGCGAACTCAGCTGGGCGATCAGCGCCGATGTGCTGAGCGAGGAACACACCGTGCCGAACCTGCTGCAACTCTGATCCCGCCTTGTTTCTGGCCGCCGTGACGGCCGGATCGGCCTGGCACGGCAAAGGGGAAATGAACCTGAATTGGTAACCGTTGGCGCAGCATCAGGGTCACGGTCCGCAGCATGAAGGTGCGATTGCTGATAAGCACCCCCATGGCCGCCACCACAGCACCCCCCACCGACCGCGACGCTTTCTCCTCCGCGGACGGTCGGGCGCTGGCGGAGGGCATCCGCCGCCACCTGTTCTCCAGCCTCGCCAAGTCGCCGTCGCTGGCCACCCGCCACGACTACTACCGCGCCCTGGCCCTGGCGGTGCGCGACCAGCTGCTGCACAACTGGGTCGACACCGCCGAGGCCTACACCCAGGAAGGCGTGCGCACGGTCAGCTACCTCTCCGCCGAATACCTGCTCGGCCCGCACCTCGACAACAACCTGGTGAACCTGGGGCTGCGCGAGGCGGCCAAGGACGCCTGCGACGAACTCGGCGTCGACCTTGAGGAACTGATCGCCGAGGAGCCCGAGCCGGGCCTGGGCAACGGCGGCCTCGGCCGCCTGGCGGCCTGTTTCCAGGAATCGATGGCCAGCCTGGAGCTGCCTGCGATCGGCTACGGCATCCGCTACGAGTTCGGCATCTTCCGCCAGCAGATCAGCAACGGCTGGCAGGTGGAGAGCACCGACCCCTGGCTGGCTCAGAGCAACCCCTGGGAGGTGATCCGCCCCGAGTGGAGCTACCCGGTGCAGATCGGCCAGCACGTGGTGCTGGGCGTCGCCTACGACACGCCGATCCTTGGCTATGGCGTCAAGACCACCAACACGCTGCGGCTGTGGTCGGCGCAGGCCCCGGAGGCCTTCGATTTCGCCTCCTTCAACGCCGGTGATTACACCCGCGCGGTGCTGCAGAAGGTGGAGTCGGAAACGCTCTCCAAGGTGCTGTATCCCAACGACGAACTCGAACAGGGCAAGCGCCTGCGGCTCAGCCAGCAGATCTTCTTCGTGAGCTGCTCCCTGCAGGACATGTTCCGCATCCTCAAGGGGCAGGGCCTGCCGGTCACCGAGTTCCACCACAAGTTCGCGGTGCAGCTCAACGACACCCACCCGGCGATCGCCGTGGCCGAGCTGATGCGGCTGCTGATCGATGAGCATGGCGCCGACTGGGACACCGCCTGGTCGATCACCACCGCCAGCGTGAGCTACACGAACCACACGCTGCTGCCTGAGGCGCTCGAGACCTGGGGGCTGGAGCTGTTCGCCCAGCTGCTGCCCCGCCAGCTCGAGATCATCTACGAAATCAACGCCCGCTTCCTGCGCATGGTGCGCATCCGTTACCCGGGCCAGCCCGAGCTGCTGGAGCGGCTGTCGCTGATCCAGGAGGGACCCCAGCGCAAGGTGCGGATGGCGAACCTGGCCGTGGTAGGCAGCCAGAAGGTGAACGGGGTGGCGGAGCTGCACAGCGATCTGGTGCAGACGCAGCTGTTCCCCGAGTTCGCCGATCTCTGGCCCGATCGCTTCACCAACGTCACCAACGGCGTCACGCCCCGCCGCTGGATCGCGGTGGCCAATCCGTTCCTCTCCGGCCTGCTCGACGAGACGATCGGCCGCGGCTGGCGGCGGGATCTGGCCGAGCTCAAGGGCCTGGAGGCCCATGTCGACGACGGCGCCTTCCTGGAGCGCTGGCGCAGCGTGCGCGACCAGGCCAAGCAGCGGCTGGCCGCCACCATCCACCACGACCTCGGCGTGCTGGTGGATCCCTCGTCGCTGTTCGACGTGCAGGTGAAGCGGATCCACGAGTACAAGCGCCAGCACCTGGCCGCGCTGCAGATCGTGGAGCGCTACCTGCGGCTGCGCAACGGCGAGGACCTGCCGCCCCGCACCTTCATCTTCGGGGGCAAGGCGGCACCGGGCTACCACATGGCCAAGCTGATCATCCGGCTGATCGGCGGCATCGCCGAGATCGTCAACATGGACCCGGCCATGGACGGGCGCATGCGGGTGGTCTTCCTGCCCAACTTCAGCGTCAGCCTCGGCCAGAAGGTGTACCCCGCGGTGGATCTCTCCGAGCAGATCTCCACCGCTGGCAAGGAGGCCTCCGGCACCGGCAACATGAAGATGGCGCTCAACGGCGCCGTCACGATCGGCACCCTCGATGGCGCCAACGTGGAAATCCGCGAGCTGGTGGGCCATGAGAACTTCTTCCTGTTCGGCCACACCGCCGACCAGATCGAATCGCTCAACCGCAACGGCTACCACCCGATGCCCTGGCTGGAGAACGATCCGATCGCCCGCGAGGCGATCGAGCTGATCGGCTCGGGCCACTTCAGCGAAGGCGACCGCGACCTCTTCCACCCGCTGCTGGCCAACCTCTGCGGCAGCGATCCGTTCCGGGTGATGGCCGACATGGGCGACTACCGCCGCGCCCACAACGCCGTCGATCAGGCCTGGCAGAACTCCGCCAGCTGGAGCCGCATGTCGGTGCTGAACACCGCCCGCTGCGGCTTCTTCTCCTCCGACCGCTCGATCGCCGAGTACGCCGAACGGATCTGGAAGGTGGCGCCGGTGCCGATCAATGCCTGCACCGTGATTCCTGCCAGCCTGCGGACCACCCCTCACTGACCATGACCGTCACCCCCGCGTCTGCGACCGCCGACTCTCTGCAACGGCCCGCGCCCCCACCCCTGACCTCCACCCCCGGCTGGATGGCGAACACGGCCGTTGAAGCGGAGCACCGGCTGCGGGCCGCGGGCATCCACCTCACCCTGGGCGGTGAACCCACCTACGTGCCGCTCAAGCCCGAGGGGGCCGAATGGTCGGTCACCGCCGATGGGCCCACCAAGCTGGCCTACGCCCATGGGCTGGCGGCGGAGATTCAGCGCCGCACCTGGCCCGGCAGCACCTTGATGTACTGCCCGGGCAAGCGCTACGACGGCGAGGTGAACCCGCGCTGGGCGCTGCGGTTGATCACCGGCCTCGATGGCCTGCCCCTGGTGCGCTGGCCCCAGGACGCAGCTGCGGGTCGCCCACCGGAGTTCGGTGCGCCCTTCTGCCTGCCTGCCCTGCCCCGCAAGCGCGCCAAGGCCTTTCTGGAGGCGGTCGGCTCTGCTCTGGGCCGCAGCTTCAAGCCGCTCAAGCTCAAGGATCCCCTCGCCCCCGACAACCGCGTCTGGGCGGTGCCGCTCTGCCACCACGCCGACGCCAGCGAGGAGGGCGACCCCGTGGGTTGGCAGGCGGCCGAGTGGAGCCTCGCCAAGCCACTCTGCCGCCTGCTGCCGGCCCCCGGTCCGGCCGGGCTGCGCCTGCCGCTCGTGCATTTCCCCGAGGGGGTGCTGCGTCAGGTGCTGACGCTGGAGATCCGTGAGGACAGCTGGAACCTGTTTCTGCCCCCGCTGGCGCGCGAGCCCCTGCTTCAGCTGCTGAAGGTGATCGCCGAAGCCAGCGCAGGCTGGAGCCAGCCCGAACTGAGCGGCATGCTGCCCGTCGATGTGGACGGCCAGTGGCAGGTGCTGGGCCTCACCGCCGACCCCGGCGTGCTGGAGGTGAACCTGCCGGTGTGCCACGGCTGGGCCGACTACGCCGGCTGGATGCAGACCCTGGCCGAGGCGGGCGCGGCGGTGGGCCTGTGCAGCTCGAAGGGGGAGGGACTGGAGCAGCAGGGCACCGGCGGCGGCAATCACCTGCTCTGGGGCGGCGCCAGCCTCGAGGCCAACCCGTTCTTCAGCCGGCCCGACTGGCTGGTGGCGATCCTGCGCTTCTGGCAGCACCATCCCAGCCTCTCCTATCTCTTCAGCAACAGTTCGGTGGGGCCGTCCTCCCAGGCGCCGCGGCTCGATGAAGGCAGTGCCAGTGCCCTTGATCTGCGCCTGGCCCACAGCGCCCTGGAGCAGTTGCCCGAGGGCGATCAGCGGGTGCTGGTGAGTGAAACCCTGCGCCACCTCCATGCCGATCGCAGCGGCAACACCCATCGCAGCGAAATCAGCTTCGACAAGTTCTGGAATCCCGCCTGGCCCAGCGGCTGCCAGGGCCTGATCGAATTCCGCGCGATCGAAGCCCTGCCGAAGGCGGAGTGGGCCGCGGCAATCGCCCTGCTGTGGAGCGCGCTGGCGGCACACCTGCTGGATCCGATCCACCGCCCCACCGAGCTGATCGCCTTCGGCGAGCGCCTGCACGATGAGGCCCTGCTGCCCCATGCGCTCTGGAGCGATCTGCAGGATGTGCTGCAGCAGCTGGATGCCGATGGTCTCGACATGCAGCCCGAGCCCTACCGGCAGATCTGGAACTGGCGCTTCCCGCTGCTGCTGTCCTGGGAGCAGCAGGGCGCCCGGCTGGAGCTCCGCCGTGCGTTGGAGCCCTGGCCGCTGCTGTGCGACACCCCGGCGGAGGGCGGCACCACCAGCCGCTTCGTCGACAGCTCGCTGCAGCGCCTGGAACTGCGGGCGAACGAGGCGTTCCTCGCCGCCTACCGGCTGCGCCTCTGCGGCCGCGACCTGCCGCTCGGGGACGGCTGGCTGGGGATCCGCTACCGCCACAGCAGCCTGTTCCCCTCCCTGCATCCCTGCATCCCGAACCAGTTGCCCCTGCAGCTGGAGATCCTCGCGGCAGGCAACGGGGAGCGGCTGGCCTGCTTCCGCCGCGATGGTGAGCCGCATCACTTCGTGCCCGATGCTCAGCCCATCGAGCCGCTGGCGGCGCCGGCCTGGCCGTTGCCGGCGCCCGGCCTGCGCACCATTGACCTGCGCCTGGCTTGAAGGGCCCCGAGGGGCGGAGTGGCTGTCCACCCGAGGGACGCGGCGGCCGGCCATCGCTACCGATCAGTAGTGTCCGAGGGCACACCCAGCCTCTGCAATGGCCGCGCTTCTGATCACCGGTGGGGCGGGCTTCATCGGCAGTCACCTGTGCGTGCTGCTGCTGCAGCTGGGCCATCGCCTGGTGGTGCTCGACGATTTCTCCAACAGCTCCCCGGAAGCCCTGCGCCGGGTTGAGGAGCTGGCGGGGGCGCCGCTGCAGCTGATCGAAGGCGACATCCGTGATCCGGCCGCCCTGGAGCGGGCGTTCGCCGCCGCAGCGATCGAGGCCGTGATCCATCTGGCGGGTTGCAAGGCGGTGGGGGAGTCGGTGGTCGACCCCCTGCGCTACTGGGATGTGAACGTGGGCGGCAGCGTGCGGCTGCTGACGGCCATGCGCCAGGCCGGTTGCCGCACGATTGTGTTCAGCAGCAGCGCCACGCTCTACGGCTTCACCAGCGTGGTGCCCATCCCCGAATCCGCGCCGGTGGCACCGGTGAACCCCTACGGCGAAACCAAGGCGGCGGTGGAGCGGCTGCTGGCGGATGTGGCGGCCAGTGAGCCCGGCTGGCGGGTGGCGCTGCTGCGCTACTTCAACCCCTGTGGCGCCCATCCCAGCGGCCGCATCGGCGAAGACCCCGGCGGCCTGCCCAACAACCTCTTCCCCTTCGTGAGCCAGGTGGCGATCGGCCGGCGGCCCTTCCTGCGCGTGTTTGGCGGTGACTGGCCCACGGCCGATGGCACCGGCGTGCGCGATTACATCCACGTGATGGACCTGGCGGACGGCCATCGCGCCGCCCTGGAGGTGCTGCTGGCGGAAGCTCCCCAGCGCCTGACCCTCAACCTCGGCAGCGGCGAGGGGCATTCAGTGCTGGAGGTGGTGCGCGCCTATGAGCGGGCAAGCGGCCGGCCGATCGCCTACCGCATCGAAGAGCGGCGGCCTGGGGATGTGGCGGTGTCGGTGGCGGATCCCGCCCTGGCGGCCGAGCGGCTGGGCTGGCGCACCGCGCGTGGCCTGGAGGCCATCTGCCGGGACGGCTGGGCCTGGCAGTCTGCCAATCCGGCGGGGTATGGCCCCGGCTGAGCGTCAATGAGCCAGCTGAGCGTCAGCCGGCCGGTTGAGCGATGCCGCGGTGGGGGGCGTCGGTGCGTCCGTAGACGTCATCGAAGCGGACGATGTCGTCTTCGCCGAGATAGGGGCCGCTCTGCACCTCGATCATCTCCACGGCGATCTTGCCGGGGTTCGACAGCCGGTGCTTGGAGCCGAGCGGGATGTAGGTGCTCTGGTTCTCGCCCACCATCTCCTGCTGGCCGTCTTTCTCCACCACGGCGGTGCCCTTCACCACCACCCAGTGCTCGGCGCGGTGGTGGTGCATCTGCAGAGACAGCGACGCGCCCGGCTTCACCAGGATCTTCTTCACCTGCCAGCGCTCCCCCTCCACCACGCCGTCGTAGTGACCCCAGGGGCGGTAGATGCGGCGATGGGCCTTGCCTTCCGAGGCGCCTGCCGCCTCCAGCTGGTTGACGATCGTCTTGACGTCCTGGGCCCGGTCGCGGTGGGCCACCAGCACCGCATCGTCTGTTTCCACCACCACCAGATCGTCGACGCCGAGGCCCACCACCAGCCGGTGCTCGCTGCGCAGGTAGCAGTTGCGCGACCCCTCGCTGATCACCCGGCCGCGCAGCACGTTGCCGCTGGCATCCCGCTCGCCGGTGTCCCACAGGGCGCTCCAGCTGCCCACATCGCTCCAGCCCGCCTCCAGCGGCAGCACCGAACCGAGCACCGTGCGCTCCATCACGGCCACGTCGATGGCGAGGCTGGGGCAGCTGGCAAAGGATTCCTGCTCCAGGCGCAGGAAATCCAGATCGGCGGAATCCTGCTCCAGGGCGGCGCGGCAGGCGCTCACCAGCTCGGGGGTGAGCCGCTCCAGCTCGGCCAGGATGGCGCTGGCCTTGAACAGGAACATGCCGCTGTTCCAGGTGAAGCGGCCCGAGGCGAGGAACTGCTCGGCAGTGGCCCGGTCGGGCTTCTCCACGAAGCGGGCGATAGGCACGGGCTCCAGAGGGCCGGCGGCGCCGCCGTTTGTGGGCGCGGCGGCGAAGGGCAGGGCCGCCTCGATGTAGCCGTAGCCGGTTTCCGGCGCGGTGGGCACGATGCCGAAGGTCACCAGGCGGCCGGCCGCGGCGGCGGGACGGCCCGCCGTGATCGCCGCGCGGAAGGCGGCGCCGTCGCGGATCACGTGATCGGCGGCCAGCACCAGCAGCAGCGGATCCTCACCGTGGGCGGTGGCCTGCAGGGCGGCCACCGCGATCGCCGGGGCGGTGTTGCGCCCCACCGGCTCCAGCAGGATCGCGGCTGGATCCACGCCGATCTGGCGCATCTGCTCGGCCCCGATGAAGCGGTGGGCTTCGTTGCAGACCAGCAAGGGCGGCGCCAGCTGGGGCAGGCCTTTCAGCCGTTGCTGGGTCTGCTGCAGCAGGGTGGTGTCGTCGCTGCCGGCCAGCGCCCAGTACTGCTTCGGGTAGGAGGCGCGCGAGAGCGGCCAGAGGCGGGTGCCGGTCCCTCCGCAGAGAATCACCGGCACGATGGGCGCGATCTCTGAGCTCATGGTCGGAGAAGAGACCGTATGAGCAAGCAGTTTATGGAGGCGGTCAGGGATCCAGCAAACCAGGCGGCGGCGTGATTTCCAGCCATCCTTCGCTGACCTCCACCCGCGGCACGATCGGGGTCACGAAGGGGATCAGCACCCGCCGCCCCTCGCTCAGCCGCACCTCCAGCAGATCGTTGCCGGCGTGGATCAGGTCGACGACGGTGCCGATCGGCGTGCCGGCGGGCGCCAGCCGCACCTCCAGCCCCTGCAGATCGAACAGGTGAAACTCCCCGTCGGCCAACGGCGGGCGGTCACTCGCTTCCACCAGCAGGTCGTGCTGCACGATCGCCTCCGCCGCCGAGCGGTTGCCGATCCCCTCCAGCCGCACCACGAACAGCTCCCGCCCCGGCAGCTGGCGGCCACTGAGCAGACGCACGGGCCGGGGCGGCTCCTGCTGCTTCCGCAGCCAGCGGGGGCCCGGCCGGGTGAAGCGCTCCGGAAAATCGGTGCGCGGCAGCACGCGCAGCTCCCCTTCCAGGCCCTGGGCGGCCACGACCCGCCCCACCACAAGCCAGGGATCGGCCGCTGGGGCCTCCTGCGGCGGCAGGTCAGCCCCATCACGGCGCGGTGGTGCCCCTTTTGCCATCCCCGCTCGCCTGCATCAGCCTCGATAATGGCGCCACCCCTTCAGACCACCGATGGCTGTCAGCGCGCTGCCGATCCTGCCCGGGTCCACCGTGGTGGTCCGCGACCCACGCTCGATCTACAACGGCTACCGCGGCTTCGTGCAGCGCCTCAGCGGCAAGCAGGTGGCGGTGCTGTTCGAGGGCGGCAACTGGGACAAGCTGGTGACCCTGCCTCTCAGCAGCCTGGAGCCGGCCTGAGCGCGTCGGCGCCCTGCTCCAGTTCCAGCACCTTGAGCGCCGCGCTGGCCGCCTGCTGCTCGGCCTCGCGGCGCGAACGGCCCCAGCCTTCGCCCAATGGTGAGGCGGCGGCGTAGCTGGCCACCACCACGGCGCTGCGGAAGCGGCGGGGATCCCCATGCAGCTGGCTGCACTCCTCGCTGCGGTAGGCGGGCAGACCCAGCCCCCGCGCCTGGGTCCATTCCTGCAGCGCCTGCTTCCAGTTGTGGCGGTGCGGATCGGCCAGCAGCGCCGCGATGCTCTCCGACCAGTGGGGGGAGAGCCAGCGATGCACCGGCTCCAGGGTTCCCCAGGTTTCGTAGAGCGCGCCGATCAGGGCTTCACAGGCCTCGGCGCGGATCGTGCGCCGCGCCGAGGCATCCCCGGCCGCCATGGCGCCAAGCCGCACCACCGCATCGATCCCGCAGCGTTCGCCCAGGTCCGCCAGCCAGCGGTCGCTGACGATCTGGGCCCGCAGCTCCGAGCGTGCGCCCACGCTCAGCTGCGGGTGCAGGCGTTGCAGGTGCTCGGAGGCGGCCAGCCGCAGCACCGCATCCCCGAGAAACTCCAGCCGCTCATGGTTGCGCGCCAGGCCGGCGGAGGTGTGGGTGAGGGCCTCATCGATCGCCGCCAGACCCAACGGCCCCGCGCTGGGCTCCTCCAGCCCCAGGCTGGCCAGGAAGGCCAGCAGCTGGCGCTGCCGGCGGGGGCTCAGCGTTGGGCCTGGGGGCGTCATCGTCAGAGGGTGAAAGCAGGACGTAAGCCGGGTTCTGTTCCGTTCCGCCGGAGCGGACCGGGGCGGTCATCTATCTGGGACCGTTGTTACCAACGGCCTCGAGCGGCACACATGAAGCGGGACGGGTGTCATGGCCAACCCTTGTCCCTCGGCCTTGCTCCCGGCCGGGGTTTACCGAGCCAGCACCTCTCGATGCTGCTGGTGCGCTCTTACCGCACCTTTGCACCCTTACCTGTGCCCGGTGGGCGAACCCCCTGGGCCATCGGCGGTGTGTTTCTGTGGCACTCTCCTCACGGTCACCCGCACTGGGCATTACCCAGCAAGCCTGGCCATTCGGGAGCCCGGACTTTCCTCAACCGGGCCCGGCGCCCGGCCCGAAGACCGAAACGCTGCCCCGATTGCGACCACCTCGCCTGCTTTCGCGGTCCATCATGCCCGCGTGGGTCCCGCGTGGCCGGCGCTCATAATGGGCCGCAGGGGGCTGTAGCTCAGCCGGATAGAGCGACGGTTTCCTAAACCGTAGGTCGTGGGTTCGAGTCCCGCCAGCCCCGTCCTCCAAAGCCCTAGTTGTGGCAAGGGTTCTGGCACTCTGAGGGCCCCCAAGGCGGTCTATCTGGCTCCTTGGAAAAGGCAAAGAACTAGGCAAATCGGCCCGGATCGACCACCATTAGGCAAGTGGTTAGGCAAATCGGTGCCCCTTTCTGACCAGTGGCTGGCTCGGCAGAACGCCGCTCTGAAGCTCAAGGGTCATGGGGTCACGCTCGATGTGGCAGGGTCAAGGGTGCGCCTGCGGGCGACCATGCCACCCCGTCCGACAGATCCTCCGGGGGGTGAGCCGAAGCAGCAGCGCATCAGCACCGGTCTGGTCTATCCGGATCAAGCCACAGAGGCCTTGCAGCTGGCCGAGCAGTTGGGCAATGCCCTGGAGCGCCATCGAAGGGGAGTCGAGGCTTTTGATTGGGAGCCCTGGCTACCGAGGGGCCGTCAACAGGCCAGTGCGGCAGCTCCTTACCAATCGGAGGGCATCAGCGGGAAAAAGGCGATTCTTCTGACTCACGAGTGGTGGACCAGACAACGTCGCCGGGGACCCTCACAAGAGGACAGCTGGAAGGTGGATTACGAAGCGCCCCTGGCTTTGCTTCAGGAGATCAATCCCCTGCAGCCGCAACATTTGTTGGCTTTGGTGGAGGCCACCGCATTAAGCACCCGATCGCGGCGACGGGCTTCTCAGGCCGCAGCCACGGTGGCCAAGGCACTTGATTGGTCCGATGATCTGGTGTCCCGCCTGCGAGAACTCGGCAAGGGATACAGCGCTGCCCGCAGCCAGGCGCCACGTGACCTCCCCAAAGAAGAAGCGATCGAGGCGCTGATCGATCGCCTCTCACCCGCTTGGCAGTGGCCGGTAGCAGTGGCAGCTACGTATGGGTGCAGGCCCCACGAGGCGCTGCTGTTTGCTGAAGTTCAGCCCTCAGGCTTGTTGCGTATTGCCGATGGGAAGACAGGTGCACGTCAAGCTCTGGCTTTGCCTGCAGGGTGGATCCAGCGCTGGTCACTGCACAACAAGCGCCTACCTGCCTTCAATTCGGATCGCAGCCATCGCGATGTGGGGGCCTTGATGGGGCAGACCTTTCGACGGGTCCGTGCAGAGTTCCAGCCCTACGACCTGCGCCATGCCTGGGCGGTGCGGGCGATTCACAATCCGAAGATATCCCCCTCCCTGGCGGCCAAATCGATGGGCCACAGCCTGGCGGTTCACAGCAGCGTCTACCAGCGCTGGTTCGATGCAAACGAAATGGAGTCGCTTCAGGTGGCGCTCACTGCAGCGTCTTAGGAGAGTGCTTAGGGCTCATGAGGCAGAAGGATCTCTTGCCTGAAGGGAATGGCACCTGCCGATAGGAGTTGGGCGGAACGCCTTCACTACGGATATGGGCCTTGAGGTCATGGGGGGGGGACTTGAGGTGCGGCATTTTGGCGCCGCAGCTGAGCCCATCGCTGGCTGCCAAGAGCCTGGGGCATTCGCTGATGGTGCATACCAGCCTGTATCAACGCTGGTTTGACAGCGCCTCGATGGCCTCACTTGTGGCGCAGATGTGAGGAGAAGCCCTCCACGTCCACATAGAGGGTTCGGCGTTTGCCCGTGGCACCGGTCGTGGCACTGACGAACTGAGGGGGGATACGGCCGCGATCAATGGCGGCGCGCAGCGCACGGGCGCTGGTGAAATGCAGTGCCTTGGCGGCCTCTGCCAGGGGAAGCCAGGGGCTTTTGGGCTTGCTTGGCTGCAGGTCCAGGCGGGCCTGGATCTGCAGCAGTTGAGCTGAGATCCGTTCCAAGCGGTGCGAGAGGTCGTCCTCCGTGATCGGCCGAATGTTCATCTGGACTTGAGGCAAGAACCAGAATTGAAACAGCGATGGATGCTGTTCTGCGGGCTAAAAAATGCAAAACGGCTTTTTGCATTTATATTCTGGAGGCCTGGGTGCGGAACTAAATGCAAATGGCGACTTTGCATTTCTAGGGATTGCATGGAAGGGCATGGAGCCTGTAGTTGTTGAGTTCCCGACGCAGCGCGACGGGTAATTCCTGCGATGAGGTTCAACCGGTTTCAGCAATGCAACAAGACACAAATCGACCCAATTGCGAGGGCGAATGCCCAGTGAGTTCGATAGATCAGGGATCTGTCAGTGCTCCCGCATCTCCTGGTGCGGCTGGCTCAATGCCTGCGGTTTCCCATGGACACTCTGCCCTCGATGCGAACCCAGCGGCACAGACGTTGGAGGCTGAGTGGCCGGTCATTGGTGAAACGCCGGAACGCTGCGATCCACGTTGCCGCGACATCCTCGTTCCTCTGCGGCTCGTTCTGACCAAGGCAGATGCGTTGGCAGCACAAGCTGCCGACCCCGACAAGTTCACGATTGCCGTGCCAGAACTCCTGACTTGGCAGTTGAACTCAGTCGGTCAGCTCCGAGTGAAGCCAACCTTGTCCCCCATTGACTGGGTTGATATTGCTATTGACGGTCGGATTATCACGATCTGCCCAGCGAGTGATTTCCGCCACAAACAGGCTGACGTGGAGGCCTTGGAGATAAGAGCCACTGAGGTGCTCAGCCTCGGTGCCAAACGAGTGATGGTCGAGGTCTTGCCTCATTCTCACGATGGAACTCGACAGACGTTGCAAGAGTTCATCGATGTGAGCGGAACCGACATGTTCCGGGCGATTGCGGGTATCGCCCGGCCTTGTTTCAAGGAAGGTAAGGCGCCCAAGGTCTACAGCTTCGATCCAGAGCCAGAAGGAACCCACGCCAGGGGCATATACCTGATCCCCACCGTCGGCCGTAACTGGATGTGTTGCGGATCAGAGTCAAGGTCATGGTGGCATTGGTGCGGTACGCACTGGAGTCATGTCGTTGGCAATGAGCAGCTGGAGAGCGAGATAGAGCAGTTCTTCGAGATCCAGCAGTGGAGAAATCGTGAACCATCCACCGTTAAGGGTCTCGTCTCTGCCCTCAGGCGCGCTCTACCCACGCTTCGCCCAGTCGGAACTAGTGGGATGATTCCATTTCTGAACGGATGTCTGCGTCTGTCTGACCACAGACTGCTTGGCCATGATCGGGTCCATGGCAACACCTGGAGACTGCCCTATGACTATCAAGCTGGTGCGCAGGCCAACGGCATCGTCGAATTCCTGACCGATCGCTTTCAGAACTCGGAAGCACTGGCCCTGTTTCGTGCCTTTGCGAATGTGATGCTCAAGCGCAGACGTACCAAGACGTTCCTGGAACTGTTTGGCCCTAGCAATACCGGGAAGTCAGTCATTTCGAACTTGCTCATGGCCACGGTTGGGTTTGATAATGTCACGGCAAGCACGCTAGAGTTGCTTGAAAACCGAAGGTTGTTGTTCCAGACGCAAAAGCTCCGCAACAAGACACTTGTAGTCTTCTCTGAGGCTCAGAATTACAACGGGCCGCTGGAGGTGTTGAAGAGCCTGACCGGAGGCGACCGCATTGCTGCGGAAGCGAAAGGAAGTAACGCCGAAGTTGACTTCTTTTTTGAAGGCTCCGTGTTGATCGTCGGCAATGGCCCGATCGGCGCAACGGATACAACAGGTGCAGTGCTTAGTCGCCGTCGCTCCATTCCAATCCTTACCGTTGTCCCTGAGGATCAGCGCCGGCCACTGCTCGATGCTGACGGGCAGGGTGGTTGGTCAGGGGAGTTTGTCTCGGAGTTACCCGGATTCGTGAACTGGGTCCTGTTGATGCCGGACGACGAGGTTGTGTCTGTCCTGAATCGACCCATCCGCTCATCAGGCTCACCGCAGACAGAGTTCGCGACCCTGGTAAGGAGCGATCCGTTTGCTGCCTGGGCTGAGGATTGTCTGGTCTATGCACCGGAGACCTATAGTCGTGTCGGTGACGGCAGGGGAAAGCCGAGCGAGTTCCTGTATCCCAACTACGTCGAGTATCACCATAGCTCTGGCGAGCCTGGCAGATCGATACCCTTGCGAATGTTCAAGGAAAAACTGGTCGGGTTGCTGCGGGATCATTACAGTTTGGGACTGCCTCCGGGGTGTTTGCAATCTGGTCCCTATCGGGTCCGGGGGGAAGGCTCGGTGATCCCCGCTGTGAGGTTGCGCACTTCCGACGAGGGCCAAGCCTGCGAAGCCAGCCCAGGAGTGATTCGGTACGCTATACAACTATGCGGGGAGCCTCCCTCAGCGGTGACGGGCGAGTCCAGCGGTAGTGCAGGCACGGACGGCAGTGGGCGAACCACGCAGGTGAATGGATGACAGGTGCGCCGCTGGGCTTGGATATTGTTGCCAAGTCCAGCAGTTTGCCAGTCGGCGGGCAGGGGTGTCCCCAGACCAGGACGATCAGCGCCTAAGCCGGTCTTGCGAACATTCAAAGTAGGTGCCCCTATGTGAGCTTGTCCTGGGTCGGGTTGTTTCCAGTGGCTTTTGCAATGATGTGAATCCTCCGGGCAGCCAGCCGTCAAGGCGCTATCGGCAACTGCGACTGTAGTTCAAGCTGGGCTCTACGCAGCTTTGGGGAGGGAGATAGGTGGACCGGGCAGCTATGGGCAGGTCTTCTTTACGCTCAGGAGCGTTGTTCAGGGACTGCCCAGGGCTGAAAAGGCCGGTTCCGGAGCATTGTGTCACCACTGCCAACCTTCAGATGTTGGTAGACTCATTGCAAACGTGTTGCATGAGCTGCCGGCACCGGTTCAACAACAGCGTGACTGGATCTAGCCCAAGATATACATCGGCATCGTGGCGAGAGTCGGAGGCATGGCGCTGAGCTTGCTTTAGAGGCGCAGTGCAACTGGTCGGCGCCTACCTGCCCGGATTGCGGGTCTGGTGCGACTAGACATCCAGCCTGAGGCGTACCACAGCCCTATGAACCACTGACGTTGGGGCGGGTGATGTGGAACAGAAGCCCCTGCGCTGGAATGGCAAGACTTCCCCACGCCTCCAGCGCGGAATGGATGAAATGGATGGAATGGGTCAACAGTGAAGTGCACCGCCGCTCCAGCGGAAGCAGTCAGCTGCCTGTTGGCTATGGGCTGTCTGTGGTGTGGTCGCGTAAAGTGCTGACACGGGGCGCTACTGTTTGATAGGCGATTTTCTCAAAGCCACCCGCGCAAGCAAGCTGGCACAGATCTTGCAGATATGACAGAACAGAACAAGACAATCAAAAAGTCGAAGAGACCCAGTAAGCCGTTAACCATTCAAGAAAGATTAGCCAGGCTAATTGAACAAGCGAAAAATGACCCGTTCATCACGAATAGTTCTATAGAGCATGCTAATCTTAGGAATCTCATTTGGTACGTAGGTTCTGGAGACGCCTTTATAGAGGAAGCGAAGGGTTTTGGGATGATACAAGAATGCATTTATTCCAAGGAAATGCTAGCAACAAGGGAAATGCCAGCAACAGGGGAAATGCTAGCAGCATTGGAAATGCTAGAAACAGGGGAAATGCTAGAAACAGGTCTTCGGATCGACTATGGCAAGTGTGTTGAGCCAAGGGGCACGGATGTGGACACGCACGTGTTGGCGACTTATTTAGATATTTCAGCAGAAACATTAAAACAAGCTATACGGGATGAAGCGAAGATTCCAGGATGGGCGGAATGGCTTCCTCGTCCCCTTCCCATAGAGAACTGTGATGAAATCTTTATCTTGATTAGGTAGCAAGCTCCGTCCGCAGGCCTTTCCCGCCTAAGCTGGTACACATGTACTAGCAGTGCCCGCCATGGCCATGAATCGAATCCAGTTTCAGGCAGGCCTGTCGCTGCCCGAGTTCATCCAGCTCTACGGCACCGAGG
>CALRJS020000021.1:0-60637 GCA_943367595.1 Sphingobacterium thalpophilum
CGCGGTGCCGGCATTGCTGCTGGCAGCCGTCGCGGTCCAGGCTGCCGCCAGGGTTGCGTTGCCGGTCGCACCCGCTGACACCACCAGCACATCAGCACCGCCATTGCCCAGATCGGTGACGCTGTCGATGCCGGCGGTGATCAGGAAGCTGTCAATGCCGGCGCCGCCAGTGAGGGTGTCGTTCTCCAGCCCGCCGTTCAGCACGTTGTTCCCTGAGTTGCCTGTCAGGGTGTTGGCCAGCGCGTTGCCGGTAATGGTGACGCTGTCGGTGCCTTCAGTCCAGTTGGCGAAATTCACCCCGACCAGCGTGAAATTCGCCAGCGTGGGGGCGAGGCTGACGCTCAGCCGGTCAACCCCGGCACTGCCGATGAAGGTCATGGTCCCCAGGCCGGCAGTCTGGGCGGCGAGGGTCAGGTGGTGTCCGGCCAGATTGACAGTGGCAGTGGCCGAGTTGGGGATCAGCGCGCCGATGGTTTCTGATCCCGTCAGGGTCAGGTTGCCGCTTTCGAACAGGGTCACCGTGGCGGTATCGGAAATCGCCGCGCCGTCCACCACCAGGCTGCCGCTGGAGATGACCGAGACGTTTTGCGAGGCGATGGAACCGGTGACGTTCAGCCTGCCCGCACCGCTGACCACCGTGTCGCCGGTAAAGGTGTTGGCGCCGGACAGCGTCAGGGTGCCATTACCGGACTTGCCGAAGGAGCCGCTGCCCGAGATGAGGTTGGCCACGGTGATGTCGCCGCTGCGAAAGAACACCAGCTCCCCGTTGTTGACCACCGCCCCGCTGCCCAGCGTGCCCGTGCTGCCGTCCGCACTCACCTGCAGGGTGCCGAACGCGTTGATGGTCGTCGTGCCGCTGTAACTGTTGGTGCCCGTCAGGGCGAGTCGATCCCCCCCCGTCACCGTCAGCGCGCCTGTACCCGAAATCGCATTGGCGACAACGTAAAAGCCCGCCCTGTCGAACACCAGCGCCGCGTTGTTGACCACCGCCCCGCTGCCCAGCGTGCCCGTGCTGCCGCCCGCGCCCACCCGCAACGTGCCCGCGCTGATCGTGGTGGTGCCGCTGTAGGTGTTGTTGCCCGACAGGATCTGAGTGCCCGCGCCGGTCTTGATCAGCCCGTTGCCGGCGGCGGTTCCCGAAATCACACCCGAGAAGGTATTCGATCCGCTCGCCGTCGCAATCGTCAGCACACGGCCGATGCCCGTCCCAACCGGGGGAGCCACTTGAAGCTGCACGCTGCCGTTACCCGCCAACCCGCCGACGGTTTCCGCCGCATTCAGGGCCACAGTGCCCGGCGCGTTCACCGTCAGCAGGGCCGTGTCCGACAGCGCGCTGGTGAGAGAGCTTGCGATCAAGGTTCCCGCAGTGACGGTCGTCGCACCCGTCAACGTGTTGGCTCCGCTAAGGGTCAGGAACCCGGTTCCGTTCTTGATCAGCGCGCCGCTGCCGCTGATCGCCCCATTCACAGCGATGGTCGAAGTGCCTGCGGTGTCGAACGTCAGGTTGTGGGTGCCGCCAGTCACGGTGCCGTTGATGGTCAACCTGTCGGCGTCGGCCTGGATCTCGGCGGCCCCGGTCAGCGTGATGGCGCCAGTGAGCGTGTTGACGCCGGCACTGTTGCGGATCGCGCCGCCGTTCGAAACGCCGGAGCCGGATAGGGCGATGGCCTCGGCCGTGGTGATGCCGCCCTGTAAGGCCAGCGTCGCGCCCGGGGCGACGACCGTCCCCGCCGCCGTGGTGCCCAGTGCGCCGTTATTCGCGGCGATCAGCGTGCCCGCCGACACCGTTGTCTGCCCGGTATAGGTGTTGTTCCCGCTCAGCGTCACGCTGCCCGCGCCCTGCTTGATCAGGCTGCCGACATCGGTGTCTTCCGAGATGACCCCCGAGAAGGTGCTGGACGCCGTGGCATTGCCGAAGGTCAGGGTCACGTCGAACTCAGCTCCGCCCAGGATGATGTTGCCCGCGCCCTGAATGTTGCCGACCGTCTCTGAAATTTCGACTATGACCGTGCCGTTCGTGTTCACGATCAGGCTTGCGCTGTCGGAAAGCGCGCGGCCGCTGCTCACCGTAAGCGTGCCGTCATTGACCGTGGTGGTGCCGGTGTAGGTGTTGGTTCTGTTCATCTCCAGCCTGCCGTCGCCGTCCTTGGTCACCGAACCCGTGCCGGTGGTGATGCCACTGTCAACACGAACCAACTCGGCGCCGCCGAAGGTCAGGTCGAAGGCACCGCTGATGCCGCCGTCCACGAACAGCGCGCCGGCGTCGGCATTGATCCGCGTGGCGCTGCCAAGCGTGATCGCCCCGTTGATTTGGTTGGAGCCAGACAGGTTGCGCAGCGCGCCGCCGTCGCCGACCCCGCTGCCGTTCAGCGTGATCGCCTCGGCCACGGTGATGCCGCCCTGCAAGGCCAGCGTCGCGCTAGGGGCGACGACCGTCCCTGCCGCCGTGGTGCCGAGTGCGCCGTTCGTCGCGGCGATCAGCGTGCCCGCCGACACCGTCGTCTGCCCGGTGTAGGTGTTGTTGCCGGTCAGAGTCAGAACACCTGCGCCGGTCTTTGATAGCCCGCCGGTGCCGCTGATGACGCCCGCAAACGTGTGATTCCCCGCGTCGCCCGTGGTCAGGGTGTTCGCGCCCAGCGTGACCGTGGTTGTGCCGGATGCGCTGGACAGCGCGCCGATCCGCTCGCTGCCGGTCAGGTTGAGGTTGCCGCTGCGGTTCAGGGTCACGGTGGCGGCGTCGGAGATCGCCGCGCCATCCACCCGCAGGCTGCCGCCGTTGACGATGTTGCTCAGCGAAGCGAGCGATCCGGTCACATCCAGCAGACCGACATTCACCCTGGTGGTGCCGGTAAAGGTGTTGGCGCCGGACAGCGTCAGGCTGCCGGCACCGAACTTGCCGAAGGAACCGGTTCCAGAGATTATGTTGGCAACGGTAATGTTGTCGTCCCGATCGAACTCCAGCGACCCGTTGTTCGTGACGGCGCCAGTGCCCAGCGTGCCCGAGTTGCCCGCGGCCACCTCCAAGGTGCCGTTCGCGTTGATGGTCGTCGTGCCGCTGTAGCTGTTGGTGCCCGTCAGGATGAGGACATCTCCCCCCGTCACCGTCAGCGTGCCTGTGCCCGAAATCGCATTGGCGACAGGGGTTAAGCCCGCCCCGTCGAACACCAGCGCCCCGTTGTTGACCACCGCGCCGGTGCCCAGCCTGCCCGTGGTCTCTCCCGCGCCGATCTGCAACGTGCCGCCGTCAATGAAGGTTCCGCCGCTGTAGGTGTTCTTGCCTGACAGAGTCCGGGTGCCCGCCCCCTCGAACTGCAGGAAACCCTCGCCAGCGATGACACCGGAGAACGCGGTGTTCGCCGCGCCGATGATGTTCAGCCCATTGCCATTGCTGATCTGGACCGTGCCGCCATCGCCCGCCAGCCCGCCGATGACATCGAAGGCATCCACGTTCACCGTGCCGCCCGTGTTCACGGTCAGCACCGCGCTGTCCGACAAATTGCTGTCTGGGTTCAGCGTCAGGCTGCCGCCCGACACGGTCACAGCCCCGGTGATCACGCCCGCATTGTTGACCTCCCCGCCAGAAACCTGCAGCGTGCTGCCAAGGGTGCCGAAATTGTTCAGGGTCCCGCCCGCCACGGTCAGACCGTTGCCCGACACGCTGACCGTGCCGGTGTTCGCGATGGTCAGAGTGCCCACACCGGAAAGGGTCGCCCCGGCGTTGACCGTCAGGGTGCCCTGAACCGTGAAGACGCGCGCGCTCTGCTCAAGCGTGAAGACCGAGGCAGATTGCCCGGTGGACAGGGTGGGATCGAAGGAAGTGCCCGCACCGGTGGCGTTGATGACAACCGATGAATCCTCATTTGGGAGGACCCCCCCGACCCAGTTGATTGGGGCCAGAAAATTGGTGCTGTCAAATCCATCCCAGGTGGGCATATCGCAGTGCTTTCCAAGTGTGTGGAAACCCTTCGCCCTGACGGGCGGGCCTCAATCCGGTTTACATTAGGTTGGGAAGCCGAAGCTCAGGCGGAAATCATCAGGGAGATCGCCAGCCACCCTATTGAGGTCCGCGTGACACGGCCTGCTGGGCAAGGAACCTGACTAAGCTGCCGTGCGGTGATGCTGGAGGGCGAGGCCGTTGAGGTGGCAGATCGGGCGGCGGGTCGCCATCCACAGAACCTCACCGTGGGCGTAGAGCCCCATCGGCGGATCAAACAGCCGCTCATGCCGCCTGAGTTCACCGGCTACACCCACACCAAGGAACGGCAGGCGCTTAGCGCGGTAGGTGGTGAAGGCGAGCGAGAGCTGCTGCTGGATCAGCCAGCCTGCAAGCTCAGCGGAGGCGGGGCAGGCCAGGCCAGCGTCCTGGCTGCGGCAGCCTAGTTCTGGTTTGGGCTGGCGACCTGGCTCCCCCTCCAGCTCCCTGGCCAGCCCCACCAAGGATTGGCCGAGCTGGCCCAGAATGGCCCAATGGCTCAGCCGTTCACCACTAACCCCACAACCCCCACCGCCCAGGTGGCATCGATCGAGGATCAGCTCGCCGCCATGGCCCGTGAGATCCAGGCCGTGATTCCCGGCGCTGAAGTGCGGTTGTTTGGTTCCTGGGCGCGGGGCACGGCCCGGCCCGATTCCGACACCGATCTGCTGATCACCGTGACCGATGACTGGCTGGCGAGCCATGATCGCTACCGCATGCTTGATCGACTGCGCTGGCGATTGAGCGGACCTGTTCAGCCAGTGGATCTGCTTCTTTACTCCCGCAGCCAGGTTTCCAGGAGCATCAACCTCCACAGCCATGTCATCAGCCATGCCTACCGTGAAGGGCGTCTTCTCGGTGGCTAATCCTGAGGCTCTGGCCATGCTGCGGATCTCCAAACGGGATTGAAAAGCGGCTGCAGCGATGACGGCCATCGAGGTCTTCGAAGAGGTGACCTGGGGATTTCAGCTGCAACAAGCAATTGAGAAAGCACTCAAAGCCTGGCTTTATGACCTCGGCGAAAGGGATGTTCCCCTCACCCATGATCTGGTGCTCTTGATGAAGCAGTTGTGCGCTATCGGTGCGGACATCACCGCGTTCCAGTCATTGAGTCCGTTCTCCGAGGAGCATCACAGCCGGGCCGTAGCGCTTGAGAGCGCGATCGGTGCTGAGCAGCAGCACCCCTTCTGAACGGGCCTGGGCGATCAGGAGGCGGTCAAACGGGTCCTTGTGGTGGGGAGGCAGGAGCGCCGTGGCAGCGGCATGGTCGGGGGTGATCGCCAGCAACGTGAAACCCGCCTGCTGCGCTGCGGTGACCAGGGCCTGAGGGGACAGCGGCAGCTTGCCCAGCTGATGCTTGATGGCGGTTTCCCAGATCGAGGCGGCGCTGACCAGGCAGCGGGCGCCACGCAACCGTTCCTCCCATTCCCTGGAAAGGCGGGGGTCCCCACTCAGCCACCAGAGCAGCACGCAGGTGTCGAGCAGGTAGCCCCCTTGAGCCGCCATCAGGGCGATGCCTCGGAGGTGCCTGCGATCAAGGCCGCCACCGCGCTCTCTACCTCAGGGGAGAAAGCGGCATCGATGCTGGCTGCCTTCAGATCCAGCGATCCCCGCCCACCTAGCTGGTGGGCGGGGCTGCCCGGCACCAGCCGCACCAGTGGTTTGCCAGCCCGGGCAATCCAGACCTCCTCACCGTCGAGGGCGGCCTGCACCAGTTCCGAGAGCTGGGCCTTGGCCGCGTAGATGTTGGCCTGGCGCATGGCCGAATCGCCCGCTTCTTAGCCACACTAACCTGGTCAGACCAGGCTCTCCAGAGCCTTCCGCGTGGCATGGAGGGCTGGCGCGGCTTTGCTCACCTCAGCCCCCGAAGAGGCGCAGGCCTTCAAACTGGTGGAAAGCCGCATCGGTGGTGGCCAGGGTCAGGTCGCGCAGCGAGGCCTGAGCCGCCAGGATCCGGTCGAACGGATCGCGGTGCGGCACATCCCAGCTGCCGGCCAACAGGCTTTCGCGGCTGAGGATGGGGCACTCGATCGCGCCCAGCCCATCAATGGCCCGTTGAAAGTTTTCCACCACCACACCGGCACCCGGCAGCTTGCCCAGCCGCCACTTGGTGGCGATCTCCCAGGCGGAGGCGGCGCTGATCAGCAGCTGTGTTTCCGGGTTTTCCATGGCTTCACGCAGGCCCCGGTTGAGCTTGTCGGGCTCCAGCACGGCCCAGAGGAGCACGTGGGTGTCGAGCAGCAGCTTCATGCGCCCCAGGCGGCCAGCTCGCCCTCGGGCAGGGCCTCGAAGAAGCTCTCATCGACCGTTCCAGCCAGGAATCCCAACCGGCGCGGCGGTGCCGGGCTGAGGGGAACAAGGCGGGCACAGGGTTTCCCATTGCGGGCCAGCACGATCTCCTCGCCGGCGGCCACCCGCAGCAGCAGCGCGGAGAGATGGGTTTTGGCCTCCTGCACATTCACGATGGCGCCCGAAGCGGGTCGAGGCATCAGACCAGACCAGAGTGACTTGGTCATCCTAGCCAGAGAGGCCTGTCTGGCTCAGGAGCGATCGCCGCCAGATGGGAGGCGGCCCGTGCCGCAAGCGCTGAGGCAGGCATCCGTGCCGCAAACGCTGAGGCAAGCATCCGTGCCGCAAGCGCTGAGGCAGTCAGGCATCCGTCGCATCGGCCCCAGCCCTGCCGGATTCGATTCATGCCTGGCGGAGCAGCAACCCGTGCAGCAACTCCTCCCAGTGCCGCACCCAGCCGGCTGTATCGAACAGCGGCAGATGGGCGCTGGGATCCAGCAACCGCTGGCGCCGTTGCCGCAGCTGGTCGGGGTCGCGGCCCAGTTCGATCGCCCGCGCCACGTAGGCCTCGGGGCTGGGGCAGATCAGGTCGTCCATGCCCACCGAGGCGCAGAGGCTGGCGCCCATGCGCGACACGAACGCCTCGCCGGGGCAGGTGAGCAGCGGCAGGCCCGCCTGCAGGGCCATGGCGCCGGTGGCGCCGGCGCCGCAGTGGGCGGTGTCGAGGAAGAGATCCGCCAGGCGGCAGAGATCGGCGAACTGGGCGGCGGGGGTTCTCGCCGCGAAGATCAGCCGACCCGGCTCCACGCCGAAGGCCTGGGCGCGCTCCCGCAGCCGCCGCTGGCTGGCGGGCTGGGGCACCACCAGCAGCAGCACACTGGCGGGCACCGCCTTGAGCACCGCCATCCAGGCCGCGAAGCGCTGCGGATCGAACTTGTCGGGGCGGTTGAAGCAGGCATACACCAGCTGGCCCGGCTCCAGGCCCAGGGCAGCGCGGCTGGGGCTGGGCGGCAGGGCTTCCTCTGGATCGGCCGGCAGGGGCGCTGAACACACGAAGCCATGGGGCAGCCGGTGCACCCGTTCGCTGTAGCCGTGCTCGAGTTCGGGGGGGATCAGCCAGGCATCAGCCACCAGCCCATCGATGAACGGGGCGCCCATCGAGCCGGGGTAACCGAGATAGAGCAGTTGCAGTGGCGCCGGCCGCAGGGCCAGCACCGAGGGGCGGCCCTGGTGGGTGAAGCCCATCAGATCCACCAGCACATCGATGCCGTCATCGCGGATCAAGCCGGCCAGGGCCTCGCTGCCCAGCTGGCTCCCATCGCGCAGGCGCTCGCAGCCGCGGGCCACCGAGCGGGTGAAGCGATCCCGGCTGGCGGCGAGCATGTAGCCGATCGGCACGCAACGGCTCCGGTCGTGCTGGGCGAACAGCCCGTGGATCAGCCCGCCCATCGCATGGCAGCGGAAATCGGCGGAGAGGTAGCCGATGCGCAGCGGCCGCCCCTCGCCGGAGCCGGAGGGGGGCCGGGGCGCAGCGGGCTGGACGCTGGCAAAGGGCGCCATGGCCGCCGCGATCGCCTCAGCGTGGCGCGCGGCCACCTGGACCGGCAGCGTCAGGGGCAACGGGAAGCTGAGCAGCCGCATCGGCACACCCATCGGCACGGGATCACCGCCGATGAGCCCTTGCTCCAGGCGCTCGGCCAGCCGCCGCATGCGCCCCTCGTAGTCGTCCCAGAGGCAGAGTCCCAGCCGCATGCTCTCCGCCATGGAGCACAGGTTGAGGTCGTCCGGGGCGTGCTCCAGGCCGCGGGTGTACGTGGCAAGAGCGGCTTCCGCATCGCCGCCGGCCTCCTGGCATTGGCCCAGGCCGAACAGGGCCGCGCCATGGGTGGGCTGCTGGCTCAGCACCCGTTGGAAGGCGGCCCGGGCCAGATCGAAGCCCTCCACCCCCATCAGCAGCCCGCCCAGATCGAGCAACGCCTGGGTGTGGTGCCGGTCGTGGCGCAACACCTCCTTGAGAACCGCGATCGCCTCGATCGGGCGCTGCCGGCGGGCCAGCAAGGAGGCGAGACGGTGGAGCAGGCCGGTGTCGTGGGGCCGCTGCTGCAGGGCGGCGCGCAGGGCCGCCTCGGCGCCGGCGGCATCCTCCAGCACCTGCAGCAGGCTGGCGCGGTTGGCCAGGGCGGTGGCGTTGGTGGGATCGAGGGCGAGGGCGGCATCGAGGCTGGCGAGGGCCTCGCTGGGGCGACCCAGCTGGCGCAGCACCAGGGCCCGTTGCTGCAGGGCGCGGCCGTGCTGGGGCTCGATCGCCAGCAGGGCGTCGTAGGCGGCCAGAGCCTGGGGCCACTGCTCGAGCAGTTGGTGGGCCCGGGCCTGGGCGTACTGCCAGCGCAGCAGCTCCGGGCCGCTGGATTCAGGTGCGGGCGGCTCCCACTTGCGCCGAAAGAGCACCAGGCAGGCCTTCCAGCTGGGGGTGAAGGCCTCGCCGCCGCTGGCGTGGATCAGATCAAGCGGCCAAACGCCCAGCCGCAGTCCGGCCTGCTCAGCACTGCGGCAGAAGTCGAGGTCGTAGAGGTGGAAGGGAAGATCGGGATCGAAGCGCAGGCCGGTGCGGCGCAGCACCCCGGCCCGGCCAGCCAGGAACACGCCATCGAGCAGAACGGCCGGCGCCGGGCTGGGTCCGTAGGTCTGCAGCTGGGCGGCTTCCGGGCGGCCATGGCGCAGCGCGCCCACCAGCTGGGGATGGTCCCAACCACTGCCATCGGCTCGGTGCAACCACCACTGCTGGCCGTGCAGGCGGCGGCGGTTGCCGGCCACCCCCACCAGATCGAAGTGCTCCAGCGCCTGCGTGAGTGGCGGCACCAGCGACTCCTCCCCGAGCCAGAGGTCGTCGTGGCAGAACACCACCAGGGCGTCGTCGGCGGCCTGCTCCAGCCCACGGTTGTAGGTATGGGCAAGGGCGCGGCGGTTGGCGTAGCCAAGGCAGCGGCCATAGCTGGCATGGGCGGGCCGGGCCAGGGAGCGGCCCAGGAGGGAATCGCTCCATAAGGCGTCCTCCTCCAGCCGGGTGGCCGCCACCAGCAGCAAGGGTGAGGTGGTCACGAAATGGTGGCCGGCGCGGAGCTGGCCAGCGTGCTGGTTGAGTGGGAGCGGCGCACTGGATCGCGACGGCGAGCCGCGGGGCTGGGCTCAGCGGCCATCATCCTTGCGATCAGCTGACCGTGAACTGGCTCCTTCTGAGCGTCAGGCCCGGCGAGAGGCTGACGAAGGCAGTGGCGTCGGCAGCCGCCGTTCACTGCTGCGGGAGGCCCCCACAGCTGAGAGGTGGGGAGCGAGGTGGCGGCGCAGGAAGCGCAGCATGGCGGTGTTGCCACTGGCGATGGCGGCGCGGGCCTCGGGAATGGCCAGCTGCTGCTGGCGGCGGAAGGCCTCCGCCAGCAACGCCGGCCCGCGGGCCCGGCCCCGGTGCGGCTCCGCCACAAACAGGCTGGAGTAGCGCAGGGTGGTGGGTGTGACCCGGTGGGCGATCACCCAGCCCACCAGCGCCTCGTCGTCGAGCAGGGCGAGCGAAACACCGGGTTCGATGCCGTGGGGCTCCAGCGGCGGCAGCAACTCCGGCGGGGCGCCGAGCTGGTGGGCCAGTTGCTGCAGCTGTTGGCCGGCGGCAGCGCCCGAGGCCAGCTCCAGCCAGGGCTGCAGCCGGTACGGCGGGCTGAAGGGATGGCGATCGGCCCAGGGGGCGGCAGCCAGCCGCGCAGCGGTGCCCTCCAGCAGGGCGAAGTCGGTGTGCGGCGCACTCCAGCCGAGCCGGAGCAGCACCGGCTCGAGGGCGGCGCTGGTGAGGGCGGTGGCCTGGTAGCGCACGCTCACCCGGCCGATCTCTTCGTTGGCGAGGAAGAGCAGCAGATGGCGCAGGAGGCCTGTGCCGATGCCCTGGCGCCGCCAGCCCTCCTCCACCTTCAACGACAGCACCCTGGCAGTGCCATCCGGCAGCCGTTCAGCCACCGCCAGCCCCACCATCGCCCCATCGGCCATGGCGGAGAGCCCCAGCAACTCGCCGCTGATGCGCGCCGTGGCGGCCGCCTCCGGTGCCAGCGAGGGAAAGGTGAGGGCGGCGTAGGGCGCCAGGGTGGCGGGGGTGAGCTGAAACACCCGCTGGTAGCGGATCGCCACCGGTTCGGCGGCCGTGGGTTGCGGCAGGCCGAAGGGGCGCGGGGTCGGGGCCTGGTGCGGGGTGCCGCTGGGGGCCGTGGGCCGCACCAGGGTGAGGGTGTCGCGATCGGGCAGCTTCACCAGGCAGTCGATCGTTTCGCCCTGCAGACCGATGGCGCGCGGCTGGCGCACGCCCGGCAGCAGCACCACATCGAACAGCTCATCAATCGGTTCGGGCAGATCCAGGCTGTGCAGCACGCTGCCGCTGGCCAGATCGATCACCCGCAGGCCGCAGCAGCCGCCGGGCTGGTTCAGCTCCGCCAGGCGGTCGTCGAGGGCGAGGCCATTGAACTGGGGTGAGCGCAGCTTGGAGAGGCCCACCACCGCGCAGCCCCCCACGAAGGCCAGGCCCCGGGCGAAGCCGGGCACGAAGCAGAGCGGCTGGAAGTGGCCGTCCTCGATCCAGCCGAGCTCGCCGCTGCCAGAGTTGAGCAGCCAGAGGCGGCCCTGATGCCAGCGGGGCGAGTGCGGCATCGAGAGACCATGGGCCACCAGCGTGCTGCTGGGGATGTGCATCACCACACCGCCGCCGCCGCGGTCGTTGCGCCAGCTGGCGGGGGCATCGCTGCCGCCGCAGGCGGTGGCCCAGGTGGGCACGCCGTCCTGCACGGCCAGCCCGTTCAGATGGCAGCGGTCGTCGGCGGCGAGGCTGGTGATGAAGGGCGGCTGCCACACCGGCTTGAAGCTGCAGCCGCGCTCCAGGGTGGCCAGGCAGCTGAAGGCGGTGTTCACGAAGATCGGCACGCCATCGGCGCCGATCACCAGCTCATGGGCGTTCACATCGCCGGTGGTGAAGCTGGCGGCGGGCACATACAGGCGGTCGCCGCCCTCATGGGTGCGGCCGGGGGCAAGCAGGTTGTCGAAACGCCAGATCTGGCAGCGCCCCGCCATCCACAGACAGTCGCCGTCGAGGGTGAGGCCCATCGGCCGGTCGAACAGCCGCTCATGCAACCGCAGCGCCCCGTCTTCACTGGTGCCGAGCAACAGCAGCCGGTTGTCGCGGTAGGTGGTGAAGGCCACCGAAAGCTGGTGCTGAATCAGCCAAGCCGCGAGCGCCTCGGCGGCTTCCTGGGTAGAGGCGAAAGCAGCGGAAGGATCGATCAAGGGGCTTGTGACTTCTGTGAAGTTGGCGGTGGTGCTGGCGGGAGATTCCAGAGTGAGGACGTCAGTTTCTTGAGGCTAGGGCCGGTCATGCGTCTGGCAAGCCATCGTTGTTTGGTCAATGAAGTTCATTGATATGACGGGCTATCGTGGAGCTGGCTTCTTTTCAATGACGACGGAAATGGAGTGATGAAGCGGGTTGCAAGGGAGTGCTGACGCAAAGACAAAAGTCTGACGTCATCACGTAGTCGTGCTGGGTGGATTACGTCATGATATGCTTGTGCTGTTAGTGGTTTGACCCCGCGGCTGGTGGCGGTGGAGGCAAAACGGATGGCGGCGGAAGCGCAGTGGATCCTGAGAGCGCTGCCGTTGGTGCCGAAAGATGCGTCATTCATAGGCATAAAGGCGCCTCTGATGGTGATAAGGGAGTCACTGATGTCGAACCCGGTGGTGATGAGGTCGAAGCAGATGGTGATGATGTCGAACCACATGGCGATGATGTTGAACCAGAATCAGATCACCCTGACGCCAGGTGAAAACAATGGCTCCAGGGTGATCGATGGATCTGAATCAATGCCTCACGATCTGCATTGATTGGACGAAATGACTGTTGTGCTGCGATTGAGCGGCGATTGATCTGTGCTGGACCTGCGGATGATCTGGGGTTGTTCTGAGGTTGATCTGCGGTTGATTTTTGGTTCATCTGTGCTTGATCTGTGGTTGGTCGTCGATGGGGACACGCAATGTCATGCCGCGCGGTCGCTTCGCCCTGCTGCTCATTCACCTCAACACCCTTCACCCCGCTGCTCGTCGATCCCAATACGCTTCATCCCGCCATCCCTTCACCCCTTCATCCCGCTTCATCCCTTCACCGCGCTGCCTCTTCTGCCTTGCTGCGCACCCCCGCCCGTTAGATCCCCTCCGCCACCTGTTCCACCTGCTCCAGGATCAACGCCTCGAAGTTCCTCACCCACGCGTCCGTCTGAAAGAGCGGCAGCTCCTGCTGGTGGTCCGTGAGGTGGTGCCGTAGCCGGGCCAGTGCTGCGGGGTCGCGGCCCAGGGCCACCGCCTTCTGCACGTAGGCCTCAGGTGTGGGGGCGATCAGCTCCTCCAATCCCACCGCGGCCAGCAGGCTGGCGCCCATGCGGGAAGGGAAGCTCTCGCCCGGGCAGGTGAGCACCGGCAGCCCGGCCCGCAGGGCCGTCACCGCCGTGGCGCCGGCGCCGTAGGCGGCTGTGTCGAGAAACAGATCGGGCAGGGCGCAGCTGGCGCTGAAGCTGGCGCCATCCATCAGCTCGCCGAACACCAGCCGATCGGGTGCGATGCCAGCGGCCGCCGCCCGTTGCCGCAGGCGCTGCCGCACCAGCGGGCGCTCCAGCAGCAGCCACAGCACCGACCCCGGCACCTGCTGCAGGATCTCCAGCCACTGGCCGAAGCGATCGGGATCCAGCTTCTCGGCGCGGTTGAAGCAGGCGAACACCACGCCCTGCTCCGGTAAGCCCAGCTCTCGCCGGCTGAGTCTGGCGTTCGGATCGCCGGCCGGCTCGGCGCCCGGCAGGCGGGCCGCTTCACTGCTGAGCCCCGGCGGCGGCGGCGAGCTCACGAACGCCCAGGGCAGGCGCAGCACCCGCTCGGTGTAGCCGTGCTCCAGCTCCGCTGGAACCAACCAGTGGTCGGCGATCAGTCCATCGATCCAGCTGGCGCCCAGCGTTCCCGGGTAGCCCAGATACAGCAGCTGCAGCGGCGCGGGCCGCAGCGCCAGCACCACCGGCCGGCTGTGGTGGGTGTGGCCCATCAGATCGATCAGCACATCGATCCGGTCGTTGCGGATCCGCTCGGCGATCTGCCCGTTGCTCCAGCCGAACACCTGGGCGTAGTGGTCCACCCCGGCCTGGACCGAGGCGGTGTGGCTGTCATGCCGGTCGGCCAGGGAATAGGCGAACACCTCGAAGCGCTCGCGGTCGTGGTGGGCGAACAGGCCGTGAATCAGGGAGCCCATGGCGTGATCGCGGAAATCGGCGGAGAGGTAGCCGAGCCGCAGGCGCCGCGGTTGCCGCTCCGCCAATGCCGCGGCCAGCTGCGCCGGCCCGGCGGGCCCGCCCGGCAGCGGTGGCAGCGACGCCAGCGATTGGGTGCAGGTTTCGGTGAAGCGCGTGGCCACCTGCCGCTGCAGCTCCAGCGGCAGGGGAAAGCACAGCAGCCGCAGCGGCGTCAGCGGCGCGCCGCCGGGATGCTCCACATGGGCCGCCAGCCGGCGCTGCAGGCGTTGCAGTCGGTCGTGGTGGCGCTCCCAGTCGCACAGCGCCAGGCGCGCATATTGCAGATGCAGCAGCACATCATTGGCAGCGGGATCAAGGCTCAGCGCCTCGATATAGGCCTCGATCGCCGCCTCCACATCGCCTAGGGCCTCGCGCGCCTGCCCCAGCTGGAACAGCGCCGCCGCCTGGGGGGGGGCATGACGCCGCAGCCGCTCGAAACAGCGGCGCGCCACCTCGAACTGGGCCTGGCCCAGCCGCAGCACCCCCAGGGTGAAGAGTCCGCTGGCGTGGTTCCGGTTCGCGCCGAGCAGGGTGCGCAGCGCCTGCTCGCCCGCGTCCACCCGGTCGCTGCGGATCAGCTGATCCGCCACCTGGGCCAGGTTGTCGGCGGCCTGCTGGAAGCCGGGATCGAGGCTGAGCGCCTGGCCGTAGCAGCGGCTCGCCCCCTCCAGATCCCCCTGCAGCTGCAGCAGCACGCCCCGGTTGGTGTGGGCGGCCGTGAGCTGGGGGTCCAGTTCCAGCGCCTGCTCGAGCAGCTGCAGGGCTTCCTCGGCACGCCCCTGGAGATGGCACACCTTGGCCAGCTGCACCAGCGCGGCGGTGTGGGCTGGCGCCTCGCGCAGGAGCTGCCGGTACAGCGCCTCGGCCTCTCCCCAGCGCTGGGCCCGCTCCAGAGCACGGGCCGCCTGGAAGGGCCGGCGCAGGCTCTCGGCTCCTGCCGCTTCGTTGCCGGTCATGGCGTGGCCTCCGCAGCCGTGGTGACGCCAGCGTCCGCCGGGGGATTGAGCTGGGCCGCCAGTTGGGCGTAGTGCTCGGCGGCCTGGCGGTGCAGGCGGGCCAGGCCGCGCACCGGTCGCGACAGCAACGGATCCAGCGCCGCCGCCTGCTCGAAGGCCGCCTGCGCCTGCCGCGCCCGCCCCTGACGCCAATGGCACAGCCCCAGAAAAGTGTGGGCGTAGGGGTCGCCGGGGTCGAGCTGCGCCGCCGCCCGGAAGGCCGCTTCCGCCTGGGCCAGGTCACCGGCCTGCAGCGCATCCACGCCGGCGGCCCGCTGCTGGTCGGCCGGGCTGTCCAGATCGAGGCGGTGCAGATGATCGCCGCAGCGGCGCAGCCCGGGCAGGCTCTCCAGCCGGCGGGCACCCGCCTGGCGCAGCAGCTCCGGCACCGGCTGCTTTGCGGCGGGGAAGCGGGCCTGCACGTTGCGGTAGAAGGCCACCCGGGCGCTGGCGTGATCGTCGAGGCGGCGGTGGCGGGCCACCTGCGCATAGGCGGCGGCGGCCACGCGCTGGCGCAGCGCAGGATCACGCACCAGCCGATCGAGCACCGCCCGCAGCTCCTGCGCATCGGCGAACAGGAAGCCCTCCACGCCATCCGCGACGGTGGCATAGGGATCGAGCCGCTGCAGCACCGGCACCACCCCATGGGCGGCGTACTCCAGGTACTTCACGTCGGAGCGGCAGCGGTTGTAATCCGTCGGCAGCAGCGGTGCCAGGCCAATGTCGAGCCCCTGCAGCCAGCGGAGGTAGTGCTCCAGGGAGCCGGCGCAGTGGAAACGGAACCGCTCGGCCGGCGCCGCCTCGAACAGCACCGCCACCGCCGGATCGGCCATGATCTCCAGCCGCACGCCGGGGGTGGCCTGCAGCCATTGGCACAGCACCGGCGCCACGCTGGCCAGGTCGTGAAGATGGCCCACAGAGCCGCCCCAGCCCACCACGACGCTCTCGCCTGCGGTCGCGCCAGCGCCTGGCTGCCGTGGTGGGGGCAGTGCCGCCAGCTGGTTGGGGAACACCGCCAGCTGCGGCGCCAGCGGCGCCAGGCGCTCGGCCAGCGCAGCAGAGGTGACCTGGGTGGCGGCGCAGCGGCGGATCAGTTGCCGGAACAGGTGCAGCCCGCGCTCATCCGACCAGGAGCGGTGGGCGGGATTCCAGGCCTGCACATCCGGCAGGTAATCGTTCACCTCACAGATGGTGGCCTTGCCCAGCAGGCGCCGCTGGTGGATCAGCCGCAGCACCTCCACATCCATGGTCATCGTGAGCACGAGCACATCGGCCGCCAGCGCCGCCGCATCGCGGTGCCGGGCCAGCGGATGCACCTCCACCACCTCCACGCCGGGCTGGCGGGCCAGCGCCGCCGCCGGCTCATGCTGCCGGTAGACGTTGTCGCCGATGCTGCCGAAGCTGCCCACCTGAACGATGCGCAGCGGGCCGGCCGGGTCGGCTGGGTGTGCCGGATCGGCTGGTTCCGGGGCCGGTGGTGGCGAGGACACCGGCATTGCCGCTTCAGGCCGCCAGTGCCGCCTCGGGCCGGCTGTCCATCACCCGTGCCGCCTGTTCGTAGTGGTGGGCCACCTGCAGCAGGCGCGGCTCCTCCAACACGCCGGTGATCAGCTGCAGACCGATCGGCAGGCCGTCGGCATCGAAGCCGCAGGGAACGCTGATGGCCGGTAGCCCCGCCATGTTGGCTGGAATCGTGAGCAGGTCGGCCAGGTACATCGCCAGCGGGTCGTCGGCGTGGGCGCCGAAGCGGAAGGCGGTGGTGGGCGAAGTGGGGGTGAGCAGCACGTCCACCCGGCCGAAGGCGGCGTCGAAGTCGCGGCGAATCAATGTGCGCACCTGCTGGGCTTTCATGTAGTACGCGTCGACGTAGCCGGCGGAGAGGGCGTAGGTGCCGATCAGGATGCGGCGCTGCACTTCATCGCCGAACCCTTCGGCGCGGCTGCGGGCGGTCATCTCCGCCAGGCTGCCGGCCTGCTCGGAGCGGAAGCCGTATTTCACGCCGTCGTAGCGGGCCAGGTTGGCGGACGCCTCCGACGGGGCGATCACGTAATAAGTGGCGATGCCGTCGTTGAAGCGGGGGCAGCTCACCTCCACCAGCTCGCAGCCGAGCGCCTCCAGCTGGGCGGCGGCCGCCAGCACCGACGCCTTCACCTGGGGATCCAACCCCTCCTGTTCAAAGCATTCGCGCACGAGACCCACACGCAGACCGGCGATGGGTTGCCGCAGCGCGGCCCGGTAATCCGGCACGGGGGCCTGCAGGCAGGTGCCATCGCGGGGATCGGCACCGGCGATCACCTGCAGCAGCTCGGCGGCATCGGCCACGCTGGTGCTGAACGGACCCACCTGATCGAGGGAGCTGGCGAAGGCCACCAGCCCCCAGCGGCTCACCCGGCCGTAGGTGGGCTTGAGCCCCACCACGCCGCAGAAGGCGGCGGGCTGGCGGATCGAACCGCCGGTGTCGGAGCCGAGGGCCGCCATCGCTTCGCCGGCGGCCACCGCCGCCGCGCTGCCGCCGGAGCTGCCGCCCGGCACCCGTTCGGGGTCCCAGGGGTTGCGGCTCGGTCCGAAGGCGGAGGTTTCGGTCGAGCTGCCCATGGCGAACTCGTCGAGGTTCGTTTTGCCCAGCAGCACCGCGCCGGCCTGCCACAGCCGCTCGGTGACGGTGGATTCGTAGGGCGGCACGAAGTGCTCCAGCATGCGGCTGGAGCAGGTGGTGGCGATGCTCTTGGTGCAGAGGTTGTCCTTGATCGCCAGGGGAATGCCGGCCAGCGGCGGCAGCGTCTCACCGGCGGCACGGGCGGCGTCGATGCGATCGGCATCGGCACGGGCCCTCTCCGCCGTCACCTCCAGGTAGGCATGCACGGTGGGGTCCACCGCGTCGATGCGGGCCAGGTGGTGATCGGTGAGCTCACGGGCGGACACGTCTCCGCTCTGCAGCCGCTCACGCCATTCGGCGATCCCCATCCCAAGCCCATCGTTGCTGGTGGGACGCTATCAGCCGGGCTCCTGGACGTCGGTGAGGGGTTCGCCCCGGTGGGTGCGGAGGATTTCGTGGCTCAGCCCGCCGGGCGCCTCTGCCTGAAGATCGGCGAGAAAGTGCTCCAGTTCCACTTCCAGCTCCTGGCGCCGCATGAACGGGCCGAACCAATAGATGACGTTGGGATCGTGGGTTTCCACCCGCGCCCACCATGCCATCCCCAGACCATTCGCCAGGCTGCGCAAAGGCCGGATCAGGGCGTCCATTCAGGCTTTTCGTACCGACCCATTGTGCCCTCGCATGGGGCCGTCCACAGCCGTTTTGCCCGAATGGTGTGCACCGTCGGACTCAGAGCTGGATGTCCCCCTGAAAGCCCGAGGGGCTGGTCGGTGTGAGGCCCAGGGTGAGCTCCAGAGGCGCCGAGGGAGGTGCCGCTCCATCGGGCGCGTTGGCGATGGCGTCCGCCGCGGTCTCCGGCTCGACACCGGAGCTGAACGCCTCAGCCGCCGGTGCCCCCTCCACCTCCAGTTGTTCAGCCACGGGCAAGGCCTCATCAGCGGGCAGCTGCTCCTCCGGGGAGCGCGACCCTTCCGGCGAGAACGCCCCCTCCAGGGAGGACTCCCCATCCAGTGAGAGCGCCTCATCCACGGAGAGTGCCCCATCCAGGAACTCCACACCATCCGCGCGCGCGTCCCCATCAGCGGAAGCGTCCTCAGTGGCGATGACCTCCTCATCTGCGGAAGCGTCCTCAGTGGCGATCAGCCCTGCCTCTGCGTCCGCAGAGACGTCCTCATCCGCCTGCTGGTCGGCAGCGGCGCGCTGCTCTTCAACGAGGCGCTGCTCTTCAACGACGAGAAAGTCTTCGTCGACCAACAGCTCTTCAACGACAAGCACCTCTTCCTCAACCCCAAGGCCCCCCTCATCAATGACGAGGAGCTCCTCAGCAACGATGAACCGCTCCTCCGCAACGGCCAGGTCGGCCGGGTCGACCAGGTCGTCGAGATCGTCCAGTGCGTCGGCAACGGCTGTCGAGCGGTCAACTGCCGCTGGGGTGCCGGCGTTGGCTGTGGCGGCGGCTGTGGCTGGTGCCGCGTCTGCGCTGGAGTTGGCTGCGGCCTGGCCATCTGCATGGGCGGCGGCTGCGCTGGAGCTGGCTGCCGCTTTGCTGGGCAGCTGCGGACGCACGAGGCGTGGAGCCGGGGCATTGCCGGTGATCGACTGCATCCAGCCGCGGCGGGCCACCTCGTAGAGCAGCAGGGCCGTGGCCACGGAGGCGTTCAGGCTGGGGGTGGCGCCCCGCAGCGGAATGCGGATCAGCTGGTCGCAGTGCTTGCGGGTGAGCATCGACAGCCCCTGGCTCTCCGAGCCGGTGACCACCACCAGCGGGCCGTCGAGATCGGCTTCGCTGAGGCTCACCGTGCCTTCTCCGGCCAGGCCCACCACCCGGTAGCCCTCCTCCTTGAGCTGCTCCAGCGAGCGGTTCAGGTTCACCACCCGGGCCACGGGCAGGTGCTCCAGGGCGCCGGCGGCCACCTTGGCCACCGAACCGGTGAGGCCCGCATTGCGGCGCTGCGGCAGCACCAGGCCATGGGCGCCGAGGGCTTCGGCGCTGCGCACGATCGCGCCGAGGTTGTGGGGATCGGTGAGTCCGTCCACCGCCATCAGCAGGGGCGGTTCGCCGATGCCGCGGCAACCGTCGATCAAGGTGCCGAGATCGAGGGTTTCCGCGGCGGCGGCCTGCAGCACGATTCCCTGGTGCACCGCTCCACCGGTGAGCTGGCCCAGACGGGCCCAGGTGACCTCCTCCACCAGCACTCCACCGGCCTTGGCTTCGCGCAGCAGCTGTAGGAAGCGGGGGGCGAAGCGCAGCTCGGGGGTGCACCAGATGCGGTGAATCGGCCGGTCGCTCTCCAGGGCGGCCTGGGCGGGATGGCGCCCCCAGATCAGATCATCGGCCGGTTCGGCGCCGAAGCGTTCCGATTCGCCCGTTGCAGGTGGCTCGCTGGCACCACGTTCGATGAACAACCCGCCGGAAGCGCCGGGGCCATCGGGCCGGGGCGCGGAGAAGGGAGGCTTGCGGAAGGGCGGCCGGCCCGTGGGGCGGCCACCGAAGGAAGGACGGCCGCCGAACGAGGGACGGCCACCAAAGGAGGGACGACCTTCCGGCCTGCGATCGCCGAAGCGGCGCTCACTGAACGGACGGGCGCCCGCGGGCCGATCGCCGCCAGGGCGGTCGCTGGAGGGGCGCTCGCCGGCTGGGCGATCCACAGAGGGCCGATCACCCGCAGGCCGCTCCCCGCCGGGCCGTTCGCCAAAACGCCGCTCACCGCCGGCGCGATCCTCCGTGCCACGACGGGGGCCGAAGCGGGCACCACCGCCCCCGAAGCGGGCACCAGCGCCCGCCCCGAAGCGAGCGCCGCCACCAAAACGGGCGCCGCCACCAAAACGGGCGCCGCCACCAGCGCCACCGAAGCGCGCACCGCCGCCGGCACCACTGCCGCCGCCGAACCGTGCACCACCGCCACCACCTCCGCCGCCGAAGCGGGCGCCGCCGCCCTCGGCCGGGGGCGCTCCCGCTTCCGGCCGGCGTCCGGCGGGACGGGAGCTGATCACCCGGGCCGGGCGGCCTTCGCCGGCCGGACGCTGGACGCGCTCGCGGCGCTGCTTGCGCCATTCCTCACCGCCCCGCTCGGGGGCTTCGCGGCCGCCGCCACGCTCCGGCGCCGGACCGCGGCGCTCAGGTCGGCCTTCGCCAGGACGGAACGGCCGCGCGCCGCGCGGGCCTGCGCCGGGCCGATCGCTGCCCCCGCCTGCGCCATTGGGCCGGCGGCGCTCGAAACGTTGGTTCATGGGTACGGAGGCAAGGGGTCAGGGGTCGGTCTGTTCCAGATGATCCAGCAGCTGGGCGAGCCGTCCGGGATTCCGTAAAAAGAGCCAGCCCACCATTGTCTCAAACCCTGTGGCCTGTCCGTAGCGTCCCGCATCTCCCCGGCGAGGGCCACGGCCGGCCCGGTTGCGACCACGCCGCACCCATTCCCGTTCTTCCGGCTCCAGCAGCGGGTCGAGCCGCTCCAGCGCACGCGCCTGGGCATCGGCGCGCACTTCCTCCACCACGGCCCGGTGCAGCGCATCGCTGCGGCCGGGGCTGCGGCAGTGGCGCAGACGCTGGTGCAGTTCCCACACCGCATCGCCCAGCCAGGCCAGTTGCAACGGCCCCAGCGCCTCGGCCTCCGCCGGTTGCAGGCGCATCAGCCAGCGGACGGCCTCGGAATCAGGCGGCGGCAAGGGCACCCAGTGCCGTTTCCAGATCGGGCTGCAGGTGCAGGAAGCCTTCCAGGCGCACCAGTTTCACGGTCTGGATGACGCGGGCGTTGCCCACCACCACGAACTGGATGTCGGATTCGGTGCACTGCTTGGCCAGCTGTACCAGCACGCCGAGGCCGGAGGAATCAATGAAATCGATGTGGGTGAGATCCAGCAGCAGCGGCAGCTTGCTGCTGCCCATCTGTTCGGTGATGAACTCCTTGAACTGCTTGTCGGAATAGGCGTCGAGCTGGCCGGTGAAGCTGCACAGGAGGCAGTTCTCGCGACGCTCACAGCCGCCCCGTAAGGAAACGGTCAGTCGATGCAGTTCTGGAATCGCCCCAGCCCTCGATGCGAAACGAGCGACCGAAGTGTAGTGAGCGATGGCAAGGCCCAGACCGCTCGCACACAAAACCGGAACACCCGCCGGCCGATCAGGCGCGGCGTTCGGCCATCAGGGCCACGAAGCGACCGAAGTGATGGTCGGCGTCGTGGGGGCCAGGACTGGCTTCCGGGTGGTACTGCACCCCGAGCACGGGCCGGTGGCGATGGCGCAGGGCCGCCACCGTGTTGTCGTTGAGGTTGGTGTGGGTGATCTCCACCTGCGCCGCATCCAGCGAGGCGGCCGCCAGGGCGAAGCCGTGGTTCTGGCTGGTGATCTCCACCACCCCGTTACCGCCGCAGGGATGGTTGAGGCCGCGGTGGCCGTAGCCGAGCTTGTAGGTGCTGCCCCCAAGGGCCAGGCCGAGGATCTGGTGGCCCAGGCAGATGCCGAACACCGGCAGGCTGGGTTGCTCGATCAGCCCCGCCGCCAGCTCGATGCCGCTCTGCACCGCGGCCGGATCTCCAGGTCCGTTGGAGAGGAACACCCCCTCCGGCGCCTGGGCCAGCACCTCGTCGAGGCTGGCGCCCGCCGGCAGCACCGTGACGCTGCAGCCGTGGGCGCTGAGGCGCTCCAGGATCGCCCGCTTGATGCCGAAGTCGATCGCCACCACCCGGTAGGGCTCGGCCGGCGCGGTCTGCTGGCGCTGATCGAAGCCGGCGCCGCAGAGCTGCTGCCACACGTAGCTGGTGGGGGTGCTGACGGTTTCCGCCAGGTTCAGGCCCTCCATCGAAGGGCTCTGGCGCACCTGCTCCAGCAGGGCGGCGGCGCTGGTGCCATCGCTGCTGATCGCGCCGTTCATGGCGCCCCGTTCGCGCAGGTGGCGCACCAGGGCGCGGGTGTCCACGCCGGCGATGCCCACCACGCCGTGCTCCGCCAGCCAGTCGGCCAACAGGCCTTCGGAGCGCCAGCTGCTGGCCACCGGCGCCAGCTGGCGGGCGATCACGCCGCGCACCTGCGGGGTGTCGGCCTCGCGGTCGTCGGCGTTGACGCCGGTGTTGCCGAGCTCCGGGTAGGTGAAGGTGATCAGCTGTCCCGCGTAGCTGGGGTCGGTGATCACCTCCTGGTAGCCGGTCATGCCGGTGTTGAACACCACCTCACCGATGGTGGTGCCCACCGCACCGAAGGCCGTGCCCCGCAGCACGGTGCCATCGGCGAGCACGAGCAGGGCGGCGGAGGGGGCGGTCAAGGGGCGGCGGCGGCGCTGGTCTGATCATCCTCCTGCGCCAGGGCTGCGCGCAGGTCCTCCAGCCGCTGCCACGGGGCCGGGCCCGCCAGCGCCGCCAGCGCCTGCGCCAGGCCGTCCTCCACGCTCTCGGCCCGGGCGGCGGCCCAGAGCACCAGCGCCGTGTTCAGCGCCACCACGTCGCGCTGGGCGCTGCTGCCTTCCCCCTGCAACACCGCCGCCAGGATGCGCTGGTTGGTGGTCACATCGCCGCCGGCCAGCGCCTCGATCGGCGCCTCGGCCAGCCCCAGGGCGGCGGGATCGAGGCGGAGCGAGCGGATCTGCCCCTGCTCCACCAGCCGCAGCTCGCTGGGCCCCGACAGCGAGGCCTCATCGAGACCGCCATGGCCGTGCACCACCACCGCCCGCTCCAGGCCGAGGCGGCAGAGGGCATCGGCCATCGGATCGAGCAGGTCGGCGCGGGCCACGCCCAGCACCTGGGCTTCCGGCCGCAGCGGATTCACCAGCGGGCCCAGCAGGTTGAACACCGTGCGCACGCCCAGGCGGCGGCGGATCGGTGCCAGCCCCACCAGGGCCGGATGCCAGCCGGGCGCGAACAGAAAGGTGACGCCGCTCTGCGGCAGTGCCCCCACCACGGTGGCGGCCGGCGCCTTGAGGTTGAGCCCCAGCGCCTCCAGCACATCGGCGGAGCCCACCTTGCCGCTGGCGCTGCGGTTGCCGTGCTTGGCCACGGTGGCACCGCAGGCCGCCGCCACGAAAGCGACCGCCGTGGAGATGTTGAAGCTGTCGGCCCCATCCCCGCCGGTGCCGCAGGTATCCACCAGGGGAAGAGAGGGGCGGGGGCAGGGCAGGGGTGCCGCCTCGCGCAGCACCGCGGCCATGGCCGCCAGTTCCCCGCCGCTGACCCCCTTGCTGCGCAGGGCCGCCAGCAGCGCACCGGTGAGTTCCGGTTCGATCGCCGCGGCGATCCAGCCCTCCATCAGGGCGGTGGCATCGGCATCAGCCAGCGGCTGGCCCTGCAGCAGGGTTTCGAGCAGCTGGGGCCAGGAAAGGGTGGAACGCATCGAGCCTGAGTTGTGGTGTCCTGGGTGCGGGGAAGGGGCGCCCGGCCAGAAAAAAGCCCGGGTGCAGGGCACGCCGGGCCAGGTGATGGGGACGCTCCCACTATCACCCGAGAAGCGCGAATCCGCTGATCATCGGAGCACACTGAGACCGATTCCCGACGTTCAAGGTGTGTCCTGCGCGGCGGTGTCGAAGCCGCTGCCCACCGCCTGGCCGTCGGCGGCCGCCACCGGGCCGGGCCGGTAGCCGCCCTCCCACAACGCCCGCGTGCGGCGGTGCAGCTCCTCGCGGCTGAGGCCCCAGTGGGCCAGGGTCTTGCTGAGATCGGCGCGCAGATCCTCAGCGCCGGGAAAGCCGTCGTAGCGGTTCAGCAGGCGGGCCAGATCCACCAGCTGGCCGTCGCCGGGCTGGTCGCTGGCCAGCAGGCCGTCCACCACCTGGCGATCAGTGCCATACAAAGGATGCGACTGGCTCTCGGGTGACGGCATGAGTGGCGGTAGGGGCGGCGGTGATGGCGGGGCAGGGCGCGGCGGTGATGGCGGGGCAGGGCGCGGTGGTGTGTGCGGGGCTGTGTGCTGCGCTGCTTGCGGCGGTGATAACGGGCCGGGGTGCTGATCCCCGCAAGGACCAGCTCTAAGGCCTGCCACTCTCGCCCGGCCGGCACGATCCGTAGGTTGGAGCCATTCCACCCCCCGCCATGGCCGCCATCCGCCTGGGTCTGATCTGGCGCTACCTGCGCCCCCACCGGCGCGTGCTGCTCGGCGGTGTGCTGGCCCTGGTGGTGGTGAACCTGCTCAGCGTTGCCATCCCGCTGATGGTGCGCGGGATCATCGACGACCTGCAGGACGGCTTCGCCGTGTCCTACGTGCTGAGGCAGGCCGGCTGGATCGTGCTGCTGGCCTCGCTGATGGGGGTGGCGCGCCTGGTTTCACGCCTGCTGGTGTTCGGCGTGGGGCGCCAGGTGGAGGCCAGCCTGCGCCAGCGGGTGTTCGACCACATGCTGCGGCAGGAACCCGGCTGGGTGCAGACCACCGGCAGCGGCGAGGTGATCAGCCGCTCCACCAGCGACGTGGAGAACGTGCGACGCCTGCTCGGTTTCGCCGTGCTCAGCCTCACCAACACCGCCCTCGCCTACGCGCTCACCCTGCCGGCGATGTTGATGATCGACCCGCTGCTCACGCTGGCGGCGGTGGGCCTCTACCCCTTGATGCTGATGGTGGTGCGCCTGTTCGGCGGCCGCATGATGCGTCAGCAGCGGCGCCAGCAGGAGTGCCTGGCCAGCCTCAGCGACCTGATCCAGGAAGACCTCTCCGGCATCAGCGCCATCAAGATCTACGGCCAGGAGGTGCACGAGCAGACGGCCTTCGGCGAACGCAACGGCCGCTACCGCGACTCCGCTCTCGCCCTCTCCCGCACCCGCAGCACCCTGTTCCCGCTGCTGGAGGGCATCTCCTCGATCAGCCTGCTGCTGCTGCTGGCGATCGGCAGCGGCCAGCTGGAGAGCGGTCGGCTCAGCATCGGCAACCTGGTGGCCCTGATCCTTTTCGTGGAGCGGCTGGTGTTCCCCACCGCCCTGCTCGGCTTCACCCTCAACACCTTCCAGACCGGCCAGGTGAGCCTGGAGCGGGTGGAGGAGCTGCTGGGCCGCCGGCCGCGGGTGGAATCCCCGCCGGATCCGGTGCCGCCCGCCCGTGAGCGCCAGGGGGCTGTCGAGGCGCGTGGTCTCACGATCCGCTACGAGGACGCTCACCGCGAGGCCCTGCGGGATGTGAGCTTCCGCATCGCCCCCGGCGAACTGGTGGCGGTGGTGGGGCCGGTGGGGTGCGGCAAGACCACGCTGGCCCGGGCCCTGGGCCGTATGGCGGAGGTGCCGTCCGGGCAGCTGTTCATCGATGGCGTCGATGTCACGGCCCTGTCGTTGGCGGATCTGCGGGCCCAGGTGGCCCTGGTGCCCCAGGAGGGCTACCTGTTCACCGCCACCCTGGCCGACAACCTCCGCTACGGCGACCCCGACGCCACGCTTGCGCAGGTGGAGGAAGCGGCCCGTGAGGCGCGGCTGGAGGGCGACATCCGCGGCTTCCCCGACGGCTACGGCACGTTGGTGGGGGAGCGTGGCATCACCCTGAGCGGTGGCCAGCGCCAGCGGGCGGCGCTGGGACGGGCCTTGTTGGTGGATTGCCCCCTGCTCGTGCTCGACGATGCCCTCGCCAGCGTGGACAACAACACGGCAGCGGCGATCCTGCACTCGATCCGCGCCCAGCACGGCCGCACGATCGTGATGATCAGCCACCAGCTCTCGGCCGCCGCCGCCTGCGACCGCGTGCTCGTGCTGGAAGACGGGCGCCTGGTGCAGCAGGGGCACCACGACGAACTGCTGGCGGTGCCCGGCACCTACCGGCGCCTCTGGGAGCGGCAGCAGGCGGAAGTTCAGCTGCAGCTGGCCTGAACCAAGACGTTCAGCTGCAGCTGGCCTGAACCCAAGGTTTCTGCTGCAACTGGCCTCACCAAAGACGTTCAGCGGCAACTGGCCAGAACCAAGACATTCAGCCCCTGCTGGCCTCAACCAACACGAGTTGTTGAACGGGGCAGACAACCTGCCCCGGGGCGGCTTAGCTGGGGGCCGGGATCTCCCGGCCGCCAACCGTTCCCTCGTCGTCATGGATCCCCTCAAGGGCTACAACCTGCGCTGCACCCTCACCTTCGGCGACATCTACGGGCAGGTGCTGGTGTGGATGCTGGTGATCTTTGTGAGCCTGGCGGCAGGGCTCGCCTTGATGGGCTCCAGCAAGCCGATCTTCGCCCTGGTGGGTGTGGGCGTGATCCTGGTGTTGTCGCTGCCGTTCCTGCTGTTCGCGTTCACCACCACGCTGCTCAATCACATCGCCCTGCTGCCGGCGGCGGACACCGAAACCCCTGCCTAGGCTCCGTTCAGCTTCCAACGCTCCGTTGTTCGGACTCTTCTCCACAGGCACCAGCAGCCCCAAGCAGCGGATCGTTTCCGCCAACGAGGCTCTGCCCGGCCGCGCCACGCCCATCCCCACCGCCGAGCGGCATGTGGTGCTGGGCACGCCGCTGCAGGCCCCACTGCAGGACCATGAACAGGAGGCCAGCTTCGGCTGCGGCTGCTTCTGGGGAGCGGAAAAGGGCTTCTGGCGTCTGCCCGGTGTGGTGACCACGGCGGTGGGTTACGCCGGCGGCCACACCCCCAACCCCACCTACGACGAGGTGTGCTCCGGCCGCACCGGCCACACCGAGGTGGTGCGGGTGGTGTGGGACACCCGGCGGGTCGACTTCGCTGACCTGCTGAAGCTGTTCTGGGAATGCCACGACCCCACCCAGGGCCTGGCCCAGGGCAACGACACCGGCAGCCAGTACCGCTCGGCCGTTCTCTGCACCACGTCCGAGCAGCTGACGCTGGCCGAGGCCAGCCGCCGGCACTACCAGGAGCAGCTCAGCGCCGCCGGCTTCCCGGCGATCACCACCGAGATCCTGATCCACAAACCCTTCTATTTCGCCGAAACCCACCACCAGCAGTACCTGGCCCGCCCCGGCAGCCGCCCCTATTGCTCCGCCCGCCCCAGCGGTGTGCGGCTCACCGCCTTCGCTGGTGGCAACTTCCTGCTGGCGCCTGAGGTCTGGGCGCAGTACGACTGGTCGGTGCAGCACTGCGTGCTGCGCAGCTCCAACGAGCCGATCCGCCTCTGAACCCAGCCTGTGATCCAGGCATGGCGCCTGCCTCCGGGCCGGCCCGGGGGTTCGGTCACCGCCCATCACTCTTCGCCTCCACCCTGGTTCTTCCCGATGACGACCGGCCCCGCTGCCAGATCCGCTGCCAGCCTCCTGGCCGCCGGCCTCTGCGCCACCGTTGTGGTCCCGTTGACGCCGCCGGTTCTGGCCATGAGCTCCCCCTGGTGGGAGCACTACGAGATCCGTGAGAGCTTCCTCTGCCGCGACCGGGCACGCCTGGTGGTGGAACGCAACGACGCCCAGGCGTCGCTGATCAGCGGCGGTTCGCGCGCCACCCTCTTCCGCGAAACCTCGTCGCTGCCAGGGGTGCGCTACGGCGATGACAACCTGCGGCTGATCCTCAAGGGCGATGAGCTCACCGTGGAGCGCCTGCCGCAACGCTTCTCCTGTTTCCGCACCGATCAGGCCTGATCCCGATGGGTTCCCTCTCCGACCGCACGGTGATCGTGTCCCTGCTCTGCACCCTGGGCCTGGTGTTCGCCCTGGTGTTCTGGTACGGCAAGCTCAACCCGCCCCCGGAAGCGCCGCTGCTGTGGAAGGAGGCGCCGCCATCGCGCAGCACACCGGGCCCCGGGCTGGAGCCGCGCGCTCCAAGGCCCACCGGCTCCGTGATCTGAGCGTGGTCGATCCCTCAGGCGAGCCCCAGGGCAAGCGCAAGCTCCACCCCCTTCCCCGCGGCCTCGTGGAGCTCTACGGGCTGCTGGCCGTGCTGTTCGTGCTGGTGCCGGAGTGGATGGCCGGTGGTGCGCTGCTGGGGCTGCCCGGGGCCTCGGCAGGCGATCCGTTGCCGGTGCGGGCCAGCGCCTGGCGGCGGGTGCCGGAGCTGCGGCTCGCCTCCCTCTCCCTGGCAGAACTGCGCCACACGGCGCGCCGGCTGCGGCTGTGGGGCTACGCCGGCGCCCGCCGCGAACAGCTCACCGCCCGGGTGCTGCGGCGGCTCAAACGCAGCAAGCACTGGGAGCGCTGGCTGCCACCGGAGCTGTGATAGCTTCCATCTCGCCGGGGCGTAGCGCAGCTTGGTAGCGCACCACTTTGGGGTAGTGGGGGTCGTGGGTTCAAATCCCGCCGCTCCGATCGGTCCACTTCCGTTCTGCCGTTGAACCAGCCTTCGGGCTCACCAGCAGCGACACGAACGCTTTTCTACCGCCGGCCACAAGGCCGGCTTTTTTTGTCATTTGGAGTCCGCAGGCAGGTCAGCACCGGCTGTCGGCAGGTTCGCAGAGGCCGCAGACATTTCCGCTCAGCCCGCAGGCAGGCGGCTGGCAGCGAGCAGGGTGGCCTGGAGCTCCTGGCGGGCGGCGGCGCCGTGCAGGGTGCCGGCCAGCTCTCGCCAGCCCATCCACTGCTGCGCCTGTGCCTGGGCGATCTCCGCCTGAAGCACGGGCAGGCTGATCTCGGGCTGGCCGGGCCGCTGCGGATCGAACAGGCCTTCGCTCAGCACCTGCAGGTCGTGCAGTTCGCCCAGGTGATCCTGGGCCTCGCGCAGCAGGGCGATCCATTGGCTCAGGGCTGGCCCCACCAGCTCTTCGAACGGCTCAAGGGTGTAGCGCAGGGCCTTGAGACGCTTGCGCAGCTCGTGCAGGGCGGGATCGTGGGGATCGGTGGCGAACCAGCCGTCATGCAGGAACAGGCTGGCGGAGGCCGTTGCCTGCCATTCGAGCAGCCAACTGCGCAGCGGCTGCTTCCCCAGCGGGGTGAAGCGCGGCTGGGCCTGCCAGTGGTGCAGACGTGCCAGCAGCTTCAGATAGGGGCCACTGCGCAGCGCCTCCTCCAGCCCCTCGAAGGCCTGCCGCCGTTCCCGCTTCAGCCGCTTCAGCACCGGCCGCAGCGCTTTCTGCTCCTCCGCCGGCAGCAGGGGGATCAAGCTGCCGTGCAGGCGCTGCTGCAGCACGTCGAGGTCGCGGGTGAGGCCGGTGTGGCGCGCCACCTTGGCCATGCGCCGATCACTGACGGTGTCGGGCAGCACCAGGGCAGGGGCGAACTGCTGCAGCACCGTGCGCAGGCGCCGCAGGCTCACCCGCAGCTGATGCAGGGGTTCGGGATCCTCGTCGGCGAGCACGTCCGGTTGCAGCTTGCCCAGCCGGCGGGTCTGGCGCTGGATCAGCAGGGCGGCATGGGCACCGCTGCTGAGCGGCTGCAGCTCGCCAGCGGCGGCGTCAGCGGCGGCGTCAGCGGCGGCGGCGACAGCATCTGCGTCGTCGTCGGTTGTGGGGGTGTCCATCCTTTTGTTCTTCATGGTGTTGATCTCGGCGTCCATCACGTCACCCCCATCACGCTGTTCATCCCGCTCTTCATCACGCTCTTCATCGCGGAGGTCCTCACGCTGGTTCTCACGTTGTTGATCACCTTGTTGATCACGTTGCTGATCGCAGGGCGGGAGTTTGTTTTTCCATGCCAATCAACGCCTGCCTGTTGTCCAGTCCTGGAACCAGCCGCGGCGCCACAGCCAGTAGCTCTGCAAGGCAGCCACCAGCAGCATGAACATCACAACCGCAGCGTAGCCAAAGCGCCATTGCAGTTCCGGCATGTTGACAAAGTTCATGCCGTAGATCCCAGCGATGAAGGTGAGCGGAGCAAAGATGGTGGAAACGATGGTGAGTGTTTTCATCACCTGGTTCATGCGGTTGCTGATGCTGGCCATGTAGGCCTCCGTCACCGAGTCGCATTGGCGCCGTACCAATTCACAGGCTTCGAAGATCAGCCCCACCCGTTGTTCCATGTCCTGGAAGCCATGCAGGGCATCGGGCCCTAGCAGGCGCTGGTTCTGACGCAGCAGCACCATGATCTGGTGGCGCAGGGGCCACACCTGCCCCCGGATGTCACGCAGGGTGTTCCGGGCGATGTAGGCACGGTTGAGCAGTGTGGGTTTGGGGCGCATCAACGCCGCTTCCTCCAATTGCTCCAGCAACTCCGACAGTTGCTCCAACAGTGGAAACAAGGCATCCAGCAACTCATCGATCAGGAAGTGGAGAATGTCGTCGAGATCTTCCTTGGCTGGCGCGGGATCGAGGCACGAGAGCCAGTGCGTGAGTTCTGGAAAGGAGCTGGGCTTGGGCACCTCCTCGATGCTGATCAGCAGCGTGGGCAGCAGCAGCAGCCCGATCTGCTCGCCGATCAGGCGCTCGGGAGTGTCGGCGAAGCTGAGGCGGTGCAGCACGGCCAGCACCATGTCGCCGGAGGAGTCGACCCGTGGTCGTTGGGGCAGATCCAGCAGTGGGGTCTGAAAGTGCTCCGGCACGCCAAGCCGCTCAAGCACTGAGCGGATCAGGGCCTGGTTGCCCATGCCCTGCACCCGCACCCACAGGGGCAGGCCGCGCTCCAGCAGCACGTCGAGTTCGTCAAGTTGCAGCCCGTCCCGTTCTTCCAGGCCCGAGGGATGGAAACACAGCACCGACAGGCGCGTCGGCGCCCTGCCGCCATGGATGAACAACTGGCTGGGGAGCTGACCAGGCCGTTCGCCCAGGCGTCTGGATCGCAGCCGGCCTGGATCGAGTCGGGTCATCCCTGCGTTCTAGCGGTCGTGGTGCCGCCGGGGAAAGGCACTGGTGGCTGCAGCCATTGCTCCAGCCCCACCCCTGTGGCGAGCACGGCGGCCTGAATCAGCAGACAACAGCCGACCTGTGCGCGGCGTTCCCAGAGCAAACCGATCATCGGAGTGGCGCAAGGGTTGGCATTTCAGCGGGGATGGCGGCTGGCAGCTGCCGTCTGGGCCACGTCCCGGGGCATGGGGCAGCACGCTGGCCGCCGGCGTTCCGGCGGCAGCGCCCCCACATTCAGCGGGCCACGGGTTGGCGCAGCTGGCTGAAGCTGCGCGCGAGGGCCTGGCCGATCGTGAGCCCCACCGGCAGGTCTCCGCCGAAGGATGTGCCGAGCACATTGCGGTAGAGCTTGGTTTCCACGAGCCGGTAAGTGGCATCCGGCAGTGGCACGAAGCGGGCCTGCTTGACGTATTGCGGGCCTTTCTGCAGGTAGAACTTCACGAAGCGTCGCACATCATCCTGCCCGCGTAGCATGCTGTCGTTGATGTAAATGAACAACGGCCGCGACAGCGGGCTGTAGCGCTCGTTCTGCACGTTCACCACCGAAGGGCTCACCAGTCCTTTACGGCCATTCACGGCAAGAGCCCTGAGCTTGTTGGTGTTGGAGGCGTACCAGCCGAAGCCGAGGTAGCCGAGGGCTTGCGGATCCTTGGCGATGCAGTTCACCACCACAGCATCATCTTCACTGCTGGCGTAATCGCGGCGGGAATCGCTGGCGTTGCCGTTGATCGCCTTGTTGAAGTAGTCGAAGGTGCCCGAATCCTTGCCGGGCCCGCACAGCCGGATCGGTGTGGCCGGCCAGGCGGCATTCACCTGGTTCCAGCGCATGATCCTGCCCTCGGCGCTGCGGCGCCACAACCGCGACAGCTCGGTGGTGCTGATGGCCTTCGCCCAGGTGTTGCGCGGGTTCACCGCCACGGTGAGCGCGTCGAAGGCGATCGGCAGTTCGATGAAGTTGACCCCCCGGGCTGTGCAGGCCTTCAGCTCTTCGCTGTTGATCGGCCGCGATGCGTTGCTGATCTGCACCTTGCCGGAGCAGAAATCGCGAAAGCCTGCGCTGGTGCCCGTTTCCAGCAGTTCAAAACGCACATTGGCGCCGGCGCTGGTGCCACGGAAGGCGCGGATCACACCGCCGGTGATCGGGAACACCGTGCTGGAGCCGCTGATGCGGATCGATCCACCCCTGGGGGGTGTGGCGGGGGCGGAGGCTTCCGCGGCAGGCAGGGCGACGGAGCCTCCCACCAGGGCGGCAAGCAGGCAGAGCGCCATGCCGCTGCGCGCGCGTCTCTTGCCGCTGGTCCCGGAGTGCTGCGCGGGGCGGCAAGGGAGGGTGGATCGCCAGGGCATGGAGAACGGAACCGAGCGCCTCACTCTGCGCAGAGCGGCACGGGGGGAGGATTAAGCGGCGGTTAGGGCTTGGTCATCATCCGCCGCAGTTCGGCCCGGGCCCTGCCGGCCTTCCGCCGCGACCCTGCTCCTGGCCCTGCTCCTGGCCAGGCTCAGTGCAGCCGGGTTCGGGCCCGGTAGCCCCCCAGCCAGCGGTTCACACGCGGCCGCAGCGAAGGAGGAACTTCATGCAGCAGTTGGTCGAGTTCCAGGGCGCCGAGGCGCCGCAGGTCGCGCACATCCACATGCCAGAGCGCTTCGGCCTCGCGCACCAGCCGGGCCCAGGTGCGGGCCCGTTGCCAGCGGCGCAGTTGCCACCGTTTCGGCAGCGGCGGGCCGGCGCCTTCAAGCAACCGGGGAATGGACATCCGATCACCGTGCTCTTTCACCAGCTTGTGTGGGCGTTGGCCTGATTGCTCGAACCCAACAGGAGACTTCCGCTTTGCCACGCACACTGTTGGCCGATGGAGTGGAGGCTCAGGCGGCTGAGTGGCCGCTCAGGCGGCGCTGCTGCTGACGGGGTGGGCGATCGGGCTGCCCGCGCTGCTGCTGCCAGCGAGGGATTCCACCGGTGCCACGGGAAAGCCCAGGCCCGCTGCTTCCCGCTCGCTCAGGCGCCGGGTCCAGGCTTTGGGGATGGGGTCGTTCCAGCGGAAGCCGGCCTGCCGGGCGCGGTGACGCTGCTCGTAGGGCAGCTGGGCCCGGTACAGGCGCCGTGGTTCCAGGCCTGCCAGCAGCAGCTCCTCCAGGTCGTCGCAGCGGGAAAACACCTGGGCCAGGTAGATGCAGTCGGTGAGAGCCCGGTGCGCGGCCCACACCGGCACCCCGTAGGCCAGCGCCAGATCCCGCACCGACGGCGTCGCCCGCAGCTGCCGCTCCGCCGGCCAGCGCAGATCCTCCATGCTGCACAGCCAGGGTTTGGCCAGTGCGGGCAACACGCCCCGCCCGAACCACTGGCGATCGAAGCTGGCGTTGTGGGCCACGATCACATCGGCGGCCTCCACTAACGCGCGGAAGTAGGCCAGCGCGTTGTCCCACGGTTGGCTCAGCCGGGTGACGGCAGCGGGGATTCCGTTGATCGGCGCCGCCGGATTGCTCTCGCAGGGAAGCAGGAAGGAGAGCTGGGTGAGAACGGCGCGGGTGGGGACATGGAAAAGGATGGCCCCGACCTCGATGCAGCGGTCCTGTTCCGGGTCCAGCCCGGTGGTCTCGGTGTCGAGGATCAGCAGCTGGGTGGGGCAGCCTCCTGCCACGCCGGCCGGCCGCTCCGCTGCCTCCAGGGGATCTGTTGCTGCCAGGGGATCTGTGGCGGCGGCCAGGGGCGGCAGGCTGAGGCGCGGTTTGGCCGTGCCCGTGGGCTCCGCCGGCGCCGAGCTCGACGGCGGTGCTCCAGCAGTGGTGCTCCCCGCTGCCGGGGCTTCAGCAGCTGCAGGCCTGGAGGCGGAAGCGGGTGCAGCCACCGGCGCCGGCCGGGCGGGAGCCGCCGCTGCGGCCCCAGCCGCCCCTGCCGCCGGGCCGGCTGGGGCGGCTGGCACGAGATCCAGCAGGCTCACCTGCTCCCAGCAGCCCGGGGCCTGCGGGCCAGCGGCCGGGTCGTGGCTCGACCCCATTGGCGCTGATTCCATCGGCGGTTCTGCCATCGGGAGGGACACTGCGGGGCGGGTGCCATCGATCGATGGCCTGCGGCGGATGACCCCGGCCATGCCCAGGTTGCTGCCATGTTCCCAGCCCACGGCCGTCCCGCGCCAGTGGGCCGCGTTCCTAGGGTCGGGCCAGTTGCAATGGCGTGCGTGGCCCGTGCCCTTCAGGTGGGTGATTCGATCCCCTTGATCGCCCTGACCGACCAGGACGGGGTGGAGCGCCGCAGCGACCAGCTCGGCGGCCGGCCGCTGGTGCTGTTCTTCTATCCCAAGGACGACACGCCGGGCTGCACCGCCGAAGCCTGCGCCTTCCGCGACAGCGAGGCCGAATTGGTCGCCCTCGGCGCCGTGGTCTGGGGCGTCAGCGGTGACGACGCCGGCAGCCACAGCCGCTTTGCCGCCCGCCACCGGCTCACCTATCCCCTGCTGGTGGATCAGGGCAATGCCCTGCGCCAGGCCTTCGGTGTGCCCGGCGCCCTGCTGAATCTGCTGCCGGGCCGTGTCACTTACGTGATCGACGGCGATGGCGTGGTGCGGCACACGTTCAACAACCTGCTCGATGGGGCCGCCCATGCCCGTGAGGCCCTCACGGCGCTGCGGCGGCTGACGGTGGCCTGAGTGGACGCGCCCGTGCAGCCTCACCGGGCCGACCCATGAGCCGCTGGCAGCAGCAGGGCCCGCTCTGGAGCCTCGCTCCGCCCACCGCTGAACCCTTTCCCGGTGGCGCGCAGGTTCCGCCCATCGGCGTGGTGGAGTTCATCGGCGGCACGGTGCTGGCGGCCAGCCCCCAGCTCAGCTACCGGCGCCTGCTGGAGGCGCTGGCGCTGCGGGGGCTGCTGGTGCGCGCCTGGAGCTACGTGCCCGGCTTCGATCACCAGGCGCAGGCCACCGAGGCCTGGCGCTGCTTCCGCTCGGCCCGCGGCATGGCCACGGCCCCATTGCCGGTGCTGCGGCTCGGCCACAGCCTGGGCTGCAAGCTGCACCTGCTGGCGCCCGATGGCGGCCGGGGTTGCCGCGGCCTGGTGGCGATGAGCTTCAACAACTTCTCCGCCGATCGCTCGATCCCCCTGCTCGCCGACCTCGCCCCACGGCTCGGCCTGCGCACGGAGTTCAGTCCCTCACCGGAGGAGACCCTGCGGCTGGTGGGCCTGCACTACCGCCAGCCGCGCAACCTGCTGATCCGCTTCGGCACCGATGCGCTCGACCAGAGCCGGCGGTTGATCGGCGTGCTGCAGCAGCGGCCAGATGACGCCTCCACCCTGCTGGAGCGGCCCGGCGATCACCTCACGCCGGCCAGTGCCGGCCTGCGTCAGAACCTGCTGGGAGCCTGGGCCGATGATCCGGCCCGGCAGCGGCAGATCGATCGGCTGGCCGATCAGCTCACCGAGTGGTGGCTGGGCCCGCCCAGCCAGGACTCGCGCAGCTGAGCGAGAGGCTGCTCCACCCAGGCCCAGAAGTCCCAGCTCGGAGCAAAGAGATCAAGGGGCATGGCCTCCCCCTGCGCCCAGGCGTGCCAGAACGCCTCAGGATCCAGCGCCCCGTGCGCCGATCGGGCCACGTCGTTGAGCTCGGTGTCGAGATGCCAGGAGAAGATCGCCGGCAGCACGTGTCCGGAGATCGGATGCCGCGGATGCATCGCGGCGGTGAAGGTGGACACCAGGATTTCGCCGTGGGGTGTGGTGTCGTAGCCGGTGAGCACGTGGCAGGTGTCGTGGGGGGTGGTGAAGCATTCGTTGAGAGCTCCCGGCTCCCCCGGCATGGCGTAGCCGTTGCGCTGGAAGTGATCGTGGAAGGCACGCCCGAGGCGGTCGTGGGGAAGGGTGCCCAGTGCCCGGTAGCGCGCCGCCAGGGCCGGATCCGCCCCTTCCCCCTGGTACGGCTGCAGCCAGGCGGCGATGTCGGCCTCCGGGCTCCAGTCGGTGCCGGTCAGCGAGCTGAGGTTGTTGCGGGCCATCAGGGCCAGCGCCTCCTGCAGGTGCCCCTGGGCGGCAGCGGCGATCTCCTCCATTGAGGCGGTGTGGATGCCGAGAGCCGCCGCGTAGGCGAGCACGCGCTCGATGCGCTCCGGGTCCAGCCGGTCGCCGATGAAGGCCATCACGGTGAGGAAGCGGATTGCCTCCAGGCGCAGGGCCGCCGGCTGCAGGGCCCCGGCCAGCAGCTCCGGACTGGTGGGCGGAAGCGGGCGCGGCAGGCCTTCAGCCCCGAGCCGGAAGATCCAGTGGCCGGCCGCTGCCACTGCGGTTGCCGCAGCAGGCGGCAGCTCTCCGCCGCAGGCGCCCACATCCGCCATGGCGGCGAGGATGGCCAGGGATTCCTCCCGGTTGCTGGGGATCCGCATGACAGGCGTCCGGTGTGGGGCTAGGCGGAGCGGGTGGCAGGTGGCCGTCAGACCCTCAGGGCATCCAGCACGGAGCGGTCTTCCAGGGTGCTGGTGTCGCCGCTCACTTCTTCACCGGCCGCCAGGGCGCGCAGGATGCGGCGCATGATCTTGCCGCTGCGGGTCTTGGGCAGGGCATCGGTGAAGCGGATCTCGTCGGGGCGGGCGATCGGGCCGATCTCGGCGCCCACGTGGCGCTTCAGTGCGGCGATCAGGGCTTCGTCGCCGCTGGTGCCCGCATCGAGGGTCACGAAGGCCACGATCCCTTCCCCCTTGAGGTCGTCGGGCCGGCCCACCACGGCGGCTTCGGCCACGGCCGGATGGCTCACCAGCGCGGATTCGATCTCCATCGTGCCCAGCCTGTGCCCAGACACGTTGATCACGTCATCGACGCGGCCCATCACCCAGAAATAGCCATCGGCATCGCGGCGGGCGCCGTCCCCGGCGAAGTAGACCCAGCTGCCGTCGGCCGGCCGGATCGCTTCCCAATAGGTTTTGCGGAAGCGCTCCGGATCGCCGTGGATCGTGCGCAGCATCCCTGGCCAGGGGCGCCGCACGGCCAGGTAACCCCCCTCATCCACACCGGCACTGTTGCCGTCCATGTCCACCACATCGGCCACGATGCCGGGCATGGGCAGGGTGGCGGAGCCCGGTTTGGTGGGCGTGGCACCCGGCAGGGGGCTGATCATCACCCCGCCGGTCTCGGTCTGCCACCAGGTGTCCACCACGGGGCAGCGGCCATGGCCGATCACCTCCCGATACCACATCCAGGCTTCCGGGTTGATCGGTTCGCCCACGGTGCCGAGGATGCGCAGGGAACTCATGTCGTACTGGTCGGGCACCTCGCGGCCGTTCTTCATGAAGGCCCGGATCGCGGTGGGCGCCGTGTAGAAGATCGTGACGCGGTGCTTCTGGATCACCTCCCAGAAGGCGCCGGGCTTGCTGGGCCGTGGGGCGCCCTCGTACATCACCGTGGTGGCACCGGCCGAGAGCGGCCCGTAAACGATGTAGCTGTGGCCCGTGATCCAGCCCACGTCGGCCGTGCACCAGTGGATGTCGTCCTCGCGGATGTCGAACATCCACTGGAAGGTGATCTGGGCCCAGAGGTTGTAACCGGCGGTGGTGTGCACGATGCCTTTCGGCTTGCCGGTGGAGCCTGAGGTGTAGAGCACGAACAGACGGTCTTCGCTGGCCATCGGCTCGGCGGTGTGCTCGGCGCTGGCCGGCTCCACCCGCTCGTGCCACCAGTGGTCGCGCCCCTCGGTCATGGCCGTGGGGGTGCCGGTGCGCTTCACCACCAGCACGTGCTCCACGCTGGGGCAGCCTTCGGCGAGGGCCTGGTCGACCGCCGGCTTGAGCGGCACCGGCTTGTCTTTGCGGAAGCCGCCATCGGCGGTGATCACCGCCTTGGCCTGGCCATCGATCAGGCGGTCACGCAGCGCTTCGGCCGAGAAGCCGCCGAACACCACCGAATGGGGAGCGCCGATGCGGGCGCAGGCCAGCATGGCGATGGCCGCTTCCGGCACCATCGGCATGTAGAGCGCCACCAGATCGCCCTTGCCGATGCCGAGGGCCAGCAGGGCATTGGCGGCCTTGCACACCTCGGCGTGCAGTTCGGTGTAGGTGAAGCGGCGCCCATCGCCGGGTTCCCCCTCCCAGATCAGTGCCGTCTTGTGGGCGCGGGGGCCATCCAGATGGCGATCGAGGCAGTTGTAGGCAACGTTCGTGGTGCCCCCTTCGAACCAGCGGGCGAAGGGCGGGTCGCTCCAGTCGAGAACGCTCTCGAAAGGCTGGAACCAGTGCAGGGCGCCCCGCGCCTGCTCAGCCCAGAAGGCGTCCGGGTCGGTGTCCGCTGCCGCTGCCAGTTGCCGGTAGGCCGCGAGGCTGCCGACGTGGGCGCTGGCGGCGAGGGCGGCGGGGGGCTCGAACACCCGGCCTTCCTGCAGCACGGATTCGATCGTGACCTCGCTCATCGCCATCGGCACCAGGGCCCCCCATTCAAGCGGCCGCCGGTGGCGCTGCCGTTCAGGCGTTGCGGGGCTGGCTTCCAGCCACAGGCGGCTGCTCCTCGCTGCACGCTCAAGCTGTTGTGCTGGCCTAGCTGAAGCCCCACGGTGACGACAAGAAGGCCTCGCCGTTCACCGCAGCATGGCTCCCGCTTGCCTTGAGGTGGCTTCCTTGTCCCGCGGGAGGTTTCGTGCACCGCTGCATGCCTTCCATGCACCCCGACGTCTCTTCTGTTCCCTTCGAGGTGGTTTCCGCTCCCCTCACTGTGGGTTGCGCGGATATCGACCCGGTTTCCGTTCACCCCTACGTGGTTTCCGTTCACTCCTCTATGGGTTCCGCTGACCGCGACGTTGCTTTCGCTTTTCTCCCCGCTGGTTGGCGATCGCGTCGCGGCGTTTCTTTTCCCCTCTTCCCTGAAGCCGCAGCCACCCGTGGCGTTTCGCTGGCTGCGCTCGCCATAGGAGCGGTGAAGCCGGATTGTTTGAAAGTGTGGATCGCGCTCCGGGCGGCGATTGCCGGGGAATATCGTCTTAAAAGCATATCCAGCACACCGCTATGACAAGTCCCTGACAGGCTCTTCATCCAATGGCACGATCGGCAGATGGTGTTTCCCGCTTCGCCACGCTGCGCCTCAGGCAGCGGCGCGTCTCATGGAGCGTCGTCTCTTTACGAACCTTCAATGTCCCCGATCGTGTCGCGGGTGACTCAGCTGAGCAGAAATGGATGGTGTAGAAGGTCACCACTGATTCACATAGAATTCCAATCTGGAGATCCAACGATGCCGCGTTTCGTTCTGCCGATGCTCCCCGGCCCCGCCATCACCCACCGTGTTCGCTTGATGGCCACCCGCGTCACGCTGCTGGCATCCGTGGCCGTGGGTGTGGGCGTCGGTATCCAGGCCGTTGCCGGTGTTGCCGCCACCGCTCCCTCGGCCAGTTCTTTGGCCGCCGCGATCCGTGAGGCTGCCAACGCGTCCACCGATCAAGCCATCGGCGAGCACCAGCCCCCGTCCACCACGTCCATCCTGTTCTCGGGCCCGCAAGGGTCATCCTTGGCGCAACCGCCCGAACTCACGGCGTCTGCTTCTTCTGTGGTTCCTGCTGCTGAGCCCCAGGACGCGCTTCTGGATGATTCGATCAGCGGGCTGGCCACCATGGTGTTCCTGGCCAACCTGCAGGTGTTGCTGCTGCCGATGCTGCTGCCGGTGGTGCAAACCGCTTCCGCCGTCCAGGTGATCCGTCTGCTGCGGCGCCGCCCCAATGCGGGGCCGCTGCTCACCACCTGAGCTTTCCCTGACGGCCCTCCAGCCTTGCTGACTACCTTGCGTGGCTGGCCCCCGTAGCTGGCCCCGTAGCTGGCCCTCATAGCTGGGAAGATGGCGCCATGACCCGTCCCGCGGCCTGCCTGTTCGATCTCGACGGTCTCCTGCTGGACACCGAACCGCTGCATGCCCAGGCCTGGCTGGCCGCCGCCGCCCACTTCGGACGTACCCTCCAGCCCGAGGAAGTGCTGGCCCTGCGCGGTCGCCGGCGCCTCGATTGCGCTGATCAGGTGCGGCAGTGGATCCACCAGAGCGGCGGGCCTTCTCTGAGCAATTCGGAGCTGCTGGAGGTGCGTCAGCCGATCGCTGAAGCCCTGTTGCCGCAGGCCGCAGCGATGCCGGGTGCCCAGGCGCTGGTGGAGCGCTGCCACGCCCTCGGCATTCCCATGGCCCTGGCCACCAGCAGCTCGCGGGAGGCGGTGGCCCTCAAGAGCCAGCCCCACCCCTGGCTGCAGCTGATCGAGCGGCGGGTGCATGGTGATGACCCGGAGCTGGTGGCTGGCAAGCCGGCCCCCGATGTCTTTCTGCTGGCTGCCCGCCGCCTCGGCGTCGATCCCACCGCCTGCTGGGCCTTCGAGGATTCGATTGCCGGGGCTCGCTCGGCCCAGGCCGCAGGCTGCCAGGTGCATGTGCTGCTGCCCGCCGATGGGGTCTGTGCCCAGTACCCGCCCGAGGTGATCTGCCTGCAGTCGTTGGCGGAGTTGCGGCTCTGAGCCTGCGAAAACCCTGGAGGTGCGGGACGGACACGGTGACTGGAGCGGTGGCAGCGCAGCGTTCAGGCCGGCGGAGTCGGTGGCCGCGTCTTGTCTGTCTCGATCCGCTCCACCAGCTTGAGCATCCACGAGCCGGCACGGCCCGCTTCCCCCAGCCGCAGCTTGAGCTCCTGCAGGGTGGCCGCCCGCTGTGCGTCCCGTTCGCTCTCGGACGGAATCGCATCGCGGTAAGGAATCTGGGTGCGCTGCTGCAGCCACAGGCCGAGGGCGCGGGGATCGTCGGGATCCCTGATCGCACTCTCCAGCGTGAGGGGTTGGCCCTCGGAGCGCAGTCCCTGCAGCTTGTACCAGCGGTCCCCATCGCTGTCGGTGGTTTCCACCAACTCCAGGGCGTCCAGCTGGGCCACCTCACGCAGCGAGCGACCGAAGCGGCGTTGCACCACCAGCCGGTGGCGCTCCAGGCGCAGTTCGCGCCGGCCCAGCAGCAGCCAGACCGTTCCCCAGCAGCAGCCCAGGACCGGCAGGGCCAGGAAGATCACCAGTGGCCACAGGGAGGGATCGGCCAGGGCTGATCGGCCCAGCAGGCCCAGCAGCGCCAGCAGCAGCAGGGTGACCACGGCCATGACGGTCGTCTGGCGCCGCCGGATGCGGAGCGTGGGCACCAATAAGGGGGTGTCGCAGAACGCTGCATCCAGCTCCTGCCATTGACGCGGCAGCTGGGCTGCCACCGGCTGGAGCGAACCCGTGGCCATCGGATCCGCCGGCGCCGCTGGATCAAGAGCAAGGGCGGCGTTGATTGCGGCGGCGGCCTGCTCCCGTTCGTCAGCGGTGCCCAGCCGCGTGAGTTCGATCACCCGTTTCTCCAGCTCCACCACAAGCGCATTGGGCTGCTGGTGGCGGCTGCGCACCGCACAGCGTCGGATCTGGTCCACCGCGATGCGCTGCCGGCGCACGAACGGGCCCAGCCGCGAGTGCAGCGCCAGCACTTCGTCGTTGAGCACCAGGCGCTCATCGGCCCAGAAACAACGCATCCATTCGCGCAGCGCCATCACCCCGCCCAGGGTCCAGAGGCTCACCCACAGCAGCAGGAAGGCGGTCACCGCTGCGGCCATCCCCACGCTCATGTCCATGGAGCCGGTGGCAGCCCCGGCCTGCACACCGCCGGCCCCGCCCAAATCGCGCAGCAGACGGCTGAGCGTGAACAGCACGAACACTTCCCCGGCCGCCCAGCCGCCCAGCCACAGGGTGAGGAAGCCCCCCACCGCGAAGCGCCCGGGCCCGCGGGGGCGGAAGTGAAAGGTGAGCGTGGAGGGCATGGCCGTGGGTCGCGCGTGGATTCGCCTGGGTGCGGTCTGCCCGGGCGGGTTCAGAACTGGAAGCTGGTGGTGATCAGGGCGCCGAACTGCCGGAACTGCTCTCCCGTGGGGGTATCAGCGCCGAGCGGACGGCTGAGCAGGAATAGCGCCGGGGTCACGGCAATGCTGTCGCTGACCTGCAGCCTGTACCACCATTCGGCCACCAGATTGCTGTCCTGGCCGCCGCTGCCGTCAGTCAGCCGCGTGGCCACGATCGGCTGCCCCACGGCCATGCCGAGCACATTTCCCTCGCCCAGCACGTCGCTCCACTGCAGGCCCACCGCCCATGACTGGCTGGTGGCCACGAGGCCGCTGCTGCCCCCGGCGCCACTGCTGCTTAGCCCACTGCTGCTGAGGCCACTGCTGCTGAGGCCGCCCCTGGAATAGGTGGTGCTGTTGAGGCCCCAGCCGGCGCTGATCGAGGGCCACCAGCCCGCCCGCTTCGGCTGCCAGTAGCCGCTCAGGCCGAAGGCCTCGGTGTTCCCCGGGACGCTGAGGCTGGCGGTGGTGAAGGGGCTGGCGGCGCCGATCAGGCCGTTGGTGTTCTGCAGGCGGGTGTACACCGCCGCCACGGCCCAGGCCTTGTGGCCGTAACCCACCTGAACGGTGCCGGTGGCGCCGGCGTTGGCAGTGCCGAATCCGCCCTGACCCGCATTGCCGGCATTGCCGCTGGCGGCCACGTAGTTGGCGCTGATGCTGAAGCCCCGCTGGGCCCACCACAGACCCACCCCCGCACCCAGGTTCTCGCTGTAGGCGGCGGGTGCCCCGGCCAGGGTGAAGAGGTCAAGCACGGCTTCGGCCGGGTAGACGCTGGGCCAGAGGGCGAGCATGTCGTCCTGCTCGACGCGGCCGCCGATGGTGGCGGTGAAGCCCGCCCCCAGCGGGAACTGATAAAACACGCGATCGATCGCCAGCGCGTTGCCGCAAGTGCTGACGTTGAAGCCGCAGTTCTCCTGAAACGCGGCGGCGAGGGTGGAGAGGTTGCTGGGCCCGGCGCCCCCGAAGCTGCTGGAGGTGAGATTGCCGGCCCGCAGCGTGGTGCGCAGCAGGTCCTTGCCGTTGAAGCTGGTGTCGGCGATGAGCTGCAGGTCGTAGCCGAAGCTGGCGGCACCGAAGGCCTGCCGGTTCTGCTGCACCAGCCCTGCGGCAGAGCCATTGAAGCTGTTGGCGCCCAGCACGAAGCTGACCTGGCCGCTGAGGGTGGTGGTGGTGGAGAACGCGGCGGCTTCCAGTGCCCGGACCCGGGCCATCCCGCTGCCGAGCTGCCCCTGCAGCACGGCCAGTTCGGCGGCGAGCTCGTTCTGGAGTTGCCGCAGGTCGCCTGTCACCGGCGCCAGTTGCTGCAGGCAGGTCTGCAGCAGGGCGGCCGCGTGCCAGCGGTTCAGGGCCCGCTGACCCGTGGTGGCGGTCAGCGGCGTGCTGGTGCGGCACCCCTGCGAGGCCATCAGGTCCGTCAGGGCCGCCTCGGTCCAGGCGATGGTTTCGGTCGGGGCGGCCACAGGTGCTGTGGCCGCTGGTGTTGTGGCCAGAGGTGCCGCTTTTACGGCTCTCGCGGCTACTGGTGCTGTGGCCAAAGGTGCCGTGGCCACAGGAGCTGCGGTCACCGACGCCCCTGCTGCTGATGCCACAGCAAGCGACCACGGAACGAGGGTCAGCAAGCCAAGCGGGGTGGGGCGCGGCAACGGAGGCAGCACTGTGGCGCCCATCATCGGCGGTTGTTCAGGTCAACGCTTGCCTTTGCTTTGTGCCTGACGGTATGGACAGGCTGACGGCGTTGACAGCCTGATGGCGCCGGCAGCCCTGTGGCGATGGGATCCTTGTGCCATTGAGATCCTTGTGGCGTTGGGAGCCTGCCGCTGCTGGCAGCCTGCCTGCGTCGGGATCCGTCTGGCGTCGGGAGCGGGTTTCTCGCTGTGCCCTCCCGCCACAGGCACCCCCTAGGGTGCGCACTCCTCACGCCCCACCACCATGCAAGGCTCGATGCGACCGGCCGGTGATGGCCCGGGCACCACCTTTCAGCTGCTGATCGCCGGCGCAGTGGCGCTGCTGATCCTCTTCACCCAGACGATCTTCATCGTGCCGGCCGGCAACGTCGCTGTGGTCACCACCCTCGGCAAGATCACCGGCAACCAGCGCGACCCTGGCCCCAACCTCAAGATCCCCTTGATTCAGGCCACCTCGTTTTTTGATGTGCGCACCCAGGTGCGGCCGGAGCAGTTCTCCACCCTCACCAAGGATCTGCAGGTGATCGAGGCCACCGCCACGGTGAAGTATGCGATCAAGCCCAGCGAGGCGGCCCGCGTGTTCGAAACGATCGCCACCGATAACTCCCAGATCTATCCGCGGGTGATCCAGCCCTCGTTGCTCAAAGCGCTCAAATCGGTGTTTTCCCAGTACGAGCTGGTGACGATCGCCACCGAATGGAATGACATCTCCGCCCTGGTGCAGGAGAAGGTGGCGGAGGAACTCAGCAAGTTCAACTACGTGATCGTGCAGGGCCTTGACCTCACCGGTCTGCAGATCGCCGAGGAATACCGTGCCGCCATCGAACAGAAACAGATCGCTGAGCAGCGGCTGCTGCGCGCCCAGACCGAGGTGAAGATCGCCGATCAGGAGGCCAAGCGCTACCAGATCCTCAACTCCAGCCTCGATGATCAGGTGCTCTACAAGCTGTTCCTCGACAAGTGGGACGGTCAGACCTCGGTGGTGCCCGCCCTGCCAGGCACCGCTCCCGGCGGCGGCACGCCGGTGATCGTCAGGGGGCGCTGAAGCCGTCTGCGCCCGGCGTCAGCACGCATGCAGCCGTCTGCGCCTCGCCTCAGCACGCACGCAGCTGTCAGCGCTCCGCGCCAGGCCCCACTCAGCTGCCGGCGTCGCTGTGGCAGGGCGGCGTGAGGCCAGGCAGCTGGAATTCCAGAAACCAGAGAAACTCCCGCGACCGCCAGCCCAGATCGAAGGGAGCGGTGGCCTGCCAGTCGTGCCGCTCCAGCCCGAACGCCTCCAGCAGGTAGCCGGGTACCAGCGCTTCAACCTCGTCCTGGCCTGCCGCTTCCTCCTCCTCGAACAGGCGGTCGAGATAAAGCGCGGCGAAGATGCCCTGCTCTTCGTCGACCACCACCACCTCAAAGGGGCCATCGGCGGCGGGCAGGGGGTTCACTTCGAAGAATTCATCCCGCTCCAGCGGATCCGTGGGGGCCAGTTCCATCAATGTGACCAGGGCATGCTTGAACCGTTCGAGGGTCATGGGGCCACCGGCCTGGGGGCCTCCATCCTCAACCGCAGGCGTCCGCCCAGGGGCCACAGCCACAGGGTCACGGCCACCCAATGGATCAGCACGGGGGGCCAGAGCGAGCCGCTGATCAGGAAGACAGCCGCGCACACGGCGCCGAGCCAGCTGCAGGAGAGCAGGAAGGCCGGATCACGGAACAGCTGCCGGCCCGGCTGGTACCAGGTGGCGCCTGCCAGCGGGTGGTAGGCCACGAACAGCCCCACGCTCAGGGCGCCCCAGGCCAGTGACGACCAGGGCCCTACCCCCTCCATTGCGGCTGCCGGCAGCAGGGCGGCGCGGAAGACCGCTTCCTCCCCCAGCGCCGGCATCAGCAGCAGCAATGGCGCCTGGCGCAGCAGCGGCCCCAGCGGCCGCCAGCGCCAGCCCTGCCGCAGCAGGCCACTGCGCCGCGCCAGGGGCAGGGCCACCAGCGCGTACACCAGCAGCCCCAGCGCCGCCACCAGCCCATTGCTGCCCAGCAGCGGCGTGCTCACCGCATCGGACAGCCGTCGCAACGGCACCGACAACCAGGGCCACTGGCCGAGCAGCAGCGTGGGTGCCAGCGGCAGCAGCTCGGGCGTGCGGCCCGGCACCTGGTTGGTGCGCTGGAACCACAACTGCGAGCCGTTCTGCAGGAAGACGCGGGCGATGTCGTCATGGCCGCGGCGGGGCAGCATCGAGCGCCAGCTCAGCAGGGCATCGCGCACGCTTTCCCCGCGCACGAATTGCTGCTCACCACTGGTGAGCGTTTCGGCGCCCGCCACCACCGCCGCATTGCGCACCCAGTCGGAGCGCACCATGCCGAACGGGGTGAGCAGGTCTTCGAGTGACCGGCCCAGGGCCAGCAGCCGCTCGAAGCGCCGGCTGTCGCTGTCGCTGGGATGGGCGCGCCACCAGGCCATCAGCCCGGGATCGGCCAGCACCTGCTGGCGCAGCCGTTGCAAGGCGATGTAGAGGGTCTGGCTGGAATCCTGCACGCAGGAGGTGGCCGGCGTCACCGACGACAGGCCCGTGCCGTCGCCGCTGCGGTAACGGGCCATCATCACGTTGGCCTGCACCCCCAGTTCGTCCAGCAGGGAGAAGCGGCGGGAGCCGAGCTGCACGTCGCTGAACAGGTCCTGACGAATCAGCACATCGGAGATCGGTCGCAGCCACAGCCAGCCCCGCTGCAGATCGCCGCTGTAGGCACTCCAGTCCTGGGTGCCGGCCACGATGCCGTTGGGGTTGTTGGCATAGATCTGGTGAAAGCGCAGCGCAAACAGCGGCTCACCGCTGAAGGGGTCGCGCACCAGTTCGGCGTCACCGAAGGCGAAGTGACCGGTCACGGTGCCGGCCACGATCGCTTCGCCAGCGGGCCCGCCGATGCCGCCGAAGCTGTGGATCAGCAGGCCCCGCTCGCCCAGCTGCCAGCTGCCCTCTCCCCCCACCTGCACCCGGGAGAATCGCCCTTTGCGCTCGGGGGTGCGGGCCCAGTTGCGGTGCAGCAGGTAGTCGAGGCCGGCGCCGCGGCCCTGCACCAGCTGATCGGCCTGGGGCTGCAACAGCGCCCGGGGCAGCAGGGCCTGGGCCGTGAACAGGCCGCTGGCATCGGGCGCGCCGTACAGCAGCCAGCCGGCGGCGCCGATCGGATCCCCTACCAGGCCATCCGGGTTGAACAGACGGCGCCCCTCACGATCGGGTGGCTGCCGCGGAATCCGCACCACCTCGCGGGGACCGCTGAACGTGCCTTTGCGCTGGTTGAAGTGCCGCACCTCGAAGCGATCGCCGTCAGGGTTCTCGGTGGCGGCTGCTGGTTGCAGCAGTTGCACCAGGGCCACGTAGCGCCCGGTGATCTGCACCGGCGGCTGGGCGATGGCCAGGCCGGGGCTGCCGGCGGGGTCTGCGACCACCTCCACCTCCTCCAGCCGCACGAGCACGTCGTCGTGGGGGCGGGCCCCGGCCAGCGATTGGAGCGGACCGACGCCGCGGCGGCCGTCGAGCCGCTCCGGCAGCACGTTGCCGGCGGCGATCGCCGCCTGGGCCGCCGCATCGAAGCGGATGTCGGTGCTGACCGTGCGCACCATGGCCTGCAAGGCCGGCCGCTCCTGCCAGCCCAGCCGCAGCCGCTGGCCCACCAGTGACGCGTGCGGGGGAGGCGCGTGCTGCACCTCCAGCCACACCCAGTCGGCGCCGGGAATCTGGCTGCTCGGAACCTTGGGGCCGGGACCTTTGGTGCTCGGATCCGCGGCGTTTGCCTCCGGCAGGATCAGCCGGCCAATCCAGGCGCCGTTCGGCTTGTAGAGCGCCGGATCAGGACGCTGATCGAGCGGGTAGTGATCCGGCCGGTTGAAGGGTTGCTCCCAGGCCAGGGCGTAGCTGGACGGTGCGGTCGTCGCCTGCGCCGGCTGCAGCATGGGCGGCAGAACCGCCAGAAGAACCGCCAGCAGCGCCGCCAGAACAGCAGCGAGACAAGCCGCAAGACCAGGGGCCAGGGGCGCCGCTCTTCTGGCGCTGGGCAGGGGCCGCAGCCGGCGCGTTCGGGAAGGCACGGCGGCAGCCGGGTGGAGTGCCGAGGTTACGGGAGCCGCCTGGGCGCTGTTCTGGGTGCCAGTCGGTTGTCATGCCCACGTACGCGGCCCGTGGCGCAGCCTGGCCTGGCTACAACGGAGAGAGGAGCTGTCTGCGCGTGGCCTTGAAATGTCCCCCTTCCCCGACTATCCGGTCCCCGTCGATGAGCTCCAGCGGTTGCGCTCACTGGAGCGCCACGACCTGCTCGACCACCGCAAGGATCCCCATCTCGATCGACTGCTGGAGCTGGCCACCGAGCTGCTCGACACACCGATCGGCCTGATCTCCCTGATCGATGCCGAGCGGCAGTGGTTCATCGCCCGCCAGGGGCTGGAGATCGAGGAGACGCCGCGCAAGATGGCCTTCTGTGCTCACGCCATCGCCGGCAGCGGCGTGCTGGTGGTGCCCGATGCGCTCGAAGATCCGCGCTTCAACACCAATCCCCTGGTGCTCGAAGAGCCCCGCATCCGCTTCTATGCGGGCGCACCGCTCACCACAGAAGACGGCCACAACCTCGGCACGCTGTGCGTGATCGACCGCCAGCCCCGCCAGCCCACCGAGCGGCAGATCCGGCTGCTGGAGCGCATCGCTGAACTGGCGATGCGGGAAATCGAGATGCGCCGCCAGTCGCTGCACTGCCCGATCACCCATCTGCTGGGGCGCAGGCTTTTCCTGCAGCTCGGCGAACTGGAGCTGAAGCATGCGCGCGAGCGCCAGGTGCCGTTGTCGCTGGTGATTCTCGACATCGACAACTTCCGCATGATCAACAGCCGCTCAGGCCACAAGGCGGGCGACGAGGTGCTGATGAAGGTGGCCGATCTCTGCCGCAGCCACGCAGCCGACCAGGATCTGATCGGACGGGTGGGTGACGAGGAGTTCGCGATCCTGCTGATCAACAGCACCGATGAGCAGGCCACCTGGCTGGCGGAAAGCGTGCTGGAGGGGGCCCACCACATCGGTGTGTCGTCCTTCCACAGTGAGCAGCAGATTCACCTCAGCGGCGGCGTCACCACCATGAGTGACACCGACACCGACTTCGCCAGCCTTTTCCTGCGGGCCACCAAGGCCTCCGAACTGGCCAGGGTGAACGGAAGGGATCAGATCGTGGCGATGGAGAGGGAATGAAGACGACGGCGCCGCGAGGGTTCTCAGCGCGGCAACCACGAACCGGAGGCACCTCGTCAAAACCTCCGATGCACCCCTTGAAGGGTGTGGATGTTTCCTCCCCTCAGGGGGTCGCCGCGGCCGGCTCCGGCTCCGCAGTCTTGAAGGTGCGCCACTGCACCTGCTCGATCGAGCCGAGGCGCTGAGCCGGTTTCCCTGCCAGACGGGCCGTCACCAGGTCGGGGCGCCCGGCCAGCACCTTGAGACCTTCGCCGAGGGGAAAGCGGCGCTCCCCCTTGAACGTGCCGCGAAACACCACCTCCTCGCCGGCAGCACCGCCCACCTGGCGCACTTCCAGCCAACTGGGGGCACTGCTGCTCAGCAGCAGATCGCCAGGAGCTGGCAGCGGGGAAGCCGGGGCCGCGGCTGGGGCGTTGGCCGTGTTTTCTGCCTGGTTGGCGGCTGTTTCGCCCGCCGGGGCCGCCGGCTGCGCGGGCAGCCAGGTCTGGAGGGTGCCGGCATCGAAGCGCCGCCAGCCCCACACCAGCGCCGCTGCGCCGCCCACAATCAGTGCCACAACGGCCAGGGCGCGGACCACCGCGCTGGCAGCTCCTGACTTGACGGCTCCTGGTCTGGCGGCTCCTCTCCTGATGCCGGCTGGACTGGCGGACCCTGGTGCCGTCTGTGGCGACCGGGAGCTGCTCGGATCCAGGCAGCGGTGCGCGGGGCCACTTTTCTGCAGGTTGCGCAGCGGCTGCAACAGGGGCGCCACATCCAGCCCCAGCACGCCGGCCACCCGCTGTGCCTGAGCAATCACGTACACGAGTTCGGGCAGGGCGGCACGGTCGCCGGCTTCAAGCGCTTCCAGCTGCTCCTGGCGGAAGAACAGCCGTTTGGCAAGTTCGGGCAGGGCCAGGCCCTTGGCTTCGCGGGCCTGGCGGAGCTGGGCTCCCAACACGGCCAGTTCCTTGGCCACAGCCTGATCCTGGATGCTGAGGTCAGGCACGGGTTGGTTGGAGGGACTGCCCTCGCTCATGGTCTGGATCTCTCGGAGGGGAGGGTCAGAGGACTTTTAGCCGGTAATGGTGCCGGCTGATGTCCATTGGAGGGTTGCTTTTCAGCCCCTGCCCGCGGACCTGCCTGCGGAATTGCCAAGGGGTCTCAAAATTCTGAGGACTCCCACCCCCTTGGCTATCGAACCCCTGAAGCTGTTGATCTTCACGTCCTAGCCAAGCCGACGACTGGTGCGGTCATGTCTCAGCCCACCGGCTGATGCTGTCCTTGCGCTGGCCAACCAGTGCGGCCCTCACCCTGAAGGCCGACCGGTGTCACCCTCATCCTTGACGCATCCATGACGCCAACCGGTCAAGGTCCCAACACCGTGGCGGCCGCAGGGCTGGCAAGGAGCCTGGCAAGCAAAAAATCCAACGCTCAGTAGAGGCGGCTGAGCACGAAGTCGGGCAGGGCCTTGAGGGCATCGCTGGAGGCGGAAGGAGGCAGCCACTGGAGCGCTTCACCGGCCTCACGGGCAAAACCTTCGGCCAGCGCGCGCGACCGGGGGATCGCTTCGCAGCCCCGTACCAGCTCCAGCGCCTGATCGAGGTCGCCGGGTTCGCACAGCTCACGCTCGATCAGCCCGGCCAGAGCCGGCCGCTCCTCGAGGGCGAAGAGCACCGGGGCCGTGAGGTAGCCGGCGGCCAGATCGCTGGCGGCAGGCTTGCCCAGTTGCTGATCGCTGCCGGTGAAGTCGAGGATGTCGTCGACCACCTGGAAGGCCAGGCCCAGCTGGCGGCCGAAGCGGTAGAGCTGATCGAGACGATCGGCGGGCAGGTTGCTCAGCACCCCGGCGGCACGGGCGCTGTTGGCGATCAGCGAGGCGGTTTTGCAGTAGCTCTTCTCGAGATAGGTCTCGAAGCTCTGGCCGGTGTCGTAGCGGAACAGGCCCTGGCGCACCTCGCCATCGGCCAGATCCATGATCACGCGCGAGAGCAGCTTCACCACATCGAGGTCGTCGAGGTTGGCGAGGTGCCAGCTGGCCTGGGCGAACAGGAAATCGCCCGCCAGCACCGCCAGGCGGTTGTTGAAGCGGCTGTGCACCGTGTCCACGCCGCGGCGGGTGGAGGCCTCGTCGACCACGTCGTCGTGGACGAGGGAGGCGGTGTGGATCATTTCGGTGATCTCAGCCAGGCGCCGGTGCCGGCTGGTGAGCTCACCATCAGGGCTGAGGGCTCGTGAGAGCAGCAGAACCACGCCGGGGCGGATCCGTTTGCCACCGGCGCTGAAGAGGTGCTCAGCGGCAGCCTGGAGGATCGGGTGGCCGGCGCCGATCAGGCTGCGCAGATCGCTCAGCAGAGTTTCGAGGTCGTTCTCGACCGGCTGGAGCAATTGCGCGACCGTGGCCATGACCCCTGCTCAGTGGCTGGATCCTAGAAGGCCTGGATCGGCGCTGAGAGCGCCACCTGCTCCACCACCGGTCGCCAGCCCAGCCAGGGCATGGCGGCATGGGCGAAGGCCTCCGGATCGCCGGTCACGCAGAAGCGGCTGCCACTGGCCAGAGCGGGCGATGGGTGCAGGCCGCAGCGCTGCAGCACCGGCGCCGGCGTACGGCCGAGGCAGACCGACAGGCGCGCCACGGCGGCCTCGGCCGGATCCACCAGCACCACGTGCTCGGGCAGCAGCTCCCGCAGCAGGTCTTCCAGCAGCGGGTAGTGGGTGCAGCCCAGCACGACGGTGTCCACATCGGCGGCCAACAGCGGCTTCAGATAGATGTGGGCCGCCTCGCGCAGCTGCGGATGGGTGAGATCACCCCGCTCGATCAGGGGCACGAAGGCTGGGCAGCCCACTTCCACCACCTTGGTGTGCGGCCGCACGGCGCGCAGGGCGTGCCCATAAGCCCCGCTGGCGGCGGTGGCCGGTGTGGCCAGCACGCCCACCCGCTCCCCCTGCACCACAGAGGCGGCACTGTCGATCAGACCCAGCACCGGCACCTCGCGGCCGGCGATGGCCTCCACCACATCGAGGGCCAGGGCGTGGGTGGTGTTGCAGGCCATCAGCACCACATCGACCGACTGCAGCTGCAGCCAGCCCACCACCTCCGCGGCGATCGCGCGGATTTCCCCCGTGGAGCGCTCGCCATAGGGCACCCGGGCCGTGTCGCCCAGATAGATGTAGGGCTGGTCGGGATGCCGCTCCAGCAGGCGGCGCAGCACGGTCAGACCGCCGAGTCCGCTGTCGAGCAGGCCGATGCGTCGCTGGCTCATCCGCCCCCCAGGTAACGCAGGATGCCGCGGGTGATGGCCTGAGCCAGCCGCTGGCGGTGTCCCGCATCCGCCAGCCGCGGCGAATCCAGATCGCCGGTCACGAAGCCGGTTTCCGCCAGTGCCGCGGGCATCACCGTGCGGCGGATCACGAAGAAGCGGCCGGTTTTGACGCCGCGGTCGGGGCTGCCGGGGGAAACCCGCAGCATCTCTTCCTGAACGGCTTCTGCCAGCGCCCGCGACTGAGCGCCCTGGAAGTAGAAGGTTTCGATGCCGTTCACATCCGGCCGCGCCATGCTCAGGGCGTTGGCGTGGATGCTGAGGAAGGCCTGGGCACCGCTGCTGTTCGCCAGCGCCACCCGCGGCGGCAGGTCGACGTCGATTTCCGAGGTGCGCGTCAGCACCACCTGCACGCCCTTGCTCTGCAGCAGCTGGGCCACCTGCAACGAGATGTCGAGCACCACATCGGTTTCCCGCAGCCCGCCGATGCCCACGGCGCCCGGGTCGGGCCCGCCGTGGCCCGGATCGATCACCACGCGGAAGCGGCCGCGCGGCACCGCGGGCATGCCGCTGGTGGAAGGGAGGGGGCGGCTGCCGCCGAAGGGGGCCGGCCGTACCCAGCCTCCGCCTGCCACCTCCACATTCCCTTCGCCGAGGGTGGAGACCAGCCGGTTCGAGCCCAGCCCGGTCAGTTCCAGCCGCCAGCGGTCGCGGGCGGTGCCCACCAGGCGCATGTTGCGCGGATCCAGCTGGGTGCCTGGGGCGAATTCGAGCACCAGGCGGGTGGTGCCGGGATCGGGCTTGCCGATGCGCACCTCGCGCAGGGCGCCGCTGCCGCGCAGAGTGCGGGGCCGCACCGGAGCACCGGGGAGGTCGATCCACACCCGTGGGCCCTGGGCGCCCCTGCCGCTTTCGTAGAAGGCCTGCAGGGAGATCGATGGCGAGGTGCGCAGCTCGAGCACCCCGTCACGGGTGACGCGCCAGGCGGCCAGGGCGCTGGCGGCGTGGGCCGGCAGGGAGGCCAGCAGCACGGCGGACGGTGCCAGCGTGGCGAGGGCGATCGCACGACACGACGCCCGCAGCGTGGTCAGCAGCGTGGTGAGCAGTGACGGGCAGGGCTTCCCCAGGGTCAGAACAGCGAAGGACGGCGGTGGTTGAGGCTCGGCATCTGGGTGCGAACCCGTTGGCCATGATCAGGGTCGACCGGCGCCACCGCCAGCCCGGGGGAAATTCCCGCATCCGCCAGCACCGTGCCCCATGGGTCGATCACCAGGGCATGGCCATGGGTCTGGCGGCGGCCGTAGTGCAGGCCGGTCTGGGCCGGTGCCATCACATAGGCGGTGTTCTCGATCGCCCGCGCCTGCAGCAGCACCTGCCAGTGGTCCTTGCCGGTGAAGGCGGTGAAGGCGGCCGGAATCATGATCAGCTCGGCGCCGGCACCGGCCAGGTGGCGGTAGAGCTCGGGAAAGCGCACGTCGTAACAGATCGACAGCCCGATGCGGCACAGCCCCGGCACGTCCACCACCGGCGGCAGGACATCGCCGGCTTTCACCGTTCCCGATTCCCGGTAGGTGTTGCCGTCCGGCAGATCGACGTCGAAGAGGTGGATCTTGTCGTAGCGGGCCAGCAGCTGGCCTTCGGTGCCCACCAGTTCGGCGCGGTTGAAGGTGGCCCGCTCCCCGGCCGGCACGGGGAAGCCGCCGCCCAGCAGGGTCACCTGGTAGCGCCGCGCCATCGTGACCAGAAAGCGGCTGCAGCGTTCGGCCAGGCTGCCCGCGAGCTCCAGCCGCCGCTCGTCGTCGCCCATGAAGGCGAAGTTCTCCGGCAGCCCCACCAGATCGGCGCCGCGCCGGGCCGCCAGATCGATCAGCTCCTCAGCCGCCGCGAAGTTGACCTCCGGATCGGGCGTACTGGTGAGTTGCAGAGCAGCGGCCAGGAAGCTCGTCACCATGGGCAGGGAAGAGGTCGGCGGAACTGTAAGGGAGCTGCCTTCCGGCACCGGAACGGGGCTGGGCGCCGGCTTCAGCTGGCTTTGAGCACGCCCGGCTCGGCCTGCATCGGCACGATCGCGAGCGAATCCACGGCGGCGCAGCAGCGGAAATCAGCGTCGTGATCGCCCAGGCCGATCAGCCGCCGGCCATGGCTGGCGGTGCGCAGGCAGCCTTCGGGATCGTGGCGCCACTGCTGCCACAACGCCAGCGCCGCCACCATCTCGTCATTGCCGGCCTGCACCGACCGGCCGTCCGCGGCCGCGGCGTCCATCGCCGCCTGGGCCACCGCCCCGGCCGCCAGGGTGTCTTCCAGCGAATAGGAGCCCTCCCAGCCGCTGCCCACGATCCACACCTGCTCGCACTGGCGCTCCAGCAACCGCGCCGCCACGGCCGCACGGTTGGGCAGGCAGGCGGTCAGCAGCAGGGGCACGTCGCGCACCTTGTCGAGGGAGCGGGTGCCGTTGGTGGTGCTCATGAAGATGCGCTTGCCAGCCACCCGCTCCGGCGTGACGGCCAGGGGAGAGTTGCCGAGATCGAAGCCCTCCACCCGGGCGCCGCCCCGCTCACCGGCCGTGAGCCGTTGCGCGGCGGGCCAGGCCGCGGCCGCGGCCTTAAGGCTGTCGAGATCGGCGAAGGCCTGCACCGCCTCGGCGCCGTTCTGCAGCGCCCAGGCGATCGTGGTGGTGGCGCGCAGCACGTCGATCACCACGGCCGCATCCGGGCCCGCCGCCGCTCCAGGGCTGCGGTCGGGCACGTCTTCGGAGGTGTGGAAGGTATGGATCTGCACGGCGCAGGGCACGGGTCGCGTGCGTCACAGTAGGCAGCGACGCTCAGGACCCTCTCAATGCCGGCCACGCTGCCGCGGAGTTCCACCCGTGATCTGCGGGGCTTTCTTTCGCTGCTGGAGCAGCGCGGCCAGCTGCGGCGGATCACCGCTCCCGTCGACCCCGACCAGGAACTGGCCGCCATCGCCGACCGGGTGCTGGCCCGCGGTGGCCCCGGCCTGCTGTTCGAGAACGTGATCGGCAGCCCGATGCCGGTGGCGGTGAACCTGCTGGGCACCGTGCAGCGGGTCGTGTGGAGCATGGGCCTGGAGCGGGCCGAAGAGCTGGAGGATCTAGGCGCGCGCCTGGCCCTGCTGCAGCAGCCCCGCCCCCCGAAGGGGCTGCGCGAGGCGGTGCGCTTCGGTGGGGTGCTCTGGGATGTGGTGAAGGCCCGCCCCGACCTCGACCTGCTGCCCCCCTGCCACCAGCAGGTGTTCAAGGGGGAGGACGTGAACCTCGACAGCCTGCCGCTGCTGCGCCCCTGGCCCGGTGATGCCGGTGGGGTCATCACCCTCGGCCTGGTGATCACCAAGGACCCGGAAACGGGCGTGCCCAATGTGGGTGTCTACCGGCTGCAGCGCCAGTCGGTGAACACCATGACGGTGCACTGGCTGAGCGTGCGCGGAGGTGCCCGCCACCTGCGCAAGGCGGCCGCACTGGGCAAGCCGCTGGAGGTGGCGGTCGCGATCGGCGTGCACCCCCTGCTGGTGATGGCCGCCGCCACCCCGATCCCGGTGCAGCTCTCCGAATGGCTGTTCGCCGGCATCTACGCCGGTGAGGGGGTGCGGCTGGCCAAGTGCAAGACCGTGGATCTGGAGGTGCCCAGCCACAGCGAGGTGGTGCTGGAGGGCACGATCACCCCCGGCGAGGAACTGCCCGACGGGCCCTTCGGCGATCACATGGGCTTCTACGGCGGCGTGGAGGCGTCACCGTTGGTGCGCTTTCAGTGCATGACCCAGCGCAGGAACCCGGTGTTCCTCACCACCTTCAGCGGCCGTCCGCCGAAGGAGGAGGCGATGCTGGCGATCGCGCTCAACCGCATCTACACGCCGATCCTGCGGCAACAGGTGCCCGAGATCATCGATTTCTTCCTGCCGATGGAAGGGCTCAGCTACAAGCTGGCTGTGCTCTCGATCGACAAGGCCTATCCGGGCCAGGCGAAGCGGGCGGCGATGGCCTTCTGGACCGTCCTGCCCCAGTTCACTTACACCAAGTTCGTGGTGGTGGTGGATAGGTCGATCAACATCCGCGACCCACGCCAGGTGATCTGGGCGATCAGTGCCCAGGTGGATCCCCAGCGCGATCTGTTCGTGCTGGAGGACACCCCGTTCGACACGCTGGATTTCGCCAGCGAGCGGCTGGGGCTGGGCGGGCGGCTGGCGATCGATGCCACCACCAAGGTCGGGCCGGAGAAGCGCCACGACTGGGGCGAACCGCTGCGCCGGCCGGTGGCGATCGAAGACCGGCTCGATGCCCGCTGGCAGGAGCTGGGCCTGGCCGACATCGATGCCACCGAACCGGATCCCACCCTGTTCGGCTACACCCTCGAGCACGTGCTGGAGCGTCTGGCGGCGCGGCGTTGATCAAGCGCCGCGGCCTGCAGGCGCTCAAGGCGCTGCTGGAGCTGGCCAGGGAGCCGGGCGGCTGGCGCTCGGTCACGCAGATCGCCGCCGCTCAGTCGATTCCGGCCCCGATGCTGGAGCAGCTCCTGCTGCAGCTGCGACGGGCCGATCTGGTGGAGGCACGCCGGGGCCGCAGCGGCGGTTACCGCCTGCGGCGAGCGCCGGCGGCGATTCCCCTGGCCACCGTGCTGCAGGCCGTGCAGGCCGATCCGGCGCTTGAGCCGGCGTCGGCCATGGCCGTTGACCTGACAGTGGCGGACCGCGACCCGGCACTGGCGGGTGAGCAGGTGGCCCAGGCCCTGGTGCGGCGCCTGCAGCGCGCGCTGGAGCGGGAACTGGCCGTACTCACGCTCGAGGAACTGCTGTTCGATCTGCGCAGCTGGCAGGAATGCCTCAGCGAAGACGGCGGCCTGATGGTGGGCTAACGCACAGAGCGGCCTGCGGAACCGCCGAACCCGGCCAGGATGGCCAGGTGTTGATCACGTGCTGATGCCCGACCGCGACGCCATCGAGTTCGCCGAACGGCGCCGCATGGCCGAGCGGGATCAGGGGCTGGTGCCCTGGGCGCTCTGGGGCAGCTACCTGCCGGATCGTCAGTGGGGCACGGTGCGGGAGGACTACTCCGCCGACGGGGATGCCTGGCGCTCCTTCCCGCACGACCACGCCCGCTCGCGCGTGTACCGCTGGGGGGAGGACGGCCTGCTGGGCCTGTGCGATGAGCACGCCCGCCTCTGCTTTGCGGTGGCGCTCTGGAACGGCCTCGATCCCATCCTCAAGGAGCGGCCCTTCGGGCTGGGCAACCCGGAGGGCAACCACGGCGAGGACATCAAGGACTACACCTTCCACCTGGCCAACACCCCCACCCACAGCTTCATGCGGGGGCTCTACAAGTACCCCCAGCGCTGCTTCCCCTACGACCACCTGATCCACGAGAACGGGCGGCGCGGGCGCGACAGCCCTGAATACGAGCTGGTCGACACCGGGCTGTTCGACGACGACCGTTACTTCGATGTGGAGGTGGAGTACGCGAAGGCGGCGGCCGACGACCTGCTGATCCGGCTGCGCCTCACCAACCGGGGCCCGGATCCTGCGCCGCTCACCCTCCTGCCCACCCTGTGGTTGCGCAACACGTGGAGCTGGGGCTATGCGGGCGCGGTCGAGCAGCCCCTGGAGCTGGAAGGGGATCTGCTGCGCACCCCTGTGCTGCCTGGCCTCGGGTCGTACCGGCTGGCCTGCGCCGAGCCGGGCCCCTGGATCTTCACCGACAACGAAACCAACACCGAGCGCCTGTTCCGCCAGCCCAATCGGCGGCCTTATCAGAAGGACGGCTTTCACCGGTATGTGGTCGAGGGGGAAGAGGGGGCCATCAACCCCGCCCAGCGGGGCACCAAGGCGGCCCGCCTGCTGCAGCGCACCCTCGCCCCGGGCGAGACCTGGGTGGTGGACCTGCGCCTGTGGGCGGGCGAGCAGCCGGCGGTGTTCGGCGCGGCGTTCGAGGCCAGCCATCAGGCCCGCGAGCAGGAATGGAGGGCCTACTTCGAGCACTGCGTGCCGGGGCTGGAAGCCGACGACCGCCGCATCCACCTTGCCGGCGCCGCCGGATTGCTGTGGTGCAAGAAGTACTACAGCTGGGACGTGAAACGCTGGCTCGAGGGGGATCCGGGCCAGCCGGTGCCGCCGCCGGAGCGCTTCAGGAGCGCCAATGCGGACTGGCGCCGCCTGCATGTGGAAGATGTGATCTCCATGCCCGATTCATGGGAATACCCCTACTTCTGCCAGTGGGATCTGATGGTGCATGCCGTGGCCTTCGCCGGCTTTGATGCAGCCACCGCCAAGGAGCAGTGCATGTTGCTGCGCAGCCCGCGCTTCACGGCGCCCAATGCCCAGACCCCGGCCTACGAATGGGCGCTCTCCGATCCAAACCCGCCGATCGGCGCCTGGGCGGCGATGCGTGTGTATCAGATCGACCGCAAGCAGAACGGTGAACCGGACATGCCCTTTCTGCGGGCGGCGCTGCGCAAGCTGCTGCTCGAATACGGCTGGTGGGCCAACCGCAATGATCGCTCCGGCGACAATGTGTTCGAGGGTGGATTCCTCGGGCTCGATAATATCGCCGTGTTCGATCGCCGTTTTCCGCTGGCCGATGGCAGCCACATCGGCGAGAGCGATGGTATCGCCTGGATGGCGTCGCTGAGCCTGAATCTGCTCAACATCAGCGTGGAGCTGAGCGTGAGTGAACCGGAGTATGCGGATCTGTGCGAGCGTTTCGTTTACGACTTCGTGCAACTCAACCTCACGCTCAACACACCCACAGACAACGAATTCCTGAACTGGGACGAACAGGATGGCTTCTACTATGACGTGATCAAACGGCCCGATGGCAGCACCGATTTCCTGCGCAGCCGCTCGATCGCGGGCCTGATTCCCCTGCTGGCGGTGGCCAGTTTCGATCAGGAAACGCTGGAGCGTCTGCCGGTGCTGGATGTGAAGAACAGCATGGCGTGGTACACCCACGAGCGCACCTCCCCCTCCTGGGTGGAAACGCACCTGGGCCGGCGCCACAACGACCGGCTGCTGTTTTCCCTGGTGCCGGAGGATCGGCTGCGCCGCATCTGTGAGCGGCTGTTCGATGAAGCGGAGTTCCTGTCCCCCTATGGCATCCGCTCCCTCTCGAAGGTGTATGAAACCGCACCATTCTGCTACACCGAAGGCAGTGAATCAGATTGCCTCTCTTATTCACCGGCAGATAGCCCGGTGGCCATGTTCGGTGGTAACTCCAACTGGCGCGGGCCGGTATGGATGCCGCTCAATTATCTGTTGATCGAATCGCTGCAGAAATTCGGCCATTTCTACGGCGACAGCTTCAAGGTGGAATTTCCCACCGGCTCCGGCGTGTGGCTCAGCCTCTGGGATGTGTCATTGAAGCTGGAGCAGCGCCTGGTGAGTCTTTTCCGGCGTGACAGCCAGGGCCGGCGCGCCTTTCTTGGGGATGTGGATCTGTTTCAGCACAACCCCCATTGGCGTGATCTGATCCAGTTCCATGAGTATTTCCATGGCGATAATGGCCGCGGCGTGGGCGCCAGCCACCAGACCGGCTGGAGTGCGATCGTCTGCAAGATGATCAACCAACTCTCCCAGTATCCGGTGCCCTGATCGCTGCACCGGCCTCTGTTTTCCTCTCTGTTCCGCCGCCAACCTTCCGCCATGCCTGCCACCCCAACGGCCCGGATCATCGACCCGTCGATCACCCTTTCCCCGTTGCCTGGGGCCGGGCAGCTGAATCCGCCGGATGGCAGCCACGTGGATGTGCTGATCATTGGCAGTGGGGCTGGCGGCGGCACCCTGGCGCGGCATCTGGCCGGCAGCGGCCTCAAGGTGCTGGTGCTGGAACGCGGCGACTGGCTCCCCCAGGAGCCGCAGAACTGGAGCGCCGAAGCGGTGTTTCAGCAGGGCCGCTATGTCTCTGCAGACACCTGGCACGACAAGCACGGCAAGGCCTTTCAGCCCGGCAGCCACTACATGGTGGGAGGCGCCACCAAGATGTACGGGGCCGCCCACTTCCGCCTGCGCGAGGCTGATTTCGGCGAGCTGATTCACCACGACGGCATCTCACCAGCCTGGCCTCTCCCTTACGACGTCTTCGAGCCCTATTACCAACGCGCCGAAGAACTGTTCCACGTGCATGCCCAGCAGGGGGAAGATCCCACCGAACCCCGTCGCAGCGCCCCCTATCCCCATCCGCCGATCGCGCATGAGCCGCGCATGCAGAAGCTGGTCGACGACCTGCGCGCCGCCGGCCTGCGCCCCTTCCATGCCCCCAGCGGGGTGATGCTCGATGAGGCCAACCTGCCCTTCAGCCGTTGCCGCAAGTGCAACCGCTGTGATGGCTTTCCGTGCCTGGTGCATGCCAAGGGCGATGCGGAAGTGGTGGGCATCCGGCCGGCTTTGGCCGATGCGAATGTGTCGCTGCTCACCCGCGCCCATGTGCAGCGGCTGCTCACCGATGCCAGTGGTGGGCGGGTCACGGCGGTGGAGCTTCTGCGCGATGGCGAGCCGATGCGCTTTTCCGCCGATGTGGTGGTGGTGAGTTGCGGCGCCGCCAACAGTGCCCGGCTGCTGCTGATGTCTGCCAACGACCGCCACCCGGCCGGCCTGGCCAATGGTTCGGGGCAGGTGGGGCGCAACTACATGTTCCACAACAGCAAGGCCCTGGTGGCGCTGGCCCATGAACCCAACACCACCGTGTTTCAGAAGACGGTGTCGATCAATGACTGGCCTGATTAGGTAGCTAGCTCCGCACTCCTCAAGATGCGTTCCGGCCGAGCGTCGCAGCTGCAGATGGCATGAACCACTCGCTCAGTCATTGTTGCCAAGTTGAAGCGGCGGTTGAAGCGGTAATTGAAGGCACCCAGGTAGCGATCAG
>CALRJS020000022.1:0-59098 GCA_943367595.1 Sphingobacterium thalpophilum
GATTGGTCGCCGATGGCTCGTAGGGTGAATCAAGGAGGAATCACGGGGGATCAGGTGGTGAAGATTACGAGGACGACCTTGGTGTCAGGATGCCCGAAAGCCCACGTGCGTGAATGACGCGATTGCAATGCCACAGGTTGTGATTGGGTTTCTCTGTTGACTTTCTAGGCAAAGACGTTGGCGAAAGACTGGATGACTGGGTAGTTGCCGGCCTCATGGCAAGGATTACCGGGGCGGTCGCTCAGCAGGGCCTGCATGCCTGCGGCGTTGGCGGCGTGGAGTTCATCGATGACATCGCTGATGAACAACATATGGTCAGGACTTACTTCGAGTTGGTTGGCGATTGACGAGTAACTGTCAGCTTGCTGCTTGGCGCCAATGCGGGTGTCAAACCAAGCAGAGAAGAGCGGCTGTAGATTGCCGGCAGTGGTGTGCGAATAAAGCAATTGTTGAGCTTTCACTGACCCTGAGGAGTAGACACCAAGCTCTATCCCCATGAGCTTCCATCGCTGAAGTGCAGGTGGGACGTCTTCAAACAGGGGGGCGCAGAGGTCGCCGTCTTGATAGCCGCGTTCCCAGATAAGCCCTTGGAGATCCTTCAGTGGAGTCAGTTTCTTGTCTTTGTGAATCAGCCACTTCAGGTAGGACCGCAGATGCTCAGCGGTTGAACCATTGCCCTCCACGCGTGCAGAACCTAGAAGACGACGAGCTTCGTCATCACTTTCCTCTCCCCATGCTTGCTCAACGGATTGCAGCAGCTGCTGGACATTGGGGTTATCAGCTTCTTTGTCAAGAAAGCTGTCCAGCTGGTCTGCGGCATAGGGGAAAAGCGTGTCTTTTACGAAATTGAAGGGACAGGTGGTGCCCTCGATGTCGAGAAGAATGTGGCTGATGGCCACTCCGGCTGGGATGAGGGATGGCATGGTTAACGCTTCGGATTGAGGTGTCTCGTCTCTGTTGCGGGTGAATGCGGGACTTGTTGACTCATGGGTCTAGTGGATGAAGCAGATCGGTGAATCGCTTCTGTCAGTGGCCTCATGATGGAGTCCGGGAGTATGCAGCGTCACGACGGAGGAGGCAGGGGCGAATGTGTCATGGAAGCGACGTCGAGAATGTCAGCTTCGCGGCAGACGCGCTGGCTCGGGGAGGGCTATGGCGAGGACATTTATGGGGACGACATTTATGGTGAGGATACCGACAGCCACCTATAGGGAGGACGCCAACAGCCACTCATGGCGAGTGCCGCAGGAGCAGGATCGTTGGCTCTGTCGTCCATTACAAGCGGGTGTGGATCAGGCGCTGTGCACCTGCATGAATGGGATCACCGTCAGCGGATTTCAAGGTTGTGGAGCCTGGACTGACAGCTCCGCCGCTGCTGGTTGCAGAGACTTGAGCAGGAGATCTCGCCATGTCTGATCGAGCAGGAACTCGAGAATTTCCACATGCCGTTGGGCTGTGAACAGATTGCTGCCCCAGGCATAGAGCCCATGGCCGCCGACCAACAGTCCATGGGGGGCGTTGCTGAGCAAAGGGGATGCAAGGGCACTGAGCCGACGCAGATCCTGGTCGTTCGGTACCACTGGCAGTACCACGCGGCTCTGATGGGTGGTGATGCCTTCAAGACCCTTCATCATCTCGAGCCCTTCAAACACAACCCCTGCAGGGCCATTTCCATTTGGCTGTTGGCTCTGGAGAGCCAGGCGCGACAGCAGGGTTGCTGCCGGTGAATGGGTGTGGAGCACTGCACCCGCACCACAGGTCTGCACGATCTCCAGGTGCAGAAGCGTTTCTGCGCTGGCTTGTCCGTTGCCCTGCACCACAGCGCCGGCTTCGTTCACCTGCACGAGGTCGGCGCCACGAACAGATCCTTTGTGGATCCCGCTGGGGGCCATGAGTAGCCGCAGCGGATCCCTGCTCAGCACGCAGCTGAAATTTCCACCGGTGCCATCACACCAGCCACGGCGATGAAGGTCCCGGATCAGGCTGGCCAGAGCCTCAGCGGTTGTGGGTGGATCGAAAGCCATCGGCAGGTCGCAGCAACTCAATGCTGGCAGGACGGGCACCAGTGGGTGCCTCGCCCACCCAGCCGCTCCCGTTGGATTGGTGTTCCGCACGTCCGGCAGGGCTGGCCGCCGCGCCGGTACACCCAGGCCATGCCGCCGTAGTTGCCATTGGTGCCGCTGAGATCTCTGAAATCGCTGAAGGTGGTGCCTCCCGCTCCGATACTCGTTTCCAGCACCTGCACCACGGCCTGGTGGAGCCGCCGAAGCTGCGCCCCCCCAAGCCTGCCGCTGGGGGTGTGCGGATCGATGCCTGCGGTGAAAAGAGATTCATCGGCATAGATATTGCCGATGCCGGCCACCAACGCCTGATCCAGCAGGGCGTTCTTGATCGGCCGCTGCGACCCTTTCAAGCGTTGCTGCAGGTAGGTGACGTTGAACGCCGGACTGAACGGTTCAGGGCCGAGGCGGCTGAGGCCGTGCATCACCTGGCTGGGCTCGCTGCCCGCCGGAATCCACCACATCTGGCCGAAGCTGCGCGTGTCCACGAAGCGCAGTTCGTGACCGTGGCCGTCGTGGAACCGCACCCGCGTGTGGCTGCATGGTTCGCGCTCGTGTTCAAGCCACAGAAACTGGCCTGTCATGCGCAGGTGAACACCCCATAGGCCGGCGGGCTCGCCACCGCGGCTCAGGCTGGCCAGAAGATACTTTCCTCGGCGCTGCCACAGGCCCACCTGGGTGCCTTCAAGAGCACGGCAGAACGCTTCAGGGTCGCTGGGATGGGCCACAGCCCTTGCTCTCAGCACACAGACGCGCTCCACGGTGAAGCCCGCCAACTGTCGCTCAAGGCCGAGACGCACGGTTTCGACTTCAGGCAGCTCTGGCAAGACGGCCTCTGACGCGTAGCTTCAGGCTCCCATGCCGGCGCGCCAAGCCCACAGGTGCGGGGGGCCTGCCGTGTTGCCCGCGTCGCGGGGGAGTAGGCGCCAGAGGAACGCGCATGCGCAGACCAGACCAAGGCTGCAGCGGGGCTCGCACAGATCGAGCAGGAGGTCAGGCCCGAGAGGGCGATTCCGACAACAGCTTCAGGGTGGCGAGCTGACGAATCGCTGCTTCAACGCTGCGACAGGTGGAGAGACTCGCCTGATGTCAAGAAAGGGTGTGGGGGGCGACCATGCCGATGCTGGTTGTGCCCCCGGGATTGGGCTTCAGGCCTTCTCGAGCTCGGCTTCGGAGAAGTTGTTGGTATTGATGCCGCCTTCCGAACCGCTGAATCCGGTGTAGTTCACTTTCTCGAAGCGCACCACCACGGGGTAGCGGATGCCGGAGGTGTCGATCGACGCCACGGTGCCGACGTCGTTGAACCAGTAGGACTCGGGTCGCTTGATGCGCACTTTGTCGCCGCGGGAGATGGCCATCGCTGCGCTGGAGAAGGTTGATTGCCAGTCGGAAGATACCCGAGGCCGGCGGGCCCAAAGGCGCCCGTGTCATGAATCGTCGTCGCCGGAGCAGGGCCGCCATGGGGGCGGGCGGAGCGTGGCACGATCGACTGCTGCCGCCCCGCCGTTGTTGGAGCCCCCCATCCTCGATCTCGAGCTCCCCGATCCCCAGCGCGACGACATCAGCACGATGGAGTTCCTGGCGCGGCTGGAGGAGGCATGGGGGGTGTGCGACCGCTTCGACCTGCAGACGGAGATCTGGCGGGGGCGCATCCTGCGCGCCGTGCGTGACCGCGAGGTTCGCGGCGGTGAGGGCCGGGGCACCGGCTTCCTGCAATGGCTCAGGGAGCGGGAGATCAGCAAGACCCGGGCTTATGGGCTGATCCAGCTGGCGGAGTCTGCCGAAAGCCTGGTGGGTGATGGGCCGCTGGAGCAAAGCAGCGTCAACAACTTCTCGAAGCGCGCCTTCCTCGAAACGGCCCAGGCCTACCCGGAGGTGCAGTTGATGATCAGCGAAGCGGCCAACGAGGGGCAGCAGATCACCCGCAAGCAGGTGCGGCGCCTCTCCGATGAGTTCACCGCTGCCACCAGCCCGCTGCTGCCCGAGGAAATCCGCCAGCGCACCCAGGAGAACCTGCTGCCCCCGCGGGCCGTGGCGCCGCTGGTGAAGGAGCTGGCCAAGCTGCCCGAGGCCCAGCAGGACGATCTGCGCCAGGCGCTGCGCGATGAACCCGAGCTCGACCGAGTCAGGGACGTGACCAGCACGGCCCGCTGGCTGAGCAAGGCAGCGGAGGCGGGGGCCGCGGTGCGCGCCTTCCAGCAAGGGGAGCTCCAGCTGGAGAAAGCGCTGCAGGAGGCCCAGCGGCTCGATGCGCTCGGCTTGCTCGCCGATGCGGTGGGGCAGGCGCAACAGCTGGAGAGCGCCGTGCTGAAGCTGCACACCAGCTGGCGGCGGTTGGGTGGATTGCAGGAACGCTTGTGGGTGGAGAGCGGCAGCAGCACGCCCCACCTGCGGGCCATGCTGACCGTGCTCCAGAGCCTGAGCGGCAGCACCCTGCGGGTGTCGTTGGGGGAGCTGGCCGGCGGCAAACGGGTGCGGCTGCAGCTGGTGGAGGAGAGCCCCGACCAGCTGGACGCACCGCCCTTGCCATGAGCGCGCCTGGCCACCAGATCTGGGGCCGCTAAGGTCGGGCTGCACCAGGGCTGTGGCCGGTTTGGCGATGGATGCGCTCGAGGATTCCCTGGAGCGTCATTTCGGCTGGTCGTGCTTCCGGCCAGGCCAGCGCCCGGTGGTGGAGGCGCTCCTGGCGGGGCGCGACTGCCTGGCGGTGTTGCCCACCGGTGGCGGAAAGTCGCTGTGTTTTCAGTTGCCCGCCCTCGTGCGGCAGGGCCTGGTGCTGGTGGTGTCGCCGCTGGTGGCCCTGATGCAGGACCAGGTGGCGCAGTTGCAGCGCCGCGGCATCCCGGCCGCCTGCCTGCACCAGGGGCTCGATGTCGGGTCGCGGCGGCAACTGCTGCATCGCCTCGCCGACAACCGCCTGCGGCTGCTCTATCTGGCACCGGAGCGGTTGCAGGCGGAAGCCACCCGCGCCCTGCTGGAGGACGTGCTGGAGCAGGGCCGGCTGGTGGCGCTGGCGGTGGACGAGGCCCACTGCATCAGCGCCTGGGGCCATGATTTCCGCCCGGATTACCGCCGCCTCGGGCAGCTGCGCAGCCTCTGCCCTGGTGTGCCCCTGGTGGCGCTGAGTGCCACGGCCGCCCCACGGGTCCGCGCCGACATCATTCGTCTGCTGCAGCTGCGGCGCCCGCTCGTGCAGGTGCGCTCCGCCCGGCGCTCGAACCTCGTGTACGCCATGCAGCGGCGCCCGCCGGATCCGCTGCCGCTGGTGCTCGACACGGTGGCGGCGGCGTCTGGTGCTGTGCTGATCTATGCCCGCACACGGCGGTCGGTGGAGCACTGGGCGGTGCGGCTCTCGGCCGCCGGGGTGGAGGCGATCGCTTATCACGCCGGCATGGACCCTGAGAGTCGCCTGCTGGCGCTTGAGCACTTCCAGCACCATCCGCGGCCGGTGCTGGTGGCCACGGTGGCCTTCGGTATGGGTGTGGACCGCCCGGATGTGGGCCTGGTGCTGCATCTGGATCTGCCGGCCAGCGCGGAGGGCTACCTGCAGGAGTCGGGGCGGGCGGGGCGTGATGGCCAGCCCGCCCGCTGCCTGGTGCTCTTTGATCCGATGGACCGTCGCTCGCTGGGCTGGGCGATGCGCGCTTCCGGCCGGCAGCTGACGCCGGAGCTGCAGGAGCAGGAGAAGGTGCGGCTGGAACTGGCCCAGCAGCAGCTGCGGCGCATGGAGGCGGTGGCGGAGGGAACGGGCTGCCGCGAGCAGGCCTTGCTGGAGGCCGTGGGCGAGCTGGTGCCCCCCTGCGGCCGCTGCGACCGTTGCCACAGCCGTGGGGTGCCGATCGACTGGTCGGCGCAGGCGGCGCAGGTGCTGACCCTGCTGCAGGAGCGCCGGGGTCTGGATCTCGCCCGGCTGGCCGATGACCTGGCCGATCACTCGGGTGCGGAGGACAGCGCCGCTGCGGAGGGGGAGCATTGGGGCTGGCTGGCGCGCCGGCTGGTGCAGGAGGAGCTGATCAGTGAAAGCGACGACGGCAGCCAGCGGCTCTGGATCCGGGAGGCCGGACGCCGCTACCTGCAGGAGCCATGGCCGTTGCGCTGGGCGGCCTGAGCGTCAGGCGGGCCGGCCGGCGTGGGCTGGAGCGAACGAAGCAGGGGCGGCGGGAAAGGTAAGGAGGGGTCGTGACGAAGAAAGGAGGGCCGCTGGAGCCGGGGGTCAGCCGCCGCCCACCCTGCAGAGGTCTCTCACCAATTGCTGTTCAAATTCGCTCTGAGGGGCATCCCAGCTCTTCCAGGCGCCTGCTTCGCCGGTGGCATTGAGCTTGCCTGCCGTGCAGTTGACCGCCAGGAAAATCGATTGGCCGGCGCTGTTCAGGGCCGGGGCCACCATGCTGCCGCCGAGAGGCTGCCAGTTGGCGAAGTCGACCTGAATCGGGCCGTAGGTGCGCCATTCCGGTGGTTTGGGGCCGGCCGACCTGGCGGCGGTGGCCGCCGGTTTGGGACGGGGGGCGGGCGCTGCCGCAGCCGCTGGCCTGGGTTGGGGGGCTGCTGTCGTTGCTGCTGGAGCCGGGCGGGTGGCAGCGGGCGCGGGCTGGGTGGCAGCTACGGGCGCCGGCCTGGGTTGGGCTGCAGCCGCAGCGGGTGCGGGGCGCGTGGGCGCTGGCTGGGCTGCGGGCGCCGGTTGGGCTTGGGCGGTCACTGTCGGGGCCGGCTTGGCGGCTACCGGCGCCGGCCTGGCGGCCACTGGCGCTGGTTTGGGTTGAGCCGCTGCCGGGGCTGGGCGCGCGGGTGCGGGTTTGGCGGCGGCGGGCTTGGGCGTCGCGGGCTTGGCGGCGGCGCGGGCGGGTGCGGGTGTGCTGGCACGCAGCACCAGGCGGCTACCGGCCTGGATCTCGTCGGGTTGGGTGAGCTTGTTGAGCGCCATCAGCCGCGACATCGGCACTCCGTAGCGATCGGCGATGCCGGAGAGGGTTTCACCCGGTTGGACGGTGTGTTCGCGGGCGTTCCTGTTCACCGCGGCGGGACGGGCGGCGGCGGGGGCGCCGGGCACGACCAGGCGGGTGCCCTCAGCCACCATGTCGGGGTCGCGGATGCCGTTGAGCTCGATCAGGCGCTGCACCGTGGTGCCGAGCCGGTCGGCGATTTCGGAGAGGGTTTCGCCCGGCTTCACGGTGTAGCTGCCGCGCCCGCCAGCGGAAGAGCCGGCGCCGGAGCTGGTTCCGCCGGGCACGGTGAGGCGGGTGCCGGCGGTGACCAGATCCGGATCCTTGATGCCGTTCAGCTGCATCAGGCGGTTGAGGGACACGCCATAGCGCTCGGCGATCTCCGAGAGCGTCTCCCCGGGCTTCACCACGTGCTGGGCGGCCAGTCCCGGCAACGGGAGCAGCAGGGCGAGGGCCAGGGCGACGATGGCGCGGCGCATGGGCAACGGTCAGCTGGTTGAACCTTACGGAGAACCCTCTGGCGCGCCAGTCCCCCGGCGCCAAATCGTTGGCCCGGTTCAGCCCATCAGCCGCTTGATCAGGCCGAGACGGTCGCCGTAGGGGGGATACCGCAGCGGCACATCGAAGCGGAACGGACGCCGCAGCACGCTGCGCAGGTGCGAGAAGGTGTCGAAGCCCGATTGGCCGTGGTAGCGGCCCATGCCGCTCGGGCCGACGCCGCCGAAGGGAAGCTCGGGCACCCCCACCTGCATCACCACGTCGTTGAAGCAGACGCCCCCCGAACTCGTGCCTGCCAGCACCTGCTCCTGGGCGGCTGCACTGTTGCTGAACAGATAGAGCGCCAGTGGCTTGGCGCTACGTCGCACCCGGGTGATGGCGTCATCCAGCGAGGCCACAGGCAGCACCGGCAACAGGGGACCGAACAGCTCCTCCTGCATCAGCGGATCGTCGGCCGCCTCGACCGCCAGCAGGGTGGGGGCGATGCGCAGGCGCTCTGGATCGACCTGGCCGCCGGCCAGCAGTTGCCCCCGCTGCCGGGCGCCCTCCAGCAGGCCGCACAGCCGCTCGAACTGCGGGCGGTTGACGATGCGGGCCAGATCCGGCGACGCCAGCGGGTCGTCGCCGTAGCAGCGCGTGATCTCCCGCGTCAGCCGCTCCACCAGCGCCGGCCGCACCGAGTCTTCCACCAGCAGATGGTCGGGGGCGATGCAGGTCTGGCCGGCGTTGAGCCCCTTGCCCCAGATCAGGCGACGGGCGGTGGTGTCGAGGTCGGCGTCGGCCAGCACGATGGCCGGGCTCTTGCCGCCCAGCTCCAGGGTGACCGGGGTGAGGTGACGCGCGGCCGCCTCCATCACCAGCCGGCCCACCCGGCCGCCGCCGGTGAAGAAGATGTGATCGAAGCGCAGCTGGAGCAGCGCGCTGGCCACAGCTCCGTCTCCTTCCACCACCTGCACCACATCGGGCTCCAGGTGGCGCGCCACCAGCTGGGCAATCAGGGCCGAGGTGCGCGGGGCGTGCTCCGACGGTTTCAGCACGGCGCTGTTGCCCGCCGCCAGCGCACTCACCAGCGGCTGGAGGGTGAGCGAGAAGGGGTAATTCCAGGGGCCGATGATCAGCACGCAGCCGAGCGGCTCCGGCAGCAGCCGGGCCTGGCCCGGCCTCTGGCTGAGCGGCACCGGCACCGGTCGGGGCGCCATCCAGCGCCGCAGCTGGCGCTGGCAGAGGCGCAGCTCCTGACGCACGGCCACCACTTCGAAGTAGGCCTCCACCGGAGGCTTGCCCAGGTCGGCGGCGAGCGCCGCAAGGATCGCCTCCTCCGCACCATCGAGCAGCGCCGTGAGCCGCGCGAGCTGCTCGCGACGCCAGGCCAGCGGGCGGGTGAGCCCCTGGCTGACTGGCTCACGCAGGCTGTCCACGGCGGGCATGGCCACGGCGGGCATGTCCGCGGTGGGCATGGCGGTGGAGGCGGTCATGGGAGCTGGCGAGCGAGAGTGGCTCCAGCATGGCGGCTGCCAACCGGCCGCGGGCCGGCTGGAGCGGGAGCGGGAGTGGCTGGCGGCCAGAGCTCCAGCGCGAGGAAAGGGGCGTGAAGGGTGGAACACCAACTCGATCTCCTGCAGCCAACGCCGCCGGCCGGCACCCCCCAGGTGGTGACGCGGGAGGGACTGGCGTTGCGTTACTGGCCCTTCTGGCTGGCAGATGCGGCGTCCTGGCTGGTTCAGCTGCGGACTGACGTGCCCTGGCGCCAGGAGCACATCACCCTGTTCGGCCGCACCCATCCGATTCCGCGGCTCACCTGCTGGATGGGCGATCCCGGTTGCCACTACAGCTACAGCGGCGTTCGCCAGGCGATCGAGCCCTGGACCGCCTCGCTGCAGCAGCTGCGCCGGCAGGTGGAGGCTGCCGCCGGTTGCCGCTTCAACTCCCTGCTGCTCAATCACTACCGCGACGGCAGCGACAAGCTCGATTGGCATGCGGACGATGAGCCCGAACTGGATCCCGATCAACCGATTGCCTCCCTCAGCCTCGGGGCGGCCCGCAGCTTTCGGCTCAAGCCTCGGCAACCTTGCGCAGATGCAGGTTCACCGCTGAGCTTTGAACTGGGCGAAGGCGATCTGCTGGTGATGGATCCACCCACGCAGCAGCACTGGTTGCATCAGGTGCCCCAGCGGCGGCGCGTTGCCCGTGAACGCATCAACCTCACCTTTCGCGTGATTCGAAGGGGAGCGATTGCTCAGGGATGAGCGCGATCGGGAAGCGTGGCTGAAGGCGTGGGGCGCTGAGCGTTGGGCAGCTGAGCGTTGGACAGGACATTCATTCACGCGTGCACGTGCTGCTTCGGCAGGGCTTGCGTGAGGGAATCCGCTGGAAAGGGTTGCAGGAACGCGGCGGATCTCTCGTTCTCCTGGATGAGCAGCACAGCTTCACCGCCGAGCACACAGCCTTCGAGGGCAGAAGCGATCGCCAGTCGCCGCAGAAGGGTTCAGTGCGGCCTGCCACGCCTCAGGGGCGATCCTCCTGCTCGTCCCACACGTTGAGGCTGGAGCGCCAGGCGTCTCGGCTGAGGTGCTTGCGGCTGCGCCTGGGGTCGCGCAGGAGCAGGGTCAGTTGCTCGTTGAGCCGGTCCACTTCTCCGGCGAGCTGCGCGCTGGTGGGCATCGCCATCAGGTTGGCGCGCAGGCCCTCGATGCAGGCCACGGCGCTGCCGAGGTCGCCCCGATCGAGTTCGGCGATCACCCGTTTGCGTTCCCGGTTGGCTTCCAGCAGGGCGAGCTGCTCGGCCACGGCGGTGTCCTGCACCAGCTGCTTCAGCTCCTCGCCGGGCAGCACCGGCAGGGTGAGAGAGGCAAGCATCTTCTGACGTTCTCCAGTGCCCGGTGCGTCCCAGGCGAGGCGCACGCTGAGGATCTCCTGGTCGGCCCGCCAGGCGGGCAGCTGCAGCCGCAGGCCGATCTGCAGCTCATGGCTGTTGCGCAGGTTCGGCAGCTGGTGGTTCCCGGCCCCGGTGGGCTTGAAGTCGTTGAGCAGGTCGACCAGCTCGGCGCCGTGCTTGCCGCGCACACCGAGGCTGACGCGGCGCCCGGCGGTGCTGACCAGCCCCTGAAGTTCCGAGGCGTAGAGATCCGCCAGTTGCTGTGGGCTCTCGATGTGGGCCAGGGTGCCGTCACCGGCGCTGGCGATCGCCCCCATCAGGTCTTCGTCGAAGCTGTCACCCAGCCCGAAGGCACTGCTGCTGATGCCGCGCTGGGTGAGCCCGGCCACCTTGCCTGCGATCGCGCCCGGGTCGGTGAGGCCCACATTGGCCTGGCCATCGGAGAGCAGCAGCACCCGATTCAGGGCCGTGGCCTCCAGGTGCTCGGCCACCTGGGTGGCACCGGCCAGCCAGCCATCGAACAGGGCCGTGGCTCCACCGCTGTGGATCGTGTTGATCGCGTGGATGAAACGCTGCGGCTGGGTGACGGGGGTGGAGGGCACCACGAGCTGCACGTGGCTGTCGAAGCTCACGATCGCGAGCCGGTCACGGCCGGTGAGTTCAGCCGCCAGGAAGCGGGCCGCCTTGCGGGCGTGGCTGAGCTTGGTGCCGGCCATCGAGCCGGAGCGGTCGATCACCAGGGCCAGGTTCAGCGGAGGCCGCAGCCGGCCGGTGGCCGCTGGTCTGGCGGGCGGCGCGGTGATCGTCAGCAGGAGGTCGAGGCGGCAGGCGCCATCGGACGCCACCGCCGGCCGCAGGGGCCGGAAGCGCAGGGTGGGTTGGGTCATGGAAGGGGACGGAGCGGTGGGTGGCGGGGAATCGGGGCCGGTGTGGGAGCTGGGGACGGACGTTCGGAACGGGCGCTTGGGGCGGATGTGCGGAAATGGCGCTCGGGACGGATCGGCGCGACCGATGGGCGGGATGCGGGTTCGGGACAGATGGGCCGAACGGAGGGCTTGGATCAGGAACGGGCTGGATTCAGCATCCCGGCCGTGGCGCTGATCGCAGCTGTTCCTGGTGCGAACGACGGGCGCTGGCCGGTGTGGCGGCGAGGGCTGAGCGCGGTGCAGGCGGGCGCATGGAGCCCATCCCGTCTGCCCTCGCTGGCATGGCTGAACGCACGGTGCTGCAGTTGGGGGATCCACGGCTACGGCAGCTGTCCTTGCCCGTGACCTGCTTCGTTACCGCCGAGCTGCTGGCCTTGATCACCGACCTGCGCGACACGATGGCGGCCTGCGATGGGGCGGGCCTGGCAGCGCCGCAGATCGGCGGGGAGGGCTGCCTGAGCGTGCCGGGATCGCGTGGTGAGGTGTCGCGCTGGCAGGCGATTCACTACCGGGGGGTTCGATGTGCAGGGGCAGCCGATCGCGCGCTCCGTCGAGGGCTTTCATGCCCGCGTCGTTCAGCACGACTGTGACCATCTCGACGGGGTGCTCTTCTCCGACCGGCTCGAGAACAGGCGCGACTTCGGCCTTGCCGGTGAGCCGCGCTGACGGCTAAAGCCCCAACTTCCGCCGCCCCTGCCACATGCCCACGCCATAGCCGATCGCCGGCAGCAGCAGCAGGGCAGGGCGCAGCGGCAACAACAGCAGCAGGGCGATCCCCACCAGCCAGGGCAACAGCAGCAGGCTGCCGAAGGCCAGCTGGCTCAGCCGCGAGCGGCGCGCCAGGCTGCCCGAACGCTGCACCAGTCGAGGCACGCCCTTGCCCAGGCCAAAGCCCAGCAGCGCGGTGAGAACGGTGAGCAGGATCGCGCCCATGGCGGAGTGGCAGCCGTTCGGAGTCTGCCGCCCGAGCCCAGCCATTGGGATCGGCAGGCCCGACCAGGCCATGGGCATCCGCAGGCCAGGCCTAGCCGTGGACTTGGCAGGCCATCTCTGGCCATGGACATGGCAGGCCATGTCTGACCACGGGACTCAGCGGTCCGGAGGGCGAACCAGCCCCACGGCCGGAAAGGGTTTGGAGGAAGCCCTTGACGAGACTTGAACTCGTGACCTCTCCCTTACCAAGGGAGTGCTCTACCGCTGAGCTACAAGGGCATGTGGAAGATGGGCCGGGTTGGATTTGAACCAACGTAGGCAGAGCCAGCGGATTTACAGTCCGCCCCCATTAACCACTCGGGCACCGACCCGCTCCACCCGAGAAACTTACCAGTCGACCTTCCCCATGCAGCTGCTCGTGCTTCACGGCCCCAACCTCAACCTGCTGGGGCGCCGTGAGCCTGGGCTTTACGGGGTCAGCACCCTTGAGGCCATCAACGCGGCGCTGACGGCCCAGGCAGCGGCGCTGGGGGTGGGCCTGGCCTGTTTTCAGAGCAACCACGAGGGTGCCCTCGTGGACCGTATCCACCAGGCGGCCGGCACTTGCGACGGCATCGTCATCAACGCCGGTGCCTACACCCACACCTCGATCGCCATCCGTGACGCGCTGTTGGGGGTGGCCTTGCCCTTCGTGGAGGTGCACCTCAGCAACGTCCACGCCCGCGAGCCGTTCCGGCACCACTCCACCCTCGCCGATCGGGCGGTGGGTGTGATCTGCGGGTTCGGGCCCGCCAGCTACCGCCTCGGCCTCGACGGCCTGGTGGCCCACCTGCGCGCCCAGGAGCCGGCATGAGCAGCACCGCTTCCCTGCCGCTGGCGGCCGGTGTGGCCGCGGCCGCACCTGCCCAGGTGAAATGGCTGGCGGAGCCCAGCAGCGACGCCTGGCTGGAGCAGGCCCTGGCTCACCCCGAGCTGCTGCTGATCGACCATGCCCACTGCGAACGCAAGGCGGCGGGCGTGGCGCTGCAGCTGATGTTCCGCTACCCCTCCGACGGGGAGCTGGCCGCGGTGCTCAGCCCCCTGGCCCGTGAGGAGCTTGAACATTTCGAGCGCGTGCAGGCTTTGCTGGAGCGGCGGGGCCATGCCCTGCGCGCCCTGGCAGCCCCGCCCTACGGCGCTGCCCTGGCCGGCCAGGTGCGGCGGGGCGAGCCGCAGCGCATGCTCGACAGCTTTCTGGTGGCCGGCCTGATCGAGGCCCGCAGCCACGAACGCATGGCCCTGCTGGCTGCCCACAGCCCTGATCCTGAGCTGGCAGCCCTCTACGGCGACCTGCTGGCCAGCGAGGCGCGCCACTTCGGCGTCTACTGGGTGCTGGCCGAAGGGCGCTTCAGCCGCGAAGCCACAGTGGAGCGGCTGGAGCAGCTGGCGCTGGCGGAAGTTCAGGCCCTCACCGGGGTGTTGGCTGATGCAGGGCTCGTGCGGATGCACTCGGTGGGCGTGGGTTGACCCTGGCAGGCGGCATTGCCAGCGGCGTGGCTTTGCAGCGTTGCCAGGCCGCAGGCGTTGACGCGGCCGATTGGCCTGGTCTCAGACGGCGGCCAGAAGTTCGTCAAGCAGGGGGAACTGCTCGGCGATGGTCTCACCGGTGAAGTTGGCCACCCACCCCTCCGGGTTGTCGAAGAAGCGCAGGGCGGCGAAGTGGGGCTCGGGCCCCATGTCAAACCAGTGGGGCGTGCCGGCCGGCACAGAGATCAGGTCGTTGCGCTCACACACCACCTGCAGCACCTCATCACCGAGGTGAAGGCAGAACAGGCCGCGCCCTTCCACGAAGAAGCGCACCTCGTCCTCGCTGTGGGTGTGCTCCGAGAGGAACTTCTGCCGCAGCGCCACCCGATCCGGATGGTCGGGCGTGAGGCGGATCGCATCGACCGTGGGATAGGCGCCGCTGCTCTGCAGTCGGGCGATCTCCTCGGCGTAGAGCGCCAGCAGCGCGTCGGCAGTGGTGGCCTCGCCAGTGGCAGCGCGGGCTGGCCAGCGCTCGAAGCGGATGCCGCGGTCCTCCAGCTCCTGGCGGATCCGGTCGCCGTCGCTGGTGTGCAACGTGGGCGGGCAGGGGGTGGCGGCAGGGGCGGCGCTGCCATTGGTGGGCAGCTGGTGAATGGCCAGCAGAGTCATCGGGGTGCGGCACGGGCGATGGCTCCAGCCTATGGAAGCCCTGCGGGCCGGGTGGTGGTGCGTTGCGGCGGCGCCGGTGGGAGAGGCTGATCTGCTGGAGGCGCGCCGGCAGAAGGGGCTGCTGCGGGCATCCGGCGCGCAAAAGGGGCGGCTGCGGCCGCCCGGCCCGCAGCAAGGCCTGAGGACGCCACTGGCGCGTGGCCCATGGGCTGAGCCGCTGGGGTGACGGCGTGATGGGATGAACCCCACGGATGTGGTGGCAGCACCCAATGAGCGAGGCCCCCTCGGTGCCCCCAGGTTCCCCCGGTGTTCCTGGTTTTCCAGGCCTTCCCGGCCCCAGCGGTCTCGCCGGCGCCGGTGCCTTGCCGGGGCTCACGCTGGTGGGTGTGGGTCCGGGCGATCCCGATCTGCTCACCGTCGCGGCGGTGCGGGCGATCGCCGCTGCCGATCTGGTGGCCTTTCCGGTGGCCCAGGCGGGTGGGGAGGGAATGGCCGCGGCGATTGCGGCGCCCTGGCTGAAGCCGGATCAGGCCACCTTGCCGCTGGTGTTTCCGATGGTGGCGGAGCCTGAGCCGCGCCGCCAGGCCTGGCGGGCTGCGGCTGAGGTGCTGGCGGCCGCCGTGGCCGCTGGCCGCCGGGTGGTGCTGCTGTGCGAGGGGGATGTGTCGCTGTATGCCAGCGCCTCCTACGTGCTGCTGGCTCTGCGCGATGCCCACCCCGCCTGCCCGGTGCGGCTCATCCCCGGCATCCCCGCCGTGGCAGCGGCGGCCGCCGCCGGGCACTGGCCCCTGGCCCTGCAGGGCCAGGGGCTGCTGGTGCGTCCAACGCCCGATGCACCCGGGATGCTCGATGCCCTGCTCGACGCCATCGCCCTGGAGCCCCCGGCGGCGCGCACCGGCCTGGCCCTGCTGAAGCTGGGCCACCGCTGGAGCTGGGTGCGGCCCCTGCTGGAACGGCGCGGGCTGCTGGGGGACGCCCTGTTCGCCCAGCGGGTGGGTTGGCCCGATCAGCTGGTGGTGCCGGCCGATGCGGTGCCCTCCGAGCAGCGGCCCTACTTTTCCCTTCTGCTGATCCGATCCGGCTGGCCGTCGGTATTGCCATAGCGCCCGCGCTCCCTCGGCTGTGACAGCCTTTGGCTGGCTTCTCCCACCACCTCCACCTGCTCCATGACGCCGATCGACTGGTTCTCGCTGCTGCACCCGGTGCTGGTCATCCTGTTCGTGTATCCCGTGGTGGGGGCCACGATCCGCCTCGGCCTGCTGGCCCGTGAGCGCCGGCTCAAGACCCACCCCCAGCCGCCCACCGTGGGGGTGGAGCACGCCGACCATGGCCGCTGGCTCACCGCCGGGATCGTGGTGGCGGTGCTGATCGCCCTCATCTATTCCTTCATCAGCAAGTTCGTGGTGCCGGAACCCCCCTTCACCGGAGGGGCCGGACGTCTGGCGCTGCTGCTGCTGGTGAGTGCCGGCACTTTCCTGAGCCTGCTGGGGCTCTGGCGGGCGAAGAAAGCGCCGCTGCGGGCCAGCTTCGCTCTGCTCACCTGGGTGGGCCTGCTGGGCCTCGGCAGCCAGCCGGAGATCTGGCGCCTCAGCGACAACCCGCTCAGCCCCGCCTTCTGGAGCTCCCACTACTGGGCTGGCGTGCTGCTCACAGGCCTGATGCTGTTCTCGCTGGCCTCCAAGGCGGAGATCTTCCGCTCCCTGCGCATGCGTCGCCTGCACATCACCGCCAACGTGCTCGCCTCCGTGCTGTTTGCCGTGATGGCGATCACCGGCACCCGCGACCTGCTGGAAATCCCGCTCAGCTGGCAGAAACCGGCGATCTTCTCCTGCAACTTCGAGCTGCGCACCTGCCCGGCGCCGGCTCAGTCGAGCGTTGACGCCCCGCCCTCGTCAGCCAGCACCGCGGCGGTGTCAGCCGCTGCCGCCTCCAGCAATGCACTGGCCTCCGCAGGGGTGGACGCGCGCATCAGCTGATGGCGCAGCTGGGCGGCGCCGGCGAAGCCCTGGCAGGTCCAGCCCATGTGCTTGCGGGCGATCTGCAGGCCTTTCGCCCCCCGGCAGGCCACCAGCGCCTCCAGGTGCTCGGCCGCGAGGGCCAGCCGCTCGGCCGGCGATGGGTCCGGTGGCACCGGCCGGCCGCTCAGGGCCGCGTCGATGCGGCCCACCAGCCAGGGGGCGCCCAGGGTGGCTCGCCCCACCATGACCCCATCGGCGCCGGTGATGGCCAGGCAGCGCAGGGCGGCTTCGGGGGAGGTCACGTCGCCGTTGGCGATCACGGGAATGCGCAGCGCCAGTTTCACCTGGGCGATGGCGGCCCAGTCGGCGCTGCCGGAGAAGCCCTGCTCCCGTGTGCGGCCGTGCAGGGTGAGCGCCTCCGCGCCGGCCTCCTGCAGGCCGAGGGCGAAGGCCACCGGATCAGCGCTGCTGCCGCACCAGCCCAGCCGCGTCTTCACCGTGACCGGCACGCGCACCGCCGCTGCCACCGCCGCCACGATCTCCGCCGCTAGCGCGGGCTCGCGCAGCAGGCCGCTGCCGCCGCCCTTGCGCGCCACCTTGCGCACCGGGCAGCCCATGTTGATGTCGATCAGGAAGGCGCCCGCCGCCTCCGCCCGCCGGGCGGCCTCGGCCAGGGCCTGGGGACGGTGGTCGAACAGCTGCACCGCAATCGGCCCGCTCTCGCCGGCCAGAGCCTCGAACTTCTCACTGCCGTGGCCCCGCTCCAGGCAGGTGGCATGCACCATCTCCGTATAGAGGAGGGCGTCGGGGGCCCAACGACGCACGAAGCCCCGGAAGATCCGGTCGCTCACCCCCGCCAGAGGCGACTGGAACACCCGGCAGCGGAGCTGGCGCGGCTGGCCGCGGCCCTGAAGCTGAAGCGGAAGCAATGGCAGGGTCATCAGGTGTTCATCTTCCCGCTGCCCGGCACCGCGCCGACCCGCCGAAAGACTGCCCCGTTGATCTGCTCAACGACTGCCTTGCTGACCTGCTGACCCGCCGCCTCGCCATGACCGCCATCTCCCCCCATCCGCTCAGTCGCCAGTTGCTGCAGCTGATCCTCGACGACCGCACCAGCGACCGCTTCGTCTGCGAACTGGTCTGGCAGCGGCTGGGCTACGCACCCGCTGACGGGCAGGGGGACGGGCCTGCTGCTGGGGCGGAACCCACGGCAGACGCCGCCGCCGCTACCGAGGGCGCCTCCTGTGCTGAGAGCGCCTTCAGCGCCGCGCAGGGGCCTACGCCGTGGCGCGCCACCGCCGCCACACCGGACGACTGGGCCCTGGCCTACCCGCTGGCGCCGCCGCTGATCGCGGAGCGTCCGGCCAGTGTGCGGCTCACCCGCTCGATTGCCGCCGCCCACAAGCAACTGCTCAAGCAGCAGCTGGGTTTCGCCGGCTACCGCATCGGCGAGCTGTTTCCCCGCCGCACCCGCCGGGCCACGGCGGTGAACTGGCTGCTGGCTCACCTGGCTGAGCGGGGCGAGCCGCTGCCGGACACAGGGCCGCTGCCGTCGCTGCTGCCGCAGCCGGCCGATCCGGTGGCGGGGCACCCGGGAGATCTGCCGGTGCAGTAGCCGGCGAACCGCCCCCGAGCCCCGCAGGCCCCGCCCGTTCAGATCCCCATGGCCACCCCATCAAGCCGGTGATCCACGCCGGCCTCCAGGCTGGTGCAGTGGCCGGAGTCGTCGCGATGGAGGCGCACCATCTGGGCGCCCCCCTTGAAACCCATGAAGCCATAGGAATCGCCGAGCTGATGGCCGCGGGCCACCAGCTCGTGGCCCACGTCTGGATTGAACTGCGGATCGATGTGGACCGCACCGCTCTGCATGATCAGCTTGAAGCGCGGGGCATCCACGGCCTGCTGGGGATTCATGCCCAGATCGAGGGCGTTGACCAGGATCTGGGTGAGCCCCTGGGGGTGGGCGTTGCCGCCGATCACGCCCATCACGAATTCCGGCAGCCCATTGCGCAGCACCATGGCCGGCAGGATCGAATGGCGCGGGCGGTGGCCTGGAGCCAGGGCATTGGGATGACCCGGCTGGCTGGAGAACTGCGCCGCCCGGTTGTTGAGCACCACCCCCGTGTTGCCTGCCACCAGCCCGGAGCCGAACAGTCCGCTGATGCTGGTCATGAGCGATACGGCGTTGCCCTCGCCGTCCACGGCGCAGACGTAGCTGGTGTCGCCTGAATGGCCGCCCTGGGGCCGGGTGGCCGGCCGGGCCTGGGCCGTGATGCGGCTGCGGGCGGCGGCCTGTCCGTCCGGGCTGAGCTCCTGTCGCAGCCGCTCCAGCATCGCGGGGGTGGGCTCCCCCACCACATCGATGGCCAGCTCAAAGCCCAGACGGATCGCTTCGATCTCATGGTGCAGCCGCTCCGCCTCGCCCATCGCGGCGAGAGGCAGGCCATCGAGGAGGCCAAGGGCATGAAGAGCCACCACCCCCTGGGAATTGGGTGGCAGGCCCAGCACGTCTCTGCCGCGGAAGCGCACGCTCAGGGGCTCCACCCATTCGCAGCGGTGCTGCTGGGCGGCCAGGTCGGCCGTGGTGGTGGGCACACCGCCCGCGCTGATCGTGGTGGCGATCGCCTCGGCCACGGGCCCTTCGTAGAAGCCCTGGCGGCCCTGGCGGGCCACGCGCTCCAGGGTGTCGGCCAGCTGCGGCAGGCGCATCAGCTGGCCCGGCTGCGGGGCGCTGCCATGGGGCAGAAACACCTCCCGAAGCTCCGCTGAGGCGCTCTGCCCCAGCAGCGCGGCGCCAACGGCCCAGAACCCGGCGATCGATTCGCCCACCGGATAGCCCTCGCGTGCGTAGGCGATCACCGGCTCCCACAGCTGCTGCAGCGACTGGGTGCCGAACCGCTCCAGCAAGGTGCACCAGCCATCCACGGCGCCGGGAATGGTGACCGAGGCTGCGCCGTGCTCCGGCATCAAGGGGCGTGCTCCGATGCGCTCGAGGCTGGCGCCGCTCGGGGCCATGCCGCTGCCATTGAGACCCAGCACCTGCTGGTCCTGCGCCGACCACACCATCACCATGGTGTCGCCGCCGAGACCGCTCATCATGGGTTCGGCCAGCGCCAGCATCCCGGCCATCGCCACGGCGGCATCAGCGGCGTTGCCGCCTTGCTCCAGCACCCGCAGGCCCACGCGGGTCACGAGCGGTGAGCTGGAGGTGACCATGGCCCGCCCGGCAAACACGGGCGAGCGGCGATCAAGAAAGGCAGGGTTGGCCATGGCAGCGCGCAGCTTGGGCGGGCAGGCCGCAGTCTGGTGGGAGCGGCGCCGCAGCTACAGCGGCTCAACGGCGTGGAAAGGTTCGAGCGTGCAAGGTTCCTGGTTGCCGGGCTCGGAGTTGCAGGGCTTCCGCCTGAAGCTCTCGGAGTCGTGGGGTTTCCGCCTGAAGGGTTGGGAGTTGCAGGCTGACGCCGCCAACGCTTCTCCAGGCCGGCCACAGCTGAGCCAGCTTGTGCTGCGCCAGCTTGTGCTGTGCCTGCCTGTAAGGTCGAAAAGAGATCGTTGACGGGATATTACGTTTTGGCGCTACCAGTCGTCGCCGTCATCGGGCGCCCCAACGTGGGCAAATCCACCCTGGTGAACAGGCTGTGCCGCAGCCGGGAGGCGATCGTCCACGACGAGCCCGGTGTCACCCGTGACCGCACCTACCAGGAAGGGTTCTGGGGCGATCGCACCTTCAAGGTGGTCGACACCGGCGGACTGGTGTTTGACGACGACAGCGAGTTTCTCCCGGAGATCCGCGAACAGGCCAACCTCGCTCTAGCCGAAGCGGTGGTGGCAGTGGTGATCGTCGATGGCCAGGCGGGGGTCACGGCGGCAGATGAATCGATCGCCGAATGGTTGCGCGGCCAGAACCGGCCGGTGCTGCTGGCGGTGAACAAGTGCGAGTCGCCCGATCAGGGCCTGGCGATGGCCGCCGACTTCTGGGGCCTGGGCCTGGGTGAGCCGTTCCCGATCTCGGCCATCCACGGTGCCGGCACCGGCGATCTGCTCGACAAGGTGATCGAATTCCTGCCTCCCGCTGACGCGGAGGAAACGGAGGAGCCCATCCAACTGGCGATCATCGGCCGGCCGAATGTGGGCAAATCCAGCCTGCTCAATGCCATCTGCGGTGAGCCCCGGGCGATCGTCAGCCCGATCCGCGGCACCACCCGCGACACGATCGACACCACGATCGAGCGGGAGGGTCGTCTCTGGAAACTGCTCGACACCGCCGGCATCCGCCGCCGCCGCAGTGTCAGCTACGGGCCCGAATACTTCGGCATCACCCGCAGCTTCAAGGCGGTGGAACGCAGCGACGTCTGTGTGCTGGTGATCGACGCACTCGATGGGGTGACCGAACAGGATCAGCGCGTGGCGGGCCGCATCGAGGAAGACGGCCGCGCCTGCGTGATCGTGGTGAACAAGTGGGATGCGATCGAGAAGGATTCGCACACCATGACCGCGATGGAAAAGGATCTGCGGGCCAAGCTCTACTTCCTCGACTGGGCACCGATGCTGTTCACCTCTGCCCTCAGCGGTCAGCGGGTGGAGAGCATCTTCTCGCTGGCGTTGCTGGCGGTCGAGCAGCACCGGCGCCGCGTCACCACCTCGGTGGTGAATGAAGTGCTGCAGGAGGCCGTGAGCTGGCGCTCGCCGCCCACCAGCCGCGGTGGCCGCCAGGGTCGTATTTATTACGGCACCCAGGTGGCAGTGCGGCCACCGAGTTTCACCCTGTTCGTGAACGATCCCAAGCTGTTCGGCGACACTTACCGCCGCTACGTGGAGCGGCAGATCCGTCAGGGTCTGGGCTTCGATGGTTCGCCGATCAAGCTGTTCTGGCGCGGCAAGCAACAGCGCGACGCCGAGAAGGAACAGGCCCGTCAGCAGGCCCGTTCCGCCACCCCGTGACGCGGCTCCACTTCCTGCAGCACTGAATGGACTGGCTGAAGCAGCTCCCGATCGGCCAGTACGTCGATGGCGACAGCGGCTGGCTGCGCCGCGTCGATGCGCGCCTCAAGCTGGCCTGGACCCTGGCGTTCCTGATCACACCGATCCTGGCTGGTCCCGTCTGGCGGCTGGCGCTGGTGGGGGCGTTGCTGCTGATCACGGCGCTCTGCGGGCTGCCCTGGCGGCTGTGGCGCCGCAACCTGCCTCTCCTGCTGGCGCTCAGCCTGCTGGTGGGGCTGCTGTCGGCCTTGCTGCCGGCCGGCGGCGCGGGCAGTGCTCAGCTCTCGCGCGATCCGGCCGAGCTGCGCCTGGCGCCGGCGCCGCCGGGGGCACCGCCGGTCGAACGCAGCGGCGAGCCCTGGGAGGTGCTGCGCTGGGGGCCCGTGCAGTTGGGGCCGCTGCCGTTGGGCCCGCTGGTGATCAACCGCCGCTCGGCGGAACTGGGCCTCAATAGCGCCACCTTGCTGTTCACCCTCATCCACAGCGCCAACCTGCTGCTGCTCACCACACCGCCGGAAGAACTGGTGTGGGCGCTCAGCTGGGGTCTCACCCCCCTGGGCCGGCTGGGGCTGCCGGTGGAGCGGCTCGGCTTCATCCTGCTGCTGGCGTTGCGCTTCCTGCCCCTGGTGCAGGAGGAACTGCAGAACCTGCTGCGCGCGATCGCCACCCGGGCACTCAACCTGCGGCGACTGGGCTGGAAGGGAGTGCTGGGGCTGGGTCTGGCGGTGGCGGAGCGGCTGCTGGCCAACGTGTTGCTGCGCGCCGAGCAGGGGGCCGATGCGCTGGTGGCCAGGGGCGGCCGCTGGGTGCCGCCGCAGCAGCTGCGGCTGAAGGTGCCCGTGGCCCGACGTCTGAATCTCATGGCCTGCCTGCTGCTGCTCCTGCTGCTTGGGCTGCGGTGGCAGTACGGTGCGCTGTGATTGGTAGCCGAACAAACCATCAGTGAGCGCTGAGTCGAGTACCGAGCGATATCTCAACCATCCCACCTTCGGGCTCCTTTACTGGGTGGCACCGGCCGGAGAGGGCCGCGATCTGTTCGCCACCCTTTACGCCCAGCGGATGTTCTTCCTGGTCACGGCGCAGCCGCGCGGCGCCCATTTCGAGGTGATTCCGCTGATGGATGCCCGCCACTACGCCGAGCAGAACCTGGCGCGGGCCCGGCGCGACCGCAGCGAAAAACTCGGCCACTGGCGCCAGCTGTTCGACCAGACCTTCATCTGAGATGGGCGCTGACGCTCCAGCGGCCCTGGCGGCGCGGTGGCGGGCTCTGCAGGAGCAGTTGCCGTCCGGCTCCCGCCTGCTGGCGGTGAGCAAGGGGCAGCCGGCCGAGCGCATCCGCGACCTGGCCGCGCTCGGCCAGCGCAGCTTCGGCGAAAGCCGCCTGCAGGAGGCCGAGGCCAAGCAGCTGGAGCTGGCGGATCTTCCCCCCCTGGATTGGCACTTCATCGGTCGCCTGCAGGCCAACAAAGCCCGGGGGGTGCTGCGCCACTTCGGCACCATCCACTCGCTCGACAACCTGCCGCTGGCGCTTCGCCTGCAGCGCATCGCCGCGGAGGAGGGCCTGCAGCCGCGGGTGTTCCTGCAGGTGAAGCTGCTGCCCGATCCAGCCAAGGCCGGGTTCGAGCCCGAGGAGCTCGACCAGCTCTGGCCCCAGCTGCAGGCGCTGGCGCCGTTGCAGGTGGTGGGCCTGATGACGATCGCGCCGCTGGGCCTGGATGCAGCCGGCAGCCGTGCCCTGTTCAGCTCCTGCGCCGCTCTGGCAGCCCGTCTGGGGTTGCCGGAGCTGTCGATGGGCATGAGCGGCGACTGGCGCGAGGCCGTGGCGGCCGGCAGCACCTGGGTGCGGCTCGGCTCGGTGCTGTTCGGCCCGCGCGGGGCCTGAACGCGGCGCCAAGCGGGGCTTCGGGTTCGTCACGGAGCCGCTGCGCCCCCGCCCCGGAGTCGCCGCGGTGGGCCATTGCGCTGCCAACGGGGCCGCCCGTGGCCTGCGCAACGCGCTTGCCCCGGCCCACCACGGCGGGGGGCTCAGGCCGCCTGTTGACGGCTACCCGGCAGCCTTCGCTGGGGGGCGGTGGGGGCGTTCGCCGCCCGGCGGAAGCATGAATCCAGTGATTTCAAGGGTTGCGACCAGTTGCAACTGGGAGCGTGGGACGCTATTCAGGTACAGACCTCACGAAGGAACCAAAGGTGTCGTTGTTGTCCCGCCTCCGTGCCGTCGTCTCCGGAGACGACTATCTCGATGGCGAGTACGACGAACTTGACTACGACCCCGGCGACGACCAGGCCCAGACCGCTCAGTCGCGCGCCACACAGGTCGGCAGCGGCAGCGCCCTGGCCCTGTCCTCCCCCTTCGGTTCCGACGACCTCTTCCCCGGCAGCAATGTGATCGGCATGCCGGGCCTGTCGGCAACGGCCGCGGAGGTGACCCTGATGGAGCCCCGCAGCTTCGATGAGATGCCCCGTGCCATCCAGGCCCTGCGTGACCGCAAGACCGTGATCCTCAACCTCACGATGATGGAGCCGGATCAGGCCCAGCGGGCCGTGGATTTCGTGGCCGGCGGCACCTTCGCCATCGACGGCCACCAGGAGCGGGTGGGCGAAAGCATCTTCCTGTTCGCGCCCAGCTGCGTCACGGTCACCACCGCCTCGATGGAGGAGCCCTCCTCCCCCACCATCGTCTCCACCCGCGACACCGGCTCCGATGCCGATGCAGCTCCCAGTCCGGCCTGGGGCCGCTCCGACTTCGCCGTCGGCGGCTGAGCCCGTCTTCTGAGCACGCCTGTCGCCACCGCCACCGCCACCGGTTCATGACCGAGCACGCCGGGGCCTCTGAGCCCCTTCTCTCGGGCCTCGGGATCATTGGCCTGGGTCAGATGGCCCAGGCCTTGCTGCTGCCGCTGCTGGAGCAGGGGGATGTGCCTCCTGCGGCCGTGCGGGCGGTGGTGGCCAGCGCTGCCTCCGCCGAGCGGCTCCAGCAGCAGTTGCAGGTGGCTGTCTGCGCTGCCGCCGATGGGCAGGCGGCCGCTGCCTGGCAGGCGCCAGTGGTGCTGCTGGCCGTCAAACCGCAACAGCTTGCGGCAGCGGCCACGGCCGCTGCAGAGGCGGCGGCAGCTCGAGCGGCACACGGCCGATCCGGGGTGTCCGCCGCGGCATCGGCCACACCCCCAGCGTCTGGTTCAGCAGCCTCCGCCTTCCCAGCGGCGTCCTCAGGGCACGGCGACGTCTCTGCAGCCTCCGCCTCCCCAGGGGCGTCCTCAGCGCACGGCTCCACATCCCCAGAGCACGGCGATGAGTACCCCCTGCTGATTTCCGTGCTGGCGGGGGTCAGTCTGACTCGCCTGCAGGCGGCCTTTCCCGGCTGGCGTGTGGTGCGGGCGGTGCCGAACACTCCCTGCCTGGTGCGGGCCGGCATCACTGGACTGGCCTGGGGAGAGCAGCTCAGCGATGGGCAACGTCACTGCGTGCGCCAGCTGTTCGGCCGGGTGGGGCAGGTGCTGGAGCTGCCGGAGCCCCAGCTTGATGGGCTGCTGGCGGTGGCCTCCTCCGGGCCGGCGCTGATGGCGGTGGTGATAGAAGCCCTCGCCGATGGGGGCGTGGCCGCCGGCCTGCCGCGGGCACTGGCTCAGCAGCTGGCGCTCGCCATGACCGGCGGCACCGTGGCGCTGCTGCAGCAGAAGGGCCTGCATCCCGGCCAGCTCAAGGATATGGTGAGCAGCCCGGCCGGCACCACGATCACGGCCCTGCGCCAGCTGGAGCGGGGCGCCGTGCGTTCGGCTCTGATCGAGGCGGTGCTGGCGGCCGCTGAACGCAGCCGGGCGCTGGGCTGAAGCGGCGCCCGTGGTTCTAGGCACCAGGCTCTCGGCACTCAGTTCTTGGCACCAGCCCCTCTGCTCCAGCCTCAGGCCGGGGTGTTGGGTTTGGCTGAGCCGATGCGGGGCTCGGTGCCGTCCATGATCCGGGCCAGATTGCTGCGGTGGCGCCACAGCACCAGCACGGTGGTGAGCAGGGCAAGGGCCAGATAGGCGGGCCGCAGCCCGGTGCCGGCGCTCTGGAAGGAGCCCAGCATCAGCAGCGGCAGGCCCACCGCCGCCACCACGCTGGAGAGCGACACGATGCGGGTGACGGTGAGGGTGAGAAGGAACAGCCCGAAGCTGGCCAGGCCCACGGCGGGCACCAGCCCGAGCAGCACGCCCAGCCCGGTGGCCACGGCCTTGCCCCCCCGCCAGCCCAGCCACACCGGCCAGATGTGACCGGCCAGGGCCGCCAGCCCCGCCGCCACCACCCAGGCATCGCCAGCGGCGGAGGCACCGAGCGGTTCCACCACCGCCTTGGCCAGCAGCACAGCGGCCGTTCCCTTCAGCACATCCACCAGGAACACCACCAGCGCCGGGCCCTTGCCCACTTGGCGCAGCACGTTGGTGGCGCCGGTGGAGCCGGAGCCCAGCTGGCGCAGATCGACACCGGCGCACCAGCGCCCCGCCAGCCAGCCGCTGGGGATCGAGCCGAGCAGGTAGCCCGCCAGCAGCACGGGCACGATGAGCAGGGGATTCACAGCAGGTCCTCGTCGATGGCCAGTTCCGCCGGAGTGGCGGCGAAGGCGAGCCAGAGCGGGAACTGCAGCACCGGGATGTCCACCACCTGCTCGGCCGCATCGATCACGATGAACGGCAGCTCGCCGCGCTCCTCCAGCCGGTCGGCGCGCTCGATCAGGGCATCGGGCCGCTCGAACAGCACCACGCCGCTGTTGGGCCCGAAATCTTCACGGCTGAGCCCGAGGCAATCCTGCAGGCCGCGGCGCCATTCCCCCAGCCGTTCCGGCTGGCCGGCCAGCACCAGGGTCTGGAAGCGCTCGCCGTAGAGCTCGCCGAGGATCGCCACCGCCGCCGCCACCGTGAGCGCATTGCGGCTGCGGCTGCCGGCGCTGGCGTGGGCGCCACGCCCGCCCTGATACAGGAACCACTCCTCCAGCAGAGCCGCGGCCGGGGCTTCCAGGCTGCGGCGCAGCTTCCAGGGATCGGCGTAGAAATCGGGCTGGCCCTGAAACCGCTCCAGCTGGCTGCGGATCAGGTCTTCGTCCTCGCTGAACAGCCCCGCCGCCGCCGGAGCGGCAGGGGCGGCCGCGGCGGCCACTTCCGCCGGCTGATCCAGCGGCGAGGGCTGCACCACAACCGGCGGCACCACCAGCTCCATCTGCTCGGCCTGGCCGGCCAGATCCTGCAGCGCCACCACCAGGTAGTCCTGGAAGCCCTTCAGGCGCCGGGCGATCGCATCGGCCTGCCCATCGAAGCTGCTCACCAGGCTCTTCTGCAGCTGGTTGCGGCGGGTTTCCAGCTCCTGGATCTCCGCCTCCAGCACCGTGCGCCGCTCCTGCAGCTCCTTGAGGGCGAGCGCCTGCCAGGGCTCGACGGGCTTGGCTGCAGGGGCCGGGTCGGCCGCAGGGGAAGGAGCGGCAGCAGGGGAGAGCTCGGCCGTAGGCGGTTCAGGCACGCTCAGGGGCGGCGGGGATTGGTCCGGCGGCACGCTGGGATCGGTCATGACGAGGTGCTGACGTGCAGCTCCAGTTGCTGGCGCAAGGTGGTGGCATCAAACAACACCGGCAGCAGGTGAATGCTGCGCTGTTCACGGAAATAGAACAGCACCGGCACCGGGTTCCAGAACACGGTCCAGGCGATCCATTCGTCATAGGGGAAGCGGCGCAGCAGCGTCGACTGACGCCACACCAGCAGGGCATCGCCGCTGAACTGCAGGCGCAGCAGCACGGCCTGCAGCAGCAGGAACAGCCCGAACAGCACCACCACGCCGCTCAGCCACAGCGCCCCCGACCACAGCGGCAGCAGGGCCAGGCCGGCCAGCCCCAGCACCACCACCCCCAGCGGCACCCCGTAGCGGGGCGCGAGCACCGTCCCGTCAGCGGGATCGAGCGTGGCGGCGGGGGAGGTCATGGCGGCGGCGGAGAGAAGCGGAGGTTCCATGCTGGGCAGCCGGCGGCCTAACCGCCGAACAGCAGCTGGGTGAGCAGCACATCCATCAGGCTCACCGTGACCAGAATCATCACCACGGCACCGGTGGTGCTGGTGCCCACCTCCTTGGGGCCGCCGCGGGTGGTGAGGCCCCAGCCGCAGGCGATCACGGCGATCTGCAGGCCGAACACCACCGCCTTCACCAGCATCGAGGGCAGGTCGCCGGCATCCATCCAGCTGCGCACGGAGTTCCAGAACACGGTGGGCGGGATCGAGAACAGGAAGGTGCTGCTCACCTGGCCCGACCAGACCCCCACCACGAAGAACACCAGGCACTGCACCGGGGCCATCACCACCATCGCCAGCACACGCGGCACCACCAGGTACTCCACCGGATCGGTGCGCAGCATGGTGATGGCGTCGATCTGCTCGGTCACCTTCATGGTGCCGATCTGGGCGGCGTAGGAGGTGGCCACCTTCCCGGTGAGCAGGGTGGCGGTGAGCAGCGGCGCGATCTCGCGCGCCAGCCCCACCGACAGGATGCCGCCCACGGCCACGCTGGCCCCCTGCTTGGTGAGCTCGGCCGCCACCTGGATGTTGAACACGGTGCCTGCCGCCAGCGCCGTGATGAACACGATCAGGAAGCTGCCAGGCCCCGCTTCCAGCAGGTGCTCGAACAGGTCGTTGACGTTGATGCGCCCCCTGCTGATCGCCGCCACGGTCTGGCCGCCGATCAGGCAGCTGCTGCCGAGACGGTTGAGCCAGCGCGGTGACCTCATGGCTGGGCCTGGAGGAGGTGGGCGCCCCGATCCGGCCAGCGCCGCATCACGATCAGCCCCAGCACCACCAGCGTGGCGGGGATCAGGCCCATGCACAGGCGGATCGCGATCAGGGCCGTGTCGGGTTGGACGATGCCTCTGGCCGCCACGTAGCCACTGAGGCTCATCAGGTTGCCGAAGAAGAACAACGCCAGGCTGATGCAGATCTTCTGGGTGAACACCATCCAGGCGCTGTACAGGCCGGCGGGCTTTTCAGGGTCGGCGTCGATCGCGTCCGGCAGCAGCGCCCAGGGGATCAGGTAGGCGGTGGAGGCGCCCAGACCCACCACCAGGATGGCCACCAGCAGCGCCGCCAGCCTCAGGCCGTTGCTCAAGGAGCCCACGGGCGAGAGGTCGGGATCGAGCGGGATCAGCAGCATGGCGAGCAGGCAGCCGCCGATCCAGAGCGCCGTGCCCCGGTGCAGCGCCTGGATGCGGCCGCGGCGGTGGGAGAAACCGTTCCAGATCTGCAGCCCCACCAGGGTGCTGATCTGAAAGGGCAGCAGGATCCAGTTGCTCCAGCTCTCCGGCAGCCGCATCACCACCGGCAGATAGATGAGGGCGGCGGTCTGCATGATCTGCAGGGCGCACCAGAGCATCAGGTAGAGGCCGAGCACCTTGATGAAACGGCCGTTCTCGCGCACCCGGCGCAGCATCCGGCGGGTGGAGCCCTGCTGGCTGTTGGGCCGCTGGCAGTTGCGGGCCGCCGGGGCGATGCCCCAGGCACAGACCAGGGTGAACACCGCGATGATGCTGCCCGACAGCACGCCCACCTTGAAATAGCTGCCGGGGTCCTGGTGGTTCTGGAGCAGCAGGCCGCCCAGCACGATGCCCACCAGTCCGGCGATGATCGAGCCGGTGAACCGCGCCGTGTTCAGCCGGGTGCGCAGGCCGGTGTCGGTGGTGAGCTCAGCCGCGAGGGCGGAGTAGGGCAGGTTGACGCAGGTGTAGAGGCTGTTGGCCACCACCGAGATGGCCAGGAAGATGCCGAACTTCACCCAGAGGCTTCCTGGCGGAAGCCACCACATCATCGCCATGGCGATCCCGAGCGGAATGGCGCTCCAGAGGATCCAGGGCAGGCGTGGGCCCCAGGGGCTGCGGGTCTTGTCGCTGAGCCAGCCCACCACCGGATCGTTGATGGCATCCCAGAGGCGGGCCAGCATCAGCACCAGCCCCGCCATCCAGGCGGGCAGGCCGGCGGCGGCGGTATAGAAGATGAACAGGTAGAAGCCGATCAGCGACGCCGCCATGCCGGTGCCGGCATCGCCGAGCCCGTAGGCCACCAACATGCGGCGCTGGAACCCCCTGGGGGCATCGATGGCGTCGCTCACGCCTGTGGTGGAGCTCATGGCTGCAGGGTTGGCGGAAGGGACGACCGGATCAGGAACAACGGTCAACGGTCGCTGGCTTCACGCAGGCCATAATGCTTCAGCCGCAAAGGCAGTGGCACCAAAGGCCACACCGGCGCGGCCAGCCAGTGATACATCTGTATCCCTGCGGGCGTAGTTTAGTGGTAAAACCTCAGCCTTCCAAGCTGATGATGCGGGTTCGATTCCCGCCGCCCGCTTCTTTCTCTCACTAAGCGTCCTGGCTGTTCAGCAGGAGGCCTGCCGGTCGTCCGCTTCCTCCGCCGGGTCCGGTGATGGGGGCGGGGACGGAGCGGGAGGGGTCTTGGCGGAAAAGGTCTTGGCGGGAGGGCTCTTAGCGGAATCGTTGTCTTTGTAGGTGGCGGCGATGGTGGCGAAGCGATCGGCCACCTGGCGGAAGGCTTCCACGATCACAGGGTCGAATTTGCGGCCCACCTGGCTTTCGATGAAGCCGGTGGCGTCTTCGTGGGAGAAGGCTTCCTTGTAGCAGCGTTTGGAGATGAGGGCGTCGTACACATCGGCCACCGCCATCAAGCGGGCGGAGAGGGGGATCGCTTCCCCTTTCAGGCCCTTGGGATAGCCGCTGCCATCCCAGTTTTCGTGGTGGTAGTGGGCGATCTCGCGGGCATAGCGCAGAAAGCTGCTGGGGGCATCCAGCAGAGCTTCTGCCTCCGCAATGATGTGGGCACCCAGCTCCGAATGCTTCTGCATGATCCTGAATTCTTCAGCGGTGAGCTTGCCCGGTTTGAGCAGGATGTGATCGGGAATGCCCACTTTGCCGATGTCATGAAGCGGCGTGGATTTATAGAGCAGCTCGATCACTCCTTCATTGAGCTGGCTGGCGTAAGGGGAGTGCTGGTGTAAGTGCTCGGCCAGAAGCCTCATGTAATTCTGGGTGCGGCGCAGGTGCATGCCGGTTTCGTTGTCACGGGTTTCCGCCAGCGACGCCATCGCCAGAATCGTGACGTCCTGAACGTTCTGCACTTCGCGGGTCTGGCGTTCCACCTCCTCGCGCAGGAAACGGTTGTGATCAGCGAGGATGTCGCTGGCGCGTTTCAGAGCCACATGGGTGGCCACTCTCGCCAGCACGATGTCGGGGGAGAAGGGCTTGGTGATGTAATCCACGCAGCCATCAAGAAAGCCCCGCTTCTGATCCCTCTCCTGGCTCAGCGCCGAGAGGAAGATCACAGGGATGTCCTGAGTGGCGGGATCAGCCTTGAGCCGGATGCACACCTCATGGCCATCAAGATCCGGCATCATGATGTCCAGCAGGATCAGATCCGGCTGGGGCGATTGCAGGGCCAGCTCCAGGGCAAGCGCGCCACTGTTGGCCAGGCGCACTTTGTACAGCCCACGCAGCAGGCCGTTCATCAACTGCAGATTTTCCGGCGTGTCATCCACCACCAGCACGGTGGGCTTTTGTTGCGCAAGGCTGTCGGCGAGACGAATCATGGATCAAGCCTGCCGCAAGGGAGCGGTGTGTTGCTGAAGGGCCCTGCGCGCCGCTGTGAAATCAAAGCGCATCAGCTCTGCGGCCATGCGCTCATAGCCCGCCGATCCCAGGGCCGTGATCAGCGCCTCGCGGTGCTGGCTGATGAAGTCAAGGGCTTCCCCATCAAAGGCGGCCAGAAGAGCGTCGAGCTGGCCCAGCTGCTGTTGCTGCGCCAGGCTCAGCACTGAAGCGGCCGGCCGTTCCTGAGCAGGTGCGCTGCCCTCCGCCGGCTCCATCGCGAAGGCCGTACGGATGCGCGCCATGGTCAGCTGCAGCTGAACTTCAAAGTTCTGCCTGGTGTGGCGGTTGCAGCGCTGCTGGTTGAGTTCGAGCTCCAGCCGGGTGGCGGCTTCCGCCAGCGCGGTGGCGCCCAGATTGGCGGACACCCCTCGAAGGGCGTGCACGATCAGTTCCGCCTCCTGCAGATTGCCGCTCTGCAGGGCGGCATCCAACCGCTGGGCCGCATCCGCCTGGGTGTGCACCAGGCTCTGCAGCAGCTGACAGTAAAGAGCGCGGTTGCCAGCCACCCGCCTGAGCGCTCCCGGCAGATCAAAGCCTTCCAGGTCCAGCCCATTCAGCTGCGAACCCTTCAGTGCGGCACCATCAAGCCGTGCACCATTCAGCTCAGAAGGTTTCAGCCCCGGAGTCTGCGGGGGTGATTCTTCATCGGCTGGCGCCGATGGGGAGACGGACGGCTGGGCAGAGGCTGGCGCTGGTTCGCCGGGGCGCTGACGGTGGCGGCCACTCCAGTGGTGCAGCCGTTCGTAGAGGTGCTCTGGGTCGATCGGTTTGGTGATGTGGTCCTGCATGCCGATGCGCAGGCAGCGCTCGCGCTCCTGCTGCATGGCGTGGGCGGTCATGGCGAGCACGGGCAGCTGCTGCCAGCGGGCATCGGCGCGGAGGCGACGGGTGCATTCCCAGCCATCCATTTCGGGCATGTTCAGATCCATCAGCACCAGGTCGCAGGGGGGCGGCGGTTGCTGCTCCAGCCAGGAGAGCGCCTCAACGCCATTGCGGGCTGTGCTTACCTGCACGCCGGCGATGGTGAGCAACTCCGAGGTGATCTGCTGATTGATCGGATTGTCTTCCACCACCAGCACCTTCAGGCCCTGCAGGCCCCAGGCCAGCTCCTGGCCCCGCGTGGAGGCCAATGCCGCCGCTGCCGCTGCTGCCCTGTCGCCGGTGTCGAACAGGGCAGCGAGATGGTCCAGCAGCTCTGAGGAGCGGACCGGCTTGCACAGGATTCCATCCAGCAGCCCCGGCGGTGCGAGGCTGCAGGCGTCTTCGCCGCCATAGGCCGTGATCAGCAGGATCCGTGGCTGCTGAATCACCGGCTTGGCGCGGATGTCTGCGGCCACCTGCAGGCCATCCAACTGATCGCCGAGTTGCCAATCCAGCAGGACCAGGCCATAGGGGTGCTGGTGGGCGTTGGCCTGCTGCACCAGGGCCAGGGCTTCGGCGCCGCTGCCGGTCGACTCACAGCGCAGGGGCAGCGGATGCAGCAGCTGCGTGATCACCTCACGGGCCACGGGGTTGTCGTCCACCACCAGCACGCGCATCTGACGCAGGGCCTCCGGCAACGCCCGCGGGGTGGCGCATGCACCGAGGCGGAAACGGCAGCGGGCGGTGAAACAGGACCCCTCCCCATACACGCTGCTCACCGCGATGGAGCCGTCCATCAGCGCCAGCAACCGCTGGCAGATGCTCAGGCCCAGGCCGGTGCCGCCGTACCGGCGCGTGGTGGACACCTCCGCCTGGGTGAAGGCCTGGAACAGGTTGCCCATCTGGGCTTCGGTCATGCCGATGCCGGTGTCCTGCACGCGGAACACCAGCTCCACCTGCTGCGGCTGCTGTCCGCCGACGCTCACCTGCAGCAGGATCTGGCCCTGCTCGGTGAACTTGGCGGCATTGGAGAGCAGGTTGAGCAGCACCTGGGTGAGGCGCAGCGGATCGCCGTTGAGACAGGTGGGTACGTCGTCGTCGACGCGGAAGAGCAGTTCGACGCCCTTGGCGAAGATCTTGTCGGCGATCAGGGTGGCCACATCGGAGAGCACCGCATCGAGCTGGAAGTCGACGGCCTCCAGCGTGAGCTTGCCGGCTTCGATCTTGGAGAAATCAAGGATGTCGTTGATGATCCCCAACAATCCCTGGCCTGCGTTGCTGATCTTCTGCACGTAATCGCGCTGGTGCGCGTTGAGCTCCGTGCGCAGCGCCAGATGTGACAAGCCGATGATCGCGTTCATGGGGGTGCGCAATTCATGGCTCATGCGCGAGAGGAACTCGCTCTTGGCCCTGTTCGCCTCCTCCGCCTCCTGGCGCGCCTGCTCCAGCTGCAATTTCTGGGCGCGCAGGCGGGTGATGTCTTCCCCGGAGCCCAGCAGGGCGATCGGTTGGCCTTCAGCATCGTCGAGCAGGCTCAGGTGCCAACGCATGAAGCGGATGCCGCGTTGGTTGGTGCGGACGCGGTATTCCAGCGCCCCCTCCGGCGGCAGCCTGGAGGCGGCTGCTTCGTCGAGCCAGTGGCGCAGCAAGGGTTGATCGGCTGGATCCACCACATCGGTGAGCCAGTTGAGGCCGGACCAGCTATCCGGAGCGATGCCGATCAGCGCACAGCCGCTGCTGTTGAGCAGGGTGATGCGGCCATCAAAATCAAGCGCCAGCAGGGTGGTCTGCGCCGTCTGGATGTAAGCGTGCAGTTGCTCCTTGGTTTCGCGCAGGTTGCTGGTGCGCTCCTTGATGCGCTGGGCCAGCGCATTGATGGTGCTGGCCAGAGACGCGATCTCGTCGTGGCCGTTCACCACCACCGGGGTGAGGCTGGCTTCATCGGCAGGATCGAAGCCCTGAATCGCCTGGTGCAGCTTCTGGATCGGGCCCGCCAGGCGCCGGCCGAGCTCCACGCCGGCCACTGTCACCAGGATGGCCGTGGCCGCCAGCAGCAGCAGCAACTGCTGGGTGAGCGACTGGCTGTCGAGCCGGGGTTCTTGCTCGGGGATGGTGACAAGCACCGCCACATCGCTGTTCGGGATCTGCCGCCAGGCGCCCAGCTTCAAGGTGCCGCTGCCAGTGCGCAGGTAGCCAGCCCCGCCGTTGCCCATCTGGCGCTCGGAAAACGTCAGACCACCGCTCAAGGTGGGTTGGTAGTCGAGAGCTTCAGAGGCCTCGGTGGCCGCGGTGGACTCGTGGGCCTGCCCCATCGGCACGGAGACGAACTGCCACTGGTTGCCCCGGCGTTGTTCGATCACCAGGTGCGCCTCAGCGCTGTGATTCAGTCGCTCATAGCGCCTGTTGATCACCTCACGGAAAGAGGCGGCCTCCAGCCGCCCCACCAGCAGCAGCTTCTGATTGGCGCGGTCTTTGAGCGGCACAGCCATCCAGGTGGCTGTCTGCTTCGTGCAGGGATCGTTTTTGAGGGGCAACACCGACAGGTGGTTCCAGGGGCCCATCCCTTCCACCACCTTGTTGAGGCTGCAGTGACGCAGGCGCGGATCCGCCAGCGATTGGCCGATCAGGGCGGGATCCGCCGCTGCTCCGAGCACCTGGCCAGAGCCGCGATCGACCAGCAACAGCTCATCAAAGCCGAGCCGGGAGGCTTGCAGCGCCCAATCCCCCTGCAGCAGGGCGGGCTGCCTCTGGAGCTCCATGGCCAGCTCATCGAGCTCAAGGCCCTTGGTGGTGAGCATGGCCTGCAACTGCTCCACCTTGCCGCTGGCCATCTGCTCGGTGGCATCCAGGTGATGGCTGAGGATGCGTTCCCGGTAGGCATTGAGCGCCACCACCTGGGAGAACACCATGGGGGTGAGCCCCACACCAAGCAGCAGCACGGTGAGTCGGCTGGAAAGCGAGAGGGCGCTCAATCGCTGTCGCCAGGTCTGGATGGTGGGGACGGGCAGCTTCATTTCAGGGCGAGATCAAGCGGCTCCGTGCTCACCCGCGGCAGGGGCACGCGGCCACGAATCAAGCCCAGCTGCTTCTGCACGGCGAGCACGGCGGCGAGGTTGCGCTGGAGCTTGCCGCCAGGCAACAGCATGTGCCGCTGCTCCAGCAGGGAGCGATAGAGCAGGCCTTTCTCCGTTTGCCTGAACATCTCCACGCTCACGTTTTCCCGCCTGGCCATGATTTCGTGCGCTTCCGGATCGCGAGCCGCCAGGTCGTGGGCTTGCTGCCACACCCGCACCAGGCGCCCCAGCACGTGTTGGTGGGTGCGGTAATACTGCGGATCCACCACCAGCACATCAAAGATCTCGCCGGGAATCTCCGCACTGGAGAAGGCCGTCACCGCCTCACCGCTGGCCAGCACCGCATCACTGAAGGGAGGAAAGAAGGCCGCCCCATCGATCTGACCGTTCACCAGACGGCGCCCCATGTCGGCCAGGGGCACAGCCACGATGCGCACATCCGCCAAGCTCATGCCATGACGGGCCAGCGCCCTGCTCAGCACAAACGGCCCCAGGGTGCTGGGGGTGACGGCCACGCGCTTGCCCCGCAGGGCTGGGATCGTGCCGAGGGAGCGGCGCACGGCCACCTTGTCGGCACCGTTGGATTCATCGAGGATCAGCACCACCACCGGGCAGCGTTTCGGCTGGCGGCTGCAGATGTCCACGGCTTCCACCGTGGTGAGCTGGGCGATGGGAAAGCGGCCTGCCTCGAAGGCCTTGACGATGTCCTGAGGATCGGGAAAGCCCAGGATGTCGATTTCAAGCCCTGCTTTTTGATCCAGCTGCTTCTCGTGAGCTAAGTGGAAATACTCGAATCCGGGCCAACTGGCGATCGGAATCGTGACCACATCGGGTTTCTGGCAGCCCATCACTCCGATGCCAAAAGCTGCCAGTGCCGCGAGCCATCGCCGCTGGACCACGAGTTGAGTCAGTTATTGACTCAAACTTATGCGGTCGCGGTCTCAGAGATTGTTCAGGTGTCGGAAAACTGGGTCGCGTCCGGCAGCCAACCGCCCAGCTCCCATAGGCTCAGCCGCAGTGCGCGCTTTCCCGATGGCTCCCGACTCCTTCCAGTACGAGCCGCTCGAGCGCTTCGGGGAGGGGCTCACCACCCGCCGTCCCTGGAACACGGCGGCCCTGGCCGGGGTGGAACTGCTCAATGGCCGCGTGGCCATGCTCGGCTTTGCGGCAGCCCTGATCGGTGAGGCGATCACCGGCCTGGGCCCCGCCGGCCAGTTGCTGGCAGTGCTGCGCTGGTATCTGCGCTGAGGCGCTGGTATCTCCTCTGATGCGCGTCAGCCGTCCTGCCGCACCCGCTTCACGGCCAGGCCCGCCTCGGTGGCGGTGACCCCAGCCAGCAGCACCAGACCCAGCAGCCCCACCAGCTGGTTCTGGGCTTCTGCCGCCGCTGCGGCGTCCTGCCCCAGCACGGCCCCGGCCACGAACCAGGCGGTGGCCAGCACCGAGGTGATCCAGTAGGCCTTCCAGCGGCGCTGATAGAGGTAGCCGGCGCCTAGCCCCGGCACCACATTCAGCACCACCGCCACCCAGCCAGCGGAGGCGGCCAGGATCTGTTCACGGGTGGGGGCCATGGGCGGCGGATGTCAATGACCCCACTCTGGCGCTTGCGGGGGGGAGTGGAGAGTGAAGGGGGTGATGGAGTTTTGGGGGGTGGGAGAAGGAGGTCTTTTTGGGGCAATGAGGATGGTCTGCCTGTAGAGAATTAGGGAACTTGGCACTGAGACTCCTGCGGGGCTCCTTCTGAATCCCTTCTGGTGGATCCACACAAGCACAAGGCAGCGCCATCGCCTTCGGGTGCCGCTGGGGGTTGATGAAAGGCGTAGAAGGGAGGCAGCTATACTCGCTGATGGCTTGCCAAGAATGCATCTAGGCCAGGGTTTGTTATCAAGTTGAACGGTGTTTAGTTAACCCATAGAAAACGGCAAGGCATCGATAGTGTGCATGGAGAAGCAGGCCTGGGGAAAAGCTTTGGGGTGTTTGCTGCGGTACTCACTCATGATCTTCCTGCCAAGGAACGCGGGGATTGGTATTATGTGAATCGGCACAAGTGGCGTTCGGCGGAATGGCAAGGATAGGATCTACTACGCTTCTAGAAAAGGGGCAACTGAGTTTGGTGTGGCGCAGGAAAGACGCCAATTATCAGCCAAGGATTAGGAGCAACAGAATGAAACTGGAGAGTTGTTCCGAGAAAGAAATGGAGATCTTTGTCCACAAATTCCTCAAAGTACTTTGCCCTAACTTTCTCGATCACTGCTTTCTCGTTATGGCGTTGATCTCTCTGCAAGCAATTCCAGAATAGCGCGCCTATTTCCCAGTCAAGAATTTGCAGCTGGCTACGCTGGCCATTCGCATCATCGAAACGATATGAGAATTTGTAAGGTAGCTTGGGAATTACCCTAAAGGTCTTCCTCCATTCGTTGTCATCAAAAAGTGAGAGCTGATCGATGTGTGCCCGCATTGCACTGAGCTTCCTGGGATCCCACTTTAGTGATTCTTCTCTTTCAACGATAAAGTCAATAATCTTGGCGGGCTTGAAAACCGCTAGGGATATCTCATTCCGTTTAGCACCAAGAATTAGCTCATCAAGCTTGTCAAAGACTTTTGCTTTGCCAAGTACTAATTTGCGCCTTTCGTGCCATTGGTCTTGAGTTCCAATATGAGCGACTGCTTGTAATTCAGATTCATCTACAGGTCTATAGCTCTCAGGCCTTCTGTCTTGGGTGTTTCGTACAATACGGCATTCAAGCCAATCGTATTTCCTGTATTGCTCAGTCTCTCCTAAGCGACGGAATGGAACTGGATACAGGCGCACCCATGACCCATCATCTCTAATGGCTGCTGTACAGACTGTCTCGCCGTACTTGGTTGAAAGTGTAGGGTAAGTCTTCACAAGAATCAGCAGCCTTTCTTGTTTCATGTTGATATTACAGATGCGTAACCTGAAGATTATCAAAGCAAGACTGAATAATCTTGGCTACACAACTTCGATGACATTGTCTCACGTTTTCCTCATAGCAGGTTAGAGCAACCCTTTCTCCTGATTGAATCCATGAGGAAATTATTGCTAACTCTGTTCCTTGCCCTGGAAGATGCTCGATTGAATATCTATCGAGCAATGCATTGTAGTCTTCTTGCGAACTGAGATTGTGGCGTTTGCTTGATTCGATTCCAAGTTTTGGCATGTGCTCATACCTAATTCCAACTCGTGAACATCCAGTGGCAAGAGCTCGCTTCGAAAAGCCATACTTTCGGCTGATCGGATTGCGTCTAACGTCACATAAAACAGTAACGCCGTCTTGTAAGAGAAGATTTAGATATGCCTCTAGTGATTTTCCCTCATAGCCGATAGTCGCCAATCCAGGGATTTTGGTGCTCGGGACGCTTTTTCGTATAGCATCTAAGGCCGAAGAGTCGCTTGATAGAATATCGCTGGCAATCTCGCTATGCGTTGCGTAGTAGGGGAAATGCTTGTAGGTGTAGGCAATAAGCTCCCTGCCTCTCATCCAGCCAAGACGGCTGACAAACGACGCCGCATCTCTTCTGTAGCTAGTCTCTAGATAGATTGCGGCTTCTCCATCAGGGGCAAGTTCCCAATGATCACTCGAACGGATCAACAGCCCTTTCTCGATGAGTTTAAGGCGATCAGCATAGGAGGTGAATGAGAAAGCGCCATGCTTATCCGGTATAAACTCGTATAGAGGGGGCTCTGCTGTCTCTTTGGAAAAAAGAAAAAGCAGCTTCTGAAAATCAGTATTCGATACTTGGCCTCCTATTGCTTCGAGCAGCGCAAGCAAGTATCGATGCCTCCGATAGAGCCGAGCCAATGGGGTGCTGGTGCTCACTTCTGAGGATGCGAGTCTCGGGATATTCTAGCGTCTGAAAGCGCCAACAGGAAGTGATGTGGGTGTTGGCAACACGGCTGCAAAGATAAAACCCAAGAGCTCTTGCTAGTGTCATGACTTGCATAGCCCACCGAATACCCAGATGCAGAAGACGGGAGCCGGCGTTGTCTGCCATGGTGATGCATGCTTACCCGCTTCTGATCTGGAACGTTAGATAGATGTAAGCAGTCTCTCTGAGCAGTCAAAGATGCTGAGCATGTCAGGCCTCTTGCTGCAGCAATTGCCCTTTGACGGTACTGGGGGCCTGGCTATGCTGACAGTGAAGTGTGGGAGCCTGCTTGTCGCCAACAGTCTTCCGAGATGGCGAATTTCGCTTTTTCTTCTTCTCTCGAGAGGAAAGCCGCATGCATATCCATGTCAGTCATCCGGATGGTGAGGCGAAGTTCTGGCTCAGGCCGACCATTGAACTGGCACGCAACATTGGGCTAAGCTCTTCAAAGATTAAAGATGCAGAACGTCTAGTCGAGTCACGTCAGCAGGAGATCATCGATGCCTGGAACAACCACTTTGGCGGCTGAGGTAACGAACGTATCCGGTCATTGCGTCTGGATGCTCATTGACGATGAAGAGCTAGCGCTTCCGTACTCGGAGTTTCCCTGGTTCAAGGCTGCCACGATTCAGCAGATCCTCAACGTCCTGCGACCTACACCCGAGCATCTCTATTGGCCTGATCTGGATGTTGACTTGTCTGTCGAGTCCATCCGCCACCCTGACAGGTTCCCGCTCAGAGCGAAGAGCACTTCCCAACCATGCCATTCACCTGGGCCACCGCCTGACATCCACTGATGCCAAGGAGCACACTTTGAGCACGCTCTCTACCTCCAGGTGATGGTCAACGTTGGCCCTCGCATGCTGCACCTTTGCAATCAGTAGCCATGTCAAGCACCATCCGAGCCGGTTTCATCTACTTCGCGATGGTCCTTGGTGCTGGATTCATTCTGGGCATGGTTCGTGTCCCCTTCCTTGTTCCGCGTATAGGGGAACGTTGGGCAGAATTGGCAGAAATGCCAATCATGGCGGTAGTGATCTTCTTTTCTGCGGGCTCTTTGTTGCGTCGCTTTCCCGAAATCTGCACTCCTGGGCGGTCGTTGCTGGCAGGGTTTCTCGCTCTTCTGCTCACGGTTGCGGCAGAGCTTGCACTCGCGATGGTCCTGCAGGATCAAACGCTGGCTGAATTTATCAGCAGCCGAGATAAGATTTCAGGCTCGGTATACTTCGCTCTTCTCATTGTTTTTGCATTCATGCCGAGGCTTCGTCTCTTGCGCCATGACTCCGCCCCGCGCACATGATGCGAAGCCCAGCATCTCCCTGGGAGGTTCAATGGTGAGTGGCAGGGCGAGTCATTCAAACGAACTGGATGGTCTGGCTTGTATGAACTGGAAAGTGTGGCTTTGATTTGTAACCGCATAGGTGATCCACTGTCGGTGATTTAAGCCTTTATCCCTATTCCGCAAGCCGTTGGCCGGGCACCCCCACCTCAGCATTCCAGAACAGTGACATGGCAGAGAGGAGCGGATAACATGCCCCTCAAGTGGCCAGGCCTCCGTCGATTGCCTGCTTGCGATGGAACGTCCTTGCCTGCCACTTTGGGGCAGTTCTAGGATCTCGCTATGACTACATGGCTACCCTATATCTTTCTGGCCGGTTGCATCGCTGTGATTGGCGTGATTTGGAGCCAGCGGCGTGCCGCGGTTCGTGCCGAGTTTGTGCGCCAGTACACCCTTCCGTATGGGATCTTCGACAAGTTAAAAGACGAGCACCCAAGCCTTACAGCCAGAGATTGCCAGCTGATCACTCAAGCCCTGCGGCAGTTCTTCCTGGCTTACCTCAAAGGTGGCTTCCAATCCGTTTCCATGCCGTCGCAGATCACTGATGATCTCTGGCACGAGTTCATTCTCTATACCAAGGCCTACCACCACTTCTGCGCTAAGGCCTTTGGCCGATTCCTGCATCACACGCCAGCAGCTGTGCTCGGGTCTGTCGCCACTCAAGACCAAGGACTGCGTCGATGCTGGAGGCTTGTGTGCCGGGAGGAGGGAATCAACCCTCGACAGCCCACCCGAGTGCCCCTGCTCTTCGCCATCGATGGCCAATTGAATATCCCCGGTGGGTTTCGCTACGTCGCAGACTGCAATCGACTGGGCAGAGTCGACACGGACGGTCTTCCGGTCCACTGCGGTGGCGACTTTGGCCTTGGCTGCAGCTCTGGCGACGGGAGCCTCTTTCAGGGATTCGGAACCAGCAGTTTCTCAGGGGATGGTGGCGTTTTTGGAGATAGTAGATGTTCAGAAGACAGCGGCTTCTCAGTCGATAGCAGATGTTCAGAAGACTGTGGCTTTTCAGTCGATAGCAGTTGCTCGGAAGATGGTGGCTGCAGTGGTGGTTGCAGTGGCGGAGATTAATCAATACGGCAGCAGCGCCCTCACCCACTCACTGATCCGCAGGCGCCGATCACCACGTACCGACCATCACTCACCAATCCGCACGTGCCGATCACCACACACCGACCAGCATTCACCGATCAGCCGGCAGCGGGCGTTCCAGTCGGTTGGGGATGCCTTTCACGCCACCGGGCAGGGTTTTGCGGGAGCGGGGGCCGCTCCAGGAGGCCAGGTAGAGGCGGGCTTCGTCGTCGAGTTGGCGCAGATCGGAGAAGTTGGCATTGATCACCTGGGCTCCCGAGCCTTCGCCTGACTCCAGGTTCATGGCCCGTTGGCCGTCGGCGGGGGTGGCGCTGGCGGGCTGGCCGAAGAAGAAGCGGGTGCCCTCCACCCGGGCGCCGTCGAGGTTGGCGCCGCACAGATTGGTGCCGGCCAGGTTCGCTTCGCTCAGATCGCAGCTGCTGAGGTTGGTGCCGCGCAGGTCGGCGCCGTTGAAATCGATGCCACGCAGGTCGGTGCCGGAGAGATCGACACCCCGCAGCACCTGGTGCAGGTTGATCACCGGCACGCCGGTGAGGCGGTCTTCCTCGTAGTTGCCTTCGCCATCGAGGATGGCCCGGCCAAGGCGGTGGTCGCGGCGCAGGGGGGTGAGCAGGCGGGCGTGGGAGAGGAAGCGCAGGATCCTGGCCTTGCCCTGGCTCTCGATGCTGCCCAGCACCGCTGCCAGCCGTCCTTCCGCCAGCATCCGCTCCAGCGGCCAGTCCTCCAGCAGCCCGTCTTCATCGCTGATCAGCTCGGAGATGCCTTGGATGAAGCTGTCGATCGTCTGTCCCTGGGTGATCCGGTTCTGCTGGGTGGTGAGCCGTTGATCCACCTGAAACTGGCGCCAGGCGATCACCAGCGCCACGAACGCCACCAGGATCTGGCCGAAAGCGCCGATCACCCCTTCACCGATGGCGCCGATCGCCTCCCAGTCGCCGCTGCGGTAGATCCGCACCAACGGATCCCACCAGCCGAGCAACACCGACAGCGCCACCAGCGCCAGCAGCAGTGTCAGCAGCGCCACGGTCTGCACGGTGGCTTCGTCGTCGAGGCGGGCGCGCAGCTGGCTCCAGAGCGGAGGCGCCAGGTGCACCAGCGACAACGCCAGGCTGACCAGCGCCGCCGCCAGGGCCAGCCAGGAGAAGCCCAGCAGCAGCGCCAGCAGGGTGATCAGCGCGGCGATCAGCAGTTGCAACGCCGGCAGATCTTTCACACCAGCCCAGAAGGCATGGCTGTGGAAAGGCATCGGTGGGCGTTCATCAGCCGGCGGGGTCATCGAATCAGGCCGACTGGAAGTAGAAGCCGGCCGCCAGGATCAGGTAGGCCGCCAGCAGCAGCACGCCTTCCAGCCAATCGGAGCGGCCATCGATGGTTACCAGGTTGCTCACCACCACCGCCGTGATCACCGCCACCAACTCGTAGACATCAAAGCTCAGAGGCAGGGGGTGGCCCAGCACGGGCCCGACCAGCACCAGTGCCGGCACCACCAGCAGCGCCACCAGCAACGTGGAGCCCAGCGCCACCGAAACCGACAGATCCATCTTGTTCTTGCGGGCCATCGAAACGGCCGTGAGGTATTCCGCGGTGCCCCCCAGCAACGGCAGCAGCACCACCCCCGTGAACAGGGCCGAGAGGCCGAATCCTTCGGTCACGGTCTCGATCACGCCGACGAACAGCTCCGATTCGTAGGCCAGGGCGAGGGTGGCCGCCACCAGCACCGTGAGCCACAGCCAGGGGTTCGGGGCGTGGGCCGGGTCTTCGCCCAGATCCGCCGCCGCCACCTCATACAGACCCCGGTGGGTGCGCAGCGAGAACAGCAGGGTGAGGGCGTACACGCCCAGCAGCACCCAGGCCACGAAGGCCCCGAAGGGTTCGGTGCTCTCCGCCTCCCGACCGCCCGCCAGCACCGACAGGCTCGGAATCAGGATCGCCAACACCGCCAGGGTCATGGCGGAGCCGTTCACCCGCGCCACCACCGGCTTGAACTCCTGCTCCTGGCGGCCAATGCCCCCCACAAGCATCGAGAGGCCCAGCGCCAGCAGCAGATTGGCCATCACCGTGCCGGTGATGCTGGCCTTGACGATGTCCACCAGGCCGGCCTTGAGCGCCACCAAGGCAATGATCAGCTCGGTGGCGTTGCCGAACACGGCATTGAGCAGGGCCCCGATCGAGGGGCCGAACACCAGCGAGAGCTCTTCGGTGGCGGTGCTCAGCCAGATGGCCAGGGGCAGGATCGCCACGGCCGAGGTGAGGAACACCGCCAGGTCACCCCAGTGCTGCGCTTCCGCCGCGATCGAAACCGGCACCATCGCCAGCAACCCGATCGAGGCAACCCGGCGGAAGGTCATGGGGGCGGCGCTCAAGCGGGCAGACAGAAATTAGGTGGAGGTTGGTGCTGCCGCACTCCTGGCCTGCATGTGCGCACCGATGCGCTTCGTAGCGATGCGCCTCCCGCCCGCGCCGGTTCAGGCCGTGGCCACCAGGGGGCGAGCCTCCTGCCGGCGTTCCCCTGAGGCGGCAGCCGCCTTGCCCAGTTGCTCGCAGAGCCGATCCGGATCGGCGATGGCCTGGATGCCCCGGCCGGCGGTGGCAAGCAGCTGGGGGTTGGCGCAGAGGTTCTCCAGCATCTCGGCCAGGAAGAGGTCCGGGTTCTGCACCAGCCCCGCTGCGATGCGGCCGCAGTGGCCGCCGATGCTCCAGCGGATCACGCCGCCCGGATCGGTGACCAGCACCGCCGGGCGGTGCGCCAGCCGCTCCTGGATGCGCTCGGGATCCCGGCTGAAGAAGAAGGTTTCCGCCTCCTGCGACGTGCAGCGGATCAAGGCGGCGGCCTCCGCCAGCGGCTGGAAGCGCCGCAGCACCTCCGCCGTGGGCCCCGCTTCAGGGGGCAGGCCCCAGTGCTCTGCCTGCCAGTTCACATCCAGTGCCACCAGCACGCTGCTGGGCGCCGTGCGGTTGAGCACCATCTGCAGCACCTGGTGCTGGCTGGCGCCGAGCAGGGCGTCGCTGGTGATCAGCAGCCAGAACGATTCGTTGATCTCCGGCAGCATCGCTTCGGTGAGGCCAGCCGGGGTGTGGCCGCCAAGGCCGCAATCGTCTGCGGTGGGAGTGTCTTCGTGGCGGGCCTGTGGGGTGTGGGCCGCTGCGGCTTTGGCGTCTGGGGTGAGGGCCTCCTCTGCGTCATGGAGTGCCTGGGAGAAGGCCACCACGTCGGTGTGGGCGTGGGGACGTTGGGGTGTGGTGAGGGTCATGGCTGGGTGTGGGTGAAGGGGGGGACTGTGGTCGTGGCGTTGGCGGCTGGCTGTGCGCCGCGGTCAGTCGTTCTTGCTGGCGAAGCGATGGAAGCGATCGGCCAGGTCGTGGAAGAAGGCATCGCTTTGCTGCAGCAGCGCGTCCCAGTTCTCCTGGCTGCTCTGCTGCAGTTGCTCCAGCTGGGCCGTGGCCTGGTTGCGGGCGTTGCTGAGATCGTCGAGGCGTTGCCGGGTGGTGCTGCGCACGGCGTCGGCCAAGTCGCTCATGCCCTCCTGCAGCTGCTCGATCTGCGCCGACCAGGCCTCGATCTGCACGCGTTTCTTGTTCAGAACCGCTTCCTTGAGTTGAGCGTTGGCACGCTCCTGATCGTTTCGGCTGTCGTTGCTTGTCGGTGTGGTGCTCAATGGTGATTTGTTCATCGGTGCATTGCCCAGCGGAGCGGTGCTCAACGGAGCGGTGCTCAGTGGTGTGTTGCTCAGTGGTGTGTCGCTCATCGGTGACTTTCGCAACGGTGCGTTGTTCATCGGGGCTTTGTTCAGCGGTGCGTTGTTCGTCGGTGCGTTGGTGGTCGTCATGGTGCGTGTCTCCGTGATGGCAACATCGAACGCGCTGCTCCGCTGGCTGCACCCGGAGTGCTGCGGCTTGGCGGAATCGGAGGGGAGATCCTTTCCGCCGTTCGGTGACACCGGCCCCTGTGGGGCTCGGCGCTTGAGGGGCGCAACAGGGCGGGGCCGTTGGCTCAGGTGCTCAGGCGATGGTTGTCAGACCATTCGGCGAGCACGGAACTGATGAAAGGGAACGAAGCCTTTGAAACGGCGGAAGCGCTTGGCGCGCTCGTTACCTTCAACCTATTCGTTGTGGCTGAGACGTCAACATCTCGCTGCGGGGTTGCCGCGCGCGTTTGCCATCGTGGTGCTGTTCAGCTGCACCCCACGCCTGCGCGCCCCGCCGATGCCCCTTCCCCGCCAACCGATCCTGCTGCTCGGCGGCTTTCTGATCAGCGCCGAGGCCTATGCGCCGATGGTGGCCCGGTTGCAGGAGCTGAGCGGTCAGCCCGTGCAGCTGGTGGCGGTGGGCAAGCCCGAATGGCTGCTCACCGTGTTCGCCTTCGCCTGGGCGCGCATCCTCGATCGGGTCGCCACCACCGCCGCTCAGCTGGCCCAGGCCTCACCCACCGGCAGGGTCACCCTGATCGGCCACAGCTCAGGCGGCATCATGCTGCGGCTGTTCCTCGATCACGCCCCCTTCCAGGGCCGCTCCTACGACGGCAAGGCCCTGGCCGACACGCTCGTGATGCTGGGCAGTCCCCACACCGCCCTCAAGGCCACGGTGCTGCGTGAGCTGGTGCAGCAGCGCCTGCCCGGTTCGCCCTTCGCCGATCGGGTGCAGTACGTGTCGGTGGCGGGGGATCTGGATCTGGCCACCGCAAGCCCGCTGGCCCAGCGCCTGGCCCCCACCGCTTACCGCAACAGCACCGGGGATGCCGCCGATCGCGGCGACGGTCTGGTGCCGGTGGCCTCCGCCCTGCTGGCCGGCTCCACCCCGCTGGTGCTGGCGGGCGTGGCCCATGGCGGTGCCTTCGGGCCGTGCTGGTACGGCAGCCCGGAGGTGGTGGAGCGCTGGTGGGATCTGGCTCAGCCCGCCGCCTCCAGCAGCTCCGCCAGCGGCACGAAGCTGTAGCCGCGCCTGCGCAGCGCGGGAACGATCCAGCGCAGGCTGGCCTGGGTGCGCGGGCTCAGCTCCGGTGTGTCGTGCAGCACCACGATGCCGCCGGGGTGGACGTTGAGCTGCACGAAGGCCTGCACGAACCACAGCGGTGGCTGATAGGTGTCCCAGGGAAAGATCGAGCCCAGCACCAGCCGGTAGCCCCGCTCCGCCAGCCAGCCCAGCATCGCCGCGTGGAACCAACCCCGCCCCGGGCGGCACCAGCGCCAGCCCAGCGTCTGCGGCGCCGCAGCCCGCTCCACCGCCGCTTCGGTGTCACCCAGCTGGCCCAGGAACGCCGCCTGATCGAGCCCGGCGGAGCGCACATCGCGCCAGAGGTGGTTGCCGATGGCATGCCCCTGCTCCAGGGCCCGACGGGGAAAGTGCGGGTCGTTGGGCAGATGGGAGCCGATCAGGAAAAAGGTGGCCGGCACCTCCAGCTCCCGCAGCAGCTCCAGCAGCGCCTGTGAGCCGGCGCCACTGGGCCCGTCATCGATCGTGAGCGCCAGCCGCCGTTGCCGGCCCCCGCCACAGAACACCACCGCCGGGTTGAGCGGCGCCAGCAGCGTGCGGATCACCAGCGACGGCAGCAGCACGATCACGGCCAGCGCGATCAGGCCCAGCAGCAGCCCGGCCAGCGCGGTCAGTGCGATCAGGGCCAGCGGGTGTGGGAGTGGGGGCATGGCGGCGATCGCTCAGTCCAGGAGAGCCGTGTGCGTCACCCTGCCACCGCAGGCGGCTGGAGGGGGCAGAATGAGAACCGTTCTCAGCCGTGTTTTCAGGGCTGGACGGTCGTTTGTTCTCGCCTCATGGCACAGGTTCCCGTCACCGTCCTCACTGGCTTCCTCGGAGCCGGGAAAACCACCCTGCTCAACCACATCCTCACCAACCAACAGGGGTTGCGCACTGCCGTGCTGGTCAATGAGTTCGGCGAAGTCGGCATCGACAACGAGCTGGTGGTGGCCACCAGCGACGCCATGGTGGAACTCAGCAACGGCTGCATCTGCTGCTCGATCAACGGCGAGCTGCAGGAGGCCGTGGAGCGGGTGCTGGACCGCCCGGACCCTGTCGATTACATCGTGGTGGAAACCACCGGCCTGGCTGATCCACTGCCTGTGGCCATGACCTTCATGGCCGGTGAGTTCCGCGACCAACTGCGGCTCGATTCGATCATCACCCTGATCGATGCTGAACACTTTGCCGTCACGGCCCTGGACAGCCCGATTGCCCGGGCCCAGGTGGTGTACGGCGACATCCTGCTGCTCAACAAGTGCGACCTGGTGGAGGAGGAGCGCCTGCTCGCGGTGGAGGCCCGCCTGCGCGAGATCAAGACCGACGCCCGCATCCTGCGGGCCGACCACGGCGCGGTCCCCCTGGCCATGCTGCTGAGTGTGGGCCTGTTCGAAACCGATCGTCTGGCCGAGCTGCAGGCCCGCGAGGATGCCCTCGCGGATGCCCGGCACCCTGTCCAAGGCCACGATCACGGCCACAACCACGATCACGGCCACAGCCATGCAGTGGGCCATGCCCACACTCCTGAGCTGGAAGGGTTCCTTTCGGTGTCCCTGTCGGTGGAGACCCCGTTCGACCTGCGCCGGTTTCAGTCGTTCCTCGATAACGAGCTCCCTTCCACGGTGTTCCGGGCCAAAGGGGTGCTCTGGTTTCGGGAGAGCGAGCGCCGCCACCTCTTCCACCTCTGCGGCAAGCGCTTCACCATTGATGATTCCGACTGGCCTGCCGGCACGCCTCGCCATACCAAGGTGGTGGCGATCGGTAAAGGACTGAATCCGGCCATTCTCAAGGCCCAGCTCGAGGCCTGCATGGTGGCGCCATGAGCACGGTGCTGCTCATCTCCGGGCCGCCTGGCTGCGGCAAGACCAGCTGGATCCTCAACCAGCTGCAAGCCCACAAGGGGCCCTGCGGTTATCTGCGGCTGGAGGGTTTCGCCACCGGGGAGCTCCAGCAGGCCTCGGATGGGGGAATCGATCGGGCTTTCCTGGTGGATCAGTGCCCGGGGCTGCTGGACCTGGCCCCATCAGGCCAGGCCCCATCAGGCCAGGACCCGGCAGGCCGCCCGCAGGATCTGCTGGCGTTGATCGAGCTGCCCCAGTGGCAGCCCCCTCCCCAGGCCGGCCTGGAGGGGATCGACCCTCGATTGCTCCCCCGGCTGGAAGCTTTGCAACTCCTGCCGCAGCGCCATCTGCACTTCGGCCGCGACGCGGACCTTCCCGCTCAGGACACCTTGCAGTTCAACGCCCTGGAGTGCTGGAGCCTTGACCTGACCCGAAGCGTCTGGGATCCCCCCAGCCTGAACAGCTTCTGGTTTGAGCTGGTGAATGGCGCCTACGGCGACGTCTACCGCGCCAAGGCGCTGATGAACCTGCCCGATGGTCGCAGTTTCTACTGCAACTGGATCGTGAGCCAGGAGGGGTCTCAGTTCATGCCGCTGGAGGCGGTCGCTCCGCCCGAAGGCCGCCCGCAGCGCCTGTCGCGGCTGGTGGTGCAGGGCAAACGCCTGGATGCCGCCGGCCTCGAGGCCACGATCGCCGATGCCCTGCTGAGCGATGGGGTGCTCGAACTGCAGCAAGCCCCACAACGCTCCGGTGGCGCTCCGCTCCCCGCCACCCGCTGACTGCCTCCTCTCCACCCACCGCTACCCCATGGCCCACGCCGTCATCTCCTGTCTGCACGCCAACCTCGCCGCCGTGGAAGCGGTGCTCAGCGACATCGAGCAGCTCGGCATCGACAGGATCACCTGCCTCGGCGATCTGGTGGGCTATGGCCCCCAGCCCAATGAGGTGGTGGAACTGATCCGCGCCCGCTCCATCCCCACCTGCCAGGGCTGCTGGGATGAGGACATCATCGAAGGGCTCAACGCCTGCGAATGCAGCTACCCGTCCCAGCTGGCTGAGCGGCGGGGACAGCAAGCTCACCATTGGACAGCTGCCCAGCTCAGTGAGGAGAACAAGGAGTTCCTCGCCAGCCTGCCGTTTTCCCTGCGCCGCGACCGCCTGCTGTTCGTGCACGGCAGCCCCAACAGCCAGCACGAATACCTGCTGCCCGACATGGACGCCTTCGCGGCCCTTGAGCGGGTGGAAGCGGCGGAGGCCGACACGCTCTTCTGCGGCCATACCCACCGCCCCTATGTGCGAGACCTTTGCGAGGGTTCCATCAGGCTGCGGGTGCGCAGGTCCGTGGCCAGCGCCCCCGCAGGAGGGAAGCCACTGAAGGAACGGCTGGCACAAGCGCCGCCTTCGACGCCCACCGAGCAGGAGGTTGCCCTTCCCGTCCGCCGGATCGTCAATGCGGGATCCGTGGGAGAACCACGGCACGGCGACACCAATGCCACCTATGTGATCCACGACGAACAGACCGACCTGGTGGAGATCCGCGAAGTCCCTTACGACGTGGAGCGCACCTGTCAGGCCATCCTGGCAACCGGACTGCCGCCGCTGTTCGCCTGGCGCCTGCGCCACGGTTTCGAATACGCCGAGCGAGCCGACGATCCCGGCCACGTGTGTGAGCGCTGATGGCACGTTGGGCACTTCTCAGCGGCTTGTGCGGTGACCTCGAGGTCTATGAGGCGGTGCAGGCCGATCTGCGCCGCCGCAACGTTGACACGTTGTTTGTGCTCGGGGATCTGATCGGCCCCACCCGTGATTGCAACCCTCTGCTTGAACGGCTGCAGCGGCCACGCCGCGGCGAGCTGCAGCCGCACTGCCTCTATGGGTGGTGGGAAGAGCAGCTGCTGGCCGAACGGGGCTACCGCGGCGAGCGCCGCGCTGATGCCCTGCGCCAGTGCGAGGGAAATGGGGCCGTGGAAGCGCTGCTCAAGGCTGTGGATCCTGGCCAGCTCAACTGGCTGGCCGCGCTGCGTTTCGGGTTCATCGAATTGGATTGCGCCCTGCTGCACGGCAGCTCCGCCGACGTGGCCGACTGCCTTGCTGCCGATAGCCCACCTCTGCGGTTGCTCGATCGGCTCACGCGGATGGAGGTGAATCGGTTGTTCACAGCCCGCAGTGGCGAGCAGTTCTGCGTGGAGCTGTGCGGTGGCGGGATCGAATCGCGGCTGCGGGACCACGAGGGAGAGCGGAAGCAGCGCCAGGCCGTGCCCAGCCGCAAGGTGATCGGAGTCGGACGGGGGCTCAGCTACACCCTTTACGACCCCGGCAGTGATCACATCGATTTCCGCACGGCCGACAGCTCGAGCCGCTCAGGGAGCAGGGGGTTCGCATGAACCCGAGCTTCGATGGCGTGCTGGAAACGCTGTTCCTCGATCTGGCCGGCCGACGTCTCCGGGTGGTGATCGAGCGCCGTGGCCCTGCTGACGCCCCCGCCTGGCTGTTGCTGCCGGCCCTCAGCACCGTGTCAAGTCGCAGCGAATGGCAGCCGCTGGCGGAAGCCGTGCAGGATCAGCGGCAGCTGGTGAGCTTCGACTGGCCGGGTTTCGGTGACAGCGAGCGCCCGGCCCTGACCTACGACGCTGAGCTGCTGCGCTCGTGCCTGCGCGCCATCCTCAGCTACCTGAGCTGCCGGAACCACGCGCGCCTCACGCTGGTGGCCGCTGGGCACAGCGCCTCCATCGCCCTCGGTCTCGCCAGCGAATGGTCAGATCGGTGGCGGCGCCTCGTGCTGGTGGCGCCCACCTGGCGGGGCCCTCTGCCCACCATGACCGGGTGGCCGCCGCAGCGCTTCGGCTGGCTGCGGGAGCTGGTGGCCGCCCCGCTGATCGGCCCGACGCTCTACCGGCTCAACACCAGCCAGGCGGTGCTGCAGCTGATGCTGCGGCGCCATGTGTGGGTCAACCGGGCCCTGCTGACGCCGGAGCGGCTGCGGGAGCAGCAGCGGTTGGCCCGCCGCCGCGGCGCGCGCTTCGCCAGCGCCGCCTTCGTGAGTGGTGGGCTGGACGCCGCCGAGCAGCGGGACTGGTGGCTGGACCAGGCCCGCCGGCTGGAGTGCCCTCTCCATGTGGTGCTGGCGGGGGAAGCACCACCGCGCTCCAGCGAGGAGATGCAGAGGCTGGCCGAGGCTGCCGATCAGGTGTCGACATTCCCGGGGCGGCTGGGGCTTCACCAGGAATTCGGCGCCGCGCTGGCTCAACGGTTGCTGGAAGACAACGACGCAGCAAACTGACCGGGACGGCCTTCGCCCCGGCCGTATCTCCGTTCCGGCAACCGCCTATCCCAGCGGCCGCCTATTCCAGCGAGCGTCTATTCCAGCAACCGACTATTCCAGCGACCGCCCGGACCAGATCAGCTGGGCAGAGCAGCTACGCAGATCAGCCAGGCAGGTCAGTCAGGCAGATGCCCTCAGCAGATGAGCCGGGCAGATCGGCTGAGGGCACCTGCCATGGACATCACCCAGGCAGGTTCGCCTGACTGATGGGCCCCAGTTTGACGCCTTCTGGATAATACTTCCAGCCATCTCTGATTCTTACCTTCTCATCCCAGGGAAGCTTGTAGCAACCATCGGCCAGATCCTTGACCCAGGTGAGATAGTTTTCTTTTTCCCCACCGGGTTTGCCGACATAGGCCCGGCAGCCCAGGTTGAAGATGTTGTTTTCAAGTGCCCAATTCTCTCTGGCCTTGTCGGCCAGTCGCGGAAACAGCTCTGCGGTGACAATCTCCCACGGATTCCGCTGCCCCTGCTGAATCACGTTACCATCATAGTTGCAAACTGTGCCCTCACCGAAATAATAGAAGACCCCATCATAACCAGCAAGATTCACGGATATTGTATACATGAGATTCTGCCACGCATTTGTTTTGTTGGTCCAGATCCACTGATCGTTGACCTGCGTGGAGTAGCCAGAAATGCGGATGTAAACATTGGCTCCTTTGTAGGCGGCCTCTCGAGCGAGTTCCGGAAACATTCCGTCGTGGCAGATGCAAACAGCCAGCTTCGACCCCTTCGGCCCATCGCAGACAGGCATGCCGTAATTCCCCGGGGACCATGGCTCGATCGGTACCCATGGCTGTAACTTTCGGTAGTGCAAGGCAATATCCCCTTGAGAGTTGATGATGATGGCTGAATTGAACGGTGGCAGGCTGGGGTCATCATTCTGTTCCATCAACGAGAACACACCCCACACATCATTCGCTCTGCAGGCTGCGCGGAAGCGGTCGATCTCCGGCGAGTCGATGCGCAGCAGCATCTCGTCATAGGTCCAGATCCCCGTATTCAGTCCCTGCGTTGAATACTCCGGGAACACAACCAGATCGAGGTCTGGGTAGCCCGCTTTGGTGGAAGCGACAGCCCTGCAGATCTGATCCACTTGGGTCTGGATGTCTGAGGGGCTTTTGATCACGGGAACGGGATATTGAATCATCGCGACGAGAAGAGACTCCTCCCAGGCGCTGACGCTGCCGGTGCTGCCCATGCTTGCAAGAATGATAGACATTATCATTCTAGAAATCTCGCAAGGCTGAATCTGTCGCTTCAGGCACTGTTTTGGTGCGCCTCGCCCATGCACCTCTTCCCTCCCCCTCGCCCATGCGCCTCTTCCATGCGAGCGGCCAGGCGCGCAGGGCTCAGGCCGGCAGACTCTGGGCAGAGCGTTTCAGCAACTGCCGCCAGGAGACACCTTGAGCCGCCAGCCCTGACTGCAACGCATCCACCAGGGCGAGCGAGTGGGTGAGGTCGCCACATGCCACTCCCTGCTGCCAGTCCCTGATCACGGCCTGGCAAGCCGCTTCGAGCGTTGCGGCCGGATCGGCGGCGTTGCTGCCGGGGCAGTCCGGTTGTGGGCCGCGGGCTCGGGCACTGAGGGCATCCACGGGCGGAAGCAGGGCTTGCGGCCCTCCACCGCTGGGCTTGGCTGATGCTTCGAAGAAACAGCTGCGGGCTCCGGTGTGGCAGGCCCCGTCTCCCACCTGCTCAACGGTCAGCAGAAGGGCATCGCCGTCGCAGTCGTAGCGAAATCCGCGCAGCAACTGGGTGTGACCGCTGGTGGCTCCCTTGTGCCAGAGCTCCTGGCGCGAGCGGCTCCAGTAGTGGACCTGCCCGGTCGCAAACGTGGCCAGCAGCGCCTGGCGGTTCATCCAGGCCAGCATCAACACCGCGCCGTCGAGCCAGTCCTGCGTGATGGCGGGGATCAGGCCATCCGCGTTGAAGCGCAGGTGATCGACGCAAGCGTGTGGCCATCGCTCCATGGCGCTCATGCCCGGGCCCCCTCGAGCGGATCAAGGGGCCACAGCACCCAGCCGCCCTCCTCACCGCCAGGCGGCAGGGCCTTGCGGTCGGCTCGCCAGGCCACACCGCTCGGCGCCTGGCCCTTCAGTTCGAGCACCTGCAGCCGGGATCCAGCTTCTGACCACAGCGCCTCGGTCCCATCCTGTGAGGCCGTGGCGATCGGGGCCTGGCCAGAAACTTCACGCGCCTCCGGCCTCATCGGCAGATCTTGGAGCCCGGGAAGGAGCCAGGTCAGGCGCCAGGGGGAGGAGAGCAGCACCACAGGCTCCGCGCTAAAAACGATAACCATTCTCGTAAGCTAGCTCCCAGGTGCCATCCGCCTGGGCCATGCAGCGCAGAAAAGCTTCACGCCAGGGGCAGGGTCCCATCGCCGCAGCGGCGCTCGCAGCTGCGAAGCCAGCGCCTGTCCTGACTGTGGCGCTGCAGGCCATGGACCTCAGCTGCGGGCGGCGAACCGAACGGCAACTTGTTTCCCTGGCAGTGGGTCAGGGCACGCTTCCGGCCTGGCTGGAACTGGAGTTGGCAGAACTGCAGCCAGGTACCGCCAGGCGCTGGCGCCTTGGGCCTCGCCAGCGGCCCCAGGCCCTGGTGGGTCATCCCCTCCTGCCCAGCAACGGGCTGATCTGGTTGGAGCTGGAGCTGCTCGAAACCCGCCGGCCCTCCCTGCCAGGGGATGGGCCCAGTGGTTGCGCCTTGATCAGCCAGGCCGAGGTTCAGTCCCTGTTTGACCGCTGGAACAAGGCGTTGCAGAGCCAGGATCCGGAGCGGATCGCGCAGCTGTACAGCCGCGATGCGGTGCTGCTGCCCACGCTCTCGAATGAGCCGCGAACAGATCATGAAAGCATCGTGGACTATTTCAGCCACTTTCTGCAGAAGCGACCCAACGGTGAAATCAGCCAACGGGAAATCCTGATCGGTTGCAACATGGTGCAGGACGCAGGTTTGTACAACTTCCGCTTCCTTGATGGCAGCCACGCTCAAGCCCGCTACAGCTTCATCTATGTGCTGGAGGATGGTGAGTGGAAGATCTCCCACCATCACTCTTCCCTGCTTCCAGAGGCCGGTCAGCGCTGATGGGCACCCTCGCGATCCAGCTCCACGACAGCCTGAGCCGGCGCAAGCGCCCCCTGCGCCTGGAGCAACCTGACCGGGTGACGCTGTATGTGTGCGGCCCCACAGTTTATGACTGGCCCCACATTGGGAATGCCCGGCCGGCTTTGGTCTTCGATGTGTTGGTGCGGTTGCTGCGCCACGCCTATCGGCAGGTGGTCTATGTGCGCAACTTCACCGATGTGGATGACAAGATCAATGCGGCGGCAGCCTCTGCGGGGGTGCCCATTCGCACGCTCACTGAGCGCACGATTGCTGCGTATCAGGCCGACATGCGCGCTCTGGATGTGCTGCCACCGGACCATGAGCCCCGCGTCACCGAGCACATCAGCGACATCCAATTCCTGATCACGCAACTGCTCGATCGGGGCCATGCCTATGTGGCGGCGGACCATGTGCTGTTTAAGGTGGCCAGCTTTGCCCGCTAAGGCAAGCTCTCCGGCCGCTCGACGGAAGGAATGCAGGCCGGCGCTCGTGTGGAAGTGGCGCCGTTCAAGCGCGATCCCATGGATTTCGTGTTGTGGAAACCCTCCGGCCCCGACCTGCCGGGCTGGGAGAGTCTGGGGCCGTGGAAGGCCCGGCTGGCATGTGGAGTGCACGGCCATGATCCAGCGCCACCTGGGTTTTCCGATCGACATCCACGGCGGTGGCCAGGATCTGATCTTTCCCCATCACGAGAACGAGATCGCGCAGGGCTGTGCCGCCACCGGTCTGCCCTATTGCCATACCTGGCTGCACAACAGCTTCATCACCGTGGCTGGGCAGAAGATGTCGAAATCCCTTGGCAACGTGCTGCTGGTGCGAGATCTGTTGCAGCAGGCTCCCGGCGAAGCCCTACGCCTGGCCCTGCTGGCCAGCCACTACCGCCAACCTCTGGACTGGAATCAGGAGCGGCTTGTGCAGGCCAAGCGCACGCTGACGACCTTCTACAGGGCCCTGAGCGATGGCGACACTGCGACAGGTGCCCGTGCAACTGGCCAGGAGGGCGACCCGGATTCGATCGTCCTGCAGGCTCTGGCGGACGATCTCAACATCTCCGCCAGCCTTGCTCGCCTGCATGGTCTGAGCCGGGAGCTGCAACGCGCCGGCTCCGCTGCTGAGCGGGACGCGCTCAGGGCCAGCCTGCTCGCTTCAGGCCGTCTGCTCGGCTTGCTCCAACAGGACCCCCTGCAGGCCCTGGCCGCGTTGCAGACGCCGTCTCGGCCGGCCGATCGGTTGCAGCCGCAGCTGAACGAGAAGACCATCGCCGAGCTCCAGAAGCGCCGCCTCCAGGCTCGTCAAGACGGTGATTTTCAGTTGGCCGACCGGTTGCGGCATCAGCTGATCGAGGCTGGAGTGGCTGTCGCAGACGGCAGGGCCTGCCGTCCCAGCGCTCCACCAACCCCTGCCAATCCCTCCTCACGCCATGGCTGAGACCGCCACGCGTCTCCTGCTGCTGCTGATCCGCGGCTACCAGATCCTGATCAGCCCATTGCTGGGGCCCAACTGCCGCTTCACTCCCAGCTGCTCCCAGTACGCCATCGAGGCGATCCAGATCCATGGGGTGATCCGCGGCAGCTGGCTGGCGCTCTGCCGGTTGGGACGCTGCCATCCCCTTCACCCAGGCGGCTACGACCCCGTTCCACTCCCTGTTCAGCGAGACAAGCCAGCCATGCCCTCCTCAAATCCGTAACGGCGCCTGGAGCCGCTCCAGACCTTCGTGGGCATGCAAGCCGCTGGTCAACCGAATCCGGTTCCGCCCGAGCGCCTGTGACGTGGCCTGCCGGGCAGGGTCACCGGCCACAGCCACCAGCGGCCCTGATCGCCGCCGGCCGCCAGGTGCCGGCCGTCGGGGCGCCAGGCCAGCGCCTGGAAGCCCTGGCCGTCCCCTTCCAGCGCCTGCAGCAGGCGGCCGCGGCCATCCCAGAGGCCCACGCTGCCATCGGCGGAGGCACTGGCCAGCAGGCGGCTGCCCGGCGCGAAGGCCAGGGCCGTGACGCGTTGCTGATGCCACAGCAGCGGTTCGGGCTGCCAGCCCTGCTCGCTGCGGTCGCGCTGCTCCCACAGCACCACGTGGTCGGCGGCGGCCACCGCCAGCGCAGGTGCCAGCTTCCCGGGCTGATCGCTCCAGGCCAGTGCGCGCACCTTGGCCGGGAAGCCGCTGAACTGCCACGGCCGCCCCTCGCCTGCCTCGGGCCAGAGCAGCAGGGAGCGGTCCATCTGGCCGCAGGCCAGCAGCTCGCCCACCGGCGAGAAGGCCAGGGACAGCCCCACCGATTCGGTGGGGGCACGTCGGGGAGCCGGTGCGGCCGGATCAAGCGGTTGCCACAGCGCCAGTTCGCCGTGGCAGCTGGCCGCCAGCCGTCTGCCGTCGGCGCTCCAGGCCAGGCACTGGGCGGTGCCGGGCAGCTCGAGGCTGTCGGGGCGCCACTGGCGCAGCGCCCCATCCCAGAGCCGTACCCGACGGCCGGCGGCCACTGCCAGCAGCAGCCCCCTGGGCTGCCAGGCCGCCGCATCCAGCCAGCCGGCGCCGAGCGGTTGCGGCGCGAACGGGATCGGCCGCACCCCGGAGCCGCCCAGCTCCCACAGCAACAGCTCGCCGGCCTGGCCCACCGCCATCAGGAACTGCCCGTCGGCGCTGAAGCCGATCGCATCGAGGCTGGTGTCGCTCAGGCCCTGCAGCAGCTCTTCGCAGCCGGCGCGGAAATCAAGCAGCAGCAGTTCGCCGCCGGCCGTGGCGATCGCCAGAAACTCGCCATCCGCCGACCAGCTCAGCGCCGTGATCGCCTGCTGCAGCTCCCCGCAGAGCCGCTCCCGCACCAGGGGCTGCGTTGAGGTCATGGCGCTTTGCCGCTCAGGCCACGCAGGCGGTGAAACCCGCCCGCAGGCCCTCGGCATCGAGATCGCGGCCGATGATCACGAATTCGGTGCGGCGCCGCTCGCCTTCTTTCCAGGGGCGATCGAAATCGCCATCCAGCAGCATGTGCACCGCCTGGAACACATAGCGCTCGTCCTTGCCTTCCAGCTGGATGATGCCCTTCATCCGGAACAGATCGGGTCCCCGCTCGGCCACCAGATCCGACAGCCAGGTGCCCAGCTTGTCGAGATCCATCGGCCGCTCCTCCACGAACGCCACCGAGCCCACGGCGTCGTCGTGCTCGTGGGCATGCTCCTCGGCCAGGAAGCCAGGATCGAGGCTCAAGGCCCGCTCCAGCTCGAACGCCCCCACGCCGAGCAGCTGATCGATCGGGGCATCGGCGTTGCGGGTGGTGAGCAGCCGCGCCATCGGGTTGATCGCCCGCACCCGTTGCTCGATCGCCAGGCGTTCGGCCTCCTCCACCAGATCCGCCTTGTTGAGCAGCAGCACATCGGCGAAGGCCAGCTGTTCCTGCACCTCCTCCGCCTCCCAGTGCTGCTGCACGTGCACCAGATCCACCAGGGTGATCACTGCATCCAGCCGCAGCTCATCGCGCAGGTCTTCATCCACGAAGAAGGTCTGGATGACAGGGGCGGGATCGGCCAGGCCGGTCGTTTCGATCACCAGGTGATCGAAACGATCCCGCCGTTTCATCAGATTGCCGATGATGCGGATCAGATCGCCACGCACGGTGCAGCAGATGCACCCATTGTTCATCTCGAAGATCTCTTCGTCGGCATCGATCACGAGCTGATTGTCGATGCCTACCTCGCCGAATTCGTTCACGATCACCGCCACCTTGAGGCCGTGTTCGTGGGTGAGGATCCGGTTCAGCAGGGTGGTTTTGCCGGCACCGAGATAACCGGTGAGCACGGTCACCGGCAGGCGATCGGCGGCTGGAACGGCGCTGGTGAAGGCCATGGCGAGGGTGGGGGCGCGGCGGGTACCGCAGCGTCCCCATCGGAGTGAGAATCGTTGTCGTTCTAGCAGCGGTGGCGCCCCATGGGTGGGCGGACCAGTCTGGGCTCACGTTTTGTGTGAGAAGAGCCCTGCTACCGTTCGAGCGGTCGGCCAATCAAGCTATGGCTCAGTTGGTGATCGGCCCGAGGGTCCGTTGGCTTGACCGAATGACCCTTTTGGGCGATTCCAAGCCACTTGGTTCGACGAGGTGAGCCGCGGTTTGCATGGCAATGGAAAATCAGCTTGTTTACAACCTGGCGGATGTGATCCGATTTCGGCTCCGAAGAGGACTTTCTTTTGGTGTGGATACGATCGCTTATCGGTACATCAGCGCCTTGGAACCGGATTCGCTGGCGGACTTCAACAGGCAGCACGTTGATGGAGCTCCACCTGTTGACTTTGGTTTGCTCAGAAGGGTGATTGATCAGCGTTCAATGCAGCGAAGTGATCTTTTTGATGGCTATGAAGGGTTGACCATTCACGCGCGCTTGGGAGATTGTCTGCATAAGTGTCCTTCGGTTGAAGACATCACGAATCTTTTGTGTCGCCATGGGTTGACTGAAGACTTCCGCCAACCTGATTAGGTAGCTAGCTCCGCACTCCTCAAGATGCGTTCCGGCCGAGCGTCGCAGCTGCAGATGGCATGAACCACTCGCTCAGTCATTGTTGCCAAGTTGAAGCGGCGGTTGAAGCGGTAATTGAAGGCACCCAGGTAGCGATCA
>CALRJS020000023.1:0-51967 GCA_943367595.1 Sphingobacterium thalpophilum
CCGGTGCTGCCGGTGCTGCTGCTCACCGTGGCGCGGCTGGGCGTGCCGGAAAGCCCCGGTTGGCACCCGCAGGGTGTTGCCCAGGCTCAAGCCGCTGCAGAGGGGGGATCGGCGGCAGCCGCTGGCCAGACGCAGACAGCACCTGCGGCGCCCAGCCCGCTGGCGCCGCAAGCAGCCAGCCCGCAGATGTCTCCAGCGCTGCGCCCCCTGCTGCTGGCCGGCCTGCCGTGGTTTGTGCAGGACCTCAGCACCTACGGGGTGGGCATCTTCCTACCCCAACTGCTGGTGGAAGGCGGGGTGCAACGGCACAGCCTGGGCTGGGCCACCGCGGCCGATGGCCTGTTCGTGGCTGGGATCGGCCTGGCGATCGTGCTGGTCGACCGGCTGGGCCGGATCGGGCTGCAGGTGGCCGGCTTCGCGGGCTGCGCCGCCGGGCTGGCCCTGGCGGCGTGGGGCTGCAGCGGCGCGGAACAGGCCCCCAGCCTGGTGATCGCCGGGGTGGGCCTGTTCCTGTTCATGACCAACGCCGGCCCCAATGCCACCACCTATCTGCTTGCGGGAGAGGTGTTCCCGATCGCCCAGCGCGGCCAGGGGGCTGGCCTCGCGGCGGCCGCCGGCAAAGCCGGCGCGGTGCTCGCCGCCCTCACGCTGCCGGGGTTGCTGCACCGCTGGGGAACCGGAGCGGTCTTAGCCGGCCTGGCCATCAGCTCGGTGATCGGTGCACTGCTCACCAGCTGGTTGCGGCTCGATCCGGCACTGGAGCCCACCGAGTCCGGCAGGGGCACGGCCTCAGCGCCAGAGCTCTAAGCCCTCAGGGCAGGAGCCGTAAAGCGATCAGCGCAGGAGCGTTGAACGAATCAGGTGAACAGCCTCAACGCAATCGGCGGAAGGGTGCAGAAGCCATCAGCGCAGGAGTTTTCAACGAATCTCCGCAGGAGCGCTCGAAAAAAAGCGGGGCTTCGGCGCGCGGTGAAGCGGCCAAGACCCCGGAGGTGGAACATTCAAAGCAAGCTTCAGAGCAACGTGAAGCGCAACCTTCAACGCTGTGTTCAGAGCAGAAAATGCGTTGGAGTAAACGCGTTGCAGAAAATTCTTCCAGACAATGCATTCAGAGCAGCACAGGGGGCAAGACGCGGCTCGCCCCCCACGTTCTGACTACTTGATGAACAGCATCTCCTGGTAGGTGGGCAGGGGCCAGGCGTTGTCATCGACCAGGGTTTCGAGCCCGTCGACGGCCTCGCGGATCTTGTACATCAGCGGCAGCAGGGTGTCGGCGCAATGGCGCATGTGGGCAGCTTCCCCATGGGGCGGGCTGGCCAGAGCGGACTCCAGGGCCACGCAGTTGGCCAGCAGCTCCTGGTTGAGCGTGGCGATCCGGCCGGCCATGGCCCGATCGGGCGGCAGGCCCAGGGTTTCCTGGTAGTGGAGGGAGTTGGCCAGCTGACCGAGATAGGTCATCACAGCCGGGTACACCTGGGTGCGGGCCATCTGCAGCACCAGCTTGGCCTCCACTTCCACCGCCAGCACGTACTGCTCGGCGTACACCTCGAAGCGGCTGTGCAGCTCCACCGGGGTGAGCACACCGGTGCGCTCGAACAGCGCCTTGATGTCGTCGCGCTCCAGCACCAGCAGCGCATCGGCGGTGGTGGGGAGGTTCTCCAGGCCCCGTTCGGTCACGGCCTTTTCATGCCACTCACTGGAGTAGCCGTCGCCGCCGAACACCACATTGCCGTGCTGCTGCATGATCGTCTGCAGCACTTCAGCGGCTGCCGATTCCAGCGAAGCCCCGGCACCCATCTTGGCCTCCAGTTCGTCGGCGACGTACTTCAGCGAGTCGGCCAGGATCGTGTTCATAGCCACCAGAGGGCCGGCCACGGATTGATTCGAACCCACGGCGCGGAACTCGAAGCGGTTGCCGGTGAAGGCGAACGGGGAGGTGCGGTTGCGATCGCCCGGATCCTTGGGGAACTCGGGCAGGGTGTCAACACCGAGCTGCATCAATCCACCGTGGTCGGTGCTGCCGAGGTTGCCGTTCTTGATCATCGTGAACACCTCTTCCAGCTGGCTGCCGAGGTACATCGAGATGATCGCCGGAGGAGCCTCGTTGGCACCGAGGCGGTGATCATTGCCAGCTGTAGCCACTACAGCACGCAGCAGCGGGCCGTAGAGATGAACGCCACGAATCACAGCGCCGCAGAACAGCAGGAACTGCATGTTCTCCTCGGGGCTGCTGCCGGGATCCAGCAGGTTGCCCTGGGTGCCGTTGCCCACCGACCAGTTGACGTGCTTGCCGGAGCCGTTGATGCCGGCGAAGGGCTTCTCGTGCAGCAGGCAGTTCATGCCATGGCGGCGCGCCGTGTTCTTCAGCAGCGTCATGGTGAGCTGCTGGTGGTCGGTGGCCACGTTGGCCGCCTCGAAGAACGGAGCGATCTCGAACTGGCCCGGTGCCACTTCGTTGTGGCGGGTTTTGGCGGGAATGCCCAGCTTGTACATCTGGCGTTCCACGTCCTGCATGAACACCTGCACCCGCTGGGGGATCGCACCGAAGTAATGGTCGTCGAACTGCTGGCCCTTGGCGGAAGGATGGCCGAACAGGGTGCGGCCCGCCAGCAGCAGGTCGGGGCGAAGAGTCACGAAGGCGCTGTCGACCAGGAAGTATTCCTGCTCAGCACCGCAGCTGGAATTGACCGGGGCGATCTCCGTGTTGCCGAGCAACTTGAGCAGTCGGTGGGCCTGCTTGTTCATCGCTGCGTTGGAGCGCAGCAACGGTGTCTTCTTGTCGAGGGCTTCACCCGTCCACGACACGAACACTGTGGGGATACAGAGGGTGATGCCGTTGGGCGTCTCCATCAGGAAGGCCGGGCTGGTGATGTCCCAGGCCGTATACCCGCGGGCTTCGAAGGTGGAGCGGATGCCGCCGTTGGGGAAGGAGGAACCATCAGGCTCGCCCTGCACCAGCACCTTGCCGGTGAATTCACAGATGGCCGAACCATCGCTCTGGGTGGAGATGAAGCCGTCGTGCTTCTCCGCCGTGGAGTTGGTGAGCGGATAGAACACGTGGGCGTAGTAGAGGGCGCCGCGGCCCACGGCCCATTCCTTCATCGCCTGGGCCACCACATTGGCCACAGACACATCAAGCTTGCCGCCTTCCTTGATGGTTTTCTGAACCGATTTGAAGATGTCCTTCGGCAAGGACGACTTCATCTTGGCCAGATCGAAAACGTCAGACGCCCACAACTCCGAGAGGGGCGCAATGGGAGGAACCTCCGGGGATGGCCGTTTCTGGATGCACTCGATGGCCGCGAGACGCTGCGAACTGGGCATGGGGGACAGAAAAGATCCGCCCAGCATCCAACCCCTCAGCCTTGCCACCAGATGAAGCCGTTGCTACAGATCAATTGGTGGGTCCGTCCCCGGTTGCGAATCGCTCAAGCCTCGGGCATTCCCAGTCGGATCCTGCGCAGCCTCCAACCCGCAACCAGCACCAGGAGCAGTACGCGCTGTTCCGGCCAGCGGCGCCCTTCACTGACCACGTGATGCGACAGACTGGACCCGCATTCCGCTGCAGCGTCGATGGTTCGCTACTACCTCCTGCTGCCGGATCCGAAGGCCGGAGCCGAGGCCACGCTCGGGCGCATGCTCGACGATCGCTCCGAAGCCTGCTTCGACGCCACCACCACACCCCCGGGCTGGCAGAACTGCACGAATCAGATTCAGCGCCGCCTGCACGCCCACGACAAGATCGCCGAAATCAGCCTGGAGCGCGCCCAGGCCTGGCAACCCTCCGCCTTTGCCTGAACCCGGCGGCGAGCAGCAGCTTGGCCCGCAGGCCGAGGCCGAGGCCGACGCCGGTTCGGGGCGATGCCAACGCCCCTGGGGCTGGTTCGAAACCCTTGCCGATGGCGACACCTACCGCGTGAAACGGCTGGTGGTGCTGGCCCACCAGCGCCTTAGCCTGCAACGCCATCGCCACCGCTGTGAGCACTGGGTGGTGGTGGCCGGCCACGGCTGGCTGGAGCTGGAGGGGGAATCCATCCCTGCCCAGCCAGGCGCCACCCTGTTCATCCCTGTGGGCGCGATGCATCGGCTCACCGCCGGCTGCAGCGATCTGGTGCTGATCGAGGTGCAGCGGGGCGACCGCCTTGAAGAAGGCGACATTGAGCGGTGGCAGGACGATTACGGCCGGACCGTCAGCAGCACATGACGGGGATTCCGGCCGTTCAGGTGTTACATTGTGCGTTCACCCTTTGATGAAGGGCAAGGCAGGCGTGCTACAGGCCATCAAGGCCATGAGCTTCGGGTTGCTGCCGGCCTGTGTTGAAGGAACTCCTCAGGCCCCAGCCACCCACCCAGATTCGTGACCCAGCCTTCTGCTTGCGAGAGCTTCGCGTGCTCCGTTGACACCGACGCGTCCCTCTCCGCCTCCGATTCCACCTCGACGAGCCATCCCATCACCACCCTTTCTCTCTCCTCCGACCCGATCGCCACGGATTCCGCCGCAACCCCAGCCCTGCCGCTGACGAGCGTCGATCTCACCGCTCTGGAAGTCACCGGCAGCACCAGCGTGGCGGAAGCCACGGCTGAGGCCAGCACCCTGATCGGTCCGCTCACCACCACGGCAGTGCCTGCCGAAGCGTCTGCGGAAACAAAGAACGGCTTCGCCAGCTTCGGTTTCTCCGCCGAGCTGCTGGAGGCCGTCGAAGGCTGCGGCTACACCGAGCCTTCCCCGATCCAGAAAGCCGCCATTCCTGAGCTGCTGCTGGGCCGCGACCTGGTCGGTCAGGCGCAGACCGGCACCGGCAAAACGGCCGCCTTCGCCCTGCCCCTGCTGGCCCGCCTTGACCCAGCCCAGCGCACCCCCCAGGTGCTGGTGCTCACGCCCACGCGCGAGCTGGCGCTGCAGGTGGCGGAATCCTTCAACAGCTACGCCACCAAGCTCCCGCAGGTGCGGGTGCTTCCCATCTACGGCGGAGCCGATTTCCGCGATCAGATCGTGCGTCTGCGCCGTGGTGTGCAGGTGGTGGTGGGCACCCCTGGCCGGGTGATGGACCACATGCGCCAGGGCACCCTTGATCTTTCCGGCCTGCGCAGCCTCGTGCTCGACGAAGCCGATGAAATGCTGCGCATGGGCTTCATCGACGACGTGGAGTGGGTGCTGGGGCAGTTGCCGAGCGAGCGGCAGGTGATCCTGTTCTCCGCAACCATGCCGTCCGAAATCCGGCGGCTTTCGAAGAACTATCTCCGCAGCCCGGCGGAAGTGACGATCCGGCAGAAAGGTGCTGAATCCAGCTCCATCCGCCAGCGCCATCTGGTGGTGAACGGATCGCAGAAACTGGAAGCTCTCACCCGGGTGCTTGAGGCCGAAAGCAGCGAGGGTGTGATCATCTTTGCCCGCACCAAGGCCATCACCCTGGCGGTGTCCGAAGCGCTCGAACAGCAGGGCCACGATGTCGCCGTGCTCAACGGCGATGTGCCGCAGGCCCAGCGGGAGCGCACCGTGGAGCGGCTGCGCAGCGGCAAGGTGAACGTGCTGGTGGCCACGGACGTGGCGGCCCGCGGCCTCGACGTCGACCGCATCACCCTGGTGATCAACTTCGACATCCCCTTCGACAGCGAGGCCTACGTGCACCGCATCGGCCGCACCGGCCGGGCTGGCCGCAAGGGCGACGCGATCCTCTTCCTCACTCCGCGGGAGCGTCGCTTCCTCTCGGGTCTCGAGCGTGCCGTCGGCAAGCCGATCGAGCCGATGGACGTGCCCAGCAACGCCGACATCAATCAGAGCCGGCTCGATCGCCTGCGTCAGCGCCTCACCGCCGCCGTGCAGGAACCCACCAGCGAGCCGCAGGAGCTGGCCCTGCTGAGCGAGATTCTGCAGCGGGTGGGCCGCGAGATCGAGGCCACCCCGGAGCAACTCGCCCTGGCCGCCCTGCAGCTGGCCGTGGGCGATCGCCCGCTGCTCGCCCAGGGCGAAGAGAACTGGCAGCAGAGCGGTGGCCGCGACCGTGACCGCCAGCGGGATGGCGATGGCCGCCGTGGCGAGCGCGGCGAGCAACGCCGCCCCCTGGGCCAGGGCCGCAGCGGCGGCGGGTTCCGTGAGGAAGGCAGCGCCCCCCCCGACGACCAGATGGACCGGTTCCGCATCGAAGTGGGTTGGCGTGACCGCGTCAAGCCGGGCAACATCGTGGGAGCGATCGCCAATGAGGCCGGCCTCAACGGCCGCAGCATCGGCAGGATCCAGATCTTCGACACGCACAGCGTGATCGATCTGCCCAAGGGGATGCCTGAAGATGTGTTCGCTGCTCTCGCCCGTCTGCGGGTGATGAACAAGGAGCTGCAGATCTCCCGTCACCAGGGCTGAGCCCTTCAGCCCCTCCCAGCCATTGCCCTGAGGCCCTCCATGCGCCTGGTCTTCACCCTCACCTCGCTGGCCGCCCTCACGCTCTCCGCTGCACCGGTGGAAGCTGAAACGCTGAGCGCTTCGGCTTCCAGGCGCAACGACAGCGTCACCAGGTTCTGCCTGGCTGGGTTCCAGGCCGCCTTCCAGGCGGCCCGCAAAGTGCCCCCTGATGGCATGGGGGCCTACACCTGCAACTGCTTTCTGGAGCAGGTCAACAAGGGCACCAGCATCCAGGGAGCCACCGACATCTGCCGGCAGCTGGCCACCACGAAGTACAGGCTCTGAGCGTTCAGCTCCAGAGGCTGGTGACCCCGTCCGTGCAGAGCAGGCTCACCTGCTCCAGGGGCAGGTTCTCGATCGTGGCGATCAAGGTGGTCTGCACCTCCACGGACTCGGTGAGCACCAGGGATTGCAGCAGGTCGAAACGGTCCTGAGGGGCGAGTTCGCCGTTCTCGCTCCAGGCCAGACTCCAGGGGACAGGGGCAGACATTGGTTCGGGATCGCTGGGTGTTGGTTCCGTGACAATCAGACGACCTTCTCGCATTTCCTCTGTTCTTCTCTTTTCCTTCCGTTCTGCTTCACGCTTTGCCACGCCTGACGAGGCCATGCCGCCACTTTCATTGCCTCAGCACGAGCCCCAGCCCTCCACCCCGGCGCTGAAGCGCCTGCTGCGGGCCCTGCGGCCGCACCGCCGGCGGGTGTGGCAGGCGTCGCTCTGTTCGGTGCTCAACAAAATCTTCGATCTGGCACCGCCGGTGCTGATCGGCCTGGCGGTGGATGTGGTGGTCCGCCAGCAGACCTCCAGCCTCGCCGCGCTCGGTTTTCGCAGCGTGCCAAGCCAGCTGGGGCTGCTGGCCCTGCTCTCGTTCGTGATCTGGAGCGCCGAATCCGGCTTCGAATACCTCTACGGCGTGCTGTGGCGCAACCTCGCTCAGACCGTCCAGCACGAGCTGAGGCTTGAGGCCTACGGCCATCTGCAGCAGCTGGAGATGGCCTTTTTTGAGTCGAGCAGCAGCGGCCGGCTGATGGCGATCCTCAACGACGACATCAACCAACTCGAGCGTTTCCTCGACCATGGCGCCAACGAACTGCTGCAACTGGTGACCACCGTCGTGGCGGTGGGCGGGGCCATGGCCGTGCTCTCCCCCAGCGTGGCGGGAGTGGCGTTTCTGCCGATCCCGGTGATCCTCTGGGGCTCCCTCAGCTTCCAGAAGCGGCTGGCCCCGCGCTACCGCGAGGTGCGTGAACGGGCCGGCGATCTCAACAGCAGCCTGGCCAACAACCTCGGCGGCATGCTCACGATCAAGAGCTTCGCCGCTGAAGCATGGGAACTGGAGCGCCTGCGCGGCGAGAGCGAGGCCTACCGCAGCAGCAACCGCCGCGCGATCCGCGTCTCGGCTGCCTTCATTCCGCTGATCCGCTTTGCGATCCTGTTCGCCTTCCTGGCGATCCTGGTGATCGGCGGCCTGCAGGCATGGCAGGGAGCGATCGCTGTCGGCAGCTACAGCTTTCTGGTGTTCATCACCCAGCGTCTGCTCTGGCCGCTCACCACCCTGGGCCGCACCCTCGACGACTACCAGCGGGCCATGGCCTCCACCACCCGGGTGCTCGATCTGCTCGAAACGCCGGTCAGCATTCCCGGCGGCTCCCGGCCGCTGCCCCTCGAGCAGGTGCAGGGCAGGCTGGAATTCCGCGCGGTCCACTTCGCCTACGGCGGCCGCGACTCCCTGCTGAACGGTTTCGAGCTCACCGTGCCGGCCGGCAGCACCGTGGGCATCGTGGGCGCCACGGGCTCGGGCAAGAGCACGATCGTGAAGCTGCTGCTGCGGCTTTATGAGGTGCAGGCGGGCGAGATCCTGCTGGATGGCCAGCCGATCCGGGAGCTGAGGCTCGAGGATCTGCGCCGTGCCATCGGCCTGGTGAGCCAGGAGGTGTTCCTGTTCCACGGCACCGTGGCCGAGAACATCGCCTACGGCAGCTTCGGGGCCAGCCGCACCGCCATCGCCCGCGCTGCCGCCCTCGCCGAAGCCGCCGGCTTCATCGAGGCTCTGCCGCAGGGCTACGACACGGTGGTGGGCGAGCGGGGCCAGCGGCTCTCGGGCGGCCAGCGGCAGCGGATCGCTCTGGCCCGGGCCATTCTCAAGAATCCGCCCGTGCTGATCCTCGATGAGGCCACCGCCGCAGTGGACAACGAAACCGAGGCCGCCATCCAGCGCTCCCTTGACCACATCACCGCCTCCCGCACCACGCTGGTGATCGCCCACCGGCTCAGCACGGTGCGTCACGCCGATCGGATTGTGGTAATGGACCACGGCCGCCTCGTGGAGGCGGGGCGCCATGAGGAGCTGATCGCGCGCGACGGCGCCTACGCCAACCTCTGGCGCGTGCAGGCCGGCCTGCGGCGCGAAGAACCGCTGCTGGCCTGAACGCAAGCTGAAGGCCAGCAGTCACCAAGCAGCAGGGCTGCAGTCATGAAGTTGCAGGGCTGAAGGCCAGCCATCACCGAGCTGCGGGCCCGGGCGCAGGCCAGCGACGCTCCAGGCTCACCCCGGATCATCCGCTGCCCCCTTGTGAGGGCACGACGGGGTGGGCGGGAATGTTGCAGCATGGACCAATCCTTCAGGGCCCCCTGCTGCCCCCTGACGATGGCGCCGAGCTCCGGTCCCCACGAACTGCCGCCGACGTCCCAGACGGAGTTGCTGGAGCTGCCGCTCGACCGCCTCCAGCCCACCCAGCTCTGCCTTGGTCTGGCGGAGGTGCGGGCTCGGGCCTGCGATTTTCGCCTCGAATCCGCTGCCAGCCGCCGCCGTTATCTGCGCAGCCGCCCGGTGCCGGTGGCCGTCAGCAGCGCCGGTGAGCACTGGATGATCGATCGCCATCACCGGCTGCGGGCCCTGCTCGATGTCGACCCGGAGGTGAGCGTGTTCTGTGCTGTGGTGCTGCGACTGGAGGGCGCCAGCCGGGCCCACTGCCTCGAGGAGCTGAACCGCCGCGGCTGGCTGTATCTGCACGATGGCGAGGGGCGCGGCCCCCACCCGGCGGAGCGCCTGCCGAGGCGGCTGGAGGCGCTCGACGACGACCCCTACCGCAGCCTGGTCTGGAAGCTGAAGCAGGAGGGGCTGATCCGTGCCCAACCGACCCTGCCCTTCCACGAGTTTCGCTGGGGCGCCTGGCTGCGTCAGCAGGCGCTGCCGCCGTTCAGTTCGATCGAGCTGGATCCGGCTCTGCCGGCGGCGCGCGAACTGGTGCGCCAACGCCGCGATCATGGGGGCTGAGGTCACCAGCTCAGAAACTGACTGATACCGGCGGGCCTGGGAGGGAAATCCACCGCCAGGATGAAATAAGGTTTCAATATGAAGACAACGGCAGCGAAGCGCCAGAGATCCACAGCGGTTCCTTCGGCGCCTTCAGCCGGATACCAGAGCGCTCCGCCCCCCAAGCGACGGTCCAGTGGCCTGGGGCCGATCCTGATCGCCGTGATGTTCGGACTCGGCGGCGGCCTGGCCTTGGCGGTGCCCTTGGCCGATCTGATCAAGGGCAAGACCACCGTGAAGCTGGAAGGCTTCCGCAATCCCTTCGGCAGCTGGGTTGACACCGATCGCGACCTGCTCGTGCTCGGCTCCGACGTGGGCGGTGGCAACACCGATGTGATCTTCACGCTGCGGGTGGAGAACGGCAAAACCCAGATCACCCAGGTGCCGCGCGACACCTACATCGATTCCGCCCGCTTCGGGCCCGTCAAGGCCAACGCCCTCTACGCCTACGGCGGCGTCGAAGCCGCGAAGGAAGAGCTCTCCGAGCGCCTCGGCCGGCCGATCGGCCACTACATCAAGGTGAATCTCAGCGCGATCCGCCGCATGGGCGATGTGCTCGGTGGCGTCGAGGTGGATGTGCCCAAGCGCATGTATTACGTCGACAACAGCCAGGGCCTCTACATCGACCTGCAGCCGGGCATGCAGACGCTCAAGGGCCGCGACCTGGAAGGCTTCCTGCGCTGGCGCCACGACGAGAACGGTGACATCGGCCGCATCGAGCGGCAGCAACTGGTGCTTGCCGCCGTGTTTCGCAAGCTGATCCGGCCGGACAACCTCATGCGTCTGCCCACCCTGCTCTCCGCCGCCGGGGAAGACGTCAAGACCGATCTCGGGCCGATGCAGATCGGCGGCCTGATCACCGCCATGGCCTCCACCCAGCTCAGCACCGAGCGGCTCGGCGGCCGCCCATTCGACCGCAACGGCATCAGCTACTGGGAAGCCGACTGGCCCAGCACCACCGGCACCGCCAGCTCCTCCAAGGAGTCGACCGACAACGGCCGCTACCGCTTCCTGTTCTGAGCCACGGCGCCAGGATCGCCGCCACCTTCCCGCTGCCGATCCTCAGCCTCCTGCCATCAGCCCTCAGCCGCCATGGACGGAGCCGGTACCGTGCCGGCAATGCGCCGCAGCGCTGCGATGGCTCCACTCTCCCCCCTGCTTCAGCAGAGCCTGCGCCTTGGCTTCGCCAGCCTGATCACCGCCGCGATCGCACTCTGGAGCGATCGGATCGCGTTCGTGTGGTATCCGCTGCTGGCGGTGATCTTCGTCATCGATGACAACGACGAGCTGACCGTCAAGGCGGCCCTTGCCCGGGTGCTCGGCACCGCCAGCGGCGGCCTGGTGGCCTTTCTCGTGCACACGATCATGAGCGGCTGGCCCGCGGTGCTGGTGTCCCTGCTGCTGACCGTGCCCCTGCTGCGGCTGCTGGGCTGGCAAGGAGGGCTGTCCACCGCCGTGACGATCAGCCTGATGTTCCTGCTGATCCCCCACTACACCGCGCTCAACTGGGACTACGTGTTCAACCGCACGGTGGACACGTCCGTGGGAATCGTGGTGGCGCTGCTGACGGCCCTGCTGTTCTGGCCGAAGAACAGGCTGCAGCGCATCGTGGCCCTCGAGCGGCAGATCCACACCAGCCTGCAGACGCAGCTCGCTGCCCTCATGGCATGGGCTCTTGGCAGGCAGACACGCCCTGCACCACTCTCCCGTGCCGAGTTCACCGCCCGCCTGCTCGCTCTTGAGCAGCTGGTGCAGCAGGAGCAGGCGGGCCACGCACGGCACCTGCTGCGGCAGGCACGCTGGCGCCAGCGGCTGCTGATCTGGCAGACGATCCACCACCACTGGGTGCAGTTCGAGCGGCTGCTCGGCCAGCTCCCCGGCGACCTGGCCGGCGAGCCAGCTGCCGCCGTGATAGCGCCGCAGCTGCAACGGGCGCTGCAGCAGCTGCAGGCGCCGGCGGCAGGCGTCGGGCCGCTGCAGCTGCAGCCGGCCTCGGGGGAGCAGGCCCTGCCCTCGCTGCTGCTGCTCTCGCTGGAGGAGGAACACAACCGGCTGCGGCGGGCGCTGCTGTCGCTGCACTTCTGCGAGCGGAGCACGCTGCCTCGCACGGGCAGCACCCGCCTGGAGCCGGCGCGATGAAGCTTCCGCCACGGCAGGAATGGCGCCTGGCCCTGGTGACCGGGCTGAGTACGGGCTTCGCGGTGCTGAGTCCGTTGCCGGATGGCTACTACATGCCGATGGCGATCACCGCCGTGATGGCCGGCAGCTACGGCGGCTCCTATGCACTGGGTCGCCAGCGGCTGCTGGGCAGCCTGATGGGGGTGGCCATCCTGTTGGTGTGCCAGAGCGGCCTACGCCTGCCCTTGCCCCTGGCCCTCGGCATCGCCCTGGCCCTCACCCGCCTGCTGGGCGGTGCGCTGGGTCTGAAGAGCGGCTACAAGGTGGCTGGCTTCATCGTGGTGATGGGCTGGCTGGTGCACAGTTCCAACCTCTCCAGCTGGATTCCGCTGCGCCTGGGCTGGACCTGCCTGGGGATCGTGGTGGGGTTGCTGGCCGTGCGCTGGATCTGGCCCAGCCGGGCGATCGAGCAGCAGAACGACGGTTGCCGGCGCCTGATGGGCACGATCGCCGCAGGCTTGCGCGAGGAAGGCCAGCGGCTGGGCAGCCCGCTGGCTCCCGCCGCTTCCCCCGGCGAGCGGCGCCGGCGCCACCGGCAGGATCTGGCCCAGTTGGTGGCCCTGCGGCAGGGGCGGCCGGCGGCGATCACGGAGCTGGGGCTCAACCCGGCCCGGCAGCCCCTGTATCACCTGTGGCAACTGTGCGATGCCACCTTTTCGCTGTTGCTTGGAACCCTCGACGGGCTGCGCAGCCTGCCGCCTCCGCTGTTGACACCATCGGCGCTGGTGGAGCTGAGAATGGCGGAAGTGAGGCTGCTGGAGGCCATGGCCCAGCGGCTGGAGGGATGGCAGACCTGCCGCTTCGCGCAGGATGAACCGCTGCCGGCGCTGGCGGCCAGCGGCAGGCAAGCAGCCGTGCAGAGCCAGGCCTTGGCCCTCGCGGCCCTGCGCACCTGCCGCGAGCTGCTGCACAGCCCCGCCTTCGAGCAGGTGCCGAACGTGCGCCAGCGTCAGGTGGCCCGGCGCCTGATGCTGCTGGAGCAGGCAGCCGAGGGCCTCGAAACGATGGACCGGCGCTGGCAGGCCCTCCAGACATGACCAGCCCCCCCTCCAGGTCTGTGATCGTCGCCAGGCTTGCCGGCGCAGCCCGGCCCTCTGTCGCGCGGCTTGCTTTTGCCAGGCTTGCTGTCACCAGGTTCGCTGTCGTCACCAGGCTCTCCCTTGTCGCCAACGTCGCCTTGACCGTGACGCTGCTGGGGATCGCGCTGGAGCACGGGCGCGACACGGCGAGGGCAGCCGGCGGGGCGAGCTCAGCCCTGGAGAGAGGCGCGGCGCAGGAGCCGGGCTTGGCGCGGGAAACCGATGTGGAGGAGGAGACGGCTGCGGCGCAGGCAAGGGTTGTGGCGCGTGACACGGTCGTGGCACAGGCAGCAGCAGGGCCTGGTGCAGCCGGCGCCGACCCTCGCCATGCCGCTGCGCTGGAGCGCGCCTGGAGCCGGCTGGATGCCGAATTGCGCCTGCTCGACCAGCTGTTGCCCGGGCCAGAGGACGGGGGAGCCAGCAGCGCCACCCCCGGCGAGGCGCCCCCGGCTCCGCCCCCGCTTGCCCTGCCGACGGCGGCGCAGCTGAGCGACCGGCAGGTGCAGGCGCTCAGCCTGGAGCAGTCGGTGGTGATCGCGCTGGCCGAAAGTCCGCAGGTGCAGGCCCGGCGCCTGGAGGTGGCCGCGGCCCTGGCCCAGCTGCAGAGCCGGCTGGGCACCTATTGGCCCCGCATTGCCGCCGTGGGCGGCCTGGCCTACGACCAGACAGCGACGCGGTTCGGGGTGCCCGCCGGGAACGGCAGCCTCGCCCTCGGGCCCAACTTCGCCGCCGCCGGGCTGCGGGCCGCCGACGGCTCCACCACCGATGGCCCCTTCTTCGTACCCAGCGGTGCCACCGCCACCTTGAACCAGGGGGTGCGTCAGCTGAGCGGTGGCCTGGAGCTGGATCTGGCGGTGCTGGATTTCGCCCGCAGCCCCTCGATCCAGGCGGCTCGGGCGCGGCTGCGGCAGGCGCGGGCCGCCTACGCCAACAGCCTGCGGCACCGGCAGCTGGAGGTGAGTGAGGCCTATTACGGGCTGCAGCGGGCCGACCAACTCGTGCGCATCCGTGAAGCGGACCTGCGCAACGACGGCGTGATTCTGGAAGAGGTGCTGGCGCTCAAGCGGGCCGGGCTGGTGCCTCGGCTCGACCTGCTGCGTCGCCAGGCCTTTGAAGCCGAAAGCGAGGAACAGCTGATCCAGGCCCGCGCCGACCAGGCGGTGGCACGGCGACGGCTGGCCGTGCTGCTCAATCTGCCGGCCAACCTCACCCCCCGCGCGGCGGACCCGATCCGGATCCAGTCCCGCTGGCCGTTCGGACTGGAGGAGAGCCTGCTGGCTGCCTACCGCGACAACCCGGAGCTGGCGCTGGTGCTGGCCAGCCGCGACGCCCTGGCCCAGGACCGGCAGGCCCTGGCCGCCCAGCTGCTGCCCCGCCTGAGCCTGTTCGCCGCCGCGGCCGCCGGCAGCAGCCAGACCCAGCAGTGGAACATCAGCGGCGACTGCTGTGGCACCACGGCGATCCCCATCCAGAACAGCGCAGGCACGGACTGGTCGGTGGGGCTGGCCTTCCGCTGGCTGCTGTTCGACGGCGGCAGCACGGCGGCAGCGCTGCGCAGCCTGACGCAGCAGGAGCAGGCCGAGGCGCAGCGCTACGCCGCCTCACGCAACGACATCCGCCTGCGGCTGGAGCAGGCCTTCTTCGAGCATGGGGCCAGCCTGGGCAAGCTGGCCTCCAGCCAGCGGGGGGTGCGCGCCAGCCTGGAGGCCTTCCGAGATGCCCGGCTCCGCTACCAGAGCGGTCTGGCCAATGAAGTCACCCTGTCGCTCACCCAGGACCGGCTGATCACCAGCCTGGTGCAGCGGCTGGAGGCCACGGTGGCCGTGAACATCACCTACGCACGGCTGCTGCGGGAACTGCTGCCGATGCCCACTGACACCGCGGTCGCCGTACCGGTGCAGCTCACCCTGCCGGAGGCCGGCCACCAGAAGCCGGTGCCGTGAGGAGCCCGGGCAGCGGGAGGCTCCGGATCGGCAGCCTGCGGCTGCGCCGCTCAACGCTCACCGCTGGAGACGAAGCGCTCGATGCGGTAGGCCACCACCACCAGCAGCACCACCAGCCAGAACCAGAGCTCCGGCGCATTGGCGTTGAGCAGCACCACCAGCAGCACCACTTCGGCGACCAGCCAGGGCAGCTCCCGCCGCAGCGGGCTGGATTCGCCGGACGGCGGGGGCGGATTCGGGGTCATGGCAGCGCCCCCGCGGTGGGGCGGGCTGAGGAGCTGGGGCTGGTGGCCGGAGCGGCCGTCGGCGCCTTCGGAAGCGGTCGGTCGCTCTGGCGGAGTTCGCCGTCATCCCAGCGGCGATCGAAGCCGAAGGTGCGGAAGCCGCCGGTGAGTGAGCGCAGACCGGGCAGCAGATAGGAGATCGGGGTGCGCCATTCCACGTAGGCATGGCCCGTGACGGTGAGACCTTCCCGCACCGGGAACACACTGCTGCCCCGCGAGAGGGTCCAGCGGAAGCCATCGAGGCTGGCGGGGTCACGCTCCAGGCTGATCTCGGCGCGCATCACCGGCCCGCCTTCCACCAGGGAACGGGCCAGTTGGGGGTTGCCGATCGTGGTGGAGATGTCCTCCTCGGTGGCGGGCAGCACATTGACCTGCCGGACCCGGCCCACGATGCCGCCGAAGCGGCTGCGCTGGTCCCAGTCGGGCACGACCTCCACCGGCAGATCACGCCGAAGACGACGGGCATCGGCGGGAGGGAAGTAGGCCACGGCGATCAGCGCCTGTGACCCGCCCCCACGCCCGATCGTGCCCAGCCGCTGGCCCACGGCCACGGTCTGCCCGGGGATCACCTGCAGATCCAGCACCTCCCCATCGCGGTCGGCGTGCAGGCGGCCGTTGAAGGCCAGCTGCGCCTCGCTGACACGCAGCTGACGGCGCAGATCATCGATGCGAAAACGCCGCTGCAGCGCCGCCGTCTCCAGCTCGAGCTTCACCTGCTGAAAGGCGGTGAGCAGATTCCGCTCTTCGATCGCCACCTGATCGAGGTTCACGGCCGTGGCGGTGAGGCCCTGCTCCACCGCCACCACTTCGGAGGAGAGCGGAGCCACCACCTCCCGCCGGCTCAGCCACTCCAGCTGGTTGAGCTTGGCGGCGTAGGTGTTCTTGAGGGCACCGAAGCGGTTGCGGTCAGCGCCCAGCTTGGCGAGGGCGGTGGCCAGCGCCTGGCGTTCGGTGGCGAGGCGTTGGTCGTCGCGGGCGGTGAGCTGTTCGTTCTGACGCTCGAGCTCCCGCAGGTTGGCGCGCTGCTGCTCGATCTCCCGCTCCAGCACCGGCAGATAGAGCTCCACCAGCACCTGGCCGCGTCGCACCCGATCACCCACGGCCACAAGCAGGCGCCGCACCTGGCCGCCGGCACGGGCGTCGATCAGGCCGGCACTGCCGGGCAGCAGCAGCACCCCCTTGCCCATCACCTCGGTGGGCACACGCCAGAAGCAGGCCCAGAGCACCACCGCACCAACGACACCCCCCAGACACCACGCCACCTTCCGCCGCGGAGGCATTCCCTTCCAGTGGTCAGGCCGCAGCAGGTGCATGGCCGCCAGCTTGGTGGGTCACGGGGATCCTGTCAGCCCCCGTCCGCCCCAGGGGCGGCGCCGGGCAACGTGGCCAGGGCTGCCGGATCACCGGCGATGGCGGCCGCCAGCTGCGGCGCCAGGGCCGGCACCAGCGCAAAGGGCCCGCCGAAGCCGGCGAACACCCACAGGCCAGGCGCGCCCGCCACCGCTCCCACCAGCGGCAGGCCTGGATTCGTGAAGCTCACCGGCACCTGAACGAAGCGGCCCGGCAGCTCCGCCAAGGCCGGCAGCTGCTCCGCCAGCACCTGGCGCAGGCATGTCTCGCTGTGGCGGGGGTCGGGGGGCGGGCCCTGACCCGGGTCGGGGCGCACCAGGGAGCTCTGGCCCAGCAGCCAGCCCGTGCCGCTCGGCGCCCAGCCCACATCCACGATCAGCTCAGGCGCTGCCAGCTGGGCGGAGCGATCTTCCAGGTCCTGCCGCTGGCCCAGCAACGGCATCACGATGGCATCGCCGTAGGGCAGCGCCAGCGGCAGGCGATCCACCAGGAGTGCACCAGCCCAGCTGACCCGCAGGCGCTGCGGCAACGCCGGCCAGAGCGCGCGGCAGCCGGCGCCGCCAGCCAGCACCACCTGCCGGGCCGGCAAAGTGTCGCCTACACCCCCCGTTCCCGCTGCCAAGCGCAGGTGCCAGCCGGAGCGCGTGGGCTCGATGGCCGCCACCCGCTGGTTGAGCAGGCGCACGCCGGCGGCGCGCAACGCCCCGGGCAGGGACGCCGCCAGCAGGCCCGGATCAACCCTGGCGTAGCCAAGCCGCAGGGTGCCGCCGGCGCCGCTTGCAGGCGCAGCTGCTGGAGCCGCCGCACCAGCGGCGCCCGCCAACGGTGGGCCGTGCTGCAGCTGGTCGGCCCCAAGATGCCGGCGGGCCAGGCCCTCCACCTGCTGGAGCACGCCTTCCTGCCGTTGCCGCGCGGCGGCATCAGCGGCGGCGGGCCAATGCAGCACCAGATCGCAGGGGCTGAGGCCCAGGGGGCCATGGCGCGCCTCCAGGCGGCGCCAGTGGGACGGAGCAGCGGCCATCCAGCCGTCGAGCGAGCCCGGCGGCCCGGCCCACCAAGGGATGCCGCCGTAGCTGAGCGGTGTGGCGGCAGGCCCCGCCCCGTCCACCACCGTCACCGGCAGACCCAGCCCCGCGAGCTCGAGAGCCAGGAGGCCACCGGCCAGCCCCGCCCCGATCACCACCACCGAATCGGTGGCGGCGGAATGGGACAGGGCCGCAGCCTCATCCATGACCCCATCCATGACCCCAGACCCTTGCTGCATGCGCTCCGCGTCCCCGCTGCTGCCGCCGGGCGGGCTCAGATCTGCAGGGTGAAGGAGGTGATCACGTTGTGGAAGAGCTCCTTGACCTTGCCCCAGCGGGCCTCGTTGGTGCTCACCGCCAGGGTGTAGAGCCGACCCCGGTCTGCCACCACCGTGGCCAGTTCATGGCGGTCACGGTCCGCCAGGTGCACCGCGTATTCCAGGTCGTAGAAGGTATGGCCGCCGTCCTGGCGCTCCACCGCTTCCACCAGCTCCGCGTCACGGCCGCTGCCGGCCGGGGCGATCACCACCCGCCGCAGCTTCTCACCCACCGCCACGGCGCTGCCGAGATCGCTCAGGTCGTTGGTGGGGTTCACATCGGAGATCACCAGGCTGAGCGTTTCATCGCTGTTGATCAGGTCGTGGAACACCACCTGGGGACCATCGCTCACCACCACGCGCGTCCAGCCGGTGGGGTACAGGAAGGCATAGCGGCCATCGGGGCTCTGGAAGGCGTTCAGCCCGGCGGCCGCGGCGCTGCAGCCAACCAGCCCACCACCAGCGATCAGAGCCCCGAGCACCACGGCCAGCAGACGGCTGAACCAGGGCCGGACATCCGGCTGGAGAAAGCGGAGAGGCATGGCAGAAAGGGCGGCGGGATGGGAGAGCACCGGCGCCATTCTGTCGGCCGGCAGACCGGGAGCTCTTGGCAGCGTCCTTAGATTCGGGGTCTTCGCGTCAGTTCACTGAGCGGCTTCACCCGTCCCCTGGCCCGGCTGATCGACCAGTTCGAGCGCCTGCCGGGCATCGGCCCCCGCACCGCCCAGCGCCTGGCCCTGCATCTGCTGCGCCAGCCGGAAGAACAGATCCGCGCCTTTGCCGATGCCCTGCTCGCCGCCCGCAGCCAGGTGGGCCAGTGCCAGCGCTGCTTCCACCTCTCCGCCGAACCACTCTGCGAGATCTGCCGCCAGCCGGAACGCCAGACCGGACTGCTGTGCGTGGTGGCCGATTCCCGGGATCTGCTGGCGATCGAGCGCACCCGGGAATACAAAGGCAGCTACCACGTGCTCGGTGGCCTGATCTCGCCGATGGATGGCATCGGACCGGAGCTTCTGCACGTGCAACCGCTGGTGAACCGGGTGGATCAGGAAGGCATCAGCGAAGTGATCCTGGCGCTCACACCGAGTGTGGAGGGGGACACCACCAGCCTCTATCTGGCCCGGCTGCTGCGTCCGTTCACCAGCGTGAGCCGGATCGCCTACGGGCTGCCGGTGGGCAGTGAACTGGAGTACGCCGATGAGGTCACCCTGGCCCGGGCGATGGAAGGCCGGCGGCGGATGGACGGATGAACGGCCAGCGGCGGATCCACGCAACGGGCTCGATAGCCTGACGGCCATGGGTTCTCGCAGCCGTTACAGCGCCATCCCTCCGGCCGAGCGGCTGCCCGCCTGGCTGCGGCGGCCGCTGGGCAACGTCTCCGAGCTGGAGCGGGTGCAGGCGGTGGTGAAGCAGGAACGGCTGCACACGATCTGCGAGGAGGGGCGCTGCCCCAACCGGGGCGAGTGCTACGCCGCCGGAACAGCCACTTTTCTGCTGGGGGGCCCGATCTGCACCCGCAGCTGCGCCTTCTGCCAGGTGGAGAAAGGCCAGGCCCCTCTGCCGATCGACCCGGCCGAGGCCGAGCGGGTGGCGCAGGCGGTGGAGCGCATGGGCCTGCGTTATGTGGTGCTCACCGCCGTGGCCCGCGACGACCAGGCCGATCACGGCGCTTCCCTGTTCACCGCCACCATGGCCGCGATCCGGCGGCGCCAGCCACTGATCGCGATCGAAGTGCTGACGCCCGATTTCTGGGGAGGGCACCGGCAGGAGGCCGACGGCCAGGCCGCCCAACGGCACCGCCTGCAGCAGGTGCTGGCCGCCGGACCCGTCTGCTTCAACCACAACCTGGAGACGGTGGAGCGGCTCCAGGGGGAGGTGCGGCGCGGCGCCACCTATGCCCGCTCCTTGAACCTGCTGGCGGCGGCGCAGGAGCTGGCTCCCCAGATCCCCACAAAATCAGGGTTGATGCTGGGGCTGGGCGAATCCAGAGAAGAAGTGGAAGCCACCCTGCACGACCTCAGGGCCGTGGGCTGCCAGCGCCTGACGCTGGGGCAGTATCTGCGCCCCTCCCTGGCCCACCTGCCGGTGGCGCGCTACTGGACGCCGACGGAGTTCGAGCAGCTGGGGGCGATCGCCACCGCCATGGGCTTCGCCCAGGTGCGCAGCGGGCCATTGGTGCGCAGCAGCTACCACGCTGCCAGCTGAGGCGAGTGGCCACGCCGCTGGCTCAGCCGGGTGGCCACGCCATCCCCTGATCGGGTTGGCCGCGCCACAGGTGGCCGGTCACTGCAGCATCAGCTGGCAGGAGCGCTTGGTCTGACGGGCGCGGTTGAGGGCGATCTCGGCGCGGGCCAGCACCTCGGTGGCCTGGGCGTCTTCCGGTTCCAGCAGCGGCCAATGGGTTTCGATGCCCACGCTGGCGCTCATGAACGGGTCGAGGGCGGCGGGATGGGCGATCCTCAGGCCCTGGATCTCGGCCACCAGCTCAGCGGCCAGGCGCTCGGTTTCCACGCCGGTGACCGAGGGCAGGAGAATGGCGAAAGCATCCGCGCCGACCCGTGCCAGCAAGGGGTTGTCGGCACCCAGGCGCCGGGTGAGCAGCCGGGCGATCGACTGCAGGCTGTCGTCGGCACAGAAGTGGCCGAATGTGTCGTTGTAGGCGCCGAAATCATCGAGATCCAGGATCACCAGGGAGAACGGATCACCGGTCACTCGCGACAAGGCAATCTGCTGACTGAGCTGCTGCTCGAAGCTGCCGCGGTTGGAGAGTGCCGTGAGCGGATCCCGCCACCCCCACTGGCGGCCTTCATGGCCCACGCAGGCCAGAATGGTGGGAACCATGGTGCCCACCAGGCGGTTGAGCGCGGCCAGCTCCCATAGGAGAAATCCTCCGGGCCGCTGGGTGGCCATCGTGAGAATCAGCTCATGGCTGCCATCACTCCCAAGGGGCACGGCGATGTAGTCGGTGTAACGCTCGCGACGCATATCCCTGGCCAGTGCATAGGGAATGTCTCCAGGCTTGAGGTTTTCCAGCAGCAGACGTTCGGGGGCTTTCTTTTCACACACCGCGTGCAGCACGCTGGTGCGGTGATCCATGCCGGCAAAGAACTCACTGCCCCGAAAGAAGGAACGCACCGCCTCCGGGTTTTCCACATCCCACCAGTACTGAATGCCACCCTGACCGGTTTCGGTGGGTACCAGCGCCAGGGCGATGCGGTGCAGCGGAAAACCGGCAGCCACCAGATGCCTCACCCCATGCAGGAGCAGATCGGCCGGATTGCGATACGGAGGCGGGAAGGTTTGATCGGCCTCCACCCAGATGGCCTTCAAGGCACGGATGGCCCTGAGCTGGAGGTGATGGCGCCGAGAGGAACCGGAGCCGATCATGGGAGAAGCTGAGAGCTCCTGATGATCATCGCGCAGGGAAAAGGATTCGAGCATCAGACGCAATCGGCAAGCGCTTCCGAACGCGACTGAATCAGCGAGAGAGTGCTGGGAGCATTCAGCGGGCGGCCAACCAGATAGCCCTGGATGTAATCACAGCCAAGCTTCTTGAGCACATCCAACTGCTCCTGACGCTCCACCCCCTCCGCGATCGCATGAAGGCCCAGCGCCTTGGCCATGCTGATCACCGCCTTGACGATCACCTCATCCTCCTGGTTTCTACCCAGACCTTCAATGAAAGATTTATCGATCTTGAGAATTTCAACCGGCAGCCGCTTGAGGTAGCGCATGGAGGTGTAACCAGAGCCGAAGTCGTCGATGGCCAGGTTGGCCCCCAGGGCCTTGATCTGCCGGAAGGCACGCAGGGTGGCATCAACATCTTCGATCAGCATCGTTTCGGTGATCTCGATGTAGAGGCGATCCGCCGGAAAATTCGACTCAAACAACGCCATGGCGATCTGTTTGGGCGTGCCTGGATCGAGGAGGCTGCGGACCGACAGATTCACCGAGAGCCCCAGGCTCTGATCCGGGCAGACCGCATGCCAGCGGGCCATATGCTTGCAGGCCTGCTGAAGCACGATCGAATCGATCTGCACGATCAGCCCGCTTTCCTCGGCCACGGGAATGAACTCACTGGGAGAGATCAGACCGTGCATCGGGTGCTGCCAACGGGCCAGCGATTCGAAGCCCAGAATCCGCTGATCGTGCACATCAAAGATCGGCTGGAAGTAGCAGGTAATCTCACCAGCTGCCAGCGCCCGCCGAAGGTCCTGCTCCAGGGTGGCCGCCTTCAGGGCGGTGTTTCGCATCTGCTGGTCGAAATAGGCAAGGCAGCCCCGGCCATTGGCCTTCGCCTTGTACATGGCCATGTCAGCATTTTCGATCAGCACTTCAGCGCTGTCTTTGCCGTTGGCGATGGCCACACCGATGGAAGCCGAGTGGCTGAGCAATTTGTTGCCGATCGTCATCGGTCGGCCGATCAGATCGATGATGCGTGAACCAAGCGCCTGCACCGATTCCTGTGAAGAATTTGAACTCACGATGATGAACTCATCACCGGAGAGGCGCCCCACCAGATCACCGGAACGCACACATTGCCGCAGGCACTTGGCCACCGTGATCAGAAAACGATCACCGGTGGTATGGCCATGGGCATCGTTGATCAACTTGAAGCGATCGATGTCGATGAACAGGACAGCCAGAGCGCCCGTCCTGCCGCCGCTGCGCAGGTTCGATTCCAGGCTGAGTGCCAGCTGGTTGAGCACGTGGCTGCGGTTCGGCAGGCCCGTCAGCAGGTCGTAGCTGGATTGATCGAGGGCCGCCCGCGTGGCGGAGCGCTCCGCCAGCATCGACTTGCTCACCTGGGCGCACAGCTGCAGGCTCTGGGCCATGGCCTTCAGCAGCCAGCGCTCCTGCAGATCGAAGGGGGTCTGGAAGCGGGCGATCAGCAGCACATCGAGGCCGGGCAGCTGGCACCAATGCACCTGCCGCAGCCCCGTGGCCAGGCGGATCTCCGCCGGCCGGTCTGCGGCAACCCGCAGCAGCAGGGCCTGATCTTCCACGCTCAGACCCAACGAGCAGCGGAAGGTTTGATTGGTGATCAGGGCGGCCACATCGGCCTTGAGAGCCAGCGCCAGCTGGTCGACCACTTCGTTGGTGGTGGCGGGGTCCTCGATGGAAAACGCGGCCAGGATGGCCGCGTGGGCCCTCAACGACCAGGGAATCCCCGAGGAGGCGTGCTCGTTCTCGCTCCTCATGGGATCTCCTGCTTGGGAGGAGCGCACGGTCGCCCGCAGTTCCGGCTCAGACGGCAACCCCTCTGGGCCTCAATCGGGCCAGCAGGTGAGCGGAGATTGGGCCGAAACCTGGACACGGCATCACCACGGAAGTTGTTGAAGAAAGTGCCCGGTGCGACCGAACCCTGTGAAAAAGTGGCTGTTGATGAGGCAAAAGCCATCAAGGCTCACAGGAATCACTGAAACTTCAGTGATAGGAGCCTGAGTCTAACCAACGCCGTCTCGATGACCCGGTACGCATTGCAACAGAGTGCTAGCAGATTCCTCAACATCTGACACACCCAAGCGCGACCATTCCCGCAATCCCCGTGCCAGCCGGTCGAGTCCTTCGGCCAGCACCCCCGCTGAGGTGGCGAAGCAGAGGCGCACATGGCCGGCGGCACCGGCCCCGAACCAGCGGGGGCTGCCGGGCACCACGGCCAGCCGGTGCCGCTGCAGCAACCACTCCGTCAGGGGCTCCACGCCCCTCTCCCCGGCCGGCACCCGCACGAGCGCCACGTAGGTGGCATCGGGCGTTTCCACTGCGACGCCGGGCATGGCCCGCAGCAGCGTGATGGCCTGATCGCGGCGCTCCAACAGATGCTGCTGGAAGGCCTGAAGCCACCGCAGCCCCTCCGGCGAATAGGCCGCCTCCGCCGCCACCTGGCTGAGGGTGGCCACCCCTGCCACCGTGGCGGGCTGCTCACTGGCCGCCAGCATGCGGGCACAAGCATCGGCATCCACCATGGCCACGTAGCCCACCCGCAGGCCGGCCAGGGCAAAGGCCTTCGAGAAGCCATGCACCACGGCGCCCTGGGCCGCCAGAGCTGGCTCGAGCGCCAGCCAGCTGGTGAACACAGCCGGTGGGTACACCACCTCGCTCCAGATCTCATCGCTCAGCACGCGAATGCCGCGCTCCAGGCAGAAACGGCCGAGGGCCTCGAGCTCATCGCGCCGGAAGCAGCGGCCGAGCGGGTTGTGGGGGTTGCAGAGGCAGAACAGGCGGGTGCGCGGACTGATCAGCCTCTCGAGCGCCTCAAAATCGAGCGGGGCATGGCGGTCGAGGCGCCAGAACAGCGGCGTGGCTCCGGCGGCGCGCACGGTGTGAGCAAAGAGAAAATCCGCCGGATCCCACACCACCGCCTCATCTCCCGGGCGGAGCCACTGGCTGGCCACCATGGCCAGGCCTGCGGCGGCACTGTCCACGGCGATCACCCCATCCGCGCGCACATCGGCGCCACGCTCCTGGCGCAGGTAGGTGGCCACGGCGGCACGGAAGGAGGGCAGCCCCCCGGCTGGGCCATAGCTGAACACTCCACCGCTGGCGTAGCGGATCACGGCCTCCCTGATCACCGGAGCGGTGGGAAAGTCGGGATCGGCGGCGGTGAGGGGAATGACCCCTTCGGGCTGCTCGGCCCAGCGCATGTTGTAAGCGCGCTCGCGCAGCAGTTCGAAAGGAACGGCGTCATCGTCGAAACGGACGCCTTCGGCCCCATTCATTTCGCCAGTGGCAAAGACGTACTCTCCACGTCGGCCGGGGGACGCACGAACTGAGCCGCCATGGAGCGCCCGGCGTGCAGGTAGCGCTTGAGCGACGGATGGCGCTGGTGGTGGTAGGTGCTCAGGGCCCGATTGAGATCGACAGGCAGCCGGCAGGCCAGCAGCTGCGCGGAGAGGCAGACCGCATCCTCAAGCGCCGTGTTCGCGCCTTGGCTGGTGAAGGGAAGAAGCGGATGAGCCGCGTCCCCCGCCAGCACCAGGTTGCCCCGCGCCAGACGGGGCGGTGGATCGATATCGAGCGGCTGCCAGAGATGGGGCAGGGAGGGATGGGTGGCCTCGATCGTTTCCCGCACAAACTGCGGAAAGCTGCGCAGGTGGGTGTCGAGGAAGGCGGCAATGGCGCCGGGCTCCGGGGGCGCAAAGCGGTGGCTGTCGAACTGCACGAACCAGATCATACGCCCCTTGGCAAGGGGCACCAGCCCCACTGCAAACCCGCCAGCGGGATCCAGGACCTTGACGAAGCGGTGGCCCAGGGTGGCCGCCACCGCAGGCAGATGGACACAGGCGACGATCTCGTTGACGCGGGCGCGGCGCGGCGGCACCGAGGGGCGATCAGCGGTGAGGTGAGCGCGGCAACGGGAGTTGACCCCATCAGCGCCTACGAACACATCAGCGCTGTGACGCACCAGCGATGCCTGATCACCGCAGGCGAAGGAGGCCGAGAGCATGCGGTCGCGGTCGTGCTCGAAGGCTTCAAAGCGGTGGTTGAACTGAATCACCCCGGGGGGCAGTCCGTCAGCCAGTGCCCTCAGCAGCGAGGGACGGTCGACCGCAATGGTGTGGGTGACGGCGTGCTGGGCAATCGAGCGCCCGCAGGAGGAAAGGATCGAGACCCGCTCCAGCGCATGGCCGATGCCACTGGCCAACACATCGATGCCGAGCGATTGCAGGGCGCGCTGGCCGTTCTCCAGCACCAGGAAGCCGAAGCCCTGGCGGTCCATCGTGGTGGAGCGCTCAAACACGTTGATCCGCTCACCGCCGCCGGCACCGCCGCGGCAGAGGGAACGAGCCAGCGCCAGACCGGCTACACCGCCACCGATGACGGCCACCTTCATCTCAGAAAGACCCAGTGGCCCCATCGACCCTCGCTCCAGTGATTCAGAACTGTGAAGCCAGATCTTCTCGCGGCTAAGTGAAGAACCGTGCATCAAAGAACACGTTCACGCTGCATTCATGGGCCATCAAGGGATCACAACGCCTCATATCATGGGAGCAGAATGTGAGCTTGGTAAAAATTTCATGAGAGATCGTTGATCTCGCCGCTTGCCCCTGCTTGAATCATCTCAGATTGACCATCTGTTCCCCGCGGGCAGCGAGCCTTTTGGTGGCAGGGGGTCTCAAAGGTTATCCAGAGATCGCTTGGTACCCAGCCCGATCGCATCCACGATTTCGGCTGGGGAAGGTCTGGACAACTGCCAGCTCGCCAATCACCATCAAGGAAGGAGCATGGATTTCAGCCAGTGAACTGGCCGACACCTTGAGTTGTTCAGGCTTTCCTTAGCAGAGCACCTGCAATCCGTGTCAAAGGATGTGAACTCGCACATCCTTTGCCCTGAATTCACCCACCCACACCACCGGAAAGCGCCATCGGCACACCGCCATGGCTCACGGACCAGGCGTTCAGGGCACCGAAAGCGGCCAGGCGCTCGCTGGAGCAAAGGCGAACAGGCGGAATCATCATCAGCAAAGCGGAAATCAATCGAAAGAAATGCGCCTGCCGCAGGCGAATCATCGGCGAGTAACGACCTCAAACACTCGCTTGCCGCGGGGCAAGGCGCTGGCCAACCATTCACGACAAACCCTGTCAGCGGCAGCAGAGCCCTGCCAGCGCCCTGAGAGGATCGGTTGCCGGTGCATCCAACACCCGCACAGTGTCGTCAGATCGCCAGCAAGGAAACAACCTTGCGGGAATCACACACGGCATCACGCCAGAGGCTTCTTCCATGACCATCACCATCGGCATCAACGGATTCGGGCGAATCGGCAGGCTTGTGTTTCGCCGTGCCTTCGAAACCGAAGGAATCCGTGTTGTCGCCATCAACGATCTCCTGGATATCGATTACATCGCCTACATGCTCCGCTACGACTCCACCCATGGTCGCTTCAAGGGGGAGGTAGAGATCGACGGCAACAACCTGATCGTGAACGGTCACCCGGTGCGGGTCAGCGCCGAGCGGGATCCGAAGGCCCTGGCCTGGGGTGCGGTGGGCGCCGAGGTGGTGCTGGAGGCCACCGGCCTGTTTCTCACCGATGCCACGGCCAGGGCCCACATCGAAGCCGGCGCGCGCAAGGTGGTGCTCTCCGCTCCCTCGAAAGACGACACCCCCATGTTCGTGATGGGGGTCAATCACACCAGCTACGCCGGTCAGGACATCGTCTCCAATGCCTCGTGCACCACGAACTGCCTGGCACCGATCGCCAAGGTGCTGCACGACAGCTTCGGCATCAGCTCCGGCCTGATGACCACCGTGCATGCCACCACGGCCACCCAGAAAACCGTGGACGGCCCTTCCGTCAAAGACTGGCGCGGCGGGCGGGGTGCCGGACAGAACATCATCCCGTCCTCCACCGGAGCGGCACGGGCGGTGGGCAAGGTGATTCCGGCCCTCAACGGCAAGCTCACCGGCATGGCGTTCCGGGTGCCCACCCCCGATGTGTCCGTGGTGGATCTCACCGTGAATCTGGCCACCCCCACCACCTACGACGCCATCAAGCAGGCCATGCGGACGGCGGCGGAAGGGCCGATGCAAGGGGTGCTGGGTTACACCGAGGATGAGGTGGTGTCAGCGGATTTCGTGGGCGAAACCTGCACCTCGGTGTTCGACGCCAATGCCGGCATCGCCCTCACCGACACCTTCGTGAAAGTGGTGGCCTGGTACGACAACGAATGGGGCTACTCCTGCAAATGCCTCGACCTCATTCGTCACATCGCCAGCCGCTGAGCCAGGCGGGCGGATCGCCTCAAGCCTTCATCGCAACGGCCTGACATCAACAGGCCGGAGCCGCCCCACACCAGCCGCAGGGGCAGGTCGCCCACGCCGGCGGCCAGCTCCCGCTGGGGCGTGAAGCCGAGGCGGCGGAAATACCGCACCAGGCGGCGATGCTGGCGTTCCTCATCGCGGATCGCGAGCAGGCGGGCGCGCCGGCAGGGGGTGGCCTCCAGCGCCCAGGCGAACGTGGCCGCCCAGATCAGCGGGCCCACCGCCGGCGGTGCCTGCACCACTCGCATGGTGTCCAGCTGCAGGCCAGCGGGGGTGGGCAGAGCCCAGCCCTTGAGCTCACCGACCAGCGCAGGCGGGCCCTCCGGCCGGACGCAGGCCACCCCCACCCGCAGCGTCCATACCCCCAGGCGCCGGTCCACCTGCAGGCGCAGCAGCAGGCCGTTGGCCGCCGCCCAGCGCTCCAGGTCGTCCAACGACGGCAGTGGTTCGAGGGCAGGCACCGCGCTGCTCATGCCGCCTGCCGCGCTGTCTTGAGCGGGGAGGCCGCCAGCGGAGCATCCAGTGGCTCCGCCGCCACCACCGCGTCGAGGGCCAGGGGGCCATGGATGTGGGGGAACAGCTCCGCGCTGCCGGCTGAGGACTCCAGCCGCAGCGGCACCGTGAGCCGGGCGGGATCAATCGAGAGCAGCACCAGATCGGGGCCATCGGCGTAGAAGCGGGCCTGGGTGGCCGCCAGCTGATGGGCGAAGCAGGCATGGATGAAGCCCACCTGCTCCAGGCTGAGGCCGCGGGTGGAGCGGCGGTAGACGCCCGCACGGCAGGCGTCCTGCCAGTCGGCAGCCAGGGCCAGGTGATGAACCAGGCGCCCGGCAGGGAAGGGTGGGCCGGGAGCGTCGTCGGTCCAGGGCTCCTGCGGGGCCATCACCGCCGCCAGGGGGGCGCTGGCGAGGAAGCGGCCCAGCCAGGCCTGCAGCGCCGCCAGGCCCGGCAGGGCATCGAACCCCGCGGGATCCGCCAGGCGGAACTGGCGCACGAAGGGCAGTAGAGCCAGATCGGCCAACGATGGCCTGGACCCGAGCAGCCAGGCGACCCCATCAGCTCCGGCGGCCCGCTCCAGCCGCCGGTTCCAGTCGCCGAGCACCTGCAGGGCCGCCTCGTGGTGGACCAGCGGATCGGCTTCAGGGTGGCGGCTGGCGTACTTGTAGCGATCCAGGTGGTGCTTGAACACCTCGTCGTTGCAGCGGATCAGCGCGGCCATCTCCTGCTGCGCCTCCGCCGCAGGCACAGCAGCCGCACCGAAGCCGGGGGTGCTGCCACGGCGCAGCAGCCAGTCGTCGGGATCATGCTGGCGCAGCGCCCAGGCTATGATCTCCAGGCTCTGCTCGATCACCCGGCCATCCGCCAGCACCAGCACCGGCACCGTGCCCTTGGGTGAGGCCTGCAGCAGCTCCAGCGGTTTGGCCGCCAGCCGCACCTCACGCAGCTCCACCAGCAGGCCGGCCCGCTCGATCGCCAGCCGCGCCCGGATCGCATAGGGGCAGCGGCGGAAGCTGTAGAGCACCGGCAGCCCCAAACTCATGGGCATGGGGAACCTCCCGCTCGCACGCCGGCACCGGCAGGTTGGGCTCCAGCCGCGCCCGAACCTGCACCCGAACCCGAACCCGCACCGATATGGCGGCCGCCGCGGCTGGCCGCCAGCACGCTCTGCCGCTGGCGCTCGGCGAAGCGGGCCCGGTCGGCGTCGCTGAAGCGATCGCGGCAATGCCGGCAGCTCACCCCCTGCACATAGCTGTCGAGCTGGCGATCCGCAGGGGAAAGCGGCAGACCACAGGCGTGGCAGAGGCTGAAGCCACCGGGCTCAAGCCGGTGGTTCAGCGCCACCCGCTGATCGAACACGTAGCACTCGCCCTGCCACTGGCTCTGCTCGGGCGGCACCTCCTCCAGGTAGCGCAGGATGCCCCCCTGCAGGTGGTGCACCCCCTCGAAGCCCTGCTGACGCAGATAGGCGGTGGCCTTCTCGCAGCGGATGCCGCCCGTGCAGAAAAGGGCCAGCCGCTCAGGGCGACGGGCCTCCACCAGGGGCGCCAGCTGCTGATCCACCCAGCGGGGGAACTCCCGGAAGCTCTCCAGACCCGGATCGATCGCGCCGGTGAAGCTGCCGAGCGCCACCTCATAGCTGTTGCGGGTGTCGATCACCAGCGTGGTGGGATCAGCGATCAGCTCCTGCCACGCCTGGGGCGGCACGGGGCTGCCGGGCCTGGAGGCCGGCGCGGCCGCCGCCGCAGGCTGGAGTGCTGCCGGCTCCACTGCGTCGGTGTCTTCTGCCGGCGGGGGCGTCAGCTGCACCGCAGCGCAGCCCATCGTGACGATTTCGCGCTTGAGTCGCACCTTGAGGCGATGAAAGGCCTGCTCCCCAGTCCAGGAGGTTCTGGCCTCCAGATCGGCCAGACCCGGCTGGCGCCGCAGCAGCTCCAGGAGCGCTTCCACCCCGGCGGCGCTGCCGCAGATGGTGCCGTTCACCCCTTCGGCCGCCACCAGCACTGTGCCCCGCAGCTCCTCCGCCTGGCCCACCTGCAGCAGTTGCTCGCGCAGCGCAGCGGGCTGGTGGATGGGGGTGAAGCGGTAGAAGGCCGCCACCCGGAACAGCAGCGCAGACTCAGCCAGGAGCCACCACCCGGCCGGGGGCCTGCTCGGATGGCCCAGCCGCCGGCTCGCTCCACTGGGCGTGCACACCGGCCGCCGCCAGCAAGGCACGATCGGCCTCCACATCAGGGTTGCCGGTGGTGAGCAGGGTGTCGCCGTAGAAGATCGAATCGGCGCCGGCCTGCAGGCAGAGAATCTGCGCCTCGCGGCTCAGCGCTGTGCGACCGGCACTCAGCCGCACCCGGCTGTGGGGCATGAGGATGCGGGCGGTGGCCACCATGCGCACCAGGTCGAGCGGATCCAGCGGCGGCTGTTCTTCCAGTGGGGTGCCCTCCACCGCCACCAGCCCGTTGATCGGCACGCTCTCGGGATGGGGATCGAGGCTGGCGAGCACCTGCAGCAGACCGGCCCGGTCGTTGCTGGTTTCGCCCATGCCGATGATGCCGCCGCAGCAGAGCGTGATGCCAGCCCGGCGCACCCGCTCCAGCGTTTCCAACCGCTCCTGGTAGGTGCGGGTGGTGATGATCCGGTGGTAGTGCTCCGGGCTGGTGTCGAGGTTGTGGTTGTAGGCGGTCAGGCCCGCCTCGGCCAGCCGGGCGGCCTGGGTGTCGGTGAGCATGCCGGCGGTGACACAGGCCTCCAGGCCCAGCTCCCGCACCCCGCGCACCATGGCGAGCATGGCCTCGAACGGCGCACCCTCACGGATCTCCCGCCAGGCCCAGCCCATGCAGAAGCGGTCGGCACCGGCCTCCTTCGCCGCCCGGGCGCGGGCGAGCACCGGCTCCACATCGCGCTCCGGCTGGCCGGTCACATCGGCGCTGTGGTGCATCGACTGGGGGCAATAGGCGCAGTCCTCCTCACAGCCGCCGGTCTTGACGCTCAGCAGCGAAGCCAGCTGCACGTGGTAGCCGGGGTTGGCGCTGCGGTGCACCTGCTGGGCGCGCCAGAGCAACTCCATCAGCGGGGCTTCCAGCAACGCCTGAATCTCGTCCCGGCTCCAGTCGTGGCGCACGGCAACCGGCGTGGCCTCAAGCACGGCTTCGGGCGCGGCTTCGGTCACGGGTGTCGGTGCGGATGTCGATGCGGAGGCTTCGGCCGCAGGGGCGGTGCCGCCGGAGAGGGTGGGGGAAGCGATCAAGGCGGCTGAGGAAGGGGGAAGGATCAGGCGGTGAGCGGTGCGACGCCACCGAAGCGCCGCTGGCGGTTCTGATAATCGCTGAGGGCCCGCAGCAGGGCGTCTTCGTTGAAGTCGGGCCAGAGCACATCCGTGATGTGGATCTCGGCGTAGGCAAGCTGCCAGAGCAGGAAGTTGCTGATCCGGTATTCGCCGCTGGTGCGGATCAGCAGATCCGGATCCACCTCATCGGCGGTCTGCAGTTCGGCGGCGAAGGCCTGCTCATCGATGCTGGCCGGATCCAGCTCGCCGCGGGCCACCTGATCGGCCAAGCGCCGTGCCGCCTGCACCAGCTCGCGGCGGCCGCCGTAGTTGGTGCACACGTTGAAGTGAATGCCGGTGTTCTCAGCCGTGCGGCGCGTGGCCGAGGCGATCAGCTCCTGCAGGCCGTGGGGCAGTTGCTCGAGATCGCCAAGGAAGCGGATGCGCACCTGTTCGCGATCGAGCGCCTCCAGTTCCCGGGCCAGCACCCGTTCGAACAGGGTCATCAGGAAGCTCACCTCTTCGCCAGGGCGGTTCCAGTTCTCGGTGGAGAAGGCATAGGCCGTGAGCGCGCCGATGCCCCAGTCGCTGCAGAGGCGCAGGGTGCGCTTGAGGGCTTCGACGCCCTCACGGTGCCCCATCACCCGCGGCAGGTTGCGCTGGCGGGCCCAGCGGCCGTTGCCGTCCATGATCACCGCCACATGGGCCGGCAGGCGGCTGGGGTCCAGCACGGACGGCACGGCCCTCAAGGGCTGCGGATTCGCCTGGATCAGGGGAGTGGTCGCCTGGGAGCGACTCATGCGCGTGACTCTGGCGTGTCCTTCGACACGCTACGTCCCGTGGGCAGCGCCACCACCGAGCCGTGGCCAGACTTCGGCGTCGGTTTGGTGGTGGGCTGGGCCAGGGCGAGGCTGAGCAGCTCCCGCAGCCGGCTGCTGGTGATCGGTCGCTCCAGCCGGCCATGGCGCGCCAGCGAAAGGGTGCCGGTTTCCTCGGACACCACGATGCAGAGGCAGCGGTCGAAGCGCTCCGTGATGCCAAGGGCCGCCAGGTGCCGGGTGCCGTAGCGGGTGAGGCCCTGCCGGGACAAGGGCAGGATCACCCCCGCCGAAAGGATGCGGTTGCCGCGCACCAGCAGGGCACCGTCGTGGAGCGGGGTGTCGGCCGCAAACAGATTGAGGATCAGATCCACCGAGAGCAGCGCATCGATGGAGATGCCGGGATTGAGGAAGTCTTCGGGACGGAGGTCACTGCCGAGATCCACAAGCATCAGTGCACCGCGGCGATGCTGCGACAAGCAGCCCGCCGCTTCAGTGAGCACCGCCACAGAACCGGACACCGCCGCATCCGCCGCCTGGCTGCCGAGCAGCACATCGAGCCGGCCGGTGCCGAGCAGCTCCATCAGCCGCCGCAGCTCCCCCTGCCAGAGGATCGCCAGCGCCAGGCTGCACCCCAGCACCACCGCTTCCAGCAGCCGCGTGGTGAGCGGCAGCACGGCGATGCGCTGCACCACCCATACCAGCGCCACCAGGAACAGCCAGCCCCGAAGCAGCCACAGGGTGCGCGGCTCCCTCACCCTCGCCAGCAGCAGCACCCCCAGCGAGGAGGCCAGCACGATGTCGAGGATCAGGCGCACGTCGAGGAGCTTCAGCCAGATCACCCGCAGCCCCCAGCCAATCTGGGCTCAGGGTACCGGCGTCAACCGCTCCGGAAGGACGTCGTAGCGCAGCAACTCGTCCGGTTGCTCCCGCCGCTGCACCAGTTCGGCCCGCCCCTCCTGCACCAGAACGGCGGCAGGGCGGGGGATGCGGTTGTAGTTGGAGGCCATCGAGGCGTTGTAGGCGCCGGTGGCGAATACCACCAGCACGTCGCCGGGAGCGGAGGCGGGCAGGGCCAGTTCCTTGAGCAGCACGTCGCCGGATTCGCAGTGCTTGCCGGCCAGGGTGACCGTTTCCTCAGCGGCGGCGGCAGGTCGATCGGCCAGCACGGCGGTGTAGGCCGATTGATACGTGATCGGCCGCGGGTTGTCGCTCATGCCCCCATCCACCGACACGTAGGTGCGCAGGCCGGGGATCTCCTTGCGGCTGCCGATGGTGTAGAGGGTGAGGCCGGTGGTGGCCACCAGGGAACGGCCCGGCTCGCACAGCAGCCGCGGCAGCTCCAGATCCCGCTCCAGGCAGGCGGCCGCCACAGCCTGCGCCACGCCCTGCACCCAGGCCTGAATCGTCGGGGGATCGTCGCTGGCCACGTAGCGGATGCCCAGGCCACCGCCCACGTTCAGATCGGTGCAGGGGTGGCCGAGCGAACGGGCCAGCGCCAGCGCATCGGCCATCACACCCGCCAGGTCGCGGTGGGGCTGCAGCTCGAAGATCTGGGAACCGATGTGGGCATGCAGGCCGGTGAGCCGGGCCCAGGGATATTCCGCCAGCTGGCGGAGCACCTGCTCGAGCTGATCGGGATCGAAGCCGAACTTGCTGTCGAGGTGGCCGGTGCGGATGTACTCGTGGGTGTGGCACTCGATGCCGGGCGTGAACCGCAGCATCAGCGCTGCCGGCCGTTCCGCCGTGGCGATCGTGGCGAGCAGCTCCAGATCACGCCAGTTGTCGGCCACCACGGTGACCCCGTGCTCCACCGCGAGCGCCAGCTCCTCCAGCGATTTGTTGTTGCCGTGCAGCACGATCCGCTCGGGTGGCATGCCACCGCCGAGCGCCGTGAGCAGTTCACCGGACGAGACGGCATCCAGGCCAAGGCCCTCGGAGGCAACCACGGCCGTGATCGCCAGGCTGCTGTTGGCCTTGGAGGCGTAGAGCGCCAGCGAGCGACCGGGGTAGCAGGCATCGAGTGCCTCGCGGTAGGCGCGGCAGCTGGCACGAAGCGTGTCCTCGTCGAGGACATAGAGCGGTGTGCCGTAGGTGCGGGCCAGATCGCTCAGGCGACAGCCGCCCACCACCAGGGCTCCATCGGGCGCGCAGGTGGTGCTGATCGGCGCCAGGTTGCGGTTCGGACTGGCCGTGTCGATGGGGCCGGCCAGCAGGGGATGGGGCTCCGCGGTGCCGGCTGTGGCGCCGCTGGTGGCACCGATCGCACTGGTGGGGGGCATCCTGGGAACGGTCCGGATCAACGCCAATTGTAAGGATGTCTCCGGATGTTGCTGCAGACGCCACCGGCGCAGACGCTTTGGCGCCGGTGCGCAGGCTGACGCCGGCCGATCTGGACGTCTGTGTCGCCCTCGACCGGCTGGCCCTGGGCGGGCTGTGGGAGCGGGATCAGTGGCAGACCGAACTGGAGAGCGATGGCCGGCTCTGCCTCGGCCTCGATGGCCCGCGGGGACTGGAGGCCATGGCCAGCGGCTGGCTTGTGGTCGATGAGCTGCAGATCATGGTGGTGGCGGTGCACCCCGACGGCCGACGGCGCGGCCGGGGCCGCCGTGTTCTCACGGCCCTGCTGCAGGAGGCCCGGCAGCAGGGAGCGCGGCAGGCCGCCCTTGAGGTGGCCGCCAGCAACACCGCCGCCCTGGCGCTCTATGCCGCCCTCGGATTCCGCAGCCAGGGACGGCGTTGCCGTTACTACCGCAATGGCGAGGACGCTCTGATCGAATGCCTGCCACTGGTGGAGATCGCGGGAACGCCACCGCCAGCGCTGGGTTTCAGCGGCGAATGAGTGCTTGATGAGGTACGGATTGCCGCCCTTCGTTGATGTGAAAGCACCAACAGTTTTGGCCAGCCAGATATGCCTATCTGCGGCCCTGATCCATGGTGCAGCAATGGATCTGGACATCTCCAGCCGGAGATCACAAACACCCTCTCAACCCTGATAGGTTGGGTGCACTTGCATCAGGTCCCGCCCATGTTCGAGCGGTTTACCGAGAAAGCCATCAAGGTGATCATGCTGGCCCAGGAAGAGGCCCGCAGACTGGGCCACAACTTCGTGGGCACGGAGCAGATCCTGCTGGGCCTGATCGGCGAAGGCACCGGCGTGGCGGCCAAGGTCCTGAAATCGATGGGGGTCAACCTGAAGGACGCCCGGGTGGAGGTCGAAAAGATCATCGGCCGCGGCTCCGGCTTCGTGGCCGTGGAGATCCCCTTCACCCCCCGCGCCAAGCGGGTGCTGGAGCTCTCGCTTGAGGAAGCCCGCCAGCTGGGCCACAACTACATCGGCACCGAGCACCTGCTGCTCGGCCTGATCCGGGAGGGCGAGGGAGTCGCCGCCCGGGTGCTCGAGAACCTCGGGGTCGATCTGGCCAAGGTGCGCACCCAGGTGATCCGCATGCTCGGCGAAACCGCCGAAGTGGCCGCCGGCAGCGGCAGCAAAGGGTCCACCAAAACCCCCACCCTGGATGAATTCGGCAGCAACCTCACCCAGCTCGCCACCGAAGGCAAGCTGGATCCAGTGGTGGGCCGTCAGAACGAAATCGATCGGGTGGTGCAGATTCTCGGCCGCCGCACCAAGAACAACCCGGTGCTGATCGGCGAACCCGGCGTGGGCAAAACCGCCATCGCTGAAGGGTTGGCCCAGCGCATCACCCTCGGCGAGGTTCCCGACATCCTCGAAGACAAGCGCGTGCTCACGCTTGACATCGGCCTGCTGGTGGCGGGCACGAAGTACCGGGGTGAGTTCGAGGAGCGCCTCAAGAAAATCATGGAAGAGATCAGGAGCGCGGGAAACGTGATCCTGGTGATCGACGAAGTCCACACCCTGATCGGTGCAGGCGCCGCCGAGGGCGCGATCGATGCCGCCAACATCCTCAAGCCCGCCCTGGCCCGCGGCGAACTGCAGTGCATCGGCGCCACCACCCTCGACGAATACCGCAAGCACATCGAGCGCGATGCGGCCCTCGAGCGCCGCTTCCAGCCGGTGATGGTGGGCGAACCCACCGTGCTCGACACCATCGAGATCCTGCGTGGCCTGCGCGAGCGCTACGAACAGCACCACCGCCTGAAGATCAGCGACGAAGCCCTTGTGGCCGCCGCCACCCTCGGCGACCGCTACATCTCCGACCGCTTCCTGCCCGACAAGGCGATCGACCTCGTCGATGAAGCCGGCAGCCGCGTGCGCCTGCTCAACTCGAAGCTGCCGCCGGCCGCCAAGGAGCTCGACAAGCAACTGCGCTCGGTGCAGAAGCAGAAAGAAGATTCTGTCCGCGAGCAGGACTTCACCAAGGCCGGTGAGCTGCGCGACAAGGAAGTCGAACTGCGCGAGCAGATCCGCTCGATCCTCCAGGCCCGTCGCGACGAAGAGCCCACGGCTGCCGAAGGCGGCGAGGCCATCACCACCGAAGCCACCGGCTCCATCGAGCTGCCGCTTGCCGGTGCCGGCGGCGATCGCAGCCCGGTGGTCACGGAAGAGGACATCGCCCAGATCGTGGCCTCCTGGACCGGCGTGCCGGTGCAGAAGCTCACCGAAAGCGAATCGGTGAAGCTGCTCAACATGGAGGAAACCCTCCACCAGCGCCTGATCGGCCAGGACGAAGCCGTCAAGGCCGTGTCCAAGGCCATCCGCCGCGCCCGGGTGGGGTTGAAGAACCCCAACCGCCCGATCGCCAGCTTCATCTTCTCCGGCCCCACCGGCGTGGGCAAAACCGAGCTCACCAAGGCTCTGGCGGCTTACTTCTTCGGCAGCGAAGAGTCCATGATCCGGCTCGACATGTCGGAGTTCATGGAGCGGCACACTGTCAGCAAGCTGATCGGCTCGCCTCCGGGTTATGTCGGCTTCAACGAAGGTGGCCAGCTCACCGAGGCGGTCCGCCGCCGGCCCTACACCGTGGTGCTCTTCGACGAAATCGAGAAGGCCCACCCCGATGTGTTCAACCTGCTGCTTCAGCTGCTGGAAGATGGCCGCCTCACCGACTCCAAAGGCCGCACGGTCGACTTCAAGAACACCCTGATCATCATGACCTCGAACATCGGTTCGAAGGTGATTGAGAAAGGGGGTGGTGGCCTGGGCTTCGAATTCTCCGGCGCCGCTGCCGAAGAAACCCAGTACAACCGCATCCGCTCCCTGGTGAACGAAGAGCTGAAGCAGTACTTCCGCCCTGAGTTCCTCAACCGTCTCGATGAGATCATCGTCTTCCGTCAACTCACCCGTGACGAAGTCAAGGTGATCGCCGACATCATGCTGCGCGAAGTGTTCGGCAGGATGCAGGAGAAAGGCATCGGCCTCTCCGTCACCGAGGCCTTCAAGGAGCGCCTTGTCGAAGAGGGGTACAACCCCAGTTACGGAGCCCGCCCGCTGCGCCGCGCCGTGATGCGCCTCCTGGAGGATTCCCTCGCCGAGGAGTTCCTCTCCGGCCGCCTCAAGGATGGCGATGCGGCGATCGTCGATGTCGACGACGACAAGCAGGTGGTGATCCGCCACCAGGCGATCACGCCCGAGCCCGAACTGGCGGCCGCCAGCGCCTGAACAAGCGGCTCAACCAGCGGCTGTTTCACACAGCCCCCTCGCCGGCGGGAGTTCTCCGAACTCCCGCTTTTTTTGGCGTGCTGTAGTCAGATGGCCGCCGAGGTTCCGCAGCCGGGCGCGCTCTCCCCTTCCGCTGGCTGATATCCAGGCGTTTGCGACGCTTTCGTCTTGTGCCATCGCACACTGCGCACCGAGCGCCTCGCACCACGCAGGTGCCGGGACACGTTGCCGCTCGTAGAACAAAAGCCGCCGACTAGATTGCTCAGATGAGCATCAGCTTGAGCGAACACCTGATCGCCCCGGCCCGCGTGCTGCGGGGCGAAGGTGCCTGGGAGGCCTCCCTGCCGGCCATCGGCGCCCTCTGCCGACGTCCCCTGCTCCTCGGCCGCAGCCGCGCCACCGCTGCTCTGCGCGAGTCGCTGGCCGCGGATCTGCGCCGGCTTGGGCTTGATCCCCTGTTGGCTCAGCTGCAGTTCGATTGCTGCGAAGAGGATCTGCAGCGGCTTCAGGCAGCCGTCGCGGCGGCCAATGCTGATCCCAGGGCGGTGGCCCCCATCGATGCCGTACTGGCGGCCGGGGGCGGCAAGGTGATGGACGCGGGCAAGCTGCTGGCCGATCGGCTCGGGCTGCCCTGCATCACCGTGCCCACCAGCGCCGCCACCTGCGCCGGCTGGACCGCCCTGGCCAACCTCTATTCCCCCGGCGGAGCCTTCATCGGCGATGTGAGCCTGGAGCGCTCCCCCGCTCTGCTGGTGTTCGATCACCGGCTGATCCTGCAAGCGCCACCCCGCACCCTGGCCAGCGGTCTGGCCGACGCCATGGCCAAGTGGTACGAAGCGTCGGTGAGCAGCGCCACCAGCACCGACGGCCTCGTGCACCAGGCGGTGCAGATGGCCCGCGTGCTGCGGGACCAGCTGCTGCTGGAAGGCCAGGAGGCCCTGGCCCACCCGGGCGGTGAAGCCTGGGCGCGTGTGGCTGAGGGCTGCGGGCTCACCGCCGGCGTGATCGGCGGCCTGGGCGGCGCCCGCTGCCGCACCGTGGGCGCCCATGCGGTCCATAACGGCCTCACTCAGCTGGAGGCGAGCCATGGCCGCCTGCATGGGGAGAAGGTGGGCTTCGGCATCCTGGTGCAGCTGCGCCTGGAGGAGCTGGTGGGCGGCAACCGCCTCGCTTTCCAGGCCCGGCGCCAGTTGCTGAGCTTCTTTCGACAGCTGTCGCTACCGGTCACCCTGGCGCAGCTGGGGCTGGCGGACACACCGCTCAGCGATCTGCAACGGGTGTGCGCCTTCGCCTGCCAGCCGGGATCCGATCTGCACCGGCTGCCCTTTGCCGTGAGCCCGGCTGATCTGCTGGGCGCGCTGGTGAGCACCGATGCGGCCATCGAGCAGCCGGCCAGCGCCGACGTCAACCGTTGACCCCTCCGCAGCCTGACGGCCGGGCGCTGGTGGAGGCGGCGGCCCGCAACCTGCTCGATCCGCAGGGCCGTGAGCTGGCGGCGGCGGTGCAGTGGTGGGACCTGCCGGGCTGGACGCGGCCCTTCCCGGTGGCGGTGCTGGGAGAGGGCCCGCCGCTGCTGCTGCTGCACGGCTTCGACAGCAGTTTCCTGGAGTTCCGGCGGCTCGCGCCGCTCCTGGCCGGTGGCGCCACGCTCCTGATTCCCGATCTGTTCGGCTTCGGCTTCACGCCCCGGCCCGCCGATGGCGATTACAGCCCCCGCGGCGTGCTCGCCCACCTCGAGGCCCTGCTGGCGGAAGCCGCCGCCCGTCTTGGCCCCCAGCCGCTCGGCCTGATCGGCGCCTCGATGGGCGGGGCCGTGGCGGTGGAACTGAGCCGGCGCCAACCCGCGCGCATCCACCGACTGCTGCTGCTCGCCCCCGCCGGCCTCACCGGCCGGCCCATGCCCCTGCCGCCGTTGCTCGATGCCCTCGGTGTGCGCTTTCTCGGCCTGCCGGGCGTGCGCCGCAGCCTCTGCCGCACGGCCTTCGCCGATCCTGCCGCCAGCGTGGGGCCTGCGGAAGAGGAGATTGCCTCCCTGCATCTGGCCACGCCGGGATGGGCCGATTCCCTGCGCCGCTTCGCCCGCAGCGGTGGTTTCGCCGGCTGCGGCGAACCGCTGCCCAGTCAGCCGCTGGAGGTGCTCTGGGGCGCCGACGACCGCATTCTGCGGGCCCCGCAGAAAAAAGCCGCCCTGGCGTTGCTGGGGGACCGGGTGCAGGAACTGGCCGGCTGCGGCCACCTGCCCCATCTCGACCAGAGCGAACGGGTGGCTGCCGCCTGGTTCAGGCCTGGCCTCTGTTAGAGAAGCCATCCCCTTGCCGGCTCCATGACCAGCTCCGAATCCCAAGCCCCCGGCGGACCGGTGCTGCAACTGCTCGCGGCTGGTCTGCAGTTCTGGATCCGCAGCCAGTGCGAGGCCGTGGAGAGCCTGGAGCTGCAACTGCACGGCAGCGCTCTGCAGCTGTTGCGCGGCCAGTTGGAGGGCGTGACGCTGATGGCGCGGCGGGTGGTGTACGACGGCCTGCAGTTTGAACTGGTGGAACTGCGCAGCGATCCGCTGCGGGTGAAGCTGGGGCGGCTGGTGCGCGCCCAGTCGCTCACCCTCGACCACCCCTTCGGCATCCGCGGCCGGGTGGCCTTCACCGCCACCGGGCTCACTCACTCCCTGAGCAAACCGCGCTGGCGTGAGCTCAGCGACCTGCTGGGAGAGCAGCTGCTGGGGCTGGGGCCGCTGGTGGAGCTGCGCATCGCCCGCGACACCTTGATCCTGGCGGCACGGGCGATGGGGGAGAACCGCCTGATGGAACTGGAAACCAGGCCCGTGGCCGTGGATGGGCGGGTGGAGATCCACGCCGTGGAGGGGGAGTTGCGGGCCAGCCTGCCGATGGACCCGAACATCCGCATCACCACCGCCAACCTTGAGGGCGGCATGCTCCAGCTGCAGGGAGAAGCCCGCGTGCAGCCCTGAGGCTGCAGCAGACCAAAGCACAGAGGGACCTGCTCAAGGAAGTGCCGGGCGGCTGAGCAGAGGCACCACCAGGGTGACGTAATAGAAGACCACCGCTGGGGTGAACAGGTAGCTGTCGATGCGATCGAGGATGCCGCCGTGGCCGGGGATGGCATCACCGGAATCCTTCACTCCCGCATCCCGCTTCATCATCGACTCGGTGAGATCACCGACAAGGGCGAACAGAGACACGATCGCGCCAAGCCCGCCGCCCACGGCCCACCCCCAGGGCCAGCCCAGCCAGACCCCGCCGATCACACCCACCAGCAGCGAGCAGGCCACCCCTCCCAGCGCCCCTTCCACCGTCTTGCCGGGGGAGATCGGCGAGAGCGGGTGCCGCCCGAGACGGCGTCCGATCATGTAAGAGCCGATGTCGGTGGCCACCACCATCAGGCAGGCGATCAGGGTGAGCGCCATCCCGGACGAGAACGGCCAGCCGGCTCCCACCAGATGGGGCGCCAGCACGGCATCACTGAGATCACGCAGGCGCAGCCAGTGGCTGGGCAGGAAGCCCAGATAGAAGAGCCCGAAGATTGACGCCGCGATGTCGGCGATGGTGCCCGTAATCGGCTGCAGTAGCAGCCAGCCGCAGATGGCCGCCCCCGACACCGGCAGCACCGCCGCCGCCAGATCCGAGGCCAGCCCGCCGCCACTGGCCCATTGGGTGGCCACCAGCAGCACCTGGCAGACCACCAAGGTGGTTTTGGTGGCGGGGCGGATGCCCTTGAACTGCGCCAGGCGAAAGAACTCCAGCAGGCCCAGGTGCACGATCACACCCACCGCCAGGGTGAACCACCAGCCGCCGAGTGCCACCACCACCAGGCCGAAGGCGCCCGCAGCGAGTCCGCTGAACAGGCGCCGCTTCGAGGTGGGAGGGCGAGGGGACGCGTTCACCCGAGACGCTCGGCGGCGATCACGAACAGCGGTTCGGCTGCCGCCAGACGCGCCTGGCTGCCGCGGCGCTGCATGCGGTGCACCGTGGCCTGCACCACCTGCACATCACGCGCCTTCAACTGGCTGAGCGTGTCGGTGGCATCCACCAGGCCCTCCAGGCTGGCGGTGCTGATCACCAGGCGTCCCCCCGGCTGCAGCGCCGTCCAGACGGCCTGGAGCACAGCGGCCAGCGGCCGGCCCACCTCCAGCAGCACCCGGTCGGGGTGGGGGGGCAGCAGGCCGAGATCCTCAGGGGCCTGGCCGGCATGGATGTGGAGGTTGGGGATGCCGAAGCGGCGGCGGTTGCACTCCAGCAGCTCGATCGCCTCTGGATCGCGCTCGAGGGTATGCACATCACCGGCGGGCATCAGGCGGGCGATCTCCAGCGCCAGCGCGCCGGTGCCGCCACCCACATCCCACACCACCGAGTGGGTGCGGGGACGCAGGTGGGCCAGCAGCATCACGCGCAGCTCCATCGGCGTGGGGCTGAAGCCCGGCGCCCCTTCAAACACGCTGTCGGGAAGGCCGGGGGTGACGAAATCCCACTGGAAGCCAGCGCCCGCCGCCTGCCCCTGCTCCCCAGCGCCCATTCGCAGCGCCCTTCAGGCCACAACGTTCACGCTATCAGCGATCTGGTCGGGCCACAGGAGGCGCTGCCGGCACAGCCATTCCGCCCGGGCGGCATCGATGCGCTCGCCGGGAATCAGCAGGGGGATGCCGGGGGGATAGGGGCACAGCGGTTCGGCCGCCAGGCGACCGGCCGCCGCCGCCAACGGCACCGCCTGCCGGGGTGCGCGCCAGGCCTCTCCCACCGGTAGCTCGGGTTCGGTCACCAGCGGCAGCGGCGGCGGCGTGAAGGGGGCCAGCGGCGCCGCCCTGAGGGCCGCCCGCAGGGCGAGCAGGTGGCGGGGCAAGCGCCACACCACGCCCGGCGGCGGCACCAGGCCGAGGCAGAAGGTGAGTGCACCCGGCTCGGGCAACTCGGCGATCACGCCGCGGGCCATCAACCACTGGTCGGCGTCGAGTCCGTTGATTCCCATGGCGGCGGTGTGGAGCACCAGCCGCAGCGGATCCTGGTTGGCCACCAACGGCAACCCCTCCGCCTGCAGCTGCTGGCGCAGCCGCGCCGCCACCGCAAGCGCCCGCTGCCGGCAGCGGCGCTCGGCTGGGCTGGGCGCGTGCAGCTGGCACAGGGCCGCCTCCGCCGAGGCCAGCAACAGGGCACTGGGGCTGGAGGTCTGCAGCCAGCCCAGGGAGCGCTCCAGCGCGAGAGCAGACACCCGCTCGCCCTGCAGCAGGATCACGGCGCTCTGGGCCAGACCTGCCGCGCCCTTGTGCAACGACTGCACCACCAGGTCGGCGCCGGCGGCCAGGGCAGCGGCGCGATCGGCCCCATGGCATTCATCCACCAGCACCGGCAGCCCCTGGCGATGGGCCACGGCGATCAGACCGGCCAGATCCCCCTCCAGCCCCTGGTAGGTGGGGTGCACGAGCACCACCGCCGCCAGGGGCCCCGCCTGCTGCAGCACCTGCTCCAGACCGGCGGGGGTGGGGGCCTGCCAGAGGCCGGTGGCGGCCTCGAAAGGCAGATCGAACAACACCGGCTGCAACTGGCCGAGCACGCAGCCGTGCAGCAGGCTGCGGTGCAAGTTGCGCGGCAGCAGCACCCGCCCGCCGGGCGGGGCCAAGGCCAGCAGGGCGGCCTGCAGCAGACCACTGGCGCCGTTGACGCCGAACCAGCAGCGCTCGGCGCCGCACAGCGCGGCACTGCGGACCTGGGCAGCGGCCACCGCCCCTTCCGCTTCAAGCGGTCCGCCGATGGCCGGCAGTTCGGGCAGGTCCCAGCGGCCGGGGCGATTGCGCAACAGGCGCGCCAGATCGCCGGCCAGGCCGCGGCCGCGCCCATGGGCCGGCAGGTGCAGCGCCAGGGCGGAGGGCTGCCCGCGCAGAGCGCCGATCAGAGACATGAAGGGCAGAAAACTGTTCCTAGAGTGGGCGGTCGACACCCCCCTGCCGCGCAGGGGCACCGGCTATCACTTCCTCTTCGCTCGCGCCCGCCACCGCTGCGGCCCCAATCGGCACCGCTGCACCAGCGGCCAATGGGGCCGCCAGCGGCGCCATTCCCGGCCGCCCGCAGGACCCCGGCCCCCCGCTCCGCTACGACCCCCGGAGCGACCGCCGCTGGCTGCTGAGCCGCCCCTGGATCCTGATCGCGCGGCTGGTGGGGGTGCTCTGGCAACTGCTGGGTCTGGCGGTGGTGCTCACCGTGCAGGGCAACAGCAACGATCGGGAAGTGCAGAAGCGGCTCGGCCGCCGCATTCTCACCACCCTCACCTCACTCGGCCCCTGCTTCATCAAGGTGGGCCAGGCCCTCTCCACCCGGCCCGACCTGGTGCGGCGCGACTGGCTGGATCAACTGACCCAGCTGCAGGACAACCTGCCCCCCTTCTCCCACGCGGTGGCCCTCGCCCTGATCGAGGAGGAGCTGGGCGCCCCGGCCGACCAGCTGTTCACCACCTTTCCGCCCTATCCGGTGGCGGCCGCCAGCCTGGGCCAGGTCTACAAGGCCGAACTACCGGGCGGGCACTGGGTGGCCGTGAAGGTGCAGCGCCCGAACCTCCCCTATCAGCTGCGCCGCGACCTGGTGATCATCCGCAGCCTCGGCGTGCTGGCGGCCCCGTTCCTTCCGTTGAACCTCGGCTTCGGTCTCGGCGACATCATTGATGAGTTCGGCCGCAGCCTGTTCGAGGAGATCGACTACCGCTGCGAGGCCGACAATGCCGAGCGCTTCGCCGACCTGTTCGCCTCCAATCCGGCCGTGACCGTTCCGAAGGTGGAGCGGCAGCTCTCCAGCCGGCGGGTGCTCACCACCAGCTGGATCAACGGCATCAAGCTGCAGAACCGGCTGGAACTGGAAGCCCACCACCTCGATCCCACCGCCCTGATCCGCACCGGTGTCACGGCGGGCTTGCAGCAACTGCTCGAATTCGGCTACTTCCACGCCGATCCCCATCCCGGCAACCTGTTCGCGCTCACCGGTAAAACCGGCGCCATGGGCCATGTGGCCTATGTCGATTTCGGCATGATGGATTCGATCAGCGACGCCGACCGGCTCACCCTCACCGCCGCGGTGGTGCACCTGATCAACCGCGATTTCCCGGCGCTGGCCCGCGATTTCCAGGCGCTCGGCTTCCTGCGGCCCGATGCCGATCTCACGCCGATCGTGCCGGCCCTGGAGGCGGTGCTGGGCGGCCAGCTGGGCGAGAACGTGGGCTCCTTCAACTTCAAGGCGATCACGGATCGCTTCTCGGAGCTGATGTTCGATTACCCGTTCCGGGTGCCGGCCCGCTTCGCCCTGATCATCCGTGCAGTCGTGAGCCAGGAGGGTCTGGCGTTGCGGCTGAACGCCGATTTCAAGATCATCCGCGTGGCCTATCCCTATGTGGCGCGGCGTCTGCTGGCCGGCGACACCAGCGAACTGCGAGAAAAGCTGCTGGAGGTGCTGTTTGATGCCAGCGGCCGCCTGCAGCTGGAGCGGCTGGAAAGCCTGCTGGCGGTGGTGGAGCAGGACGATGCCAACCCCGACCTGCTGCCGGTGGCTGGCGCCGGTCTGCGCCTGCTGCTCGGCCCGCGGGGCAGCAGCCTGCGCCAGCGCCTGCTGCTGATGCTCGTTCGCGACAACCGCCTGCACACCGAAGACCTGCAGGCGCTGCTGGGGCTGCTGCGGCGCACCTTCTCGCCGCGCAAGCTGGCCGAGGGCATGCTGCAGCGGCTCAACCCGCTGGCGGCCGCCGCCTGAGCCTGGGGCGGGGACACCCGCACCAATCGCTAGGGTCGGGCCTTCATCCGCTGGCCCGTCGCCGTGACCCTCGTGCCCACTGATCCGAGCGAAGCGGCGCTGGCCCTGGGCAGCGCCCTGCTCGACGCCGACGCCTACAGCGGCGGCCCCTTCAACGACCTGGAGGCGCAGGGCCTGCTGCTCCAGTACGCCGCCTACGGCCAGCCGCCGTTCTTCCTGGCAGGCGTCGGGCTGGCGATCAGCGTCCTGTGCGGGCTCACCTTTTCCCGCCAGGTGCAGGACAAGCTGGAGGGCTGGAAGCAGGACCGTCTGGCGCTGCTGCCGCTGGGCTCGGGCGAGGTGGTGGCGTCTTACAGCGGTCTGGTGATCGGCGTCACCCTGTTCATCGGCGGAGCGCTGCAGGTGTTCGGCTTCGGCAGCGGCATCGCCCTGCTGGTGGCGCTGCTGCTCTCGCTGCTCACCGCGGGGGCGCTGTGGGCCCAGCTGGTGCGGTTGATGGAGCAGGTGGAAAACGGCAGCTTCAAGGCCGTCGACTTCGACAACTTCGACCAGTTCTTCTGATTGGATCCAGCGACAGAAGCGAGCGACGGCAGCGGGAAAGCTGATCCGCCGTTACGAGGGAGCGGAAAGCTGATCCGCCGTTCTGATCGATGCAGGCCTTGGTTCCTCCGTTCCTGGAGTGCCCAGTCCAGGAGTGTCCAGGCAGGGTTGAACCGGCTAGCCGGATTCAGTTCAGCAGACCAGCTTGGCGGATTCAGTTCAGCAGTTCGATCTGGTTGGGGTGAAGGATCGGGTGGGGTCCCGGTCCGGCCGTGGCGGGCAGCAACACCTGCAGGTGCCTGCCTTTGAGCTCGGAGGGCGACTCCACCGACACCAGTTGCTGCAGCAGGGAACGTTCGATGCGGATCGCCATCGGACGGCGGCTGATGCTGGTGGCTTTCAGCAGCACTGAGGTGCCCGCCAGGCTCACGTCATCGATCCAGAGGTCGTGGGCCACGATCGTGAGCCCGGGCGGACAGGCGATCGAGAGCACGCTGCCATCGAGCTTCAGGCAGGCGCTGAACGCGCGCACTTCCGCCACCAGGCGCTGCATCGGGCCGTAATCCGGAATCGCGCCCGGGCCGAAATTGGCTTGATCGCGCGTGCGCAGCTGTGCGGGCAGGTCCATCAGCAGCCTGGCCAGAACCCGCCGGTCGCCGTCGTCGAGCTTGGGCGACAGGGCTACCACCGAGGCCGGCAGGGGAAGGCCGCGGGCGATCACCCGAAATCCCTCCTCGGCGCGGGTGGGGTTGAACTCATCGCTGGGTTGCCCTTCCTCGAAGCTGCGCGCCGCCACCCCCACATCGGCCTTGCCGTCGCGCACCAGATCAAAGATCTCCGCCACCTCAAGATCGGGCAGCAGGGTCACGCGCCGGCCCTTGAGCAACGACATCGGCACGAAGTACTTGGTGGCGGAGTAGTAATCGCCGAGGGCCACGGTCGAATCGGGCTTCAGATCCGAGAGCGAGCGGATGGGGCTGTCCTTGCGCGTGAACATCACCCCTGTGTATCCCTTGCTGTCAGGAAACATCACACCGATCGGCCGATAGCCGTAATCCATCGTCGCCATCGAAACGATCGGGGAATAGGCAAGGGCCACATCCCAGTGCAGCCGCTTCAGCTCCGCCACCGCCCTGGGGTAGCTGTCAGCGTTGGTGAGGATCACATCCACGCGCCGGCCGCGCAGATGGTCGATCAGGCGATACGGCCTCAGCCGCCGTTCCAGTTCGGCCTCCAGGGAGCGGTAGGCATCAAGCCGTTGATGGGGAGTGCCGATCACCAGACGCTCGGCGCGGACTCGCGGGGAGCGGTAGTAATCGATCAGCACGGCGCTGAGCCCGAGCGTGGCCAGCAGCGCCGCCCAGAAGCGCTTGGCGCCAGGGGCCTGGAAGGTCGCCAGTCGCCAGACGTGCTCGATCAGCCCAGGCGCGATCTGGCGACTGATCGCCTGCACCCTCGCCAGGCCAGCCTCCGCCGCCTGGCGCTGGCTGGAGTCTGCCTGCCTCAAGATCGTGGAAGGCTGTGCGGCAATCGCGCTTTCTGCTTCAGCCGCGCCTGGTTGTGCGGAAGCAGAACCTTCCTGTGCAGCGGGGTTCTGCGCTGCAGCAGAGCTCGTTGCCACCGCCTGCCGCTCTGCCGCCTCTGGCCGCTCAGCCTCATCCGCGTGGATGACGGCCCGCAGCAGGATCTCCATGCTCTCGAGCAGGCCAAGCGCAGATTGCGGGCTCTGGAACAGGGGGTCATCGCCCTGATCGTGAGCGAGGCGATTGCGCAGGTCGCGCAGGCTGTCGATGCGCCAGCGGTTGCGGGCCCTGAAGGTGTCGCAGAACAGCAGATTCCAGTAGTAGGAATCCACCAGCAACTTCAACAGCAGAGCGGCATCCAGGGTGGGGCCTTCCCGGCCATAGGGAGGGCCGAGCACCATTCGCCGCACTTTCGGGTGTTGATGCCAGGCGCTGCCGAACCGGCGCGCCAGGGTGCCGGCCACGAACGGGCGCAGACCATCGCGGGTGGCATCAAGGGCAGCGCTCAGCGGCGCCTTGTAAACAGAGCCCGAAGCCACCCGATCCCGCCACGGCCGCCGCACTGTAAGGAGGTCTGCCCACAGTCCTCCGCTGCTTCTGACCAGGGGGAGGCGCCGGAACAACCCACAGAAGCGGTCACGGTCGCGTCCTCCCACAGCTGCTCGAGCAGGTGATCAAGCGCTTCGCCCCGGTGGGGCATTCCCCAGGCCTGGGTGAGGGCGTCGAGGCGCTCCAGGTTGTGTGGGGCCAGCTGCAGCCGGATGCCGACTGCAGAGTCAGAAAGGCGGCAGGTCATGAACATGAAGCCGGCGGTCGCTGGAGAATTCCCAGGACCGGCAGGGTTGGGTCGCACCTCCAGCCTGCCCACTGCCGCCGGCCGAATGGCGTCGCCGCTGCGAACAACCAAGCGCCATCGGCCTGGCGGTTGCGCCCCACCGGAATCGGCCCGTCACAGGACAACCCGTGAAGGCAGGGTTAGAAACCAGGGCAGTCGCCGGCTCCACCGTGGGCGTTCCGCTCTTCCTGCTGGCGATCCTGCTGGCGCTGCTGCTGGTCGGGCTGTGGCTGCACAGCCAATCGCTGCAGCGGGGGCAGCTGAAGACGCTGGAAACCCGGCTTCTGCGGCTGGAAGCCCGGCTGGGCGCGCTCCCTCCAGCCCCAGCCGGACAGGCGGCGAGTGAGCGGCTCGCGTCGGAATCCAGCGCGCAAGTTCTGTCAGCGCTTCCGCCGGCCCAGGTCCGCCTGAGGCCAGCGGCGACGGAATCCGCGGCGATGGCGGATAGGGCAGTGGCGGATGCTGCGCGGGCGGCTGCGTTCAAGGGGGATGCGGCGCTGGATGCCGCCCTAGGGAATCCCGCGCCCGCAGGTGCCGCGTCTCCACCCCCTCCACCTGTGCGGCCGCGTACGCCGTCGCCCACGACACCGCCCCGCGGACCCAGAACACCCGGGAAGCTGGAGCGGCTGCTGGTCGAGAACTGGACGGGGATCCTGGGCGTGGTGGTGGTGGTGGCCGGGGTCACCTTCGTCGTGGTGAACGTGGGTCTGCGGCTGGGGGCCTTCGAGCGCTTCCTGATCGCCGTGGCCACCGCTGCCGCGCTGGCGACCCCTTCGCTGCTGCTGGGACGCTCCAGCCCCTGGCGCGAACTGAGCCTGTGGATGCGCAGCGGCGGTGGCGCTCTCCTGCTGTTCGCCTGCGCCGCCGCCGGCTCCCTGCCGGAACTGGGGCTGCGCTGGATCGACGCGCCCGGCCCGGCCGTGCTGCTGCTGACGGTGGGCATGGCCGTGAATCTGCTGCTGGCCCGGGTGGCCCCCAGCCAGTCGGTGGCCTCTCTGCACGTGGTGGTGAACCTGGTGCCCCTGCTGATCGCCAGCCAGAACCCGATCACCCTCGCCCTTGCCACGCTGGTGACGGTGGCGGGCCTGGCAGTGCCGTTGCCCCAGCGGCAGGGGCGTCATCAACTGGTGGTCACCTGGGCGTATGCCGGCTTCCAGCTCTGGTGGCTTGCCGCCAGCGGGGCGCTGCTGGAGGCCCTGCAGCCGGAGCGTGGCTTCGCCCTGGTTGGGGCCCTGGTGGTGTTCGGCGGAGGGGCGCTGTGGCAGCACCATCCACGCGGCAGGGCGCCAGACCTGCGCCCCCTCCCCCTGGTGCTGCTGCTCAGCCGCTGGGGCGGGGTGGGGCTGGCCCTGCTGGTGACGCCAACCGATGCGGCTCAGCGCACGGTGGGGCTGGGCCTGGCCGCTGCCCTCGCCTACGCGCTGGGCAAGGGAGCCGGCCGGGCGGGGGTGCGCTGGCTGGGCCGCTGCGATCTGCTGGTGGCCCAGGTTCTGGCGATGGCAGCGGTACTGAGCCTGCAGCCGCTGGTGGTGAATGGGCCGCTGCTGGTGGCCGGCCTCTGGCTGGAGACGGTGCTGTTCCTTGGCCTGGCCGTGAGCGAACACGACCCGGTGCTGCGGCGCTGGGGCTGGGGAGCGGTGAATCTGGTGGCCGTGGCTCTGGTGTTCACGGGGCTGATCACCGCCGCCATCGATGCGCTGACCACCACACCCACAGCCCTGGAGCAGGGCCAGAACGCCGCTGTGCTGATCGGTGCCGGCCTGCTGGCCGCCCTGCTGCAACTGCTGCTGCAGCGCCGCGCCGTACCGCTGCCCTGGCCAGCTGCGTTGGGCTGGAGCAGCGGGTTGCTGGTGGCGGTGGGCACATCGATCAGCGCGCCCGCTCCCTGGCGGGAAACGCTGGCGCTGGTGGTGGTGGGCGCCCTGCTGCTGCTCGCCCGCCGGCACCGGCCACCGGGCCTGCTCGGCGGCTGCGGGCTGGCGATCGTCATGGCTCACCTGACCAGCTGGCTCGTGCTGGTGGTGCAGGCCCCCTGGTCGCCGGCTCCCCTGCTGATCCGGCTCCTGCCCCTGGCCGCACTCTCCTTGCTGCTGGCTTGTGCCGGTGGCCGCCCGACGCTGCGGGCCACCGGACTGCATCTGTTCGGAGTCACCGCTGCCCTGGGGGCGTATCTGGCCCTGGCACCAATCTCGGAGCTGTTGCCCGGGGCCGCCTGGCTGGCCCTGGCAGCGGGGGCGCTGGAGCTGGCCCGCCGCCGGCCACGGGGGGCCGCCCTGCAGCTGCTGGTGATGGCGTTGGGCTACCTGGTGCTGTTTCTCACGGCCTACCTGCTGGTGATCCTGCCCAGCACGGAGCTGATCAGCCTGGGCCGCATGAGCGTCAGCGGCCGCCTGCCGGTCCAGCTGTTGGCGCTGGTAGTGGCGCTGCGGGCCTGGTTCCTGCGCCCCGGCGCGGGCCTGGCGGCGCTGCCGCTCTGGCGCGGCCTGCAACCGCTGGCGCTGGAAGCGGCCGTGCTGGTTTCGGTTCTGGGCATCGCGGTGGAGGTCGGTCCGCTGTGGCGGCCGGTGGCCTGGTCGCTGCTGGCGGTGCTGCTGGTGATCCCGAAGCTGCAACGCCTGTTTGCGCCGCGGCTGGCTGTGTATGCGGTGTTGGTGTATTGGCGGGGCATCCTCGGCCTGCTGGCCATGCTGGAGACGTTGATGCCTGCTCCGGAGCGCTTGCTGGGGCAGCCGCAGACCGTGGGGGTGCTGGCCATCGCCCTGGAGGTGCTCTTCCTCCTGCTGGCGCACAAGAAGCTGGAGGCTCCCTTACAGGCGGCCTCGCAGGGGTTGCCGTTGCTGAGCTGGATCGCGCGGCGCGTCGCCGCCGCTCCCAACCGCTGGCTGTATTACCCGATGTTCGTGGCCGTGGCCTGGAGCCTGGCGTTCCGCTACGACCGGGCCCTGCTCACGCTGTTGTGGGCCCTGCAGGCGTTCGTGATCTATCTGTTAAGCGCCGTGCTGCGCGATCAGCAGTTCCGCTGGCTGGCCCTGCTGGGGCTGGGAGCCTGCCTGGTGCGGCTGGTAGCCATCGACATGGCCCAGGCGGATCTGGGGCTGCGGGGGGTGGTGTTCATCGGCGTGGGGCTGCTGATGCTGGCGATGAACGCCATCTACAACCGCTTCCGGGCCCGCTTCGAAGGAAGCTGATCGGCGCGGTTGACCACCGTGCCAGCCTCGGCCTGAGCCTCAGGCCACCAGGTAGCCCTCCAGGCGGCGGGAGTGGGAGCGGATGCCGTCGAGGGCGCGGCGCTCAAGGTTGCGGGTCTTGTCGCGGCTCATGCCGAGCGAGCGGGCGATGCCGGTGAGACTCATCGGCTCTTCACCATCGAGCCCGAAGCGCATCTTCAGCACATCGCGCTGCAGCTCCGGCAGTTGCTCCAGCAGTGCCCGCATATCCCCCCGCAGGCATTCGCTGTCCACGCTCTCCTCCGGCAGCGTCCCGTCCCCCTGCAGCAGATCCAGCAGCTCCGTATCCTCCCCATCCCC
>CALRJS020000024.1:0-50576 GCA_943367595.1 Sphingobacterium thalpophilum
CTGATCGCTACCTGGGTGCCTTCAATTACCGCTTCAACCGCCGCTTCAACTTGGCAACAATGACTGAGCGAGTGGTTCATGCCATCTGCAGCTGCGACGCTCGGCCGGAACGCATCTTGAGGAGTGCGGAGCTAGCTACCTAATCAGGCTTTTCTTTGTCATTTGCGCTACCTTCGCCCGGTTCTCTGAGTGGAGGAAGCCTTTTGGAGTGGATGGTCCTGCGGGACAGTGACGTTGTGAGTAGCCAAGACTCAACACCCCATATCTCCTGGGGATTCCGATCGCCCCGGGTTACCGAAGTGGCGCTTTCCCCGCCATGGGCCTGACACACCCATGGCCCTCCTGGCTGGTTTCCCCCTGAGTCAAAGCTGCGGCATTCCTGTTGTCTCAATCCCCATCAATGCCACGTTTCGAAAGTGATCTGCCTCTGGCCGCCTCGAGCCAGCAGCGCCTACTTGAGCTGGGCCCATCCGGAGACAAGAAGACCGAAGATCTTCAGCAGAATCTCTCCGCCCTGGCTTCCCTCAATGGGATCCTCTGGCTGGGCGGAGACGAAGGCCGCAGCCTCTACCGGCTCAAGCGCCTGGATGAGCACCGCTACGGCGAGCTTTTCGAGGTGAAGCTCAAGGATTTCGGCCTGGCTGGCGGCAAAGACAGCGGCGAATCGGACATCGAGGGACTGTCGCTCGATGCGGACCGGCTCTGGCTGGTGGGTTCCCACAGCCTGCGGCGCCGGAAGCACGACGACGACAAGGGTGAACCGCTGGGCCTGCATGACAAGCAAAGCCGCAACGCCCATGTGCTCGGCTGCCTGCGGCTGGACAGCGAGGGCCGGCCTGTGGCAGGCCAGCGCTTGGCGTTCGATCCGGCCGCTCCGCGCGATGCCCTCACGGCGGCCCTGGCCACCGATCCGCGGCTCGCCCCGTTTCTGATGATCCCCAGCAAGGACAACGGCCTCGACATCGAAGGCATCGCCGCCCGCGGCGAGCGGGTGTTGGTGGGTTTGCGCGGTCCGGTGTTGCGGGGCATCGCCCTGGTGGTTGATCTGCGGCTGGGTGGGCTCGATGGCCACGGCCCCACCCTCAGCCTTGAGCGCTGGCGCTGCCGCCATCTGCAGCTCAGCGGCCTCGCGGTGCGGGATCTGGCTGTGGTGCCCGACAGCGACGACGTGCTGGTGCTGGCCGGACCGACCATGACCCTGGCGGGCCCTTGTTACATCTACCGCTGGCGCAACGCCCTCAGCGCCGACGACTCAGCCGCTCCCTCTGGCCTCACCGTGGAGCAGCCCGAGCCGCTGCTGTGGATCCGTGATGGCTCCCCTGGCCGGCCGGATCAGGGCAGCGACAAGCCGGAAGGCCTCGACGTGCAACGCCGCGACGGCCATCTGCTCGTCTGGGTGGCCTACGACGACCCCACGGTTGCGCGCCGCGAGGGTCCTGGCCTGTGCAGCCGGCTTGAGGGGTTTGTGTTGCCGGAGTGAGATGCACTGGACGTTGCGTTCGGGCGTCGCTTGAATCTCTTCCCCTTTCTTTTGGATTCTTACTTACTCACCCAGGGCGGCAGCCACCGCTCGCTGGAACACCTCTTCTTCCGGTGTCAGGCCAGTCCAGCGCTCGAAGATCTGCATGGCCAGCTGCACCAGCATCTCAACGCCGTCCACCACCGGGCAGCCCCGCTCACGCGCAGTGGCCAGGAAGGGTGTGATGCGGGGGTTGGTGATCACATCCACCACCACGCAGCCGGGATTGACCGTGTCCCACTGCACAGGAACCGGCTCCAGCTCGGGCGCGCAGCCCAAGTGGGTGGCATTCATCAACAGTGTGGTGCCCGCCGGCACGGCCACCTCCCCGTGCCAGGGCTGCCATGCCGCCGGCACCCCGGAGGCGCGGGTCACGGTGTGGGCCACCTCCTCGCCTTGCTCTTGCCGCCGCGTGATCAGGGTGAGATGGGAGGCGCCAGCCCAGGCAAGCTCCACCGCCATCGCCCGACCGGCACCACCGGCTCCCAGCATCACCACCCGCTGCCCCGCCAGGGGCGCCACCTTCTCGATCGCTTTCACTACCCCCTTGCCGTCGTTGTTGTGGCCGATCAGGCGGCCTGCTTCGATCGTGAGGTAGTTGGCGGCGCCAATGGCCTGCACATCGGCATCAACAGCATCGAGCAACGGCATCACCGCCACCTTGGAGGGCACGGTGATGCCCACGCCGCGATAACCAAGGGGCACCAGTGCCTTCACCGCCAGGGCAAGATCCAGTTCGTCGGCGATGTCGTTCTTCCAGAACTGCCAGTTCAAGCCGTAGTGCGCATACACCGCGTCAAACATCAGATCGATCGGGTTCTCCGCCACCGGATGGCCGAGCATGCCGGTCATCTGCTTCTGGGGAGGGATCATGACGCCGGTGCTGCAAGCTCCAGAGTCGCAGCACCGGCCAGAACGGCTCCAGGCTGGCAACAAGGTGACATCAGGCTCGTACAGCGATCGGTTGCCTTCGTATGGGAATGGACAGTACAGGTTGGCTGTCGGCAGAGCGCAGTGCGCTGGTCTGGATCATTCCTTTGCCCAGCCGCTGCCATCGGATTGCCTACAAGTTGCTGCATTGTGAGTGTTCAGTGCCATAACCCAAACCACGCGTTGCCTGCTCCGAGCAGTTGCTGAACACCTGAACCCTGTGGATTGGTGTGGCCATCGCGAACATCCGGCCATGCATGCTGCTCGGGCCTGTGGCGCCATCGCAGCTGTGGCGGATTGCTGGTGCTTCGGTGTCGTGGTGGTATTCGTTGTCGGCGACTGAATGCTTTCGGTGTGAGCCTTCGCTCAGTGTGGCCGCTCTGGTCATGGGCTTTTGGTGATGCTGAAGCGGCTTGCTGATGGATCGCGTCAATGGAGTTGGCTGTATCAGCCCTTGCAGTAGTGATCCAGCAGTTTGATGGCCCATGGAGGATTGGTGCCCACAGTGAAGGCCTCGAGTTCAATGACCTTTGTGGACACATGGCCTCGGTATAGCGGTGAATTGAGCTGGTCTCGAAACTTCTCAACCGGAAACACCTGGATTCCCATGGGTTCGCTATTCCTGCCCAGGCCACCAGCGCGGCAGGATTGAGCCACGTGGGCGGACTCGTGGGCCAGGATCTCGACCAAGATCTTGCTTCCCATTGCCACTGCTGACGGCTCGATTCTGACTTCTGCCACCCCTGGATCCCAGACTCCGGCCGCTCCATCCGTCACGTTGGCGCTGATCAGCACACGAACGCCTTTGGCTTGAAGACGAGCAATCAGTTCACGGATATTGGCGTGAACAGACGGTGCAACCATCTCTTGATCGCCAGCTTTTGCTTTGCCGATCAGCACCTCCACATCCGCTGGCGTCTGAATCCACCAGGAGTTCCTCGTTGATGCGCTGTAGGGAGCGAGCCAATGGTGAAGCGCTTGTGGGTTGGAAGCCAAGTAGGCATAGGATCCAAGCAGGCCAGCAAGAGCAAGCCAGGCAATGAGAGTTTGCGGGGAAACGCTCCACCTCCATTGCACTGACAAAGCCCGGATGGGCTGGGAAGGTTGCCGGCTTGACTGGGAACGTTGCCGGTTTGGCCCTCTTCGCTCTTGACGCATAGGCACCCCACAGACAGCGCAAACACAGCGCCCGCCCAGGCTTCTATCTAATCGAACGGATCGACTTCGGCAATTAGGACATTGAATGGCCATGGAATAGGGGTCGGTAATGCACATTCTATGAGTATCCTGCCAATGCCGCTGAGATCGCATGAGCAGGGGTTGGGGAGGTTCATCTCGCTATCTCATTGGGTGTAGCTCATTCCTAGACTCGGGTTTCCATGATGTCCATGGGTTGCTGCGTGCATGGATCTGGAATCCTTTCGGTAGCGGGTTCTTGTCACTATGCGCTGCCTGTGGTTGCCTGGATGCACGCAAGCCTGTGATTTGGTGATTCAGATTGTGGTGGCCCCTCGCTTAGTGACGATGAATTGTCGTTGTTGTTGTGGTGGTTGATGGTTCTGGAGCTGAGTAAAGTGAACGTTGCTTCGCGTTCGTTCCAACCAGGATTGCTGCCTGCTGCCTGCTGCCTGCATCCTGCTGCCTGCATCCTGCTTTGTGACTGCAGAAGTCTGCGGATCACGCGGGTCGTGGGAGTCGCCGGGCGGTAAGCTGATCCGCGAGGGAAAGTTGCTGTGGCAGGCAGATCGTTGTCAGGTCGTAGCGATCGACGACGGTTTGGCGTGCACTAAGGCCGAGCGAGTTGAAAGAGGCTGGGTCTGCAAGCACTCTGGCGATGCTATGTGCCAAGGCTTCTCCAACAAAGAAATCCACGAGCAGCCCATTGCTGCCTGATTCAATCACTTCCTGTACTGGGGCAGTGGCTGGGTCGATCACGACTCTGGCTTGCGGGCGCAACTGCTGCAGCAGAGGCAGCATTCTCAGAAGGCAGTGAATGCCTCGATAGGGCTCAAGGCTTCGAGCAACAAGGCTCACGATCTAATCCCCCGGCCGCAGTGTGATGCCAGATTCGTCGAGTCCTCCTTCGGCACCCACTCTTGGTACCACCAGGTTGTTCTCAATGTTTTCCTGACTCACGCTGATCCGTTCGTGAACCTCCATTGGTGCTGGTTCCGCTTGCCAGCCGGCTGGGGTCAAGTCCCAATCGAGGTCTTGAAGTGCCAGCAACTGGGGAGTGCGTCGCAGGCGTGATTGGGCTCCCCACCCCGGCTTCGTGAACTCTGAATCAAAGCTAAAATCAGCTCCTACTTGCGGGTAGGCAAACTCCACCTGATGGAGCACTGGCACCCCTGGCACTACATCCGTGATGGCCAGAAGTTCACCCCAGGCTGGATGCAAAATCACCAGATCCACCCGGAGGCCCATTGCTTTCAGCGCCTCGATCAGAACGGCTACGTCTTCAGCTCGCCGCACCTTGGTCTGAGAGTCGGTCACCAAGCCAGGCCATGAAGGCATACCACCAGCTGGTAACGGGTTGAAGCGGTGCAGCGTGGCGTGACTCCCGCTGCGGTTGCACCGTGGGTCCGCCAGTGGCCACCACACCGTCGCCGCGGGTCACCAGTGCGGCCGTCAGGTGAGGGTACTGACCAGGAAAGATCTGGTGGACGATCAGGATGTTCGTCGAACTCCTCGATAGGATGGGTTTCTGGTTGAGTCAGTTTACTCGTTGACTTATTCTTCTTGTTGAGTTCATCTTCTCATTGAGTTACGCTTGTCGTTGAGATCATCGTAAAGTTAGCTCTAGGGTTAAACGTTGAGCTGACCGTTGTGTCATTGACCTGAATTGGTCCTTCGGTAATGGTTGAGATGAATGAATCGATCATTGTTGGGATGAATGAAAAGCCACTGGTTATCCTGCTCGTCACACGATCTCTGTCGATGCATTATGCATGTCGTGGTGTAGGTCAAGCTCAGCTGTATCTCGACGATGTGAGCTGGAGCGTGGGCGATGATGCCTCCGCTGGTGATGGATGGGGATGGTTTGCTCTCACCAGGGTTCTGCTGCCGGAGTGCCTTGGTGATAGCGCAGTTGCCATCCATTCACTGAGTTCACCCACAGGGATGATCTGAGCGTATGCATGTCCAGGCTTCCGTCCTGCGTCACGTGCGCAGAACGGAATGTCAGCAGGGCCACATCCATGCCGATTTCGGCAACATGGAAAGCGTCAGACACGACTGGTGGCGAAACGCTGAGCGATGCCAGGTAGGTGATGATCGTTTCCCTGCTGTAGGGACGCCCAGAGCGACCGACTTCGTGAAAGTGTGGATGCAGCAACTGCTCCAGCCTCTCGCAGCTGCAACGAATCCCTGGGTGGTGAAGCTCAACTTCAAGAGCAAGGAGATGATTCAGCAAGCTGCTCATAGCTGATGCTCTTGATGGACTCTTGCTCCATTGGCGTTGAAGTGGCCTTGCATCGCTGGTGGGCCTCATGTGGTGGGAACTGTGATTCTATGCGGATCCTGGTGCAAGCTTTGTGTGACGTGGAACATATCTGAACCCTTGACTCTTGAATTGGACCGGATGATCTAACGCGTGATTTGACCTCCTGGATTGAATCTGCACTTGCCAGGGCGGATCTCTTCTTGGTGGCATTGGTTGAGGTGCTCCCGTGTTGCCCTTTATGTGGTGAGCATTTGATTGCCGATGTTCAGTCGCCATGTGGCTTGATGGCTTTGGCTCCATGCAGTTGATACCAATCATCTTGTGGACGGGTTCCGATAGCTTTCAGCTTGCATGTCTGTTTTACTTTCTAGCAACATGCTTTTGCCATCAGGTAGCATGATCTCCTGGTCTTCAGGCTGAAGTCCGCTGTCGCCTTCAGTCGATACGCTCTCTTCGTCGTCAACCGAAGTTCTCTGTTTATTCTGTTGTTCCAGGTGACTGTTGTGTTTGGAAAGTAGTTTGCAGTCCTGTTCCATCGGCAAGTTTCATTCATCATTTAGTGGCAGCTTTCCTCGCGTTCATGCCTTGACTCTCTTTTGCCCCCAGCTGGCAGTCTCCTTTCGGCTTCAAGGGCTAGGTCTCTCTCTTGGTCAGATGGAAAGTTGTCCTCTATGGTCGGTTGCTGATTGAATCATTCATGCGTTAATTCAACCTTCCGGTCTCTCAACCCTTCAACCCTTCAATACACCATTCTTCCTCCATTGATTCAAGTATTCACCCACTAAGCGATTCTTCCGTGCGTCCACGTGTCCATTCGTCCAATGTGCTCGTCCGCACCACTTACACATAGAGCCTGCCAGATTCGGATTATTGCCCCTGCGTTGAGCCGGGCTCAGTGGCTTGCTGGCGCAGGGTGCTGACCAGTCCGCTGCGTTTCAATTCACTGATGGATTGATCGATGCGTTCGGCCGTGGCCTCTGGCAGATCTGGCGCAAAGGCGAAGGCCTGGGATTCCGGGCGGATCCCTTGCAGGGCCAGGCTTGGCACAAGCCCTTTTACCTTGGAATGAATCAGCAAGTAGCTCAGCTGCAGATTGTCGCCCAGCAGCGCATCAATGCGACGGTCTACGAGTAGATCCAGGCCTGCTCCAATAGTGTTCAGTGGCACGATCGTTATCTTGGCTGTGGTACTGCCCTTGTTCAGCTCCTTCAACAGGCCTTCGCTGACAGTGCCCTGGCGCACCCCCACGCGCAGTCCAAGCAGATCCGCCTCAGAGCGGATGCTCCCGCCGGCGCTTCCCTGCACTTCACGCGCCACATTCACTGTGAGATAACCCACCAGCAACGACGCCGACACAATGCGCACCATGTAGGCCATCAGCACGACACCCTGGCCCCGGGTGGTGCTCACCAGGGTGTTACTCCCTGGCCCGGTGGCAAGAATCTGGAACACCTTGCTGAAGCTGCGCAGCTGTCCGTCGCCGAGTGTCTGTGCTTGCTGGCCGTAGCGCTCCACGCGCCAGGTCAGCAGGGCAAGCGCGCCGATTGCCAGCAGATAGCCGCCCAGCAATTGCAGCAGTGTGGGTGTCAGCAAGGCCGCCAGAAAGGAGCGCCCAAGATCCTGCCGGCTCTGTACCACCATCACTGCCAGACCATCTTCCTGGAACGGCAGACTGAAGCGGTACTTTTCCAGGCGATCCGGCGACACATTGATGCAGCCCACCGCCACATCCAGGCTCCCCCGACGGGTGGCTTCCAGCATCTCCCGCACGGATGGCCACTCAGACACCACGTACGGCAATTGCTCACGGGTGGCAATTCGGTTCCACAGATCGACCGCCAGACCCCGCCAGGCGCCTGCATCGAGGTAGCTGCACGGTGGTGCGCCATCCACGACCCCGACTCGCAGCACCGGCTCCACGGCAGCTGCCGGCAAGGCTGAGCTGACTGCCAGCAGGAGGGCCGTTCCCAGCCCCGCCACCGAACCCCTGATGGTGGAGGTTCTGCTGAAGATGTGCTGTCTTGCCATCGGCGCATTATGCCAAGGCTCCTACGTCACACCAACTCCGGGTGCGGCAGATGTCGCCGCGGCTGGTGTGGAATGCGCCCTTGCTGGGCCGCTCCATTGAGGACGACTGCAGAGCCACTCTGCAGCTATGTCCATGCCCATCCCAAGCGGGCTTGTTCCATCACTTCATGATCACCACATCCACGCCTGGTGTGCGGCTGCGCACCAGCACTCCCACATCATGCTCGCTGCGGTGGAACTGCAGGTTGATCTCTTCTTCTCCGAGCCGCAATCCGTTGATGTCCAGTAGATTCAGCCCCTTCGGCAGGCAGGGGTTGCGCAGGCGCACCTGCACCCTGTTGCTGCCGTCTTCGCGCTCGATCGACATGCCGGTGACCGCCTCCAGCAGACCGAACACACTGGCACTGGCCCAGGCCTGCGGGCTGCAGGCCACCGGGTAGAGGGTGGGCCCTTCCTCTTCACGTCGCTGAAACCCGCAGAACAGCTCCGGCAGACGGAACATCGGCACGGCACTGGCGGTTTCAAACAGACCGGTGAGGATGCGCAGGGCCTCGGAACGGTGCCCGTAGTGCGCCAGACCCATGCCGATCAGGGCATTGTCATGGGGCCAGATGGATCCGTTGTGATAGCTCATCGGGTTGTAGCGCTTCTCCCGCTCATCCAAGGTGCGCACTCCCCAGCCGTTGAAGCTGGTGGGGGCCATCAGATGCCTGGCAACCGCGGCGGCTGCCTCCGGCGTGGCGATGCCCGTCCACAGGCAGTGGCCGGCATTGGAGGCCCTCACCATGCACGGCTTGCTCTCTCCGTCGAGAGCGAGGGCGTAGGAATCAATCGCTGGCGTCCAGAAGGCGGCATGGAAGCGGTGGCGCAGGGCAGCGGCCTCGTCCCTCAGCTGCTCGGCCTCACCGCTGCGGCCCAGGCATTGATAGATCCTGGCCAACGCGCGGCGTGCCCCATAGGCATAGGCCTGCACCTCGCAGAGAGCGATGGAGCCCTCCGCCAGGTGGCCATCGGCGTGGTGAACGGAATCGTTTGAATCTTTCCAGCCCTGGTTGCTCAAACCGCCAGCGGCAGCGCGCAGGTAGCGCAGGAAGCCGTCGCTGCTGCTCGCTTCTGCCCTGTGGATCCAGGCCATGGCCGCTTCCAGCTCAGGCAAGAGGCCAATGATGAAGTCGCGATCATCACTGCGGCACAGGTAATCCCCCGCCAGCATCAGAAACAGTGGCGTCGAATCCACTGCACCGTAATAACTGGAGAAGGGCACCTCCCCCAATGCAGCCATTTCGCCAAGCCGGGATTCGTGCAGGATCTTGCCGGGTTCCTCGTCGTGGGCGGGATCCTCCACCAGGGCCTGGTTTCGTGCCAGAAATCCCAGCACGCCCCGCGCTAGCCGCGGCTCCACCATCAGCATCTGACGCGCCGTGATCAGGCCATCTCGCCCGAACGGACAACTGAACCAGGGCACGCCGGCATAGGGGTAGAGGCCGTCTTCCACCTGGCTGGCCAGCAGGTGCACATCTGAGAACGAGCGCAGCAACCAGCTGTTGAAGGCCGAATTGTCGCTCAGCACGGAGGCGGCGCTGCGCCGGGCCTCGCAAAAGCGCTGAATCGTGGCGGCCATCGCCGCGTTGTAATGCTCCTCCGCGCCCAGTGGTTCAGCAGCGGGGTGGAAGTCCAGCACCAGGAACAGCCGGCAACTCTGCCTGGGCTCCAGTGTCAGAACCAGGCCGATGTCTTCGGCGTTGACGTTTTCAATCGCGTCGCTCATGCGCAGCACCGTGACGCGATCCTCCCCATCAAGGCCTCTGTAGACGAGCTCCAGAGCACCGTCGCTGCCGCGGCGCACCGTGCGACCGCGGTGCGGACGGTGATAGCCCCGCACTTCGAAGATGTCGCGGAAATCCGCATCCAGTCGCAGGGTGAGCGGCATCTTCACCGGCCGGCCTTCATAGCTGGTGAAGCTGAACTGTTGCAGGCAGGCCGTGGCTGTGAGCACCGTGCTGCGTTCCAGATGGATGCTCATCGCAGCTGAACTGCTGCCGCCGCCGTCGTTGTTGGCGAGATGGCTCACCATGACGCCCATCGCGCCAAGCTCCGTGGAGCTCAGCACCATCGGTGACTGGTTCCAGAGCAACACCTGCAGCCGGCTGATGTGCCGGGTGCCGCGGTGGAAGATGCCAGCATCATGCTGAAGTTCGGGGCAGATCTCGCCGCGTGAATCCAGCACGGCAAAGGTTTCTTCGTTCTTGAGAACGAAGGGAGGCAGCGGTTCAGGCATGCACCGACAGGCGGTGAGCGGGGCTCTGGCAGCGGCGGGCCTGGATCAGGTGCCGGTAAAGCTGTTCATAATCTTCTGCCTGGCGACTCACCGAAAAGCACACCTCGAAGTGGCTGCGCACCCTTGAGCGATCCAGCTGCTCCACCTGATGCACGGCAGCGATGGCTTCCTCGATCGAATCCACGAGGAAACCATTCACTCCCTCCCGGATCACTTCCGGTGTGGATCCATTGCGCCAGGCAATCACCGGCGTGCCACAGGCATTGGCCTCAATCATCACAAGACCGAAGGGTTCAGGCCAGTCGATTGGAAACAACAGAGCGAAGGCATTTCCCAGCAGATCCTGCTTGCCCACATCATCCACCTCTCCAACCAGCTCCACCAAGGGGTTGTTCTGGAGCAGCGGCTCGATCTGAGCCTCAAAATAGGGAGCATCCACCGGATCGATCTTCGCTGCCACCTTCAGCGGCATGCCCACGGCCGTGGCGATCGCGATGGCGCGGTCCAGTCGTTTTTCGGGTGAAATGCGGCCCACAAACACGAGGTAGGGCTCGGGTGTGGCGACGTAGCGATAGAGGTCGTTGGGGAGGCCGTGGTAGACGGTTCCGAGCCAGTTGGCCGCTGGAACGGGCAGGCGCTGGGTTTCTGAAATCGAAACCAACGGCACCTGATTGAAGTGGTTGTAGAGCATCTTCTGCTCTGGTGCATGCAGTGGCCCGTGAATGGTGCTCAGATGCGGAACACCCAGCAGATCAGCGATGGGGAAGTGATAATGCCCATTGTGGAAGTGCAGCACGTCGAAGCTGTCGAGCTGCGCGATCACATGATCGAGCTGGATCATATTGTGCACGCTTGGATCCCCCATCGGGCCGCCTAGACGTAAGGCCTTCGGGACACAGGGGCACAGCTGTGCGCTGGTCAGAGAGTCACCACTGGCAAAGAGCACCACCTCATGGCCACGCCTTACCAGCTCTTCTGTGAGGTAATGCACCACCCGCTCCGTGCCCCCGTAGCCGATGGGTGGAACTCTTTCGTGGAGCGTTGAAATCTGGGCAATTCGCATCTCTGTGCCTACATCCTTCATTGATCCGCTCATCCCGACCCTACCCACGCCACTCGCACCGCACGGGCCTACCGCAGATCTGCTGCAGCTGTGCAGGGGCTCCTACACAATCCAGCGAACTATCAGCAAGGCGACAACTGGATCAGTACATCTGTTGGCCTGATGCTATGGTCTTTCGTATGATGAATCGCGCCCTCGGCTTCTCTGTTGTTGTGGTATCTAGATCCAGAGTCTACCTGCATGGACTGTTCTTTTCATGATCTAGCGTTGGTGCCCATGATCAGAACGCCTCTGGAATCTTGAGCGCTCTCCATCCGCTATGAGCTTTTCTTGCCGGTGACGACTCCAGTTGGCACTGGCCTGTGAGTCGGTGTGGCTGCAGTGGTTGGCCCGTCATGTCCCTGGCCTCACTTCTTCTCCATCAACGCTGCTTCCCATTCATGCTGTTCTTCTGATTGGCACTGTCTGACCTTCCGTTAAGGCACCTGATCGGAAGTGGAGAGTGCCGCTGCTCGTCGCCCTTGCCTCCACCCCAGCTTCAGGCAACACTTTCCAGTGGCTGTCACTTCCGCGTATGGCAACACGATCACTGTCTGCTGGCGAGGTGGTGCTGATCCGCCACGGCGAAACGGAGTGGAGCCTGTCGGGTCGCCACACCGGCAACACCGACATTCCCCTGACGGCCAATGGTGAGCAGGCAGCCCGCGCTCTGTCGCCTCTCCTGGCTGGTCTGGGTGTGGAGCTGGTGCTGGTGAGTCCGCTGCAACGGGCCCGGCGCACCTGTGAGTTGGCAGGCCTGGTGGAACACGCCACGGTTGACCCGGACCTGCGCGAGTGGAATTACGGCGCCTATGAGGGGCTCACGTCTGCGCAGATTCAGCGCGAAGCCCCCGGCTGGATGGTGTTTCGGGATGGTTGCCCCGAGGGCGAGAGTCCGGCGCAGATCGGTGCGCGCGCTGATCGGGTGATTGAGCGGGTGCGGGCGCATGGCGGCAAGGTGGCTGTGTTCGCCCATGGCCACCTGTTGCGGGTGTTGGCGGCGCGCTGGATCGGGCTGGCACCCAGCTATGGCAGCCATTTCCTGCTCGACACCACCACGCTTTCGATCCTTTCCCGTTATGCCGGTGAGCCGGCACTCGGTTGTTGGAACGCCGCAGCGCTGTCACTCCTTACGTGAACAGTCCACGTGAACATTCCACGTGAGCTTTCCAGGTGACCTCGCCAGGTGTTTCAGGCTTTGCGTTGACAATCACCAGGCTCCGCCCTCAGGCGTGCACCGCTCTCTCATGATTGAGACACCGCGCCTGTCTCGGCGTGGCCCCCACCGGTGTCTGACCATGACGGCAGTTCCTCTGCAGCGCCTGGCTGCTGTTTCGCTCAGCCTGCTGGTCACGGGTGTTGTTGGTTGGGCGTCGCCGGCCAGCGCCCAGGTGGGTAGCCGGCCGATCAAGGTGGCGGCGGTTGATTTCATTCCCGCCTGGGGAGACCTGGAGGGCAACATCCGCCGGCTGGTGCAGGCCGCTGAGCGGGTGGCGGCCGAAGGTGTGAACTACGCCGTGTTTCCCGAAACGGCGATCAGCGGCTACGACTTCACTGGCCCCGCCCAGTTGGCTCCCTTTGTGGACACCATTCCCGGGCAGGCCACCGCGGCCCTGCTGCCGGTGCTCAAGCGCACCGGCCTCTATATGAGTGTGGGCATTGCAGAGAAAGACAGCGCTACCGGGCTCTTTTACAACACCGCTGTGTTGATGGGGCCGGAAGGAATCATCGGCAAGTACCGCAAGAACGGCCTGAACGGCCAGGACGTGCAGTTGTTCGGCCCCGGTGATACCGATGTGGGCGTTTTTGACACGCCGATCGGCCGCATCGCCCTGATCATCTGCTACGACGACACCTACTGGCAGTACGACAGGCTGGCGGCGTTGCGCGGTGCGCAGATCATCGGCTGGCATTCCGTTTCCGATCGGGTGATGCCCGGCACGCCGGCCGCCCAGGCGCGCTCGAACCACTCCACGGTGGCCAGTGTGCAGCACATGAGTGCACTCAACGGCGTGTGGGTGGTGGGGGCCACGCGCAGCGGCATCGAGCGCAATCCGATCACCGGCAGCCAGCTCTTTTACAACGGTGGCTCCAGCATCTGGTCGCCCAGCGGCCGCAAGCTTGTGCAAGCGCCGGTGTTGCCGCCCCAGGTGTTGCCTCCTGGCCTGAACGGCATCTTCAGTGCCACGATCACCCCGGCAGACGCCGATGCGGTGCGCGACCAGCGTCTGGCCGCACGCCGCCCCTCGCTCTACAACCCCCTGCTGGCGCTGCGCCGGGCCCCGGTGGACATCACCGCCACCGCCAGTCGCCTTCCGGTGCAACTGGCCGCCGCCCAGTGGAGCACTGGCCCTTCACGCCTGAGCAGCAGCCAGCCCCAGCCCAATGAGCTGCTGGTGCTGCCGGAGCTCTCGGCCCTGCCCACCGGCCTGGATGCCACCGAGCTGCGGCGCCGGGCCGAGCCCCGCGGCGGCGACTTCGAGCAAGTGCTGGCGCAGCGGGCCAAGGCCGGCAACGGCTATCTGGTGGGCAGCTACCCCGAGCGCGAGGGCGGCCAGGTGTTCCACACCGTGGCCCTGGCGGGCCCGGCCGGCACGATTCTGGGCCGTTACCGCGCCACTCACCTCACCGCTTCCGAGCGGGCCTGGGCCAGCGCCGGTGCCGCTCCGGTGGTGGTGGCCACACCGCTCGGCCGGGTGGGCCTGGCCACCGTGGGCGATCTGGCCGTCACGGAAGTGTCGGGGCTCTACCAGAGCCTGCGCGCCGACCTGCTGGCCGCCCCGGCCGGTGCCCCTGCCGCACTCAAGGTGGAGATCGACCCCCTGCTGTACGCGGTGAGTGATCCCCCCACCGGTCGCGCCGATCTGCATCCCTACCTGGCCGCCAAGCTGGGCCAGCTGTGGGTGGTCAGCGGTGGCCGCCGCGTCGGCAGCTCCACGGCCGCCGGCATCTTCGGGCCGGAGCCGGTGGTGTCTACGCCCACCCTCACGGCCGCTGCCGGGGCCGATGCCGTGCGACACCGCACGGTGGTGCCCTACCCCGGCACCTGGATCAACCAGCAGCAACTGATCGACGGGCAGCGCAACGACCTGTTCCGCCCGCTGGTGCTCGAGGCCGAGAACAGTTGCTTCCAGACCTGGCGCCAGGCTGGCCACGGGATGGTGCGCTGCCCTTAGGGGCAGGCGCTTGGCTGGGCGTGATGCGCCCGGTTTGTTTTGTGCGTATGGCGCATGACTGGGGCCTCACGCAATAGCTGCTGGTTGCCACTTTTCACAGCCTATTGGCGACTCTTCGGCTATTTGATCACAGCCTGTGGGGAATCCTTCGGCTGCTTGATCACAGCCGCTTGATCACAGCCGAAGGATTGGCTTTGGCCCGCCTGCTTTGGGTAGTGGCCTGCTGGATCAGAGACACGTAGTGGCTGTTGTCCACGAATGCACCCTGGAACCTGCCGGGGAAACCCGCACAGACCACCCACGAGCGTTCTGCTCAGGATTCGCTGGACAACGAGAGACGGCTGCGCAGCTTCCTGCTCCAGGCCAGAGCCGCCGTGGCGCCAATGAAGGGCAGCGGGCCAGGGACTGGCAGGGGAGGCCCCGGCACGGGGCTTACGGCAGAACCGCCAAGATCACGAAAGGCGTGGCCATTCACAATGGGAGTGGTAAAGCCATTGATGTGTGTCACTGCCCCTGTGGTGACATTGACGGTTGACCAAATGCCACCATCGTATTTCTGCCCATAAAGAATGCTGTAATCGGCACTGAAGGCCAGCTGGAGGGAGGGATTCCCGGTTCGGATGTGCGTGAAGCTATTCTTGATCGAATTGGCATCACCGTTGAGATTCAGGCTATAGAACAGGCCTGTTTCTGTTGCTCCATAGAGCATTCCTGTGTTGGAATTGATGGCGATGTCGCCGTAACCAGAAGCGGGCAGATTGGCGATGTCGTAAACGAGCTTTGAGGCGAATGTGGGGACGTTGGGATTTGAGTAGTCCAGCTTGATCTGCGTCAGTCTATTTCTGTTTTCGTTGACAAACCAAAAGGCATTGTTGTAGTAAGCAGCACTTTCTGGTTGGTATCCATTAACGATGTTTGGGTCACTTGCAAGCCCCAGCTGAGACCTTGAGGCGACCTGAGTGAGCGACTGGCCTCCATTCCAGAATTGGAGGGTGCGGTTGGGCGCCACAAAGAAAAAGTCATTGCGTGCGGCGTCGTAGGCAAATGCATTGCTGACCCCGCTCAGGCCTGTGTTGAAGACGGGAGTAGCAGCCTTTGTGTTGGTGCTGACTTGATAGATGACATTGTCATCGGCTATTCCATAAATCAAGTTGGCCTTCGCTTCCTGCGATACGCATAGAAAAGAAACGCCAGCGAACGTGAAATACTTGAGTCCCCGAATAATGTTGGATGTCATGTTGCTAGTCATGAAGTGACAAGCATACGCCTGGGGAGGTGAAGTGGCAAGCGAAATGATGTCAATTCTTGTTAAGTGAGCCCTTGGGCAGCTAATCAAGGCAGTTCTCTTTAGATGGCCAAAGTGCTTCTCATCTGGATTCGCTATAGCGAGCATGGCATTGCGTCACTAATGGCCTTTGGCTCGCTGCCTCAGTGGTTTGCGCCCCAGTGGTAGGCGATTGGATGCCGTTCGCCAGTGGCCTCTGTGGGCTGGTTTTCGCTTGAACGCGGACGCGCCAGATGCGCTCCCAGGAGGATTCGGGAGAGGAGTTCAAGCTGGATGGATGGGGCAAGGGTTGGCGTGCTCGCTCAATGTGGCTCCAGCCGAACGTCGACACCAATGACCTGTTCAATCCGTGGATATCGCTCTCTTCTGGATGCCTTGCAGTATCAGCGATTGCTTTTGCCGTCTATTCGTGGCACTTGCCCCACACTCCTTCAAGGCTCAACTTTCCCCACACTCCTTCAAGATTCAACAGGTGAGGCATTCATGCGCCATTGCCTCTGCGTGGAGTTGATTGGCTTGAGTGGGTGGTTGGTTCCGCCTGTGTCACCTTGTGATAGGAACGGCGCCCGCGTTCTGCTGCTGAATCTTCAGGTTTTCTCAGTCTTCTGCTTGTCGTTCACGGGCAGGCATGGAGTAAGTTCAATCTGTAAGTGTTGAGGTGATTGCTATGCAGGTGAAAGCGCTTCATGGCTTTGCTGCATCTCTGCTGAGTGTTGCCGCTTTGGCGGTCACGTTGCCATCGCTGGCAGATACTGTTGATGCCCGCTGTGACGTTTTCCCTGCAGGAGAAGATAAGGCCACCTCTTCTGGGCTGTGCACGTTCTCCCAACGGCAAGGCTTCGTTTCCATTCGGCTCAAGGGCGGCCAGACCATTGAGCTCAAGCCCAACGAGAGCACGCCCAACGCCTACTTTGATGAGCGTGGCGAGCCTGCCAAGCGCGAGATCCTCGATGGCAAACGCGGGCAGGTGTACCGGTTGGAGAAGCAATCCATTTTCGTCTTCTGGGATACGGCCCCCTACACGAAAGGTGCGAAAGGAGGTGGTTCAAGTTCCACTGGCGGGTCATCCGCGGGCAATCCTCCTGAAATCGTTGCCCTGTTGCTTGGCATCCATCAGGTGAAATTTGAGGGTGGCTGCCGCGTCAACTTCAACAAAGCTGGCAAGCGTTTCAGCAAGACCTCAACCTGTGACGCCGCGCAGGTTGAAGTGGCGGAGGATGCGATCCGCCGTTACTACCGCGAACAGGGCCTCTGATTCGCTGGTGGCGCAGTTGATTGGGCCCACAGGATGAGGCTCACTTGATTGAGCTCACCTGCTTGGGCCCACTACATTGCGCCCACAGGACTGAGCCCACTGGAGGGTATCCACTTGACGGGGCCTGGGTGATAGGCCGCTTAAAGTTGGGCATTGGCTCCTTGTTGCGATGCGTTTACATGCGAAAGTGTGAACTTCGCGTCTTGCTACTGATTGACAGGTGTCTGACCTTTAGAGCGCCTGCTGTTTTCTCTTCGCTGATGACGAGGGCGCTGTTGCTGCTGATGGCGGGTCTTGGCACGTCTGCTGCGCTGGCGATTCCGCCACCGCCGGAATCCTTTGATGGCGAGACGATTCGCTGCCAGGTGGCGGGCAGCGCCGCCACGGTGCTGATCTGCCGGGACGCGGAACTCACGGCCCTCGACTGGCAGCTGCGTCAGGCGTTCCGTGCTGCGCTCGCGGATCCTGCGCTTCAGGAGAGCGACCGCGCAGCCCTGCTGCGCGAGCAGGAGCAGTGGGTGATCGCCATGGACCAATGCTGGCGCGCAGGGGAGCAGCTGCGGGCTTGCGTGAAGGCCAGCCAGAGCCAACGGCTGCGCCAGTTGCAGGCTCGGCCCGCGACGCGGCAGCCAGCGCCCGCTCAACCATGAGCGGCATCAAGACCACGCCACCGCCGCGCGCCGCCCTGCTGGTCTGCGCCTGCGCTGGTGCTGCCACCGTGGCTGTCCACGCTGCCCGCAGCGGCGGCGTGCGGAGCATGGATCTGCCGGTGCTGGCCCTGCTGGTTGCTCCGTATCTGCTGTTGGCGGTGTTGGCGGGCTGGGTGCGGCGACGCAACGATGCGGCGTGGATGCTGCTGATCGCCACCGTGGTGCTGGGCGTTGGCGGTGTCGCTCTGCTGGCCTTGAGTGCCCCCCACTCCTCGTCAACGCCTGAACCCGGGCTGGCGCAGGCTGTGGTCACGATCGGCGTGCCCCTGCTCCAGCTGGTTGCCGCGCTCGCCCTCAGCCTGGCGCTGCTTGTGCGCCGCCGTTAACCACGAGGCCTTCAACTGCGCCGCCACTAACCACGCTGCTGCCGTTTGAAACGCCTTCGAGCCGCTGCACCAGGCGTGAGAGCAGGGCGCGGCGGGCCTCCCCCTGGCGGCCCGCTTCGGTGATCAGCAGGGCGGTGACCTGCAGGCCATCGGCGGTCATGGCATCGACGCCCAGCAGCTGGGGGGGCTGCAGCAGCGTGGCGCTCCAGGCGGGATCGGCCGCGAAGGCGGCCAGCTCGGCGCTGATGGCGGGCAGGGCCACGGCCAGATCGGTGCCATGCGGCAGCAGCAGCGACAGTTCGGCGCCCGAGCGCAGCTTGGTGTGGTTCACGCTCTGCTCACAGCCGCTGTTCGGCACCACCACCACCCGCTGGTCGCGGCAGCGCAGCTCGGTGCTCAGCACCCCCACATCGATCACCTCGCCGAGGCGTCCGCCGATCTCCACGGTGTCGCCGATGGCGTAGCGGTCGTCGAAGAGCAGCACCAGCCCGGCCACGAAATCACGCAGCAAGCCCTGGAACACCAGGGCGAGGGCACCGAGCACGGCGCCACTGGCCAGCAGGGCATTGCTGGAGAGATCGCGCAGCACGGGAATGCCCATCACCGTCCAGGCGCTGAAGACCAGCACGCAGGCCAGATCCACCAGCCGCCTGAGCACGCGCAACAGGCTGCGGTAGCGCTGCTCGCGGCGCGCCTGGAAGGCCGCCGGCACGAACACGTTGCTGGCCCATTGGCTCAGCAGCAACCCCACCAGCGCCCGCAGCAGGGCAGCCACCAGCAGCATCGCCAGGGCTTTGAACAGCACCACCAGCGGCTGAAACAGCACATCGATCGCCGGTGCCACCTGGCCGGGGGAGGCCAGCAGCAGCACGGCGCCGATCGCCACGCCCAGCACCAGCACCGCCGCCAGCAGCAGCCGGCTGAGGCTCTGGGCCAGGTGGAAGCGGGCAGCGGCGAGCCGGCCGGCGTGCTCGACGCGTTGGCGCTGCAACCGCGGCAACTGGCGTTGCAGCAGCCGCCACAGCCACACGGCCAGCACCAGCAGCAGCGCGAGGCAGGCGACCACCCACGCCGCCATGCTCATCCGCTCGGAGATCTGCTGCTTTCCGTAGATCTGGCGGGCACGGCGCAGCCGCCGCTCCAGCCGGCTGCGCCAGCGCTCCGCCAGCACCGCCTCGCTGGTGCCGTTGAGCTGGGCGTCGGCGGCGGTGACGGTGAGCAGCGGGAAGGGCGTGAGGCGACCGGGCACCACGGCGGCCAGCTGGTTCAGCCCTCCGGCCTGCCGTTGCACCACCACGCGCAAGGCCTGCGGGGCGCCCTGCAGCCCCAGGTGATCCGGGTCGCACACGGCTTCGAGGGCGTTCACGCCGCCGCGCTCCAGCAGCAGCTCGCCGATCCGCTCCCCCGGCGTGCAGGGCTGGGCGGGCCGGTACAGGAGGTCGAGGTTGCCTTCGACCACCTTCGCCCGCTCGGCGGCGTCGGGGCCGGCCTGATCAGGGCCCGCCACCCGCAACGACGCCACGTTGATCACCGGCACGCCGAGGATGCGCACCTGGGAGAGGCGAAAACTGCCCGCCACCGGCTGGCTGTCCGCCGGCGTGGCTGGGCTGGGCGTGTCCACCGCCAGGCCCGGCTGGGCCAGGGCCGGCAGCAGCAGCACCACAGCCAGCGCCGTGGCCACAACAGCAGCGACGACCCTGGCGAAGACAGTGGCGAACACAGCAGCGAAGGCAGCGGCCAGCCCGCCAGGAACGGCTGCGGCGCGGCTGGATGCGGAGTGCCCCACGCTGACTGGCCCAGGAACGGCCAGTCTGGGCATCAGGGCGCACGGCAGCCACCGGATCAGCGCGGGCGAGCAGGGCGTTGTAGCGCGGCACCACCTGCAGCTCCCCGACACCCTCACGCCCTGACGAAATACACCACCGCCACCGCCACGCCGACCACCACGACGATGGTCCGCAGGGTGGCCGGCGGGACCCGGCCCGCCACCTTGCCGCCCAGGGCGCCGCCGACGATGGCGCCGACCGCCATCACCGCCGCCAGGCCCCAGGCCACCTGACCGGAGAAGAGGAAGAAGGCGGCGGCGGTGAGGTTGGCGGCGAATGACACGGCCTGCTTGAGGCCGTTGAGGCGGGTGAGGGTGTCATCGAGGCTGAGGGCCAGCACCGCCAGCACGATCACGCTCAGCCCGCCGCCGAAGAAGCCGCCGTAGACGGCCGCCAGGAACACCGGCCCCACCGCCCATCGCTCCGAGGGCTTGCGGCCGTGCCGCTCGGAGCGGCGCTGGAGCCAGCGGCGCACGGGCTCCTGCACCGCCAGCAAGGCTGAGGCGAACAGGATCAGGAACGGCACCAGTTGGGTGAACAACCGCTCGCCGGTTTTCAGCAGCAGCCAGCCGCCCAGCAGGCCACCGAGGGCGGCGGCCGGCAGCAGCAACAGCAGGCGACGGCGCTGGCCCTGGAGTTCGCGGCGCTGGGCCCTGGTCGCCCCCAGGTAGCCGGGCACCAGGGCCACGGTGTTGGTCACGTTGGCCATCACCGCCGGCAGGCCGATCGCGGTGAGGGCGGGAAAGCTCAGCAGCGAGCCGCCGCCGGCCAGGGCATTGATCGCCCCGGCGGCGACGGCCGCCAGGCCCGCCCAGAAGGCCTGAAGCTCGAAGGGCAGGGGGCTGCTCATCGACCGATGGCGGCGCTCAAGGGCCGCAGTGCTGGGGAGCGCTCACGATCCCATTTCGGGGGCGGTTCAGGGCGGGGTGAGTCCGTAGGGCTCCGCATCCGCCGGCAGGTTCACCCCCAGCCGCTCGCGCCAGGCCGCCACCGGCAGCTCCCAGCCCTCCTCCCAGCGGGCGGTGGCGAAGGGAGAGGCGGTGAAGCCGATCGTGACGCCATGGCTGATGGCCCGGCTCAGGCTGGCGTAGCCGTCGAGGCGCAGGCGGAAGCCGGCGATCTGGGCGGCATGGGTGAGGCTCACGTAGGCGGGGAAGCCGATCTGGGTGGCGGTGATCGCCAGCACCCCGTTCTCCCCGGCCGCTGAGGTGCCGAAGCCGCTCACCACATGGTGCAGGTCGTGGGTGGTGGCGATCCGCTGGGTGAGCCAGCGGCCTTCCGTATCGATCGGGCGTGGCCGGAAGAAGGAGGGGTCGTAATTGAGGCGCCGGATCAGGGCGGCGTAGGTGTGGCCCAGGCTCCCCTCCGGCAGCGCCGAAAGCCGGTCCAGGTCGGGTTGGAGGGGGGGATAGCGGCTGTCCATCAGCTCCGCCCCGCCCGGCAGAGCCCGGAAGCGGGCGATGCAGGCCTCCATCTGGGGCGTGTCCAGGAAGCTGTCCACCAGGTCGGCGATCCGGGCGAGATCCCCCTGACTGCGCCCCACCGCGATCAACTGGCGGGCCTGCCCCAGGGCCTGCAGGGACTGCTGGAAGCGGGTCATGGCAGACGGGGAGGCGGTGGAGCAACCTAGGTCTGCTGATTCCAGCGGTCCACTGCTCCCGCACGCGCAGCAACAGCCGGCGACCGGCCAACTCAGCCGCTGGTGCAGGTGGCGTTCCAGCGCTCCTGCAGGGCCTTGGTCTGGGCCTCGTCACCGTTGCGTTCGGCTGTGCGCAGGCCCGTCTGGATCTGGGTGCAGGTGGTCTGGCGCGCCAGCCGCTCCCGTTGCACCTTCAGATCCTGGATCTGGGCCTCCAGCCGCTGGCGTTCCTGCGCCCGTTGCTCAGCAGCGGCCTGGCTGGCCTGATCGGCAGCGGCCGAGGCGGCGTTCCGGGCTTGCTCCGCATCCAGCGCCTTGAGTTGCAAGGCGAAGTTGGCTTCCTGCTGACGCAGAGGGGTGGCCTCGTCGTTGCGTTCCTTCAGCTCAGCGGCCATCTGACTCTGCTGATCCAGGCTCTCGCGTTGGTCGGAGATCTGGGCGCGTTGGTTGATCACCACAACGGACGCCACCGTGATCGCCACCACGATGGTTCCTGCGAGCCAGAGCTGGGTATCACGGCGCATGGCAGGCAATCTTCGGTACACCTTCAACGTATGAATCGGTATCCGCTGTGGCAAAGCTTGGGGCTGATCCGCGGCATTGCTGCGGCTGGTTCAGCCGCCGTTGCCGCACATCAGCCCACCGGGCCACCGGGCCCCTTTCGCTCACCCCACCAGCAACTTCAACCCCACCAAGGCGATCAAGGCGGCCATCCAGCGCTCCAGCACGCGCAGCGAAAGCAGACGGCTGCCGAGCCGGGAGCCCAGCCAGCCGGCGACCGCCACGGTGAGCAGCAGGGGCGTGATCCCCGCGGGCAAGTGCCGCTGGCTCACCAGCACACCACCGAGGGCGGCCAGTGAATTGCAGAGGATGAAGGTGATGGAGGTGGCGGCCACCTCCGGTGCCGATGCCCAGCCTTTGATCAGCATCAGCGGCGAAAGGATCACCCCGCCGCCGGTGCCACTCAGGCCACCAACCAGGCCGATCACGGCACCGCTGCCGAGCGCGCTGCCGAAGGCGGGCGGTGTGGGGACACTGCCAGGGCTGCTGCCGCTCGCCTTGAAGATCAACCGCAGCGAGGAGGCCAGCAGGATCGCTCCCACCAGCAGCTCGAAGGGCCTGGCGTTCAGTTGCAGGAAGCCACCGAAGGCCGCCAGCGGCACCGAGCCGGCCACAAACGGCCACACGCGCCGCCAACGCAGGTGCCCGGCCTGGGCGAATTGCAGGGTGCCGATCGTGGCGACAGCCACGTTGAGCAGCAGCGCCGTGGCCTTGAGCTCCTGCGGCGGCAGCCCCGCCACCACCAGCGCCGCCACATAACCGCTGGCGCCCGCCTGCCCCACGGCGGAATAGAGAAAGGCGATCACCCCCACCAGCACGGTGAGGCCAACGGGGCCGGGTTCCATGGCACCCGTTCCGGCGTTGAAGGCCATTGTGGAGGAAGGCAATGGTGGAGCAGGCGAAGGGGATGACTGCATCGCTGTTGCCAGGCCTGAGGCGCCTGCTGGCCTACCAACCGTCGTGGTTGCGGAGGGACGTGCTGGCGGGTGTGACCGTGGCCGCCTATCTGGTGCCGCAGTGCATGGCCTATGGGGAGCTGGCGGGCGTGGCGCCGATCGCTGGGCTCTGGGCAATTCTTCCGCCGATGCTGCTATATGCGCTGATCGGCTCCTCGCCGCAGCTGTCGGTGGGGCCCGAATCCACCACGGCGGTGATGACGGCAGCCGCCATCGCCCCGATCGCCGCCGGCGATCCGCTGGCTTATGCCAGCTTCGCCAGCCTGCTGGCCCTGTTGGTGGGCGTGGTGTGCGTGCTGGGGGGCTGGGCGCGGCTGGGCTTCCTGGCTGATCTGCTCTCGAAGCCGATCCTGGTGGGCTACATGGCCGGGGTGGCGGTGATCATGATCAGCGGCCAGATCGGCAAGATCAGCGGCCTGGAGCTCAAGGCCAGGTCGCTGCCTGGCGAGCTGCTGGAGCTGGCCGGCCGCAGCAGCGAGATCCATCTGCCCACAGTGATGCTGGCGATCGGGGTGCTGGCCGTCCTGCTGCTGATCCAGCGGCGGTTCCCCTCAGCGCCCGGACCCCTGCTGGCAGTGCTGCTGGCCGTGGCGGCGGTGTCGCTGTTTCACCTGGATCAGGCCGGTGTGGCGGTGATCGGCGCGATCCCGGCCGGGCTGCCCAGCTTTGCGCTGCCGTTCACGGCGCTGAGCGGCCTGGCGCAGCACGGCGGCCTGGCGCTCGACAAGCTCCGGTATCTGCTCACGGCGGCTGTGGGCATCGCCCTGGTGGGCTACTCCGACAACGTGCTCACTGCTCGCGCCTTCGCCGCCCGGGGCGGCTACCGCATCGATGCGAACCAGGAGCTGCTGGCGTTGGGGGCCGTGAATCTGGGCAATGGGTTGATGCAGGGCTTTCCGGTGAGCAGCAGCGGCAGCCGCACGGCGATCAGCGAATCGCTGGGCAGCCGTTCGCAGCTGTTTTCACTGGTGGCCTTCGTTGTGGTGCTGGTGGTGCTGCTGTTCCTGCGGCCGCTGCTGGCGTTGTTCCCGCAGGCGGCGTTGGGGGCGATCGTGATCTATGCGGCGCTGCGCCTGATCGACATCAGCGAATTCCGGCGCATGCGCCATTTCAAGCGCAGCGAATTCCAGCTGGCGCTGATCACCTGCGTGGGTGTGCTGTTCACCGACATCCTGATGGGCGTGGGTCTGGCGGTAGCGCTGTCGGTGATCGACCTGTTCGCCCGCCTGGTGCGCCCCCACGACGCCGTGCTGGGCCAGGTGCCCCAGCTGGGCGGCCTGCACGACGTGAACGACTGGGAGGGGGCCAGCACCATCCCCGGGCTGATGCTTTACCGCTACGACGCCCCCCTCTGCTTCGCCAATGCGGAAGACTTCCGCCGCCGCGCGCTGGCGTCGTTGGCGGCCGAGGCCACCCCGGTGCGCTGGTTCGTGCTCAACGCCGAGGCGATCGTGGAGATCGACATCACCGCCGCCGATGTGCTCCAGGACTTCCAGCGCGAACTCACGGCCAACGGCATCGTCTTCGCCATGGCCCGCACCAAACAGGACCTCTACCAACAGCTCAGCAGAACCGGCTTCGTCGACCGGGTTGGCCCCGAGCGCTTTTACCCCACCTTGCCTGAGGCGATCGCGGCGTTTCGGGGGGAGGTGGGGGCGCGTGTTGGGTGAGGGGAATTAGTGGCATAGAGGGCTTAGTCGTTTACTCCTTTACGCCGTCTGACATCTAATGCGGCTCTTGCAGGTGTCGGGATGGAAAACAGCTTCCTCGTTGAGTCTCTCTGAGTGGCTGGGAGTGCTTAATGCTGAACAGTGGTTTGCGGACCTGCAAACAGGGGGATGAGCTTGTGGTCAGGTTGGATGGGATACTTGGCGTGTTCAACAGAAAAGCGTTGATGGCAGGTCTTGGTTTGCGGAACTGTCGAAGAACAAGTTCGGTGCCAGAACAGCAAACCAGGCCAGTCTGATTGCCTGACATAGCCCGGTAAGCCCTGTAGAGCCGTTCACAAGCCTGGCATTGGAAGAAATTGAACTGCTGAAACAGTTTTCTACAAACTCATAGGCTTACCATTAGACCCCCTTATCACTCAACAGCGCTCGTCTTCTGCAATGTCCTCTGGCCCGGGGACGAGAACTAGATCCTGAAGAGAAAAACAACAACGCCGGCAATCCTCCTCACGAAACTGTCGCGTTTAATACAGATCACCATTCCGAATTATAGCAGTATGGGCTGATCAAAAATTTATAACTCCAATGAAGAGCCTGGGCGGCAATCTTAAAGTCCCGAATAAGACTAAACATAGTAACATCTTTGGCGTGGCTCTTTGCTGCCTTGCAATTAGTCCTTTGGGTCAAAGGGCTGAGGCTGTTGTTGTGCTTGATAACACGCCTGCATCACAAGGTTTTAACCAATTCGCTGCTCCAGCCAACCCTAACGATGGAGGCACATACATCCTCTCAAGGGGATATGCATTTCAGGCTGGCAATCTAGATTACAGCATTGACTCGGTCTCAGCGTTCTTAATTGATGTATTTAGCCCAGAATTTAATAATTCGATAGTCCCAACGGCCAGGCTTGAGCTGCGCAGTTTTGACGGGTCTAACCCTGGCTCAGTGCTTGAAGCCTTACCAGTTAGCATAACCAATCCCAATTTCTCCAACACCCTTTCAACTTTTTCAGTACCAGCATGGAACCTCTCTGCAAATTCTAGCTATTGGATAGGGCTAAACTGGGCGAGCCCATTCAACCAAGGCAACAGCAATGTTGCGTCATCGGCTCTATTTGGATGGTCAGTAGCTTCATCTTCGCCTACCTTGGGTTCTGGCTTTGCTGACTTGGGCTTTTGGCAGTTTGTCGTTGGACCAAATTCACCCCCCCTAGGGAGTTGGGCAAAAGTCTCATGTGATATTCAATGCAATTCATTCAGAGTTAATGCATCGCCCAACATTGCGCACGTGCCAGCTCCCCTGCCAATTATTGGCCTTGCCGCAGCCTTCGCTTACAGCCGCAAGCTCAGGAAACGTCTACGGGACTACAAGGGCTCGGCCGTTAGCTCCATCTAATGATTTAATACGATTAAGAGCAACGACCCAATAAAGATGGGGATTCATAACAAGGTGAGGTTGGGAGTATGTCAACCGCGGCATTCTCCCGGCTAGGCGATCTAATCTCCAAAACGATGCCGAACAAGCCCCTTGAGTGGTAAGGCCACCACCGATCTCCTGCCTCCGCTCTACACTCTTTGCCACTCAGGGTCAGTGTTGGGCATTGTGCTGTCTGCGCATGTCCTATCCATCGCAATAATCTAAGGAAGTCAAGTGTCTCTGAGCATGCTTGCTATTATTGCTTTTTATCTGGTTTGTCTCTTCAGATGGGAGCATTAGATTTCACGGAAATACCAGGCGCAGCATCAGGAGCTTCGCGAGACAGTTTTGAATTGTTTGCCCGGGAGTTTCTAGTCGAAGCAGGTTACGAGGTAGCCGCAGGCCCAGATCAAGGTGCAGATGGAGGGCGTGATTTAATTGTGATTGAGAAGCGAATGGGACCAGGTGGTTTGACGCAGATCCATTGGCTTGTAAGCTGTAAGCATTACGCCCACGGAGGCAAGTCTGTAACTCCTGGAGACGAAGGGAATATTCGGGACCGCCTCGAGACACACTCCTGCAACGGCTTTATGCCATTCTATTCGACTCTGCCGAGTAGCGGCTTGGGCCCAATACTAGATGCCCTCAAGTCTACATACGAGGTCATCTTTTATGACCCTGAGCATATTGAGTGGCTTCTTTTAGACTCTCCTCGAGGGAGAGGCGTGGCGGCACGATTTATGCCAGCTTCGTTTAATGCATGGATTCGCAATTCTCAACATGTGCAAGCTAGCTTTTTCCCGATCCGCAGCTCATTAGGAATGCGTTCTTTTTGCGGGAGCCTCATTCGGATCTAATCGGAGCATTGGCGGAGGCCGCAGCCCGTGCACTCCCGATCTTTTCAGTGATCTACGATCTGAAGCATTCAACTCTCAGCAGGCTAAACTATGCACTTGGATACTTTATGAAGTGCGAAGCGACAAAGCGCCTCGTTGATGAGAATTTTGTAGCACTTGTCGGCCCCTGCTCTGATCCAGATCTATCGGGCCTTGTGCCCGAAGATGATCCTCTTGAATCCTGCTTGTGGGTAGTGCTAGATCGCTCTAGGTCAATTATTCGACTAGAGCAGGTATATGCAAATCCTGATGAGGGTATGAAGCGAGTACGCGACGTTCTTCGTACCCTTACTTAGGCGTTCCACTGCAAGCCCCGCGAGTGGACAGGCCAAGCATCTTTCTGCTGCGCCACCCCAGGCACCTTGCCTGCCACTTAGGGGCAGCGTTGGACGGACTTGGGTGATCAAGATCGATCGGAGTATCGATGATTAACTGTTTGGCCTGATGTGACATGACTGATGCCGACAGGTCAATATGAATGCGATCTCTTCATTCATGAACGCAGAAAGAATTACTAGACCCAGATGTTCGATTCTTTCAGTCAGGGAAGTTCGACTGCGTGAAGTTGGATATGGCATAATTCGCTCTGCCACAGACCAAGTCACGAAAGATCATGGGACGTCTTCGCCCTGGGCATTTCACTCTCTCTCCTGCCGACTCGGATGTTAGCCGCATATTTCAACCAAAGATCATCTCATCTAGCGATGGAGGAGAGCTGACGCACTACTTCACTCCTTAGGTTGTGATGAGCGAGGAGGCCTATCGCCGTATGGCACTTCATAAGTTCAAAGGAATCTACTGACTAGAAGGAATGGAGGAGTCTCAACAACGCAAAGAAGCGCATTGCAAGCAGGACTAGAGCATCTTTCAAGCTGATTGATTATTGGTGCAATGTACGCTCGTTTGCCTAATGAGCCTTGCCCATGTATCTTGCGGCCGTTGCCGAGACGTCGGCATGTATTCTATTTACTTGCATATAATTGCTGGCATGCAATTATCTGATTCGTCGTTGATCGTTGATTTTGCGAGCGCATGAAGGCTTCTGATCCCATTTGTCTAAAGAAAACCGTCCAGCATGAAGGCACGGAAGACATGGGCATCGATTGCCTGCGCATTCAGAAATCCACTGCCCACTTCTGGTCTGCTGCGTTCAGTTCAGGGCCGCTGCGGCCGATTGTATCTAAATGCATTCATTCATCTACCCGTCTTCTTTTTTGCTCTATCAGGATCAAGCTAGGCGTGTAGATCTGGAGCGTGCTCCGCAGAAAAAGCACACGCAGCTTCGCCCTAACGCCTTGGTAGGTGCTTGAGGCGGACATTTCGCTCTACTGCCTCCCACGGTCCCAGAGCCTCCCCCACAGCAGAATCTGACCCCATGAGGTCATCCCTGCGCTCCGTGCTGCTCTGCTCTGCCGCCCTTGCGGGTTGCGCGGCGCCTGAGGCAGACGAGCAGGTGATTCGCCGTGAGTACGGCATTCCAGCGGAGGCCAGGGTGTTGGTGGCTCAGATCTCGCCGGCGGAGGCGGGCTGGTTCGGGCGCGAAGGGCTCAGGATCACGATGGTTTTTGGGCTCAGCGAGGGCGACTTCGACGCGTTAACGCGCCGGCTGAAGGCCACCAGCCAGTGGCAGCCTCTGCCGATCTCTGAGACGACCTTGGCGCACCTCGCCGGGATTCGCAGGGCCCGAGTGGCGGGGGGCGTGGGCAACTCCACTGATCAGCAGCTGCTGGCGCAGTTCCGTCAGTCGATGCCTCCCCATCCGCCCATCGGTTGGTACCAGATCAGAACCGCAGGCACCGACATCCTGCACGCGCCCAAGACCGTGCGAGACACGCTCAACACGGACGTGAACGACTTCATGCTCGCCGTGCTTGATCCTGAGCAGCACACAGTGATGGTGAGAGTGAGCACCAACTACTGACTTTCAACCTTTCCTGGCAGCCACCGGGATTGGGGGGGCTGCCTGGAGGGGGCGGTGGAGCTGGGGTCGAGAAAAAAAGCCCTGCCGAAGCAGGGCGGATTGGCTGATAGGGATGTGCCTCGATGATCAGTCGGCAAGGGTGGCTTTGGAGTTTGCGACCCGACAGCGCAGGCGGCGGCTCCAGCCAAAGGCGGCGGCGGCACCAAGCAGGGGCAGGGGGCCGGGCACCGGAGACACGACCACCTGGATCGTGTCAGCGGTTGTTGTATCGCGAAGGGTCCAAGTTCCAATCAGACCCTCGGTGGTGAACCCGAGTTCCGCGAGGGTCCTGTTGGAGAATCTGGCGCTGGACATAATTGGAGAGCCACTGACATAAGTCGGCTCGAGGGTGATTGACCCGAAGTCCCCATTAAGAGCCGTAGACATTCCAGTGGTAATAGCTGGTTCAAAGAAGAAATCAGTGTCAAGATTAAACCGACTTGGTCCAGTAATATTATATTTAGTCAGAGTGACAGGCTGTGGTCCCGCGCAAATGATTGCCTGGGAAGGAATAATGCCTGGTAGTGCGCAGCTAAACCCAAATTGTCCGCTGTCCCCAGTGAGGTCTAGAGAGCCGCTGGCTTCAACAACAACATCAAAGCCAGATTGAAAGATGGTATACGTTAGGACAGCTTCGGCTTTCCCGGGGCTCAGCAGCATGGCCGCAGGCGCGGCTACCAGGGCGGCAAGCTTCTTGATGCCTTGGGCAGAGAGAGGGAAGGAAGGCATTGTCATCAATAGCAAAAAAATCGCAGTCATCATTTCCCATTGACCCCTCGCCGTAAAGGCTCTGTCTTGGTTTCGAGATCGTTCTTGCACCTGTGGAACTTTGGATGTCCCATCGTTGGCTTAAGGGATGGCTCTCTGTGGAGGACTTCCTGAACCTGAATGCAGGCATTGCTGGTTTCCCCAACCCATCACCCGCAAACTGGTTGTACAAGTCGCTGGCAGGAGCAGCAGGTGCGGTTGCTGCCGATGTTCAATCATCACCGGTAAGCCGAGATCTCTTTTCAATCTCTGAATTTAATCTTGGCGAGATCTGTGGGTGCCTCATTGCATGGCATGGCCTAGCCCGGCTTTACCTGCTTTCCCCATTCCCAGCGACTGTGAATGCTTGTGCACTGCCGCACTCTTCTGCACCTGCTTTCATCAATGAGCTCACCCATTAGCGCCCCTCGCCTGTGGACATCGAGCTGTCTCAGCCATAGGAGCTAAAGCACCCAGGACATGACAACTTCGCGTCTTTTGACTGAGGACATTGCCCTCAAATGCTCCCCACAACCTCTGAGCCCCCTGCCCAGTAGGATCCGGCCCCATACCCCTTACCTGCTCCCCGTGCTGCCCTGCTCTGCCGCCCTTGCGGGTTGAGTGGCGCGTGAGACAGACGAGCAGGTGATTCGCCGCCAGTACGGCATTCCAGCGGCGGCCAAGGGGTTGGTGGCTCAGGTCTTGCCGGCGGAGGCGGGCTGGTTTGGGCGCGAAGGGCTCAGGATCACACTGGTGTTTCGGCTCAGAGATGGCGACTTCGAGCCCGGGATTCGCAGGGCCCGAGCGGCGGGGGCCGTGGGCAACTCCACGGATCAGCAACTGCTGGCGCAGTTCCGTCAGTCGATGCCTCCCCTCCACCTGTCGGTTGCTACCAGATCAGAACCGCAGGCACCGACATCCTGCACGCGCCCAAGACCGTGCCAGACACGCTCAACACGGACGTGAACGACTTCATGCTCGCCGTGCTTGATCCTGAGCAGCACACGCTGATGGTGAGAGTGAGCACGAACTATTGACTCGCAAGTTTTCCTGGTGGTCGCAGTGCCAGCCGCCAACCTGCGCTGCTGGGGCTGCCCCTAACCACGTTCTACTACCAGCCAACTGCGGTGCGGGAATCGACGCTGCGCATTATGGCCAGGATCGATGCTCGCTATCTGGAAGATCCCTGCAGCGGTAGCCGCCGGATGGTGGGCTACCTGGCCAGAGAGGGGTTGCCGATCACCAATTCATCGGACTAAAGAAACACCTCGTCGCCTGTTGGCTCCACAGGACTGGTGCGGTTCATGCGCTGTCGTACCCCCAGGAGCTCCGCGTACATGCGCCGGCGGGCACGACTCTGATTGCCAAGGGGCCTGTGGTCGGCAATGGTGTGCCACGGGTTGAAGGAGAGCTGCCGGGCAAAGGCCAGCTGGCTGGGGGAGTCAAACGTTTGGCTGGGGATGCGCAGGGTGGCCACCGAAACTCGGGGCGAGAGCCGTTCCGGCCAATACACGGCGGCATTCTCGATCGGCATCCGGTGGGGATCCCGCTGCAGTTGCAGGCGCACATCAAAGGCCGCCCCATCCTCCGCGAGGGTGCGGGCCATTGCCTGCCGCAGGTAATCATCCGGCGGGCGCAGGGGCAGGCGCGGAATCGGCGTTCGGCCCTCACCCTTCGGCCAGAAGGAAAACTGCATGGCCTGGCCAGGCCCCAGCAGGTAAGGCACACAGCTGAAGTAGGCCACCTCCAGCGGGCTGGTCTGGGTGCGCGTCCAGAGAGCTTGCATCAGCAGGTCGAGCACATGGTTGTTCCGCAGATTCAGAAAGTGCAGGATCTGGGAATTGCGCAGGCTTTCCAGCTGGAGATTGGCGTTGGAGCGCAGGTCCGCCGTCACGAAGGTGGGAGTGCAGACACCGGTGAGGTCAAGAGTGTGCTTCTCATCGGGCATCAGCTTCTCCCCCGGCACCCCCATCAGCTTCACGCTGATGCTCATGAAACCCACGTCATCGATGTCTGGGGTGATGTAGGGGCCCGGCCCTGAGAAACGCACCCAGGCCCGGTAGGTGTGCGGTTTGGCGTAGATGCCATGTCGAAACTCTGGGGGAAGGTTGTCGTGAACCTCAAATTCAGCGCGCACAATGCCAAACGTTTTCGTATTGCCTCCCCGCTCGGCGTAGCCTGGTTTCCAGAGGTCCCGGATCTGGGCCGTGAACGAGGTGATGATCGAATCCACCAGCTCGTCCTCGTCGATCAAGCGGCGCTCCTCCGCCAGGGCCAGGCCCTCATCCCGACGGGCCAGGTTGATCCAGCACGTCACCAGGTCCGTCAGCGGCCCTCGCAGCAACGCATCGAAAGCGGGCCTGAAAAAGGGATCGAAACGTCGCTCCAGCTGAGTGAGCCCAATCGACACCCTGCTGAACAGATCCAACAGCGGGGATCCTGTCTGCGGGAGAGGAATCGGGCGGCTTGGATTCAGCCGCGGGCTGTCACCAGAACCGTTGGCAGGTGCAGTGTCCGGGTCAGGTGCCATAAGGATCAGGAGGTGAGAGAGGCCAGATAGCGAATGGCGGAGAGGCTGGGCAGAAAGAAGTACGCCCCTCCACGCACCACCACGAAGGTGGGCAAGCCCGAGATCCGTTGGCGCACTGGACAGCCAGGGATCGAGAAGGTGTCTGTGGGGCGGCCCGTGGGCAAACGCCTGGTGCCCAACAGAGGATCGGTCTCATCGAGGAGACCATCGAATTGCGAATTGTTGATCCATGAGCGCTGCACAAACTCAAACTGGCGCGTGATGTTCGCGTTGACGCAGATGAAGTGGATGCCGCGCTCTTCTCCTTCATCCGCCTGGAGAATCTCATCTGGATCGAACGACGTGCTCAAGGGCGGGCCATAGGTGCGGCCGCGCCGCAACAGCCGGTGGGTGGCGTTCACCGCCAAAGAGGCGGCGGTGCCGGGGGCCGGGTCGAGCGAATCGCGTGGATTGCTGCGACGGATGTGGGCACCCAGCGGGCAGCGCAGACCCTGCGGGTCGCTTTGGTGATAACCAAAGCCATTGGCCATGGCACGGGCTGGATCATCTTCTGTCGGGCTTTCCACCAGGGGAGCGCCGCTAGGCCAGCGTCCAACCATGCGGGCCGCCAATGCCACCCGCCGCTGAGGGTTGGCGGTGCCGTCAGGGTCACGGCTCATGGCATCCAGAAATTGCCAGAAGGCATGCACCCGCTGGCCCAGCTGACGCACCACCAGATAGCTGCCATTGCGCCCCAGGTCGTGGGTGCCGAATTCAGCCGGTGACAGCAGCTTGTCTGGGTCACGGCTGTGGTGGACGCGTGGGCACTCCGTCAGCAGTCCGTAGGCGTTCTCATAGCCGAGGATGAACTCACCGGCGGGCACCAACGGTTGGCCCCCGCTGCTTCGATGCAGCCCGGCGATTCCTGGTTGGCTGATCGCGTCGCGGAAGCCGAAATGCTCCCGCAGCCCCCCCTCCTGATCCGCCAGGAGGGACGTGTGCAGACGCCTGATCAGGGACAATCCGCCTGGCCTCAGCAACAGGCTCAGCTCAGTGATTGTCGTCTCCAGAACTGTTTCGCTGGGGGCAAACACCATCAGCATCAGATGCACCGGCCGCTGGCCTGCGGCCGTACCACCCCAGTCCCAATGGCGGGGAGAGCTCTCAGGATCAGCCGCGCCACCCTCATCCCCGAGGGCTCGGCTGCGCTCGGGTTCCGTCATCCCCTCCTTGAGTTCGCTGGGGAAGGTGTTCAGGGCCTCTGCATCAAGCCCGAGGGCTTTCAGGCCGGCATGGGTGAAGGCGATGTTGAAGCAGGGCGCCTTCGGGTCGGGAGCCTGCTCACAGGTGTGCACCAGCTCCACCTTTTCCGCCAACCATCGGCGGGCAAGGGCGGGCGATTCCACCTCCAGCAGCAGATAGGCGGCGGAAGGGTGTTTGCCATAGCCACGGCCCACGATTCCCTGGATGTCGAAGAGCTCAAGATTCATGGCGGTTTCCAGAGGGCTCACAACAACGCCAGCCAATCGCGTTCGGCGGTGGGATCCAGTTCCGCAAACAAGCCAGCGCGTAGCTGCGCATTTTTTTGAATGGTGATCGCCGAGATATCAGGATAGGCACAAAACCATACTTGTGTTCGAATCTGATACTTGCGGAGTACAGCCTTATAGACCTGCTCGTCTCTGGCGCCGCCAAACACCATCCAATCTGTACGGGGGTAGTTGACACCGTGACCGAAGATCAGGTTGAGCCCCCAGGCCACTTTGTTGATAAAGTCATTCATGTAGTCTTCCAGGTTGAAATCATAATTGCTGAGAAATAGCACCCTCTGTCCTTGATCAACAAGGATCCAGTTCGCAAAGTGAATCGTGTCCACTCCATGGAGGTTCAGCAAGGGAACCGTGCCCAGATCACCCGCTCGAAAGAAGTGGTGGACAACAAAATCCGCCACGATCAGGATCGCGCGCAACGTGGCATAGCGAAACAGGCCGGGCTTGATAAAGCCCAGCACTGAAAACTGGTTCTGGATGAAGAAATCCTCGTCCTGCGCGAGATGGCGTCGGTCGAATTGGCTGAGCCGAAAGCGGGGATCCTGCCGGGGATGGGGAGCGTTGATCTCGCTTCGACGCAACAGCACGAGGAACAGCGGCACGAAGGGCAGCGCCAGCAACCCAACCAGCAGCCCCACAGCCAATCCAACGATCCGATGGAGTCGATCGCGAAGGCGCCAGGCCCAGGGCAGCGGTGGCTCCGGCCGCATGGCCCAGGCCAGGTCCTGCTGGCCTCGCACAAAGTGCTGAATCTCCTTGCGCACGGCGGAGGTTTTCGTGGAGGGGGTCGTGGCGGGGGTCGTGCTTCCCCCCTCCCTGTCCAGAAAGCCTTCGATCCGCTCCCGCAGCTGAGCCTCTCCCAGGATCTGCGGCACCGTGCGACCCAGGCTGTTCACATAGAAGGTTTGGGTGGGGATGCGATGCCGCCGGAGCCAGGCCAGCAGCTCCTCCTGCCCTCCTGGGGCGGGAGCTCCGCTGCAGTGCTGAAACACTGTCACCAACCCAGAGCCAGCTTTCGCCGTGAGGTGCTGCAGAAACTGGTCGGCGGGGCCATCCACGCAGCAGTTGAAGGCCAGGCTGCTGGCAACCGTGCGCCCGCTGCCGGGGTCGACGGCGCCTTCCAGAATCACGAAGCGCCCGTAGTGCAGGCCCGTGAGATCGCCGAATGGCAGGAGCGGATTCGCTGCCGGATCACGACTGATCTCTGCAAGCACGTCCCGCAGGGCCACCATGGCTGCCTCCGCCGGTTGGATCGGCGCCACGATGGTGAGGGTCGACTGGGGAAGCATGGCTAGGGCAAGGAATCAACGCCGATTGGCTGTTCCATCAGCTGGGAAACTGCAAGGAAAAACTCAGCACCCTGCGGTCGTCCCAGTAGGCCTGTCCGATGAACAGACCAGGTGACACCTCCCGGATCTCATCGCGAATCTTCTGGGCGAGAAACGAGGTTTTCGAATAGTCCAGAATGATGGCTTCCTCTCCAGGGCAGAACCAGCTCTTGCCGCGGGAGAGAGTGGCCTTCACCAGGCGCACGCGGAGCGCGCTCACCAGGTTGAGAAGGTATCCCTGGTCGCGGAAGAACACTTTGCCCTGCCAGGCCAGCGCACGCACGTACCAGGTGATCAGCCAGTTCACCGGTGTGTCGGTGATGAAAAGCACGTGCCCTTCGGACACGCCATCGGGGATCGGGCCTATCGAGGCTTTGCGGTAGAGGGCATCAAGCTCGGCGGGGGAGCTGTTCAACAGATCCTCAGAGGTCATGACCATGGATCGAGACGCAGCGGGGTTAGGTGGTGGAGGTGGACGTGGTGAACCGGATCAGACGATCGGGAAAACTCAAGGGCCACCGTGCCTGGAGGAACGCCCCATGGGGCACGGTCGGCACGTCGCCCGCCAGGATTGTGGCTAAACCGGGTTTGATCACGAAGAGGATCAGATCCTTGCCGGGGCAGGAGCGTGCTCCACTGAGGAACACATTGGAAAATGGGCAGCCGCCTGTCCGATCGAGCCAGAGGGAGGGTTGAAATTCGCTGGCCTCCACGTAGGGGGTCTGGGGCCGCTGCAGCAGCAGGAACAGCTGCAGGATGTCGGTGTCGGCCGGAACTCGGCGCCCATCGTGGATCTCCTCGGTGTCCCTGCGGTGCACCGTGAGCGACACCGGTGGATAGAGCCGGCCTGTCTCCAGCACACAGGCCTCCAGAAACGTGAGGCGGGCGATCTGATCCTCTGAGCGAGGGCCGCCGGAACCGCAGACCATGCGCAACTCTTCACGCACCTTCTCGAGGAGTTCAGGCCGAGAAACAAGAATGACCAGAGTTCTACCGAACAACGTGCTGGCGGATCCCTGGAAAGTGAACATCCAGTGGGGCAGTTGCTCAAGCCGTTCCTGCCAGCCGGAATCAGCGAAATCGGCGGCGTGGGCACGGGACAATAGTGAGCCCTTGGGGGCATCTTCAGACGACGCATTCCACGCCTCGCCAAGGACTGCATAGATCCGCTCCCTGCGAGATTTCTGGAAGGAACCCAGAAGCAGACGTCGCAGAGGCTGGTTCACCATATCCGCCAGCTGTTGCACGTCCTCAGCCAGGGCCGTCAGGTCAATCTCCTTCAAAGCGGTGGATCCAGGCCCAACCCCGAACACCACGGCCAGCATCGTGACGCCGAGCCGTTGGCGGATGTCGTCGAGCGAATGACAGGGAGTGGAGAAGGCGGCCCGGATCGTGGGCAGGTGAACGGATTGGTCAGGGTGGGGCGAACCTGGGCAAAGCACAGCTTCGTGAAACGTGCGCCAGTGGCGCCAGTCTTGATCGTGGGCGATGGTGAGTGCATGGGGGGCCAGCAGCTCCATCGCCTGACTCTTGAGGCGACCAGGGAGATAGGCGGAACTGCTTGGCGCTTCGCTCAGGATGTGACCGGAGAGATCCCGGTCGACAACCAGCAGAATCCTCTTTCCCGGCAGAGGAAGCAGCACGGCTCCGCTCCCTGCGTAGCGCTGTGCAAGCTGCTGAAACCAAGCCGTGAGGATGGCGCTTGGCCCATACGCCAGACGCCCTCTCACAACGCTCAAGATGGCGCTCGCCAACGGGAGCAGATCTGAAAGGCTCGCTACAGGAAACGGCTTTGCTTGCTCAGATTTCGGACGAAGGGCGGTGGACACAGAGCACCATCATGTGGATATAGTGGATATATTTGGACTGCGAGCAGAGCAACGCCTCCACCTTCTAATCACGCCAGCAGTGATAGTCAATGCAGCTTCATGGTTCTATGCATGGCGTGTGAAGATGCGTTTCCATATCCGTTGGCTCCAGAGCGGATCCTGGCGAAGTTGTGTGGCTTTCCTGGGATGAGAAAACGCACGCAATGATGAGAGGTCTCAGTTGATCATCTGGAGGGGGCATCCAGATCATCAGCTTCTTTTCATGTTGTCACTGCGATCATTCACTGTGTTGCAGCTACGCCAATCTTCTTCTCGTCGTATCCGTGTTGCTTGAGCAGCTTGATCTCGTGGGTGGAAAGCTTGCCAGGGTGTTGTGAACCGAGGGCACATTCCTCTGCCTTCGCGAAAAGCTCGTCATCCGATGGAGCCACTTCGGGCATAAGGAACACAGCGTCGGACATTCGAATACGGCCATCACCATCGTGGTCGACATAGATCAGGCGATCGGTGAGATCAACCAGATATGATTTTGAACCGTAGCTGACACGATAGATCTCGTACGTCTCAAGGTCCTTCCCAGGCCAATGGGCCTGAAGATACGGCGCACCAGCCCCAAAATCAAAGAGGTTTTCCTCACCGTACTCGACATGAGACTCGATGGGGTGAGGAATGTTTGTCTTCATGTTGCTGAATACATTGGGTCGCGCTCGACCTTGGAGATACTCCCCAAACTCTTTGCCGCCGAAGTGGGCAAGAAGATGCTCAAAGGTGACCGCGTTAACGATGTTGGTTCCTGTTGGTGTGATGCTCTCTGGCCCCGCGTGCTTGGTGAGCCACTCGTTGTGCATGAACCGGGTTGAGGCCTCCATCACAAAGTTCATAAACGTTGGGTTTGGCACTGCATAGCCATCGGGCCGGTACTCGTCGGCGAGCTGCCCCATTCCAGTCGTCAGGAAGAGTTCACCACTCGCTTCGTTGTAGGGGCCGAAGAGGCTTTCCCACCGTTGGATGACTTTCTGTGCCTCAGGGGAGTCTGGATCTTTGAAGAGTTCCCGATAACTCTTGAGGCCTGGAATATTCAAGCGCTCGAGAAAGCTGTTGTACTTTCCCGTGCCACGATCAAAGCCACGCTGTACATCGGTTTCACCGATGCGTGTGGTTCCACCGGCAGTTGCGAGATGGGCAAACTGGGGTGGGTAGTTGTTAAGAGTAAACGCCATCATCGAGGTGTTCATGAGCATATGGGCGATACGTCCGATGCCTTCTCGCTGAAGGAGCTCGTTCCCTGCTGAACCGAATGTATTGACGAGGGGTATGAACTCTCCGCCTGTCTCTGGCTGGCCTTGCTTGCGAATCGTGCATAGCGCCATGTCAAACCCGTCGGGCTGAGCCGCGTGGCCCACCGGACGATACGTTTCTGAGAAGTCGAGCCCTTTGAGTTCGGGATCCGAGAACATCTCTGCAATCTTCGGATTGCCGGCGAGGCCGTGGAGCACTGGGTGGGCGCCCTTGCGCAGGGGATCGTGCACAAGCCTCTGGCGAAGCGGTTTGCGGCCCTGCAAGAGACCAAACTGATTGCTGTGTAAGCCCCTGGTTGCCGTCTCATGGCCGAAGAGCATCGGGGTCCAGAAGGCAGTGTGCACCTTGGCCCGCGTCTGAATGACGATGTTTGCCGCCATCCAATACAGTTGATTATTTGTGAAGTTTTGATGGCGCTTGGCTAAGATATCGCAGACAAGGTTGTGGAAGCGTACGTATACCGTTCGGATGAGTGTGACTCCAAGAGTCATGTTCTGGTCTATGCCAGTCTGGATCAACTTGGCACCGCTCTTGTCCTGCACAGTCGGCAGCCACTTGCCATCTTCAAGGTAGATCTTTCCGCCCGGGAGCATTTCCCCGGTGGCAGGATCAGTGCGCATTCGCTTCACGGACTCAGGGGTGCTGCCGCGATCGGGGCTTCCGTCCCATGCATTCGTCGTGGAGGACAAGACCGCGCCGCTATGGGGATCCACTTCATTGGCGCGGATCCAAACCCACTCAATGCCGAGCTGCGCTTCGGGGCTGCCTGGCGCCACCGGAATTGCTTTCTTCTTCGCCTCATCGAAGGCAGGCATGAGCACGTCGTGGGGCAGGTCGAACAGGTGGTCGATCGCGAACACGTTGAGATGGTCTGCGCTCTTTCGCGTGCCAGCTGCGTACAGTTCCGACTGAGCGATTTCGGCCGAGGATGGCAACAGATGCTCGTACCCATTGGGCTTGTCACCCAGCCCACCGTGGATCGGAATCGGTTGGCCCACAGCCCCCGCTGCTGGGCGATCGGGATCTGCGAAAAATCCAGCTGGTCCAGGCACTTTCGCGGTGTAGCTTGAACTGACCCCGGGTTGGACCTTCATTGAATCCGGGATATTTCTGCCCGCAAGGAGGTCGTCTCGGTCGCTCGCGAGACGAAGCAATCCAACTGTGGAGGGAAGGTAAGTCCAGATTCCGTGACGCATCGCTTGTCGATAAGGCTCGAAGCGCGACAAAAGGGCGTCGGCGAGTTTAGAGATTCCTCGCGCCAAGGTTTGCACCAAGTCATAGGCTACACCCAGAATCAAGTTGATGCCTCTGCGCCAGATCGAAGGCTTCGGGATATAGACATCTAAGGGCTGATCCTTGAGATCCATGATGTCAGCGTAAGGACCCTCGCGGAATTCGCGCAGCACGCGCTCCGCATTGCCCGAGCGGTAGGTGTCGGTGATAGGACTTGCACGTTCTACCGATTCACCGTTCTTGCTCGCCTGTTCCGTGGCCATGGCTCGATCCTTCCACCAGCCTGCGCGGCCAGCCTCAGGGAATCGTTCTCCTAATTCGCGGAAGAGTTTGGCTGCTCCCTGTGGATCGCCACTTTCGAACTGGGCAAGGGCGAGCAGTTCGATGTCGGTTTGCGAAGCAGCTCCTTCGGCTCTCTTTGCATTCAGAAGCACGATGGCCTGGGAATGATTGCCTGCGTTGATTGCCTCCAGTGGATCACTCGTCTCCAGGCCGGGCGACTGCGTACCTATCAGGATCTTCCCCACACCACTGAACGGGCACTTCCCACTTGCCATGGCAATGGAGCTCCTACAGCACTTTCGATACTTTAGGCTGGTTGCTGGTTTTGAGTACAAATTGATAAGAGGCACTTCACCCCCACCCAATACTCAACTCAAAGTCCGTTCTAGGCATTCTTTCCGGGGCTGCGAGCATCGGTGGAGGTGGGCCTAATGCCTTCCTCCCTGTGCCCGGTAGCTCTGCCATCGCAACCCATCGCGGTCTCATCAACAGCCTCCATGCGGTTCTGGATGACCGGATGCGGCAGCGGTTTGAATTCCGGCGTGGCAATTGCTGGTGATGGTGGCCGTTCAGAGAATCCTCAGCCATTCCCAATGCCTGCGTGATCTGGAACACCTGGTTAGCCGCCACCACACCCTGCTCACGGATGCACTTGGAGTTGAACGACGGCGAGCGCCATCTGATTCCTCGTTCGGCTAGTTCTTCCCGGAAGCGGACGTGGCGGCGCTGCGTGCTGCCGGCCCTCACTGGATGATCGCCCAGATCCCCGCTGAAAGCGCGGATCTCGATCAGCTGGTGTGTGAGGGCAAGACGCTCTGGGCTTCCAGGAGCCCACCAATGGTGACGGTGCTGCCTTCATTGACCAGGTACTGCTTTACTCCTACGCCTTGGGCGTAGCCATCAGCCAGGCCTACGACGCCACCGACGAAGACCACGCATGGGTGTGGCTGCGGCGGCTCCAGGAGCAGGGTGTTGATTCCCTCCCGACGGTGAAGGCCAACCAAGCAGAACATCCTGCACCGACAGATCTGCAGCCAGTCTGATGGAAGCCGCATGATCCCTGTTGTGGCAGGGGATCATGAGATCAGCCACGGCCGAACGATCACCTGAACGATGCAGAGCAAAGCGGGCCCAGTGCACAGTGCCGAGGCCTGGATGGCACCAACTGTATTGACGAGGTGACTGTTTCCTGCTGACTCGTTGCCCCCCGCCTAGGCCTTGCCTGCAGCGTCGGTTGATCGGGATCTGCACTACAGCACGTCCGAGAAACGGCCGCTGAACAGGTGACTTGACAAGTTCTTCAGGAGGCTTCAGCGTTGATTCAGGAGATCTCACGCCTTGGGGGTGATAGCCCGTCATTCAACCCTTTCCAATCTTGAATCAGGGCGATCGGGCCTCGGTTTTTCACCACGCAAAGGGTCGCAGCCAATGGCCAACAAAAATCTGATCGTTCTTAACGATGGCTAACAAAAATCTGATCGTTCTCAGCGATGGAACATGGCAGGATCTCGACCAGCCCTTTCCAACCAATGTGGTGAGATTGCTGGAGGCGATTACTCCTCAGACACTGGAAGGGATTGATCAGATTGCCTATTACGACGAAGGGGTCGGTACTAGGCAGGTCAGCATCGAGCCAGGACCGATTGATAAGTGGATCAAGATAGCTGGCGGAGCTCTCGGCATGGGAATCGATCATCGCATATTGAAGTGCTACCGTTTCCTGTGTTTGAACTACAGTCCAGGCGATCACATCTACTTGTTTGGGTTCAGCCGTGGCGCCTACACGGTGCGCAGCCTGGCTGGTTTAATCTATAATTGCGGTTTACTCCGAAGCGAAAAGGTGCGGATGATACCTCGAGCTTATTACATCTACCGACAGCCCAACAGCAACGAAGGGTGTGCTCCATCGGGGTCAGAAGCTACAGCATTTCGCGAAATGTACGCCATTAAAGACTTTCCTGATGGCAGGCCTCGGATCAGGTTCATGGGATTATGGGACACAGTCAAGGCTTTGGGGATACCTGACGCTCCATTGCTCAGGCAACTCAGTAAGAATGTCAATAAGCATTATGAGTTTCACGACCACAGGCTTAGTCCAATCATCGATGCTGCTTTCCATGCTGTTTCGATTGAAGAAGAAAGGAGCACCTTCAGCCTTATCCCTATCGACCAGTTGAACACAGCAAGCTGTGGTTGCCATCAGCAAGCCTGGTTTCCAGGAGGACACGGAGGTGTTGGGGGCGGCGAGGCCTCCGTGGCCCCGCTATCGGATTGCGCGCTTCAATGGATGTTTGAAAAGCTTGATCAGAATGATTCAGGCCTGCACTTCGACGCAAGCCGCATACAGATGTCTTTTCGCCCTAATTCCCAACACAAGATCAGCAAGGGTGAGTTTCGGATCATTGAATTTATCACCAACCTCCTAGGAAAACAACGCCGAACAATACCTATGCATGCCGAGGTTACTCCCGGGTCCATAGCATCAGAAGTGATTTCTGTCACTGCACTCGAACGACTTCAAGGCGTCAAGGGGTGGCTTCCGCCAAGTCTTCATGACTTCTGTCTTCGTAAGCAGTTGGGAGACCGATGAGATAAGCTCCTCTCAGATCTCCAAGAAGTCGCCACAAGTCTTAAGCTCTAAAGGCAGCACTGGCGAACCTTCCGATGAGCTTGCTAGCTTGCCAAGGACCTTCAGCTGAGTATTGAGTATCCGGCAACAAGCAGACTTCGGAGCATCAGAACAGCCAGGCCGTACGTAGTCGTTACCGAGAAGGCTGAGGATAATCTTTTGGCTTTTGTGCCAGATCGATAAGACTGCCAATCACTGGCATTCCTGCCTCTGAAATGGAATGGCTTTTTGCGAGCGATTCTGGTTTCTATGGATGGATTGCGGGAACATTGGATTGAAATTCTACAGCTCACTTGTCCCGTTGGTTATGGTGAATTTCTTGAGTAACCCTAACGCAGCAATGGCCAGCATTCAGATCCAGAAACGGGGCCCAGGCTTGGTTCTATGCGGAGATTTCTGCCCACTTCCAATCTAGAGCGGTAGACAGGACCCTTTCCTATCGTTTGCACTGCAACCTAACGGCAATGCCAAATGAGCTAAATGGTGACTTTCTGCGTGAGGAGTATTCAACCTCCAGAAAGTAGTTGAGAGTTCTGATGAGCGCGCACTACTGATCAAAGGGCGGAGTGTAACCGCAAGCCTTGCTGCAATTGGAGCGGCACTGAATGAAGGCTTGCCCGATCTGCTTCTTCTGGCATCATCGTCGGCCTTGTTGTTCTGGATTGCTCAGGCTTTATGGAAGTCCTTTCAGCAAGCTTGCTATTCAGGAATAGGAGTCTTCGATGTACTTATGCGCAGTGGAAAGAGCGCGGAGCTTGGTTCTCCTTCGATCCTGCGATCCTGCAATCGTGGTCATTGACTTGGAGGTGGCATAGCTTTATCAAAATCATGCCATGGGGGCACGTCTGCCTGCCGCATGCTCCCAATTCCTTATTCCGGCTTGGTGATGGCAAGCGTTCGGTTGAGGGCAACTGCGGCCGATCGTTAGGGATGCATTCATTCTGTTTCCCGTCTTCTTTTGCTCTTTCAAGATCAAGCTAGTCGTGTTGATCTGGAGCGTGCTCCGCCGAAAATGCACACGCAGCCTCGCCCTAACGCCTTGGTAGGTGCTTGAGGCGGACATTTTGCTCTACTGCCTCCCACGGTCCAAGAGCCTCCCCCACAGCAGAATCTGACCCCATGAGGCCACTCCTGCTCCCCGTGCTGCTCTGCTCTGCCGCCCTTGCGGGCTGCATGGCGCGTGAGACAGACGAGCAAGTGATTCGGCGCCAGTACGGTATTCCAGCGGAGGCCAGGGTGTTGGTGGCTCAGGTTTCGCCAGCGGAGGCTGGCTGGTTTGGGCGCGAAGGGCTAAGGATCACGATGGTGTTCGGGCTCAGCGAGAACGACTTCGACGCGTTGACGCGTCGGCTGAAGTCCACCAGCGAGTGGCAGCCTCTGCCGATTCCTGAGACGACCTTGGCGCACCTCGCCGGGATTCGCAGGGCCCGAGCGGCGGAGGGCGTGAGCAACCGCACCGATCAGCAGCTGCTGGCGCAGTTCCGTCAGTTGATCCCTCCCCATCCGCCCATCGGTTGGTACCAGATCAGAACCGCAGGCACCGACATCCTGCACGCGCCCAAGACCGTGCGAGACACGCTCAACACGGACGTGAACGACTTCATGCTCGCCGTGCTTGATCCTGAGCAGCACACCGTGATGGTGAGAGTGAGCACCAACTACTGACGCACAACCTTTCCTGTGTTGCAGCCTGCCCAGCGATCGGATTTGGGCTCAGCGCTTAAGCTTGTGGCTCCAACTTCCTGTGTCCACCAATCCCTTGCGGCCGGGTGATGGCTCGCCAGGGCCAATGAGGAGGCCTTTCAATCATGCACACCATCACACGGCTTGGCACATTCGAGGACGTGCTTAAGGGTTCAGCGGCTGATGTCTGCACGATCTGTTGGTTGCTGCGAGCGTTGATCGATGAGCTGCATCCTGAGTGCATTGAGGTGCCAAGGCCCGGTGAGCCGTCGGCGGCTTATGGCTATGGCGAGAAAAAGATGTCCGAGGCGTACGCCTACATCATGCCCCAGAAAACCTACGCCACTCTCGGCTTCTACCACGGAGCCAATGTGAGGCCCACCTGTTCTCTGCTCGAAGGCACCGGCAAAGCACTGCGGCATATCAAGGTGATGGATGCAGGTATGGCCGCATCGCCAGAGATCAGGGCCTTTCTGCTGGCGGCGATGCAGGATCGCCGAATGGCTCTGGGCCTTTGAACGCCAGAGGTCCATCAACGCCCACGGAGGGGTTTCGTTTGGCGCCGTTCCGAGCTGACGTTCATGGCAAAAGCAGCCTGAGGTGAGCCAGCTCGTTCACCTCAGGCTTGAATTCAGCAGATGGTTGGCCCTGATCCGGATTCGTTCTTCGCGCCTTTCGGCACGCATCGTTCACCTGGCGCAATGGGCGTTGGCTCGTGTCGGCCTCTTCACGCTGCTTGCCGTGGCGTGTGCGGCTGCCCCTCTCTGCCCGGAATGTTGACGCCTCTCTACTCCAGCCATTCCGACCACCAGGGGGCTTGATGCAGCCGGGCAATGCGTCGTTACAGCGAGGCCGTTTAGCCGCAAGGCTCCTGCATAGGCGAAGCCTTCTCAAACAAATGCAGTAGGCCTCAATCATGATTCAGGGCTTCTGGAGACAGTCCGGGGACGACTGACCTACCCCGGGCGACCGACTGAAGGCCCTACTGATCCTTGATGAAGGACTTTCTGATGGCGCCCGTGCCCAAGAGCTGGCGCCGGCAGTTCGCTGGTGCCTGTGATGGTGGGGACCGGGGCAATGGCAGCCACCTCCAGGTCGCTCACCGTCTCCGCGAAGAGGAACGTCAGCGGATCCTGCTGACCTGCAACGAACCCGAATTCGCCGCGCTGCCCACGGGCAGATCGCACCGATCCTGGCGGACCGGGGCCTGTATAACTCCTACGGAGAAACCAGCGGCTACGGCTTGGAGCGCAGCTTCTCCCGGGTGTTGCACGCCCACGGACAAGCCCATTGGCGTGGTTGGGCCCGCCCACCACAGGAGCCCAGACCGCTTCCACGCCTGCGGGCCGCGGGGCCGAGTCAGGTGTGGAGTTGGGACATCACCTATCTCCCCACCACCGTGCTCGGCGTGTGGCTGTTCCTCTTCCTGCTGATCGACGTCTGGAGCCACAAGGTTGTGGCCTGGGAGGTCGCCGAACACGAAGATCCAGCCATCGCAGCGGATATGGTGAGCAGGGCTTGCCTCAGAGAGCGAATCAGTAAAGTTCGCAAGCTACCGCTGATCCTCCACGCTGACAACGGCAGTGCCCAGCCGCATGCAACTCTTCGAGAAACCTGCCAGTGGGTGGGGGCGTTAGTGTACTGGTAAAACCATCAGCACCGCCACAACGGGATCAGGTTCGTGACTCCTCTGCAGCGACGCAGTGGCCAAGCCGTGGAGATCTGCCATCATCGCGCTGTCGTCTACGAACAGGCTCACCAGTGCATTCCAAGGCGGTGGTCACAATCGTCTCGGTGCTGGCGTCAGCCGGAGCTGGTCTGGATCAATCCGCCGCCAGCCGAAATCGAACTTGAGCCAGCTACGTTGTCGATGGCTGCCTGAACACCAGCAGGGATGTCATCTTTCCTGGCGCTCACCGCCTGGTTAGCTTAAACGTTCGGCTTCATGCCTTCGCTTGCGAAAACATTTTGATTCGCGCATGGATGCTATCGTGTGTTCGTAGTTATACCCAGAACTGTCAGGCCCAATGAAGCCCTTCGATTTGATACGGAAGTCAGTCTTCATTAGACTCTGGCAAAGAGTGACGGGGTTGACCATGGGGTCAGGCTCAACCCGCAGAGCCCTTACTGAGTATGACGTTTCTGGGACATCAATTCTGATGCCGTCGGATCACCTGCTGGGTGTGTATCAACAGAATCACCCGCTTTACGACAGGTTCTTGCCTCATTTGGCAAAGTATTTGCCCGATAACTCGCTGGTGGTAGACGTTGGTGCCAATGTCGGCGACACATTGGCTGCAATGTATAGGTCGAATGATTGCTTGGGCTTTGTGTGTATTGAGCCTGATGAAACATTTTTCTCAATTCTCCAGCGAAATGCAGATCGGATTGCAAGCCACTACAGCAGCGCATCAATCACATTAATTCAATCACTTGTTGGGGCTTCAGTGGGAGCCACCGTCCTGTCTGGATTGGGAGGGACAAAAAAGGCGATACCTGCACCTGATGGTGATAATGGCATTAAGCCAGAAGCCTTGGATAGCCTAATCGCAATCAGTAAGACGCAGTCAATCGCATTGATTAAGTCCGATGTCGACGGATTTGATTACGATGTCATTGATTCGGCTTTCGAATTAATCAGCACTCATCGTCCGCTACTGTTCTTTGAATGTCAGCTAGATCATGACTTCCAGAAAGCTGCCTACGAGCGCCTCATTGCTGAGCTCCCGTCAAAGGGCTACACGACTTTCGTGGTCTTCGATAACTTCGGCGAAGTGCTGATAGAAACGAGCAGGTCGGAAGACGTTGTTCAATTGCTCGGCTACGTCTGGCGTCAAAACATCAAGCGCTCCTCTCGCACCATCTATTATTTTGATATCCTGGTTGGCCAAGAGAAGCATGCAAATCTAATTTCGACTTGTATTGCTGACTATCTATGCATCAACCTGCCTTGAGTGCACAGTGAGGTCTGTCATCTGGATCCAGTGGACGGGAGTAGGCGTACTTCATGACTCTGCCAACGGTCTTCTCCTTGGTTGATCTGGAGCGTCACGTCACTCGCAGCATGCGAATGTGAGCTCTTTCGTTCTCGGATGATGAACTTCTACGCTGAAATAACCAGTGATTGTGTCTCTCGACAAGCATGATGGCAAGATGGCTCAGATGTTGATAGGTACGTTCAAGATCTACGATTGATGACCATCGAACTGCTTGCCCCGCTTGTTTTGCTGGCACTGATCGATAGCACGAGCTTCGGTACGTTGCTCATCCCCGTGTGGCTGATGTTGGCTCCCGGTCGTCTGCGCCCCGGGAAGATCATGTTGTTCCTTGGCACGGTAGCCGTTTTCTATCTGTTGTTGGGGATCGCGTTGTTGCTCGGAGCTTCGATGCTGCTCGACACGTTGCAGCAAGCGGGACGTTTGCAACCGCTACGGATCGCTCAGCTGGTCGTCGGCATCGGACTCACAGCGCTCGCTTTACGCATGCAGCCTTGGACGAAAGCGGGCAAGGAGCGTCGCGTCGCTCGCCGTGCACACAAACTGGCCCGCACTGGGCCGAGCCTCCTGATGCGGATGCGGAGGCAGGCTACGGATGCGTCGGCTCCCGCCGGCGCGGTGTTCGGATTGGCGCTAACGGTGGCCGTCATCGAGGCCGCTTCGATGATCCCGTATCTGGCTGCGATCGGTCTGTTGACCGCCTCGGAGTTGTCACTGATGGGACGCAGTGTGGTTCTTTTCGGTTATTGTCTGGTCATGATCACACCGTCAGTGTTGCTATTGTCGGCACGGCTCTCACTGCACGATTCTGTTTCGCCGGTCCTGACCAGGTTGGAGGGGCTTCTCTCCCGGAATGCAAACGAGGCGATGGCCTGGTTGCTCTTTCTGCTTGGCGTTTGTCTTGTGGGCGATAGCTTGAAGGCGCTTGGTTGGTATTGAAGGATTGCGCCGTTGCGGGGATGTGCGGTCAGGGCCCATTGCCATGAGCTGGCCGAACAACGCATCCACATGCCCATCCACCCTTCGATAGGGCCAACTCGTTGTTCATCATAGCGGCAGCCCTCATTCAGCCGCTGGCCATCACACTCTCCCCAGGCTGCCGGTCACGGAGGTGGCTTCATGCTTGGGCTCGGGTTGCTGTGGACCATCCCCGAGAGCTTTTGTCGGCCAATCTCATCGGTGTGCTGCGCTGCTGGCTTGCTGAGTTGTTTTGCATGCTTCCTCCCATACAATTGAGTGCATCGCCGTGTAGGCAGGCCTGCCATCAGCCAATATTCTGAGTTCCTGTTCGCATCCAGCTGATCTTTAGCGTCTGATGAAGAACCACCCATCTGAATCACGAGCACAGACCAACCTTCTAACTCGGTCGGTGCTGGCTCGTTCCCGCCCATTCACTCTCTTCGCCGTTGCTTGCGTCGCCACTGGAGGCGTTGCGGAGAGTCATGCAGCTTCCGGTCCTGCCAAGTTTGGCCCGGCATGGACCCGTGTCGACTGCACAACCTTTGACGTGCCTGCTGCGATTGCCGCCCAGTCGGATTGTGGCTACGTCACCGTCCCTGAACTGCACGCGCAACCCCAGGGCCGCACGATCCAGCTCGGTGTGGTCCGCACCCGCAGCAGTGGCCGTGCCCCTGCTGCTGATCCCCTGGTGGTGGAGCAGGGCGGCCCGGGGGATTCCACCATCGGCGATATCGTCAATGGTGGCCTGCCGAAGTTTCCGGAACTCCCGGCGTTGTTGAAGGGCCGTGATCTGATCTTCGTGGAGGAGCGCGGTACGCGCTTCGCCAAACCGTTCCTCTTCTGCCCTGAGCACCACGGGCACAACATTGCTGTGGCGAAGGGGGAGATCCTCTATACCGACGCCAGCTGGATCCAGGCATGCAATCAGCGCCTCAAGGCCCAGGGGATCAACCCCAGTGCCTTCAACACCCGCGAAAATGCCGCTGATATCTATGCGGTGGTGAAGACGCTGCGCTACCCGCAGTTCAACTACTACGGCGTTTCCTACGGCACCCTGCTGGGGCAGTATGTGATCGCCCAGGCGGATCAGCACAAGGCCAAGCTCCGCAGCGTGATCCTTGATGGCGTGGTGCGGCCGGATGTTGATTTCAATCTGGCCTCCAGCCACACGTTCAGCTACGCCCTGCGCAATGTGTTTCAGGCCTGCGCCCAGGATCCAAAGTGCAACGCCGCCTATCCCAAGCTCGAGCAGACGTTTCTCGCCATCGTTGATGAGCTCAACCGCAAGCCTCTGCCCCTCACGCTGACCATCCCCTCCAGCAAGCAGCCATTCATCACAAAGCTCGATGGCAATGCCTTCGTGATGGCCATGGTGCCCTATCTGGCGCGGCCCTATTCCGGTGAGTCCACCCGCGGCAGTTCCCTGCCCAGATTCATCAAGGCGGCCAGCCAGGGCAACTTCGCCTGGGTTGCTGAGGCGCTCTCCGATCTGGAGCCTCCTGGCGCGAAGGAGATGTATCACACCGTTCTCTGCGCGCGGGCACGATCGATTCGGGTGGCTCCAGCCCAGGTGCTGCCGCCCGCCTATCCGCAGCTGGTTCCCCTCGGCCTGCGCGACGCCGAAGCTGTGAACCGGGCCTGTGAGGTGCTGCAGGTGGAGCAGAAGCCGCCCTTCGTCTACAGAAACCGGCAGATCCCCACCCTGGTGCTCAACGGCAGCTACGATCCCGTCACGCCTGCTCCCTACGGGGAAGCTGTGGCGAAGAATCTCACCACCGCCACTGTGGTCACCCTCCCGGGTGTGGGCCATGGGGCGCTGTTCGCACCGGGCAGCACGCCCGCCGCAGCCTGCGTCACCCAGATCGCCGCAGATTTTCTGGCACGTCCCACCACCACTCCTGACAGCCGCTGTGTCGATCAGGTGACGCCGGCGTTTGTTGTGGAGTAGGGGCAGCGACCCTCGAAGACAACTACTACGACGACGCCTGCCGCATCGCCAGCAGCAGCGGCAACAGCCGCAGCCGGTTGTAACGCTGCAGCCATAGACAGGGCAGATTGAACAGCGTGGCGAAGCTCAGGTTGATCACCACGCCCACCGGTGGCAGCCACAGCGCCGTCACCATCCAGAACGGCCAGATGGCGAGGTGAACCAGTTCAGCCCGGCGCGTTTCCTCCACAAGGTGTTGCAGGGTGCCGGCATCGCGGCCCACCAGGCTGCTCTTGCGCACACCTCCCGGCAGGGCATCACCGGCATCCGGCATCAGCGGTTTCCAGCGCTTGATGCCGAGCCACCGCTCATACGTTTTCCTGCTCTCCGGCCAGGGGCGCTGCCGCGTCAGCCAGCTGTCGCCCGCCAGCGCCGCCTGCGGCAGGCGCTGGGCCAGGCCACCGATCACCACCGACCACACCACCCAGGGCTGACTGAAAGTTGTCTTATTCCGTCTCTGCAGCGCTGATTCCGACCCAGCCGAGCATTCGGCTGATGTCATGCGCCACGGCCATCAGACCAGCACGGACTGAGCGAAAGCCGTTGCAGCGCAACAGGTTCAGGGCCAAGGT
>CALRJS020000025.1:0-50255 GCA_943367595.1 Sphingobacterium thalpophilum
CCTCGGTGCCGTAGAGCTGGATGAACTCGGGCAGCGACAGGCCTGCCTGAAACTGGATTCGATTCATGGCCATGGCGGGCACTGCTAGTACATGTGTACCAGCTTAGGCGGGAAAGGCCTGCGGACGGAGCTTGCTACCTAATCAAGTGCGCTTATGCCCATTAGCTGACGCTTACCGGCCTGCTTTCTGTGACGATGAGATCACACTGTAATTTTGAGGGCATTCAGCCTGTATCAGGGCTTTGCGGAAGAATCGGTGACCGACATTCCTTCCACGAGCTCCAGCTCTCGCCCGAGCGGCTCCCTCCCCCCTCCCCCCTCGGGCTCCGTGGATCACCGCTATGTGGCACCGGTGGTACTGGCCATCCTCGATGGCTGGGGCTACCGCGAAGCCAGCGATAACAATGCGATCCGGGCGGCCAGCACCCCGGTGATGGACGCGCTGTGGGAGGCGTACCCCCACACGCTGATCCAGGCGAGCGGCGGCGACGTGGGCCTGCCCGACGGCCAGATGGGCAACTCGGAAGTGGGCCACCTCACCATCGGCTCCGGGCGGATCATCCGGCAGGAGCTGGTGCGGATCGGCAAAGCGGTGAAGGACGGCAGTCTTGCCGCCAATCCCGCCCTCAATGCCCTAACCGACACCCTGCTGGTGAGTGGCGGCTCACTCCACCTGATCGGCCTCTGCTCCGACGGCGGCGTGCACAGTCACATCGATCACCTGGGCGGGCTGCTGCAGTGGGCTGCAGGCCGCGGCCTCAGCGACGTCTGCATCCATGTGATCACCGACGGGCGCGACACCCCGCCTCAGAGCGCGATCGCCTTCCTCGACCGCATCGACGCCCAGATCACCGCCGCCGGCGTGGGGCGGATCAGCACGATCTGCGGCCGCTACTGGAGCATGGACCGCGACAACCGCTGGGACCGCACCGAAAAGGCCTACCGTTTGCTCACCGAGGCCAGACCGGTCGACGGCCCGCTCACGGCCCAGCAGGTGGTCCTGGCGGCCTACGAGAACGGCACCAACGATGAGTTCCTTGAGCCCTACCGCCTCAGCTCCGGCCACCTGAGCCCCGGCGATGGCCTGATCTGTTTCAACTTCCGCCCCGACCGGGTGCGTCAGTTGGTGCGCGCCCTGGTACTCGAAGACTTCAGCGGTTTTTCCCGCGAGCGCATCGAGCCTCTGCACCTGGTCACCTTCACCCAGTACGAGCAAGCCCTCGACGTGGCGGTGGCCTTCCCCCCCGAGTCACTCGATGGTCTGCTCGGCCAGGTGGTCTCCGAACACGGGCTGCGCCAGTTGCGCACCGCCGAGACGGAGAAGTATCCCCACGTCACCTATTTCCTCAACGGCGGCATCGAGCAGCCCTTCAACGGCGAAGACCGCCACCTGGTGCCCTCCCCGCGGGTGGCCACCTACGACCAGGCTCCGGAGATGTCCGCCGCCGCCCTCACCGACAGCTGCATCGCCTCGATCAACAAGGGCATCTACTCCCTGGTGGTGATCAACTACGCCAATCCCGACATGGTGGGCCACACGGGGCAGATGGAGGCCACAGCCGCCGCGATCGCCACCGTGGATCACTGCGTGGGCCGGCTCATGGAAGCCACCAATCGGCAGGGGGGCACACTGCTGATCACCGCCGATCACGGCAACGCCGAAGTGATGAAAGGGGAGGACGGACGGCCCTGGACGGCCCACACCACCAACCCGGTCCCAGTGATCCTGGTGGAAGGGGAACGGCGCAAGCTCGCTGGCCACGGCACGGATGTGCGACTGAGGGAAGGGGGCGGCCTGGCGGACATCGCCCCCACCCTGCTGGAGATCCTTGAGCTGCCTGTGCCCGCCAACATGACCGGCACCTCCCTGATCGAGCCATCGCCCCTGCTGCCCACTCCTGAGCCCTTGCGGCCACGGGCGTTGCAGGTCTGAGCCCGGCGGGCCGTCAGAGTCGTCAGCCTGCCCGCACCCTGAAGGGCCGATCGGTCTGGCGCTCGGGCCTGGTGTTTGGGTAGGGTCTGAAGATGATCACCACGGTTCTTTCCTGGATCTGGGCCGCCCTCGGCGTGCTCCTGATCGCCAGCGTGTTGCTGCACAGCCCCAAGGGCGATGGCATGGGAGGCCTGGCCAGCAGCGGCGGGTCGATGTTCAGCAGCGCCCGCAGCGCCGAAGCCACGCTCAACCGCGTCACCTGGACCCTGCTTGCCCTGTTTCTCGGCCTCGCCGTGGTGCTGAGCGCCGGCTGGCTGCGCTGAGCCTGCCGTGACACCCATCAAACGCCGTGGTCTGCTGGCCTCGCTGGCCCTGCTGGTTTCTCCCCTGCTGGGAGGCCGCAAAGCTGAGGCTGCGGGCAAGGCAGCCGATCCCGCCTGGCAGCTCAGTGAGGCCGCCTGGAAGGAGCGCCTGAGTCCAGCCGCCTTTGCCGTGCTGCGCCGTGAAGGCACGGAACGGCCGTTCTCCAGTCCGCTCAACAACGAAAAGCGAGCCGGTACCTACGTGTGCGCCGGCTGCCGTTTGCCGCTGTTCGCCTCCACCACGAAATTCGACAGTGGCACCGGCTGGCCCAGCTTCTGGCAGCCCCTGCCGAATGCGGTGGTCACCCAGCTGGATTTCAAATTGATCGTGCCCCGCACGGAATACCACTGCCGCCGCTGCGGCGGGCATCAGGGCCATGTGTTCAACGATGGACCCAGGCCCACCGGCAAGCGTTACTGCAACAACGGCGTCGCGCTTGCCTTCGTGCCCGGCAAGTAGGCAGCAGCGGCGGCAGGGCCGCTGAGCCCTTGCCTCGTTGCGGCGCCGCTGCACCACGGCTGACTTGACGCTGTGCCTCGACCACTGCGCACAACTCCTGCACCACTGCTTGCGGGGTACCTCTGCGCACGCCCCGTGGCGCCGCCACGGCGGGCACAGGCACAAAAAAAGAGCAGGCTTTTGGCCTGCTCCGGTGATGCACTGGTTGGCAGGAGCTGATCTGGTGCTGGTTGGCAACGGATCACTCGAACCGGCCGGTTCGAAGCTGATGCTTCGGATCTGCCGGTCTGAAGCTGCTGGCTTGAAGCTGCTGGCTTGAAGCTTCTGGTCTGAAGCTGTTGGCTTGAAGCTTCTGGCTTGAAGCCGTGAAGTTGATCGGGGCTGGATCCGCAAGGTGAACCTGCGGATCCAGGTGGTGACGATCAGTAGTCGAAGTCGCCGCCCATGCCGCCACCGCCGCCGGCGGGAGCTGCTTCCTTCTTCTCGGGCAGATCGGCCACGATGCACTCGGTGGTAAGCACCATGCCGGCGATCGAGGCGGCGTTCTGCAGGCCGGAGCGGGTCACCTTGGCGGGGTCAACGATGCCGGCAGCCAGCATGTCGACGTACTCGCCGGTGGCGGCGTTGTAGCCCTCGTTGAACGGCATGCCCTTGACATGCTCAGCGACGACGGCGCCGTTGACGCCGGCGTTCTGGGCGATCCGCATCAGCGGAGCGGTGAGGGCGGAGGCCACGATGGTGGCGCCGATCAGCTCTTCGCCGGTGAGGTTGGCAGCCGCCCACTCCTCAAGGGCAGGAGCCAGGTGGGCCAGGGTGGTGCCGCCACCAGGAACGATGCCTTCCTCAACAGCCGCTTTAGTGGCGTTGATGGCGTCTTCCAGGCGCAGCTTCTTGTCCTTCATCTCGGTTTCGGTGGCAGCACCCACCTTCACCACGGCCACACCGCCGCTCAGCTTGGCCAGACGCTCCTGCAGCTTCTCCTTGTCATAGGAGGAGTCGGTTTCGTCGATCTGCTTGCGGATCTGCTCCACACGGGCCTTGACGGCCACCTCGTTGCCTTCGGCGACGATAGTGGTGGTGTCCTTGTTGATGGTGATGCGGCGGGCGGTGCCCAGCATCTCCAGCTTGGTGTTCTCCAGCTTGAGGCCGGCGTCTTCGGTGATCAGCTGACCGTTGGTGAGAACAGCGATGTCCTCGAGCATGGCCTTGCGGCGGTCACCGAAACCAGGCGCCTTGACGGCGGCCACGTTGAGGACGCCACGCAGACGGTTCACCACCAGGGTGGCGAGGGCTTCCTTCTCGATGTCCTCGGCGATGATCAGCAGGGGCTTGCCGGTGCGGGCGATCTGCTCGAGCACGGGCACCAGGTCCTGCACCAGGCCGATCTTCTTGTCGGTGAGCAGGATGTAAGGCTCGTCGAGCACCGCTTCCATCCGCTCGGTGTCGGTGGCGAAGTAGGGCGAGATGTAGCCCTTGTCGAAGCGCATGCCCTCGGTGACCTCCAGCTCGGTGGTCATCGACTTCCCTTCTTCCAGGGAGATCACGCCTTCCTTGCCGACCTTGTCCATGGCGTCGGCGATCATGCGACCCACCTCTTCGTCGTTACCGGCGGAGATGGTGCCCACCTGGGCGATGGCGTTGCTGTCGGCGATCGGCTTGGCGTGCTCCTCGATCTTCTTGACGAGGAAATCGGCAGCCTTGTCGATGCCCTTCTTGAGGGTGATGGCATTGGCGCCCGCAGCCACGTTGCGCAGACCGGCCTTGACCATGGCGTGAGCCAGGACGGTGGCGGTGGTTGTGCCGTCGCCGGCGGCGTCGTTGGTCTTGGAGGCGGCCTGACGGATCAGGGCCACACCGGTGTTCTCGATGTGGTCTTCCAGTTCGATCTCTTTGGCGATCGTGACGCCGTCATTGATGATCTGGGGAGCACCGAATTTCTTCTCCAGCACCACGTTGCGGCCCTTGGGGCCGAGGGTGACGGCAACAGCCTCAGCGAGGATGTCGATGCCTTTTTCGAGGGCCCGGCGGGCGTTCTCGTTGTAAATGATGCGCTTGGCCATGGAAGAGATGGTCCTTGAAGTAGTTGGTAAAGGGTTGACCGCGCGACGAGTCGTCGGGGGTCAGGACTTGATCAGCGAGGGCAGTTGAGGTTCACAAGAACCTCAGTCGCCGCCAGCGATCAGTCGACGATGGCGAGAATGTCTTTTTCGGAGAGCAGCACGAACTCATCGGTGCCGAGCTTGATGTCGGTACCGGCGTACTTGCTGTAGAGCACCTTGTCGCCCACGCTCACTTCAGGAGCCTGACGGGAGCCGTCCTCATTGCGCTTGCCGGGGCCCACCTGGACCACTTCGCCCACCTGGGGCTTCTCCTTTGCAGTGTCGGGAAGCAGGATGCCGCCCGCGGTTTTTTCCTCCGATTCGGACACCTTGATGAAAATGCGATCTCCAAGGGGTTTGACAGTGGAGACGCTGAGGGAGACAGCAGCCATGGATCGTTTCGAATGCGGTGGTGCGGCGTCGTGGACGCCACAGGGGAGAGCGAATTAGCACTCGCCCTGCCTGAGTGCCAACCTATGGCGGTGGAAGGGTTCTGCGCAATCGGCAGGGTGTGCGGTTGACCGAACCCAGCGCGCGCCAGGGGCCTCTGGCTCTCAAGATCAGGCCATTCGCGGTGGTAAGGTGGCGCGGCTTCAGGCGGGCGCGCGTCCCGCTGCGCGATCCTCCTTCCTTTCCTATGGCTGCTGCTGCTCCCGTCAACACCGGCTCCAAGGGTGTTGTCCGTCAGGTGATCGGCCCCGTTCTCGACATTGAATTTCCGGCCGGCAAGCTGCCCCGCATCTTCAATGCCATCCGCGTCGAAGGCCGCAATTCCTCTGGTCAGGACATCGCCCTCACCGCCGAAGTCCAGCAGCTTCTCGGCGACCACCGCGTGCGTGCGGTGGCCATGAGCGGCACCGACGGCGTTGTGCGTGGCATGTCCGCCCTCGACACCGGCGCCCCGATCAGCGTCCCCGTGGGTGAGGCCACCCTCGGTCGCATCTTCAACGTGCTCGGCGAGCCTGTCGACGAGCGCGGGCCGGTCACCTCCTCCCTCACCTCACCGATCCATAGGGACGCGCCCAAGCTGATCGAGCTGGAAACCAAGCCCAAGGTGTTTGAAACCGGCATCAAGGTGATCGACCTCCTGGCTCCTTATCGCCAAGGCGGCAAGGTGGGCCTGTTCGGCGGCGCCGGCGTGGGCAAAACCGTGCTGATCCAGGAGCTCATCAACAACATCGCCAAGGAGCACGGCGGCGTTTCCGTGTTCGGTGGCGTGGGTGAGCGCACCCGTGAGGGCAACGACCTCTACGAGGAATTCAAGGAATCCGGAGTGATCAACTCCGAAGACCTTCCCAAGTCCAAGGTGGCGCTCTGCTTCGGTCAGATGAACGAGCCCCCCGGCGCCCGCATGCGCGTGGGTCTGTCGGCACTCACCATGGCCGAGCACTTCCGTGATGTGAACAAGCAGGATGTGCTGCTGTTCATCGACAACATCTTCCGCTTCGTGCAGGCCGGTTCCGAAGTGAGCGCCCTGCTCGGCCGCATGCCCTCCGCTGTGGGCTACCAGCCCACCCTCGGCACTGACGTCGGTGAGCTGCAGGAGCGCATCACCTCCACGCTGGAAGGTTCGATCACCTCGATCCAGGCTGTGTACGTGCCGGCCGACGACCTCACCGACCCTGCTCCCGCCACCACCTTTGCCCACCTCGATGCCACCACGGTGCTGAGCCGCGGCCTGGCGTCGAAGGGCATCTACCCGGCCGTCGACCCGCTCGACTCCACCAGCACCATGCTCCAGCCGGCCGTTGTGGGCGACGAGCACTACCGCACCGCCCGTGCCGTGCAATCCACCCTGCAGCGCTACAAAGAGCTGCAGGACATCATCGCCATCCTCGGCCTCGACGAACTCTCCGAAGACGACCGTCGCACCGTCGACCGCGCCCGCAAGATCGAGAAGTTCCTGTCTCAGCCCTTCTTTGTGGCTGAAATCTTCACTGGCCAATCCGGCGAATACGTGAAGCTCGAAGACACCATCAGCGGCTTCAACATGATCCTCGCGGGTGAGCTGGATGATCTTCCCGAGGCTGCTTTCTACCTCGTGGGCAACATTGATCAGGTGAAGGCCAAGGCCGCCAAGATCCTCGCTGACGCCAAGTCCTGATTCGCGACGGACTGCCTCTGATCTCCCTGTCACCTTCTCGCCATGACTCTCAATCTCCGTGTTCTGGCACCTGACCAGAGCGTTTTCGACGGCAGCGCGGATGAGGTGATCCTGCCCAGCACCACTGGGCAGCTGGGGATCCTCCCCGGACACGTCTCCTTGCTCACCGCCCTTGATGTGGGCGTCATGCGCCTGCGCAGCGGCAAAGACTGGACCGCCATTGCCTTGATGGGTGGTTTTGCCGAAGTCGAAGCCGACGAAGTCACCGTGCTCGTGAACACCGCCGAGCTCGGTGACAAGATCGATGCCGCCGCCGCTGAGCAGCAGGTGGAAGAAGCCCAGCTGCGTGCAGCCAGCTTCGAAGGCCAGCCGCCCAGCACCGAAAAGGTGAAAGCCGTCCAGAACCTTGCTCGGGCTCGGGCCCGCCTTCAGGCCACCCGCAAGGCCTGATCCATCAACGCCGCCGCCCTTTCCGGGTGGCCCAATCTTCATGGCTGCAAAGCCATCAACAGTCTTGGATCGGCTCCTCAAGCCCGGTCCAAGATTTTTTTTTGGAGGCCCTCAATGATTGCCAGCTGTCACTTGAACTCTGCCAGCAGGCCTTTGTTCTCTGCCAGGAGGCCCTGGAATTTCGCCTGCCGGCCCTGGTTCTCTGCTAGGAGGCGTTGGAACTCTGCCAGCTGGGCCTTGTTCTACGCCAGCAGGCCTTGCAACGCGTAGCGCCGGCTCATTTGCGCTGAAATCCGGCACTTCAACTTCTCACGACCATCGTCATCACCGTCGAGAAGACAGAGTGGCGAATCGCTCTGCTCTCAATCGATTCAACCCATTTGGCGATCAAGCCTGGTGAACTTGACAATGAATGCAATCTGATTGTGGATGGAACTTAGCCACGAATGCAAAGCGATGGAGAATTCAACTCAACCGTGGATGCAACTTGATTGCGGGCTGGACTCGACCATGATTGCACCTTGACAGTTGGTTGATGCAACTCAACCATGGATGCACTCCGGCTGTGGATCCAACGTGATAGCGAGCACGACCAAGAAAAGACGGCAACTCAATAGCGACTACAATTGAATATTGGATGCAACCTCATACTGGATGCGACTTAATCGTGGATGCAACTTGACCGTCGATCCAACTGGATGGTGGATTCGAAATGGTCGAGTGTGAGGGGGAGGATAAAAATCGAATGCGGGGTCGGCAAAGAAAAGGCCCCTGCTCGGGGCCTTCAACGTGCAAGACGTTCTAGTGAGAGTCCGTCAGCGATCAGCAGAAGAGCAACAACCGTCGACCATTCGCTTCAGCAGGTGCTGAGACATAGCTGTGGATGCCCAGCGAAGACAAGCCAAGAAAAACGAGGCGTGAACGGTTTTGGGCGGCGGCGGTAGGCCACAGGACAATGCAGCCCGCCGCTGACGATCAGGCGGTTCCGCAGAAGGTGACGTCGGGGAACTTGAGCTTGGCTTCGTCGAGCGACTTGCCTTTGCCTTCCTCCTGCCAGTAGTTGATCACCTCGGTGGCCTTGTTGAGGATCTCCACCCGCTCATTGTCGGTGATCCAGGATTTGGCTTCCAGTTCACCTTTGAGGGTTTCCCAGGCATCTTCCCGCGGCCAGAAGAAATAGGAGGTGAGGGGGCTGGGACCACCGCCCACGATCTGATCAACGGCCAAAGCGACGTTGTCGGGCAGCCAGAGGATCTTGAGCAGGAAGCGGCCTTCATCCGCTTTCGGCGTGTGGCCGGAAGGGACGCCATCTTCGTCGAGGGTGGCCGTGGCCAGTGCGGCGCTGGCCCCACGCAGCACGGGACGCCCTTCGCGGGCGCCACTCGGATCCGCGGCGGCGGGAAGGATCTCAGGCATGGCGGACACGGCGGGCATCGCAGAAACCGCCGCGTCAGGGCTTTCGCTGGCCGTCATAGGTTCGGCGCTCAAGGAAGACAATCAAACGAGTAACCTACCAGCCCCGGCCTCCCTGCCCTGAAGCCCCGCGCTGTTCTGCTGTTCGACATCGACGGGGTCATTCGCGACGTGAGCGGCAGCTACCGCCGCGCCCTGGCCGAAACCGTCCACCACTACAGCGGTTGGCGGCCCGAGCCGGCCGAGGTGGATGCGCTCAAGAGCGAAGGTCTCTGGAACAACGACTGGGAGGCTTCGCTTGAGCTGCTGCGGCGCCACGGGCATGAGCCGCTACCCAGTTTTGGCGCCCTGGTGAAGGTGTTCAGCCAGCTCTATTTCGGAGGGGACCCGGACGGCCCACCAGAAGCGTGGCAGGGCTTCATCCGGGAAGAATCATTGCTGGTACAGCCGCCTTTTTTTGAGCAGTTGAACGAGCACGGCTTCGCCTGGGGGTTCGTGAGCGGCGCCGAACCGGCCTCCGCACGCTTCGTGCTGCATCAACGGCTCGGATTGGCGCAGCCTCCTCTGATCGCCATGGGCGAGGCTCCGGACAAGCCCGATCCCACCGGCCTGCTCACGCTTGCAGCCCGCCTGGCCACCACGGAGCTGGGCCACGCAGCTCCCTTGGTGGCCTATCTGGGCGACACCGTGGCGGATGTGGAAACGGTGCAACGTGCCCGGTCGTGCCAGCCCGATCAGGCCTTTGTCAGCCTGGCGGTGGCACCGCCCCACCTGCAGGCCGCGGCAGCCGTTGCGCAGCGCCAAGTCTACGAACACCAGCTGCGCCAGGCTGGCGCCGACCACATCCTGGCCACCGCGGCGGAGGCTCCCGCGCTGCTGAACCGACTGCTCGGCTGAACCGAGCGTCCCGGACCGTGCAGCCGGCCTCACCGCTCCATGGCGTCTGCTGATTTGAGCGCGGCGGCGGTGAGCACCTCGTATCCGCTGGGGGTCACGGCCACGTCGTCCTCGATGCGGATGCCGATCCCCTTCCAGCGCGCGTCGATGGCGGGCTGACCATCCGGCACGGGCAGTCGATCACTCACGTAGAGCCCAGGCTCCACCGTGAGCACCATGCCGGGCTCAAGCGGCACCGGATGCTCTCCGAGCCGGTAAGCGCCCACGTCGTGGACATCGAGCCCGAGCCAGTGGCCGGTGCGGTGCATGTAGAGGTGGCGGTAGGCGCCCTGCTCGATCAGGCCATCCACCTCCCCTTGGAGCAGACCCAGCTCCACCAGTCCCTCCACCAGCACCCACACCGCGGCCGCATGCACCTGCTCGGCATCGGCCCCGGGCTTCACGCAGGCGATCGCCGCCTGCTGGGCTGCCAGCACCAGGTCATAGAGCACGCGCTGCTCCGCACTGAAGCGCCCGCCCACTGGAAAGGTGCGGGTGATGTCGCCGTTGTAGTAATCGCTGAGGCTGCAACCGGCGTCGATCAACAGCAGATCGCCGTCCTGCAGGGGCGCGTTGTTGCTCGTGTAGTGCAGCACGCAGGCGTTGTCGCCGCCGGCGACGATCGAGCCGTAGGCGGGACCGCGGGCGCCCTGAAGCAGAAAGTGCTGCTCGATCGCCGCCTGCACCTGCCGCTCATTCAGCCCGGGCCGCGCCACCTGCCGCGCCAGCTCATGCGCTTCGGCGGAGATCCGGGCGGCCTCGCGCAGGCGCGACAGTTCGTCCTCGGTCTTGCGCAGGCGCAGCTGGTGCAGCAGCGGACAGGGCGCCACCAGGCCGAGCGCCGCCTGACCGCTGCGCGGAGCCCGATCGAGCTGGGCGGCCCAGGCCGAAAGCACCAGCGGCTCCACGCTCGGATGGCGACCCACCCGGAACGCGATGCCTTCAGCTCCTCTGAGGTACTCCGGCAGCCGTTCGGCCAGTTCCGCCCGCGGATGGGCCAGGTCGGCGCCGAACTCGGACACCGCGCCTTCACACCCCCAGCGGAAGCCGTTCCAGACCTCGGCCGCAGGGTCCTTGGGCTCAACAAACAGCACGAACCGGTTCTCACTGCGATGCGGCAGGAACAGGGCCACGGCCCCCGGCTCATCAAACCCCGTCAGATACCAGAAATCGCTGTGCTGGCGGAAGCCATGCTCCACATCGGCGTGATGGGTGACCAGCGGTGCGGCGGGGATCACGGCGGCCACGGCACCGAGCCGTTCCAGGAAGAGCGCGCGACGCTGCTGGAAGGCGGCGGCGGAAATCACCATGGGGAAACCACGAAACGGCGGGACAGAGACTTAGACGATTAAATAAGAGCATGGAATGCCCTGCCTTGATGAAGGCGCCGACATGAGCGAGCTGGGAAGGGCGCGCCACCATGAATGAGCTGTTCGGCCTGGCAGCGCTGGTGGTGGTGATTCTGGCGGGATCAGCGCTGTGCTCAGGCGTCGAGGCCGCCATCCTCACGGTCAATCCCCTCAAGATCCATGAACTGGCGGGCCGCCCGGTGCCACCGCGCGGTGCCAGGGCCCTGCAACGGCTGAAAAACCGCCTGGGCCGCGCCCTGGCGGTGCTGGTGATTCTCAACAACGGCTTCAACATCTTCGGCAGCCTGATGATCGGCAGCTATGCCGGCTGGGTGTTCGCCCAGCTGGGCGTCTCCGGCATGGCCCTGCCACTCTTTTCAGTCGGCCTCACCGTGCTGGTGATCCTGCTGGGGGAAATCCTGCCCAAATCGATCGGCAGCAGCATGGCCATGCCGGTGTCCCTGGCGAGCGCCGCCCCGGTCAACGTGCTGCTGCGGCTGATGCTGCCGCTGGTGCTGGTGCTCGAACGGCTGATGCCGGCGATCACCGCCGAGAGCGAGCTCAGCACTGACGAGGAGGAGATCCGCCTGCTGGCCAGGCTCGGCTCCCGCACCGGCCAGATCGAGGCCGACGAAGCCGCCATGATCGGCAAGGTGTTCCAGCTCAACGACCTGACGGCACGGGATCTGATGGTGCCCCGGGTGGCAGCCCCCACGCTTCCCGGGATGGCGAACCTGGAGAGCGTGAAGCCTCAGCTGCTCGCCCAGCACTCCCCCTGGTGGGTGGTGCTCGGCGAGGAGGTGGACGAAGTGCTGGGGGTGGCCAGCCAGGAAAGCCTGCTGCAGGCCCTGGTGGAAGGGCGCGGCGAGACCACGATCCAGAACCTCACCAGCCCGGTGGAGTTCGTGCCGGAGATGATCCGCGCCGACCGACTCCTCACCGCCTTCCGGCGCAGCAGCCATTCCGTGCGGGTGGTGGTGGATGAATTCGGTGGCTTCGTCGGTGTGATCGGCGCCGACGCCGTGCTGGCGGTGCTGGCCGGCTGGTGGCGGCGGCCCCAGTCGCCTGTGGAGGTCCCCGGCGAATGAGGCCCACGCCCGACACTCCCACCCGCTGCCGCCAGTTGCTCAGCCGCTGGCGCTCGGAGCTCGACCTCACCGCTCGGGAGTGTTCGGTCCTGGGTCCGGAGCTGGCGTCCCTGGATCGCCAGATCGAGCGGTTGAAGCAAGGGCGCCTGCGGCTGGCGGTGTTCGGCCGCGTGGGTGTGGGCAAATCCAGCCTGCTGAACGCCTTGCTCGGCCGTTCCCGCTTTGCCACCGACCTGGCCCATGGCAGCACACGCCGGCAGGAACGAGAACGCTGGCAGCAGCCGATCGCGGGTCTGAACGGGGTGGAGCTGGTGGACACCCCCGGCATCGATGAGGTGGATGGCCCGGCCCGTCAGCGGCTGGCCGCCAGGGTGGCGCTGGGTGCCGACCTGCTGCTGTTCGTGCTCGACGGCGACCTCACCAGCCCGGAAGGCGAAGCCCTGGAGCAGGTGCTCGGCTGGGGCAAACCTCTGCTGCTGGTGGTGAACCGGATCGACTGCTGGCCGGCCGGCGAACGGGCCCAGCTGCTCGAGAGCATCCGCCGACGGCTGCCAGCTGCCGCCGCTGGCCTGGATCTGGTGGCGGTGTCGGCGGCGCCACGGCAGGCCCAGCTGCTGGCCGACGGGCGTGTGCGCAGCGAAGTCCGGCCGCCCGCCATCGAGCCTCTGCAGGAGCGGCTGCTGCACCTGCTGACCAGCCATGGGGCCCTGTTCCTCGCCCTCAACAGCCTCAGGGCAGGGGATCGCTTCGCCCAGCGTCTGCAGGCTGAGCGCCTGCGCCAGCAGCAACGCCAGGCCCATGGGGTGATCGGGCGGTACGCCACCCTCAAAGCCGCGGGTGTTGCCGCCAATCCCCTGGTGCTGCTCGACCTGGCCGGATCGCTCGCCTGCGACACCGCCCTGGTGATGCAGCTCTGCCGGCTGTACGGACTCACGATCAACGGCGCCCAGGCGCGCCGGATGCTGGCCCGGCTGTCAGGCCACAGCGCCCTGCTGGGCGGCACCCAGATCGGCATCCAGCTGCTGCTGGGCGCCCTGCGCCAGGCGCTGGTGGTGGCAGCGCCGTTCACTGGCGGGCTCTCGCTGGCTCCTGCCGCGCCCGTGGCCCTGGCCCAGGCGGCGCTGGCCGTTCACACCACCCGGCTCACCGGCCGGCTGACCGCCGCGGAACTGCTCAAAGCGGCCCAGCAGGGCCCAGCCCGTCCCGGTGCCCTGCTGCGGCGCCTGGCCCGGCAGGATCCCCAGACCCAGGCCTGGCTGCAGCAATGGTCGCCGCGGGGCTGGGATCCCGCCCTGCAGGGGCTGCAGCCATGAACGCCCCCGACCAGGTGGCCCTGTTCGGCACCAGCGCCGATCCACCCACCCTCGGGCACCGCGCCCTGCTGCAGGCCCTGGGAGAGCGCTACCCGCTGGTGCGCACCTGGGCCAGCGACAACCCCTTCAAGCAGCATGGGGCGCCCATAGAGGTGCGCGCCGTGCTGCTGCGGGCGCTGGTGGAGGGGATCGGCAATCCCCGCATTCAGGTGGACCAGAGCCTCAGCCACAGCCGCGCGCTCCACACCCTGGAGCAGGCCCGCCTGCATTGGCCGGAAGCCGAGCTGATCTTCGTGGTGGGCAGCGATCTGCTGCCGCAGATTCCCCGCTGGTACGCGGCGGATGCTCTGCTCGCCGCCTGCCGGCTGGCCGTGGTGCCCCGCCTGGGCTGGCCGCTCGACGCACTGCACATCGATGGCCTGGTGCAACGGGGAGGCCGTGTGGAGGTGCTGCCGTTGCAGATCCCGGCCACGGCCAGTTCCCAGTTGCGCCTCCATCCCGATCCCCAGCTGATCCCGGCGGAGCTGTGGCCGGAGCTGCGCAAGCGCAACCTCTACGGCCTGGGCGATGTGGCGGCCAGCAGGCGGCCGGCCACCCCACCCCTGCGCTGATGCGGCTCGCCCTCGCCCAGATCGACCCACTGGTGGGAGACCTGCGCGGCAACGGCTCTCTGCTGCTGGAACGCAGCCGTCAGGCCGCCGCTGCCGGGGCCGATCTGGTCGTCAGCCCCGAGCTGTCGCTGTGGGGGTACCCACCACGGGATCTGCTGCTGCGGCCTGCGCTGCTGCGCCAGCAGCAGCAGGTGCTCGACGCGCTGGCCCATGAGCTGCCCGGCGGGCTGGCTCTGTTGGTGGGCGTCGCCGAGCCGGTGGCCGGCAACGGGCTGCCGGCGCTTCACAACGCCGTGGCCCTGGTGGAGCAGGGCGGCTGGAGCATCGTCGCCCGCAAGCGCCTGCTCCCCAGCTACGACGTCTTCGATGAACGTCGCTACTTTCAGCCGGCCGACGCGGCCTGCCTGATCGAACGCCAGTGGGGCGGGCGGTCGTGGCGCATCGGCCTGACCATCTGCGAGGACCTCTGGGTGGAGGAACGCCTGCAGGGGCATCGGCTGCGCGGGGCGGACCCGATCGCCGCGCTGATGCCGCTGCAGCCCGACCTGCTGCTCAACCTCTCGGCGTCTCCATTCGTGCAGGGCAAAGGCGCAGTGCGCTGCCGGCTGGCCCAGGCGGCGGCCGCCCGGCTGCAGTGCCCGGTGGCGTACGTGAACCAGGTGGGCGGCAACGATGAGCTGGTGTTCGACGGCGGCAGCTTCGTGCTGGACGCAGCCGGTGCCATGCGGCTTCAGTTGCCCTGCGCCGCCGAGAGCCTGGCGGTATGGGACAGCGACCCAGGGGCTGAACCCACGGACCCCGTCGCCTCACTTCCGGATCCGATGGAGCAACTGTTCCGGGTGCTGGTGCTGGGGGTGCGCGACTACGCCGGCAAATGCGGCTTCCGGCAGGCGCTGCTCGGGCTCAGCGGCGGCATCGATTCAGCGCTGGTGGCCGCCGTGGCCGTGGCGGCCCTGGGGGCTGACCAGCTGTTCGCGTTGCTGATGCCTTCCCCCTACAGCTCAGCAGGATCCCGCACCGATGCGATCGCGCTGGCGGATCGCCTTGGCGTCGGCCACGGCTGCGTGGCGATCGAGCCGCTGATGCGGGGATTTGATCATGCCCTGGAAGCGCCGATCGGAGCCGCACCCACAGGGCTGACGGCAGAGAACCTGCAATCCCGCATCCGCGGCACTCTGCTGATGGCCATGGCCAATGCCCAGGGCCGGCTGTTGCTCTCCACCGGCAACAAATCGGAGCTGGCCGTGGGCTATTGCACCCTCTACGGCGACATGAACGGTGGGCTCGCGGTGATCGGCGACCTCTACAAGACCACCGTGTTCCGCCTCTGCGCCTGGCTGGACAGCCCCGCCGCCGCCGACTGCCGCCGCAGTTACGGGCTGCCGGCCAACGGCGAGCTGATCGGCGCGGCGATCCGCGAGAAGCCACCAAGCGCTGAGTTGCGGCCTGATCAGCGCGACACCGATTCCCTGCCCGACTACGACGTGCTGGACCCCCTGCTGCGGCAGTTCATCGAAGAGCTGCGCAGTCCGGAGGAGCTGGTGGCCGCCGGCACGGATGCCCAGGTGGCCCAGCGTGTGTACCGCCTGCTGCGCCGGGCCGAGTTCAAGCGGCGCCAGGCCGCGCCGCTGATCAAGGTGAGCGGCCGGGCCTTCGGCAGTGGCTGGCGCATGCCGATTGCTGCCGCCATCGACTGAATCGTCTGCCGATGCGGACCAATTCCTGGCAGTGCGGCCTCGCCGCCGCCAGTGTGTAAGCAGATTGAGAGTTGCATGGCCAGCCCCGGTCCCACCGCGCCGATCGCGAGCATCGGCGTGCCCACGGAAATCAAGCGGGACGAGCAGCGCGTGGCCCTCACCCCCGATGGTGTCAGGGAGCTGGTGTCCCATGGCCTGGAGGTGCGGGTGCAGAGCGGCGCCGGCAATGGTGCGGGCATCGACGATTCCAGCTACGCCGAAGCCGGGGCGCAGCTGGTGAGCCAGGAAGAGGCCTGGGCGGCCCATCTGGTGGTGAAGGTGAAGGAGCCCCAGACCGAGGAGTTCCGCTTTCTGCGCAGCGACCTGGTGCTGTTCACCTACCTGCACCTGGCGGCCTATCCGGATGTGGGCAGGGCACTGCTGGAGGCAGGCACCACCGGGGTGGCCTACGAAACCGTTCAGCTCGACAACGGCAACCTGCCGTTGCTGGCGCCGATGAGCGAGATCGCCGGCCGGCTCGCCGCCCAGGTGGGCGCGCACCTGCTCGAAAAGCCCCATGGCGGGCGTGGAGTTCTGATCGGCGGTTGCACCGGCGTCAGGCCGGCGCGGGTCGTGGTGCTTGGAGCCGGCACGGTGGGGTGGAATGCGGCCCGGCTGGCGGCGGCGATGGATGCGGAGGTGTTCCTGCTCGATCACTCCCCTCAGCGTCTGCGCAGCCTGGAATCCGACCGGAGGGGCCGGCTGGTGAGCCTGGTGAGCAGCCGCGGCCTGATCGAGCGCATGGTGCCCGGCGCCGATCTGCTGATCGGAGCGGTGCTCACTCCCGGCGGCCGGGCGCCCACCCTGGTCGACGAAGATCTGGTGCGGCGCATGAAGCCCGGCTCCGTGATCGTCGATGTGGCGATCGACCAGGGCGGCTGCATCGCCACCAGCCGCGAAACCACCCACACCGATCCGGTGGTCACGATCCACGGCGTGCAGCACTACGCCGTCGGCAACATGCCCGGCGCCGTCCCATTCACCTCCACAGAAGCGCTGGTCAGCGTCACCCTGCCCTACATCGTCGGCATTGCCGGCCGGGGGCTGGTGGAGGCGGTCATCGAGCGGCCCGAACTGCTCTCGGGACTGAACACGGTGGATGGGGCGGTGTGCCACCCCGGGGTGGCCAAGGCGCTGGGTGTGCCCACCCGCCATCCGATGGCCTGCCTGCGCTGATCGGGAACCCTGCTTGCTGTGATTGGGATCACTGCGCCGCTGCAGCAACAGCGAGCGAGGGGAGAGGGCGTACCAGCGCTGACGGTGCGATCCCCTCGCGCAGAGCCAGCACCAAACCCGCCGCCTCGGCATAGGTGGCGGCCGGAAGCACCGGAATCCCGAGGGCGTCGCCGCTGACTTCCAGCACACAGGCATTGCTCTGAACGGCGATCACCGGCAGGCCGCGGGCAGCGCAGCGCAGCACCGCCTCCCCCCCCAGCGCGCCGGCGGGAGCCACCACGGCCCCGATCCGAGCGGGGTGGATCAGCTCGGCGGGCAGCGCCGCACCGACCAGCGGGGATGCCGGCTGCAGCGGCACCAGATCAGGGGCGCGGCTCAGGCCCACGAGCACGCAAGGCAGAAACGTGTGCCCCAGTTCTTCAGCTGCGGCGCGAGGATCAAGGCCCAACTCAAGCGGCAGCGGGGCCAGGGCGGGCGCATGGGCGCAGGGGATCCCCAGGTGGCGGCCCAGCAGGTGGCTGATCACCGCCTCGGCACCGGCCAGGCCGTCGACGCCAGCACCGCCGCGGTAGGCCGCAAGCTCCTGCGGGCCGTTGTCGTCAGGGAAGCGGGTCACGATCGCAATGGCTGTGGCCCCCGCCTCTCGCAGGCGTTCCCCCGCCCGCAGCAGCTCGTCTGGATGCTCGAGCCCACCACCGCTCGCGCCGCTGCTGCTGCGGGTCAACGCCACCCCCAGGGGCCGCTCGGTGGTGAGCACCGGACCAACAGCAAGACCGAGCGTGGCCCTGCAGGCATCCGCCACCTGCAGGTGCCGCTGACGCAGATCCGGCTCGATGCCGGCATCCAGCAACAGGCCCACCTGGCGCTGACGCACCGGTGCGAGCGCCAGATCCCCGGCGGCGAAGCGGTTCAACGCCCAGCCCTCCACGTAGTGGATCCTCGGGTCGCTCCAGTAGAGAGCGGCACCATTCATCACGTTCGGGTGGGTGATCAGGCAGCCGCTGGCCGCCGCCAGCAGGCGCGCGGCAGGTAAACCATCACCGGCATAGCCACCGATGCAGCATCCGATCCCGGTCGGGATCACCAGCAGGAGCGGCAAGGGCGCCGCTGGGCCGATGGCAGGGGTCATGGCTCCACCAGCAGCACCGCTTCCAGCCGCGCGCGCCTGGCCCCGTGCTCAGCGCTCTCGACGGCCGTGATCGCCCAGCGCAGCGGCACGCCATCCTCGCGATCGAGAGCCGCCAACACGGCGTCCAGGACCGAAGCGGAGAGCGACGACACGTCTGGTGCGGGGGCCGATGGTGATGCGGCGCCGGATGCCGGGGTGGAGGGTGCTGGGACGGGCAGCGACACAGCGACCGGAAGCGGCACCCACACCTCCCTGGCGATCAACCGCACGGCACTTCTGGCTTCACGGGCCAGGCACTCACTTCTGATACTGCCCGAACTGGGCCACGTACAACGCATCCTCCTGGCCCGCCTTCAGCTGCAGATCACTGCGCGGGTAGGCCACACAGAGCAGGGCATAGCCCTGGGTCTGCAGGTCGGCCTTGACGCCCATCGCGTCGGGCTGATGCACCGTTCCTTCCGTGATCACAGCCGCACAGGTGGTGCAGACCCCCGAGCAGCAGGAACTGGGGAGTGGCACGCCAGCGGCTTCAGCCGCAGACAGCACCGTCTGATCAGCCGAACAGGAAAAGGTATGGGTCGCGCCGTCGAGCGCAGCGACGATGGTGAAGGTTTCACTCATGGCAGAGGATGCAAGCAGCGGAGCAACTCCGCTCAGGGAGGGCAGCGGCCCCATCTTCCCGGACGGAGGGCCAGCACGGAGCTAAAGCTCTCGGCGGGAAGCCGATGGTTCGAGCCGCTCAGGCCGTGCGCGCAAACGATGTCCAGGCGCCGGGGTGGGGAGCGAGAAACTCAGGGGGATGGCTGCAGAAGGAACGGGCCGAGAGGAAGAGGTCAAAGCTCACCGAGCAGCGTCGCTCGTCGTCCTCATTGGGCAGCACCGCGTGATCGGTGCTGGCAGGAAACAGCACCAGCAGACCAGCCTGAGGGGCTACATCCTGCCAGGGGGTGTTGAGGGGGTGATCAGAGGTGATTGGCCCGCCGTGACCGACGGCAAGGCCAGGCACCAGCTCGTTCACCTGACGGTGCGGGAAGAGCCTGAGGGAGCCGCAGCGACCACTGCCGTCCCCCGTGATGTAGTACACCGCACTGAGATGGGCGTTGGGGTGATGGTGACGGCCGACGGCTTGACCTGGCTCGCTGACCACGGGCCAGGCCCGCTGCAGGTGCAAGTCAATCTGCTCGGTGTCAAAACCGAGCGCTCTGAGGTAAGCCGGAGCAGCACGTTCAAGCTGCGTCACGAGCCAGGCAAAAGCAGGCCGGCGATGCACCTGCCAAGCTTCATTGAGGTCGCCAGTCCAGGCGCAGCCCTCGGACGGATTGCCGTTGGCTGCACCGCGAAGCTGCAGGGCCTCCTGCAGCATCACGGCTGAGTCGAGCGGGTCGGGGCGCAGTTGCTGGCGGCCGAGCGCCAGCGGGAACAGCGGCTGGATCTCGATGATGGCCTCAGCCCATCGCCGAGCCACCCACGATTTCCAGGATCTCCTGGGTGATCGCAGCCTGGCGGGCTTTGTTGTAATCGAGAGTGAGCGACTTGGCGAGCTCCTTGGCGTTATCGCTGGCGCTGTTCATGGCCGTCATGCGGCTGGCCAGCTCACTCGCAGCGGCTTCCTGGAGGGAACGAAGCAGCTGGTTGTCGAGGTAAAGCGGCAGCAGGGCATTGAGCAGCTGATCCGGGCTCTGCTCAAACACGAACTCCGACTCCAAAGGCGGAACGCTGTTGCCGGAAGGCACGCCCCGTTCAACGGCCAGCCGACCTTCCCTGGTGGTGAGACGGAAAATCTCATCATCCTGGGCGGCAATGCCCTGGGGATCGAGCGGCAGCAGGGTCTGGGACACAGGGCCGCTGCTCACGAGGTTGATGAACTTGGTGTAGATCATCTCCACCCGGTCTGTGCTGCCGGAGAGGAAGGCCGCCAGGACTTCGTCGCCGATCTTGCCCGCCTCATCCGCGGTAGGCACCTGCTCAAGGCCGGTGAACGTGGTGAGGATCGGATAGGAACGATTCTTGAAGTATCCGGCGGCCTTGCGTCCGATCAGCACCAGTTCCACGGTGAAACCCTGGCCCTTGAGCTCAGCGAAACGCTGTTCCGTGCGCTTGATGATGTTGGCGTTGTAGCCACCACAGAGGCCACGGTCAGCACTCACCACCACAAGGGTGATGTGACGCACAGGCCGGGTCTGTTCAAGCAGCGGGGTGTTGGCCACATCCTCGAAACGCAGACGGGTCTGCAGGTTTTCGAGCATCCGGGCCAGGCGGTCGGCAAACGGCCTCGACCGCAGCACCTGTTCCTGGGCACGCCGCACCTTGGCTGCCGCGACCATCCCCATGGCCTCGGTGATCTTGCGGGTGTTCTTGACCGAACTGATGCGGTCGCGGGTTTCCTTGAGGTTGGCCATGGTTCAGGTGCTTCGCTTCAGGGAGATCAGGCCGAAGCCAGAAGGGTGGAGGTGACTTCGCTGATGGCCGCCTTGAGCATGGCCTCGGAGGATTCGCTCAACTGCTTCTCGGTTTGGACCTGCTCGATGTAGGCAGCCGCATTGGTCTTGAGGTATTCCCGGAGCTCGCGAACGAACTGGGTGACCTGGTCGATGGCCACGTCATCGATCAGGCCCTTGACCCCGGCATAGACCACGGCCACCTGTTCGGCCAGAATCAGCGGGCTGTACTGGGGCTGCTTGAGCAGTTCACGCAGGCGCTTACCCCGGCCAAGCTGCTTCTGTGTGGCGGCATCCAGGTCAGAAGCGAACTGGGAGAAGGCAGCGAGTTCGTCGAACTGGGCCAGTTCCAGTTTGAGGGTGCCGGCGATCTTCTTGATGGCCTTGGTCTGAGCAGCACCGCCCACGCGGCTCACCGAGATGCCCACGTTGATGGCGGGGCGCAGGCCGGAGTTGAAGAGGTCGGACGTGAGGAAGATCTGGCCATCCGTGATCGAGATCACGTTGGTGGGGATGTAGGCGGAAACGTCTCCTGCCTGGGTTTCGATGATGGGCAGGGCTGTCATGCTGCCTTTGCCCATGGCATCGGACAGCTTGGCGGCCCGCTCCAGCAGACGGCTGTGGCAATAGAAGACGTCGCCGGGGTAGGCCTCACGGCCGGGCGGGCGGCGGAGCAGCAGGGACATCTGGCGGTAAGCCTGGGCCTGCTTGGTGAGGTCGTCGTAGATCACCAGGGTAGCCTGGCCTTTGTACATGAAGTACTCGGCAATGGCCGCGCCGGCATAAGGGGCGAGGTATTGAAGAGCCGCCGGCTCGGAGGCACAGGCTGCCACAACGATGGTGTAATCGAGGGCGCCCTTCTCACGCAGCACATCGATGACGTTGGCCACTGAAGCCTGCTTCTGGCCGATCGCCACATAGACGCAGACGACACCCTCACCTTTCTGGTTCAAGATGGTGTCGATGGCGATGGCCGTCTTGCCGGTCTGGCGGTCACCGATGATCAGTTCGCGCTGGCCGCGGCCGATCGGAATCATGGCGTCGATCGCGGTGATGCCCGTCTGCATCGGCTCATGCACCGACTTGCGCTGGATGATGCCGGGCGCGGGCGATTCGATCAGGCGGGTTTCCGAGGTGGCAATCTCACCTTTGCCGTCGATGGGCCGAGCCAGCGGATCCACAACCCGGCCGAGCATGGCGTCGCCCACCGGCACTTCAGCGATGCGGCCGGTGGCTTTGACAGTGCTGCCTTCCTGAATGCTGATGCCTTCGCCCATCAGCACCACACCGACGTTGTCGTCTTCCAGGTTGAGGGCAATGCCCTCGGTGCCGTCTTCGAACTCGAGCAGTTCGCCAGCCATCACCTGCTCAAGGCCGTAGACCCTGGCGATGCCGTCGCCCACCTGGAGCACCGTGCCGACGTTGCTGACCGATACGGACTTGTCGTAGTCCTCGATCTGCTGCTTGAGGATGGCGCTGATCTCGTCGGGACGGATGGAAACCATGGGTTCAGTTCCCCGCGCGGGGAGGCGATGGAAGGAAAGAAGGGGTGGGGAAGGAGGGGAAAGCCGGGAACCTTGGGGGTCAGCCGCTCTTGGCGAGCGCCAGTCCAAGCCTCCGGACCTGGCCGGAGAGGCTGGCGTCGATCACCTTGGATCCGAATCTGACGATCAGCCCGCCGATCAAGGAGGGATCGACGTCAAGCTTGAACTCGACGTTTTCGGTGCCAGCCAGCGCCTGCACCTTGGTGCGCAGGGCCTGTTGCTGCTCGTCGCTCAGCGGCGTGGCGGAAACCACACTGGCCAGAGCGATGTGGCGCTGCTCACGGAAGAGTGTGAGGAAGCGCTCCAGGATCGAATCAAGGATCGAGATCCTCTGACGATCAGCGAGAAGCTTGAGGAGGTTCAGGAACGACGGAGTGAGCTGGTCCTGAAAGAGAGCCACCACAATGGCCTTCTTCGTTTCCGGCTCAATCACGGGGGAAACGAAGGATTGGCGCAACTCAGCGGACTGGTGCCAGAGATCAAGCAGCTGCTTGGCCTGCTCGGCAACGAGTTCACTCTCCCCGGAGTGATCTGTGATCTGGAGGAGGGCTTCGGCGTAGGGCGAAGCGATGGTATTGAGCAAGGGCATCAGACTTCACCCAGCGATTCGATGGAACGGTCGATCAGTGCAAGCTGGGCACCGGCATCAAGTTTAGAGGGGAGAGCTGCGAGAGCCTTCTCGACCGCCAGCCTTGCCGCTTCACGGCGGAGCTTTTCGCTCACCCTGTCGGCTTCTGATTGAAGATCGTTACTGGAGCCCTGTTTCAGCAACGCCATGGCTTCCACCGTGCGGCGCTCACTTTCAAGCCGGATGGCCTCGGCGCGCACTTTGCCGTCAGCCCTGATCTGATCCGCCTTGATCTGAGCTTCCGCCAGATCCTTCTGAGCGGTGGCAAGGGCGGTTGTGGCAGCACCAAGCCGCTCTTCTGCGTCCTGGAGATCGTTGAGGATCGCTTCGCGCCTTTTCTCCAGAGCACTGCCGAGAACCTTGGGCAGAAACCACACCAGCGCGGCGATCACGATCGCCAGGTTGATGACGTTGGTTTCGAACAGATTGAGATTGAGCCCGAAGTGGCCCTCGCTGGCGAAGAGCGGGGTGTGGGACGCAATCAGAAAGAGTGAAGGAGTCATTTCGCAGCCAGCAGACGGTTGACGATCAGTTCGCTGAGAAGATCGGATTCGCCTTCAAGGTGCTCCATGGCCTTCTGGCGTTCAGCCTCGATGGTGCGGCGTGCGCTTTCCATGCTGGCGTTGACATCGGCCTGTGCCGCTGCAAGGGCGGAGCGGTAAAGCCGATCCATCTCCTCCTCGGCTTCAACGATCAGCGTCTGGGACTTCTGTCGAGCGTCCTTGAGCTGGGCGGTGAGGTCGGCGGCGAGGCGCTCGGCTTGTGCAAGCTTCTGCTTGGCATCCGCACGGCTCAGAGTGATGTAGCTGTCGCGCTCTTCAACCGTGCGACCAATCGGCCGGAAGAACAGCAGGTTGAGAACGTAGGTGAGGAGCACCACCTGCACCGCCATGAGCGGCAGGGTGGCATCGAGGTCGAAGAGACCTCCCTCTGGAGTACCGGCTGCGGCGAGCAGAAGCCAGCTGGTCATGGGGCAGGGACGCTGGAAGGATCAGGTACGGCTGCCGTGCAAAGCACGGCAGATGGTCTGGACGGTTCAAACGAAGCCAGGGTCTGGATCGGGGCCGCACCAAGTGAATGGGCTGGTCTCCCGATCCGGACAGACGGCAATCAGCCTGCGAAAGGGTTCGCGAACAGGAGCACCAGGGCCACAACAAGGCCGTAGATGGTCAGAGCTTCCATGAAGGCCAGCGACAGGAGCAGGGTGCCGCGGATCTTGCCTTCGGCTTCGGGCTGGCGGGCGATGCCCTCAACAGCGCCGCCGGCAGCGGTGCCCTGACCGATGCCGGGGCCGATGGCGCCGAGGCCGACAGCAAGACCGGCAGCCACGACGGAGGCGGCGGAAGTGATGGAATCCATTTTGGAACGGGGGGGATGGAAGGCGCCGGTGAAGCGCGGGTTGGACCTGGCGCTTGGGACATCCCCGGGTCGGGGATGGGCCCGGCAATGGCCGGACCTACGCGCAGGAGGTTTAGCAGATCGCTGGAACGTGCCTGGGCGGCAGAGGTTCAGTGGGCTTCTTCGTGAACAGCCTCGCCGATGTAGTAGGCGGCAAGGGTGGCGAAGATGAGAGCCTGAATGGCGCTGGTGAACAAGCCAAGGAACATGGCGGGCAGCGGCACAATCAGGGGGACGAGGAATGCCAGAACGGCCACCACAAGTTCGTCAGCCAGGATGTTGCCGAACAGACGGAAAGAGAGGGAGAGAGGCTTGGTGAAATCCTCAACGATCTTGAACGGAAGCATGATCGGAGTGGGCTCCACGTAGTACTCGAAGTACCGGAAACCTTTCCGGCTGAGACCTGCGTAGAAATAGGCGAGAGAAACAAGCAGCGCCAAGGCGATGGTTGTATTGATGTCGGCGGTGGGAGCACCCAGCTCGCCACTCGGCAAGTGGATCAGCTTCCAGGGAACCAAGGCGCCGCCCCAGTTGCTGACGAAGATGAACAGGAACAGGGTGCCAATGAACGGCAGCCAATCGCGGTAGGCCTTTTCGCCGATCTGCTCACGAGCCAGATCACGGACGTAGGACCAGAGGAACTCCAGCAGGTTCTGAACACCCCTGGGATCTCGCTCCAGCTTGCGGGTGCCCACGACGACCAGTGCCAGCAGGGCGCCGATCACAACCCAGGAACTGATGAACACCTGACCATGGATCACCAGACCACCAATCTTCCAATAGAGGTGTTTTCCCACCTCCAGTTCGGCCAGGGGCAGCAAGAGAGACAACGGTGCCATCGGTGTGCTGGGGTGACGCAGAAGCGACGAGAAAGGACAGGAGGCCCGGATCGACGGGAAGGTGGCCGTGAATCAGCGGTCGGTGAGAGCCTGAAGAATCAAGGCCGGCTTGTAGAGAAGAAATCCAACAAGCGAAGGCACGATCTCCAGGTATGGCAACCGGGAGGCTGCCAGCACAAGCACGATCGGCACAAGCAACTGGGACTTGCCGACCGCGCGTTTGTCGCCGCCGATGCGAGCGACACTGCGGGCAAGCATCCGCATGTAGAGCATGCCGGCCAGTGCGCCTACAGCGAGGCTCAAAGCCGTGGAACGATCGAACAGGAGGGCAGCAAGAACAACGGCAAACGCAGAAAGAATCAGCGTGGCCAGCTGAATGCGGCGCTGCAACCTGACGTAGTCGTCCATACCGTTGGCCAGCGGGGCCTCGGCAGGGAGCGTTGGGTCGGGTTGGACCGGTTGGATCAGAAGCGGAACCGCCGAGGAACGCCCGGAGAGATCGCGCAGGAGCGCTGCCCGCAGATCATTGATTTCCTGAGGAGGAAAAACGTCTGTGGTGGGCTCGGGGCTCAGAGCCTGACGGGAGCCGCCCGAAACACCCCCGGCAGTCATGCCGGATGTGATCTTGGACGCGTCGGGAAGAGCCTGCAAACGCTCCAAATCCATTGGAAAGGCGGCCGGAATCTATCACGGAGCCCGCACAGCTCCCTTGACGTTTCAGGCTGGCACTGGTGCGCTGAGCAACAGCAAACGGTGCTGCCAGAGCCAGCGGGCGACGCTGGCGATGCGGGCGGGCTCCCAGGCGAGCGGCAGTGCCCTGAGCGCCGTGTCCGGTGGCGCCTGCTCAATCTGCGTGAGCAGCTCCACGGCGTCCGGAGTGAGATCGAGTGGCCTCAGGTCGGGGTCCAGCAGGCTGGCACCGGGCCAACCCCAGAGACAGGGGTTGCGGCAGCCGTGCGCAGCCAGCAGCGTGGCGTCGTCCTCCCAGGTCTGGCTGGGCAGCTCCCCACGGCTGAGGAAGAACTCGAAATGGCTGATGTCCGGATCGAGGGCCTCCACCAACGCCCAACGCTCCCGGTCGGGCAAGGCACGGGCGCGTTCAAGCAATTCTCCTGACAACAGCCGGGCCGGATCCCATACCTGGGGATTGGAGAAGCCAGCGAAGCTCAGGTCGGCCTGATCGACGAAATCGAAGAGACGCTTGATGTCGTAGCTGGTCTCCTGCGGGTGCAGATACATGTCCGCAAAATTGACGTCGGCTGCCGTATCGAGCGCCCAACGCTGCTCATGGTGGAGGCGCAGGCGGTTGGCTGGAGGCAGGGCTTCGAACAGCTGGCGCCCCAGCCGCAGCCCCTCACCGTCGCCATTGACCCCCATCAGCGAGAGGGCGGCCTGAACACGGTGAATCTCCCAGCGCCCCCCATCGGCGTACAGGAAAAGGTGCAGGAGTCCGCCCGGACGCAACAACGCCGCCAGGGCCTGCAGGCCTGCTTGCGGTTGCCGCAGGTGGTGCAGCACTCCCACGGAATTGATCAGGTCGAAGGGGCCTTCGCCCTGGAGGTCCAGCAGGCTGCGTTGCTCGATCCGCAAGGAGCCGGCCACCCTGGTGCCGCCCGAGCGCTCCAACCGCCGGCGGGCCACCTCCAGCGTGCCAGGGCTGATGTCCACCGCCAGGATCTCGGCTCCGGGGTTGAGATGGGCGAGGTAGTCGGTGCTCACGCCGGTGCCGCAGCCGGCATCAAGGAGGCGCAGGGGCCCCGCCTGTTCCGGGAGCATCCCGGTGCAGGCGCTCACCACGCAGGGATGGCACCAGCGCCAGTTGTATCCGGGCGGGGGGCCGTCCTGGAGAGGATCGCCGGGGTAGGGGAAGCGGTCGTAGAAGGAGCTCACCGCCGGTGTGGCGGCATCGGCGACTGGCTCGGACACAGGCGAAGGGTGGGGAACGGGGATAGGCGAGCTTTTCATGGCCGGCCCCAGCCTGTGCCGCTCGCTGCCTCAGGGCTGCAAACATTTGTCTATGGCGGTCAAAAGGGCCGGAAGCTGAGCCGTACCCTGGCCAGGCCTGGTACACGCCCCTCTCCATGACCGTGACCGCCAGCAGCGGCAGCAACAGGGTCAGCCCTCAGCGCTACGACACCCTGCCGCTCTCCAGCGTCCGTCAGGCGGAGCAGCAGGATCGCTTTCCCGAAAAGGGGGAGCTCGACACGCTCCTCACCTTCTTTCAGAGCGGCGCCACCCGCATGGAAGCGGCCCGCAGACTCTCGGCCAATGCGGATGCCATCGTCGCCAAGGCGGCCAACCGCATCTTCGCCGGCGGCACACCGCTCTCCTATCTGGATGAGCCGCTGACGCCCTTTGCGGTCACCGTGCCTGAAGAGGCCGTGCTTGCCGCCGACCAGGCCGCCTTCAGCCGCTCGGTTCGCACCTTCGCCCAGGGAACCGGCGGCAGTGGCCTGCTCGGGCGTGTGCTCGAGGGTCTGCAAGCCGACGCCGATGTACGGGTGGTGCTGCCCACGGGCTTCACGCCGATCAGCGTGGCTCGCTACGGCACTGAGCGGATGCGCAAGTCCCTGCGGGACATGGGCTGGTTCCTCCGCTACGTGGGATACGCCGTCGTGGCGGGGGATCCCAGCATCCTGGCGGTGAACACCCGGGGCCTCCGCGACGTCCTGGAGAAAGCCTGTTCCCTGGCCGCCACCAATGTGGCGCTGCAGGAAATGCGCGCAGCAGCGGCCAATCTTTTCCGGCAGGAATCCGAGGCCCGTCAGCTGGTGATCGACTGCTTCAACGTTCTGCTCAAGGAACTCGACGTTCCCACCCCCTCACCGCGCCAGCGCCTCGGCAGCCCGGAGAACCAGGGCCTGCAGCTGCCGGCGATCTACGCCCTCGCAGCCGAATCCCCCCAGCGCTTCGTGATGAAGCCAGGCCTCTCCGGGCGTGAGAAGGCCGAGGTGATCCGGGCCGCCTACCGCCAGGTCTTCGAACGCGACATCGTCAAGGGGTACTCCCAGGTGGTGTGCCCGGTGGAAGCCACCCAGCTGCGACAGGGCCAGCTGGCGATGCGCGATTTCATCCGCGCCCTCGGTCGCAGCAAGGAATACCGCCGGCAGTTTTACGGAAGGTTCTCCAACAGCCGGGTGGTGGAGCTGGCCTTCCGTCATTTCCTCGGACGCGGTGTCAGTTCGATTGAGGAATTCCGCCGCTACTTCGCGATTGTCAGCGCCCAGGGCCTGGCCGGCCTGGTCGACTCCCTGATCAATTCCATGGAGTACGCCCAGGTGTTCGGGGAGGAAACGGTCCCTTACCTGCGCGATCTCGGTGAAGAAGCTCAGGAGAGTGCCGGCTGGGGTTCCAACCGCAAACTCTTCCGGTTCAGCGCGCCGTTTGAAGGCGCCCCTCAATACATCACCCTCTACGCCGCTTACAGGCAGCCTCTGCCCGACCAGCACGTCTATGGCGGCGGCAACGACCCTCTGGGCCTCACGTACGGGGCAATCTTTCCGTCGTCCACGGCGTCGGTGGCCACACGGCCAGCACCCTTCGGCTACGACACCCGCCGCATCCTGGTGGGCAATGGCATGAAGCAGCCGGGTCAGATGGACAGCCCCCAATTCCGCGCGTCCACCCCGCGCCGGGTGGGGCCGAAGGTGGTTCGCCTCCAGCAGATCTCCACTGGTGGTGCCTCCGTGCCCCGCCGAGGTGGAGAACCCAGCATTCGTGGCACCGAATCCAGCACCCAGGCGGTCATTCGTGCCGTCTACGTCCAGGTGCTCGGCACTGCTGGCTACCAGGGCGAACGACTCACAGTCGAAGAGATCAAGCTGGAGAACGGCGACATCTCCCTGAGGGAGTTCATCCGTCTGGTGGCGCGTTCGAATGCCTTCCGCCGCCGCTATTGGTCTGGTCTGTACATCACCAAAGCGATTGAGGTGATCCATCGGCGCCTGCTTGGCCGGCCCACCTTCGGCCGCTGGGAGATCAACAGCTACTTCGACACCGCCGCTCGCAAGGGCTTCTACGGCGTCATCGACGCGATCCTGGAAAGCGCCGAATACAGCCAGTCCTTCGGTGAGGACACCGTTCCCTACGAGCGGTTTGTCACGCCGGCCGATCTCAACGCCCGTCGGGTGCCGAAGCTGAAAGTGCCGTACAACGCTGCTGCGGTTGTGGAGCTCACTCCTGTCCGCCGGCCCGAAACTGCTCGTAATGAGTCGTTCCGCGGCAGCGGCGACCTCACCCCACGCAACCTGCCAGACCGTCGCCTGCAGCGCGTCGTCGGCGGCTGGAGCCCCAAGATCGCCGATGGCGAGCAGCCTGCTGCCCGTCCTTCGGTGGAGGGACCCCAGAGCATCAAGCAGCCGCCAGAGCCCACCCGGCGTTGGAGTGCTGGTCGTCAGCGCTTTGGCTACGCGGCTCCTGCCTGGTCACCTGCTCCCACCCAGACCACACGCCAGCTTTCTTCCCCACCGGTGGGGGGCTGGTCTGCACGACTGAGCGGCAATGGCGCCAGCTTCACGCAGGTTCGCGAACCCCAGGCCGCCATGGCCAACGCCCTCCAGGGCGCCCGTCCTCAGGGCTTCAGCCGCCGGCGTGGCATCGGCGCACCGATCACCTGGCGGCCCGGAGCAAGCGAGTCTTCCCTTCAAGCCGTGATTGCTGCCACCTACCGGCAACTGCTGAATCGCATGCCCTTGGCCGCCGAACGGCTCGACGACGCCGAATCCCAACTTCGTGATGGGAAGATCTCCCTCTCCGAGTTTGTCGGGATCGTCGCGTCCAGCGAGCTGTTCCAGCAGCGCCTCAACCGTATGGCCCCGCTTCGCGCCGCCTCCGCGGCCTATCTCGCCCTGATGGGACGGGCCGGTCAACCCAAAGAGGTGAGCGATTTCCTGGCGGTACGCGGCAAACAGGGTCAGACGACCGCCTTGAGCGCAATCCTCACCAGCGAGGAGTATGCCGCCCGCTTCGGCCGCGACACCGTTCCCTATCTCTGGGGCCTCAACACCGAGGACGGCATCCCATTGCCCACTGTGAACAGAACCGCTGCGCTCTACGCCGGAAACGCCGGACTCACCCCACCCACCCGGGGTGCCATCTGAGCATCAACCTCAGACACTGATTCAATCTCATCTGCACCGCTCTGCACCTCCTGGATCTCAATCCAGGAGGTTTTTTGTGCTTTGGTATCTATCTGGACCAACCAAGTGCGCGGATCGAAGTGAATCCTTGGTCGATCTTCAGGGGAGACCTCGCATGATCCTGACAAGTTGGGGCATCAACGTCCAACGGCAGCCAATGTTTTCCATGGAGTTTCCTGACAATGACCTCCAGGAACACGGCGTGATGGATCGGCGAAAATCGTTGCCCCACCTGGGATTTCGCGGTTTGCTTGCCGTGAAGAACTGTTACCGGGCCCAGGCCTGCGGTGGGTCTTGCCGCAGAATGATTCGGCGATCGGCAAGCACGATCGTCAGCCCACGCTTGCAACACCATTCGCTCTGGCCCTCAAAGCCATCGGACGTCGCAGGTCAGGGGGGCATCCCTTACCCACCGGATATCGGTCTCCATAACGGCGACCGCTTGTTTCGAGGCAGAACTGCATGAGCATCGTCTCCAACTCGATCATCAACGCGGACGCCGAAGCCCGCTATCTCAGCCCTGGCGAACTCGACCAGATCAAGTCTTTCGTAGCCGGCGGGCAGCGCCGTCTGCGGGTGGCTCAGGTCTTGAGCGAGAGCCGCGAGCGCATTGTGAAGCAGGCCGGCGGCGCCCTCTTTCAAAAGCGTCCCGACATCATCTCCCCCGGCGGCAACGCCTACGGAGAAGAGATGACAGCCACCTGTCTTCGGGACATCGACTACTACCTCCGTCTCGTGACCTACGGAATGGTTGCGGGAGACGTGACGCCCATCGAAGAGATCGGCATCATCGGTGCCCGCGAGATGTACAAAGCACTGGGCACACCGCTTGAGGCCATGGCCGAAGCCGTGCGGGAGCTCAAGAACGCCTCTCTCGGAATTCTCACGGGAGCCGATGCCGAAGAAGCTGGCTTCTACTTCGACTACGTCATCGGCGCCCTTTCCTGAGCGTTCGCCACACCCCCTGCCCACCGCCTCTTCCCCGGACACATGCAAGACGCGATCACCAACGTCATCAATCAGTCCGACGTTCAGGGCCTTTACCTGGACGATTCCTCCATCGGACGCCTTGAGCAGTACTTCGCCAGTGGCGAACTGCGTGTGAGGGCTGCTGCCACCATCAGCGCCAACGCCTCAGCGATCATCAAAGAAGCTGTGGCCAAGACGCTGCTGTATTCGGACATCACCCGTCCGGGCGGCAACATGTACACCACTCGGAGGTACGCCGCTTGCATCCGCGATCTCGACTACTACCTCCGTTACGCCACCTACGCCATGCTGGCTGGTGACACCTCCATCCTTGATGAGCGTGTTCTCAACGGCCTCAAGGAGACATACAACTCCCTGGGTGTGCCCATCGGTGCCACGGTGCAGTCGATCCAGGCGATGAAAGAAACGGCGGCTTCGCTGGTCGGCGCTGATGCCGGTCGCGAACTCGGCACCTACCTTGACTACATCAGTTCCGGCCTGGGCAACTGATCACGTCCCAAGGAACTCAGCGAGGGCTTCTTCATGCGTCTGTTCAAAATCACGGCCTGCATTCCATGCCCCGAAAAGGTGCGGAGTCAGAGAGAGTTGCAAAACACTTTCTTCACCAAGTGGGTGCCGTATGAAAGCTGGTTCGCTGAGCAGCAGCGAATCATGAAGCAGGGAGGCAAGATCCTCAAAGTCGAGCTGGCCACCGGACGACGTCAGGTCAACGTCGGCAATTGAGCCTGAAGTTGCCTCTGTCTGTGGCGGTCTTCACGGATCATCACTATCTCGTCCCGGCCCAGCCGGGCTTTTTTTTGTCCCTGCTGCACTGAAAAAGTCGCAGCGACACGCCTGAATGGGGAATGGTTTTCCCTTTCCACTCGTGCCAGGTTCTCTGACACCTCGCGCCAGGTCTGGTGCCACTGCGGCGGGACCCAAGGCAGGGGGCCAGCGAACCGCTGGTTTCACTTGGGAGCAATGGCCTGCCGAAGCCCGCCTGCTGCTCGGCATGGTGGCGATCTGGAGCCTGGCGGGCCTGGTGATCCTGTCGTCTGCCAGTTGGTGGGTGGCGGAGCGTGAGATGGGAGACCCTGCCTTCTACCTCAAACGCCAAGCACTGTGGATGCTGGCGAGCTGGGTTCTGCTCTGGTTATCCATTCGCACACAGCTGAGACGCTGGTTGAGGCTGGCTGCCCCGGCCGTGCTGATCGGTGGGGTGTTGATCTTTGCCACGCTGGTGGCGGGCAGCACCGTCAATGGGGCCAGTCGTTGGCTGGTGGTGGGTCCCGTTCAGATCCAGCCATCGGAACTGATCAAACCGTTCATCGTGCTGCAGGGGGCCTCACTCTTCGCGCACTGGAGCCGCATCGGCAACGACCAGAAGATGTTCTGGCTGGGCATTTTCAGCGTGATTCTGTTTCTGATCCTTCGGCAGCCCAACCTCAGCACCGCTGCACTCACTGGATTGTTGCTCTGGCTGATGGCCCTGGCGGCGGGCCTCCCGTTGCTGGGATTGCTGGCCACAGCAGCAGCCGGCGGCATCACGGGTGTGACAAGCATCCTGATCAACGAATACCAGCGCGTACGCGTTGTGTCGTTCCTGGATCCCTGGCGGGATGCCCAAGGCGATGGCTATCAACTGGTGCAGAGCCTGCTGGCCATCGGCTCAGGCGGTGTTCTCGGCGAAGGATTCGGTCTGTCCACTCAGAAGCTCCAATACCTTCCGATCCAGTCCACCGATTTCATCTTCGCGGTTTTTGCTGAGGAATTCGGCTACGTGGGGTCGGTGGTGATGCTGCTGTTCCTGTTGCTCTTCGGCTTCGTGGGGCTGAGGGTGGCCCTGGGCTGCCGCAGCAACCAGCAGCGCCTCGTGGCGATTGGTGCCACCACCTTGTTGGTCGGTCAATCCATCCTCAACATCGCCGTGGCCAGTGGCTCCATGCCCACCACCGGCTTGCCGCTGCCGATGATCAGCTACGGCGGCAACTCACTGCTGGCCAGCTTGTTGACAGCCGGTTTGTTGATCCGCTGTTCCCTGGAATCAGCCGGCTTGGACCAACCCACTGGCCGGCGGCGGCGCCAGGCCCCGGACCGGTCGGCTGGCGACCTGGCCCACCACGCCCCGATAGGCTGACCTTCCTTATCACCGCCAGGCCAACCCCCTGGTCTGGTCAGCAAGCGGATGGATGCGGTGGGGTTCCAAGTTGCAGATCTAGCCCGCTGGGCGGAGGATCTGATCACCGGTTCGCTCAACGCTCCGGGCCCTGCCACCCTCGTGGTGATCTTCGCCGCTGGCCTGCTGACAAGCCTGGGGCCCTGCTCCCTTTCGTTGCTGCCGGTCACGGTCGCCTACATGGCGGGGTTTTCCAGCAAAACCTCCAAGCCATGGCTGCTGAGTGCTTGCTTTGCCGGAGGGATCGTGCTCTCCCTCGTGATGCTGGGGCTCGCCAGTGCCGTTCTTGGGCGTCTCTATGGGCAGGTGCCAGGCTTCATCCCCACCGTGGTGGCCGTGCTCGCGGTGGTGATGGGGCTCAATCTGCTCGGCCTGCTACGCCTTCCCCTGCCGGCTGGCCCTGACCCGGAACGTTGGCGCGGGCGCGTCCCGGCGCCGCTTGGCCCGGTGGCGGCCGGTGCTGCCTTTGGTCTGGCGGCCAGCCCCTGCACCACTCCTGTATTGGCGGTGTTGCTGGGCTGGATGGCGCAGCAGGGCCGTCCGCTGGTGGGGATGGTGCTGCTCACCTGTTTCGGTGCCGGCCAGGTGCTGCCGTTGTTGCTGGCCGGCAGTGCCGCAGCATCGATGCAGCGCCTGCTGGCACTGCGGGCGCTCAGCCGTTGGGTGCCTCCGATCAGCGGTGTGGTTCTGATCACCAGCGGTGGACTGGCATTGTTGGCGCAGCTCTCGTGACCCCTTCTCCCGTCCAAACCCGCACACCGACTTGGCGGCGACTGATCGCATGGCTGTCAGACCTTCGGCTCGCCATCGGGCTGCTGCTGGTGATCGCCGCCACCAGTGCCATCGGCACGCTGATCCCTCAGCGTGAGGCCAGTGAGGCCTATCACCAGCTCTACGACCGCAAGCCCTGGCTGGGCGTGGTGACGGGCGACTGGATCCTGAAGCTGCAGCTCGACCACGTCTACGCCAGCAGCTGGTTTCTCGCGCTCCTGGCCCTGCTGGGCCTCTCGCTTGTGCTGTGCAGCTGGCGGAGGCAATGGCCCGCTCTGCAGGCGGCGCTGCGCTGGGTCGACTATCACTCCCCGCGGCAGCTCAGCAAGCTCAGCCTGGCGGAAACCATCGCCAGCGCAGACCCGGACAGCGACCTGCAGAACCTGCAACACCTGTTGCACGCCAAGGGCTGGCAGTTGCATGCGGCCAACGGTCGACTGGCCGCCCGCAAAGGCGTGCTGGGCAGGGTAGGTCCACTGCTGGTGCACGCCGGCTTGGTGGTGCTGATGGTGGGTTCGGCGTGGGGTGCGCTGGCAGGCCAGCGGCTGGAGCGGTACCTGGCGCCTGGCCGCGAGCTCGAGCTGCTCAACTCCAGAGGTGACAACCAGCTGACCGTGGCGCTCGAGCATTTCGAGATTGATCGCGATTCGGTCGGCCGCCCGGAGCAGTTCCGCTCCCAGCTCAAGTTGCTGGATTCCACCGGGGCGTCGGTGGAAGAAACAGAGATCAGCGTCAACCACCCGCTGCGCTTTCGGGGCATGACCGTCTACCAGGCCGACTGGTCGCTGGCGGCGATCACGATTCAGCTGGGCCACAGCCCACTGCTGCAATTTCCGCTGCGCGCACTGCCCGAACTCGGCGAGCAGGTCTGGGGCCTGGCCGTGCCGACCCGCCCGGATGGCAGCGAACCGGTCCTGCTCACCCTCAGCAGCGAGCAGGGCCCCGTGGAGGTCTATGCGGCCAACGCTCAGCCCATCGGCCGGCTGAGCCCCGGCGGCGCTCCGATCGACATCAACGGGTTATCCCTGCGCGTGGCCGAGGTGATGCCTGCCAGCGGTCTGTTGCTCAAGAAAGATCCAGGCGTGCCACTGGTCTACGGCGGTTTTGCGATTGCCCTCGCCGGCGGCGCGATGAGCCTGATCGCCACACGCCAGCTCTGGGGCATCTCCGACCCGGCACACGATCAGCTGCACGTGGGTGGCCTCTGCAACCGCAATCTCACGGCGCTGGCCAAGGAGCTTCCGGCCTTGCTCCTGGAGATTCGCCAGCTGCGCCCCTCCACCGGCGAAGCCAAGGAGCAGGGGCAACCGCAAACGGTCTGAAACCCAGGACCGGGACGCCCCGGAGCTGGCCCTCAGGGCCGGCTCCGGATGAGAGCAACGCTGCCAGCCATCGGGTCAGCAGGGCAGCCGAACGCCATGGCTGACCCGGATCACAGTGTGGACATTGCCTCGTGGGTTGAAATCGGCTTCCAGCTGCATCCAGAGCGGATCGCTGGCAGCCACGAGGTCGTCAAGGATGCGGTTGGCCACTTCCTCATGGGAAATGCTGCGGTCACGCCAGCTGTTGACGTAGAGCTTGAGCGCCTTGAGCTCCAGCACCTTGGCGCCCGGCTGGTACAGCAGGCGTAGAACAGCGAAGTCGGGATAGCCGGAAAAGGGGCACTTGCATGTGAACTCGGGCAGCTCGATCGCCACTTCGTAGGCACGACCGGGGCGGGGATTGTCAAAACCGATCAACTGGGCCTCGGCGATCACCCGTTCGCCGTAATGCGGAGTGGTGGTGGCCGGTGGGGTGGGCAGGGTCACGGCAGCAGGGCTGGGAAAAGGCCTGTCCCGGCCTTGCTGAATCAGCCGCTGGCCCACCGGTAGGGGAGCACAGGGCCAGCAGGCGCGGGGGGCCGGGTTGTGGGGCAATGCTACAAAGGCAGGCCTTTCACAACTTTTTGCGAAGATGATCGGCAAATGTTCACTACGAACAGCGTGAGCTTGCTAGAAAGGCATTGAAGGACAAACCGTTGACCAGGTGAGGAGCGATCCGCTCACCACCCCTGTCGGAAGTAGCCCCACCGCGAGGCGAAGCAACGCTCCTTCCCACGAAGCGGCACCAGCCAACGGGCTGGTGATCCCCACCCTCTTCGAGGCCATTCATCATGACCAAGACCCAACTGGTTTACCGCGGTGTCGCCTACGACGGCACCCAACACGCTGAACTCCCGGCCCAGCCCGTTGAACACGTCTACAGAGGCGTTCACTACCGCGAGGCCCTGCGCCACGAGCCCACCCAGCCCGACGAAGCTCTTGAGCTTCACTACCGCGGCCACATCTACCACCACAGGCGCGCCGAAGCCGCCCGCCAGGTGAACGCCGGCTGAACGCTGACACGGGGATCCCCCCGTAGCAACTGCTACACCGGAGCCCTGCAGGCTCGGGCCTAATGGCCTGAGTTGCAGGGTCTTTTCATGGATCTCGCTCTTACGTCCACCAGCGATGGGGGCTTCAGGCTTGGCCCTCAATCGGCCGTCGGTATGTTGTGGTTGCAAACCCACTTCGAAATCGAACACTGGTCGCTGTTGGCCGCTGGTCAAATCCAAGTGGACGGATCCTCTGCGGATCTGCTCTGCGAGGATGCCAGGGCTGCCGGGTTGCTTGTCTGTCGCACCCCTGTCCTGCCTGTCTCGACCCAATCTTCAAACTAACCTTCTCGTTCTGAAATCTCAGGAGAATCCATGAAAAAAGTTGAGGCCATCATCCGTCCCTTCAAGCTCGAAGATGTCAAAGTTGCGTTGGTGAATGCGGGCATCGTTGGCATGACCGTGAGTGAGGTCAGGGGTTTTGGCCGTCAGAAGGGCCAGGTGGAGCGCTACCGCGGCTCCGAATTCACTGTGGAGTTCCTCCAGAAGCTGAAGCTGGAAGTGGTGGTTGAAGACGAAAACGTGGACACGGTGGTGTCGGCCATCCAGGACGCCGCACGCACCGGAGAGATCGGTGACGGCAAGATCTTCATCAGCACCATCGGCACTGTGATCCGGATCCGCACCGGCGATCGCGACAGCACGGCCATCTGAAGCATCGCTTCAGCTGACGGGTTCAGCTGACCTGAAGTTCACCTTCAGGTCAGCCCCGAAGGTCAGCACCGTCAGCACCGAAGGTCGGCACCGATGGACGGCAAACACTGAGTTCAGCGCAGCGCCGATTTCACAATCCGTTCAATGGCGGCAGCGTCAAGCGTGCCATCAGCCGCTGCCAGTTCCCTCTGCTGGCCAATCGCATCATCCGAGGGGGCATTCATCTGAGAACTCTCACCATGGCGCGGAAGCCAGGCGTCTGGTGATCGATCAGCGTCGGTTAATTTCTCATCCACGGATGATCTTTCCGCCCCATACTGTGCTTCTGCAGGGTTTGGAGGATCTGCAGTGGAAACAAGCTGAGCCTCCCTTCCACTCGCAGCCGCATTTACACCCGCAGCCAGTTTTGCACTCTCAGCGAGCTCTGCAATCTCGGCGGCCATTGCACGCTCAGCGGGCACTGCATTCTCAGCCTTGATCCTTGGCTCTCCGTCTTCTGAGCGCTCTGGGTGCCTTGGGTGACCACACTCTTCTGAGAGCTCGCCCGTTTGTGAGCACTCGGCCGTTCCCATCAGCCCAGTGTTGCGTTGGGGTTCGCTCCCTGCAGCGGTGCTGTTCCCGAAGGATTGGGGGCGAAGCCAGAGCAGGTATTCGTGATTGCCGGCGGGCCCCGTGAGCGGCGAGGCCACCAGCCCCGCGGCGCTCCAGCCGCAGGGGAGCGCCGCCGCAATCACCGCTGCAATCGCATCCACGTGGGCGCGGGGATCGCGCACCACCCCACCTTTGCCGACCCGTTCACGCCCCACTTCGAACTGGGGTTTCACCAGCACCACCGCTTCAGCAGCATCGCTGCGCAGCAAGCCGCGCAGTGCGGGCAGCACCCGCGCCAACGCAATAAAGGAAAGATCCGCCACACCCAGGTCGGGCCAGGGGTCCTCCGGTCGATAGAGATCGGCGGGATCGAGGTGCCTCAGGTTGGTGCGCTCCCGCAGCACCACGCGCTCATCGCTGCGCAGCGACCAGGCGGTCTGTCCGTAGCCCACATCGATGCCGTAGACCCTGGCGGCACCGTTCTGCAGCAAGCAATCGGTGAAACCACCTGTGGAGATGCCTGCATCCAGGCAGATGCGGCCACGCAATGCCAGCGGGAAAGCCTGGAGCGCCGCGGCCAGCTTCTCGCCGCCGCGGGACACAAAGCGGGGTGGAGCTTCGAGCTCCGGCACCAGCTCCTTGTCGACTTCCTGCCCCGGCTTGTCGAGCACGCGACCCTGCAACCGCACCCGGCCGGCACGGATCAGCTGCTGCGCCTGATGCCGGCTGGCCACCAGACCCAGCTCGACCAACAGCAGATCTAGGCGTTGTTTGCGGCCCATGACGCCTTGGCTCTGGGGACATCCGACTGGAATCCCTGGCGGATCTGAGGCCATCCAACCACGCCAGGGCCAGAGGGCCAGCACCCACCAGAGCGGTGAAGCGCCACGGGACGCTGCGCCACGGACGCCAGAGGACTGCCCCATAGATTGGCCGGGTGTGCCTGCGGCGTGGAGCCTTGATCGAGCGTTACACCCTGCCCGAAATGGGCGCTCTGTGGAGCGAAGAGGCCAAGTTCCAGGGCTGGCTGGATGTGGAGTTGGCCGCCTGCGAAGCCAACTGCACACTCGGCCGGGTGCCCGCTGAAGCCATGGCCGAAATCCGGGCCAAGGCCCGCTTCGAGGTGCCGCGCATCCTGGAGATCGAGGCGGAGGTGCGTCACGACGTGATCGCCTTTCTCACCAATGTGAATGAGCACGTGGGGCCTGCGGGGCGCTACATCCACGTGGGCATGACCAGCTCAGACGTGCTCGATACCGGGCTCGCCCTGCAGATGAAGCGCTCGGTACGCGTGCTGCTGCAAGAGATGGAGGCCTTGGTGGAAGCGCTGCGGCAGCTGGCGCGCGCCCACAAGGACACCGTGATGATCGGGCGTTCCCATGCCATTCACGGCGAACCGATCACCTTCGGCTTCAAGGTGGCGGGCTGGCTGGCCGAAAGCCTGCGCAACCTCGAGCGCCTGCAGCAGCTGGAGGCCACGGTGTCCGTGGGCCAGGTGAGCGGGGCGATGGGTACTTACGCCAACACTGATCCCCAGGTGGAGGCTCTGGCCTGCGCCAGCCTGGGGCTGGAGCCGGATACGGCCAGCACGCAGGTGATCAGCAGGGATCGCCACGCGGAGTATGTGCAGACCCTGGCGCTGGTGGGGGCCTCCCTGGAGCGCTTCAGCACCGAGATCAGAAATCTGCAGCGCACCGACGTGCTTGAGGTGGAAGAGAACTTTGCCAAGGGGCAGAAAGGCAGTTCAGCGATGCCCCATAAACGCAACCCCATCCGCAGCGAACGCATCAGCGGGCTGGCCCGCGTGCTGAGGAGCTACACGGTGGCAGCACTGGAAAACGTGGCGCTCTGGCATGAACGCGACATCAGTCATAGCTCCGTCGAGCGAATGATGCTGCCGGATTGTTCCTGCACCTTGCATTTCATGCTGCGTGAAATGACGGAGGTGGTGAAAGGACTGGGTGTCTATCCCGATAACATGACCCGCAACCTGCACATCTACGGAGGTGTCGTGTTCAGCCAACGGGTGCTGCTGGCCCTGGTGGAGCATGGGCTCAGCCGTGAGCAGGCCTATCAGCTGGTGCAGCGCCACGCCCACAGCGCCTGGAACACCGAGGGCGGTGATTTTCGCGCCAACCTGCTGGCCGACCCCGAGGTGACGAGCGTGCTGAACGCTGACGAACTGGACACGTGCTTCTCCACCGATCTGCACCGCGCCCAGCTCGGGGTGATCTGGGCCCGACTGGGTCTGGACGGCTGAAGGGCTTTGGGCCAGCGGCGCAGGCTTGGGCTTCAGCAGTAGGAGGCTTGCCATGGCTGGCTTTCTGGCGCGCGGAGGGCGCTCAGAAGGCGCCCAGAAGCCGCAGGATTGAGGCGGCGTTGAGCACAGGGCCCACAGGCTGAACCAGAGCGCCAAGTCCGTCGTTGAATTTGGCCCAGCCGTGGCGGTCGACGACGACCACGTCACCGCTGCGCAGGGGCGGATTGTTGCTGGACCCCATCATCTCGGTGGGGCTGTAGGACAGGCGCTTGGCTGTCACGGTGCCGTCTGGCTCAAGCCTGAGCAACTGGATAGTGCTCTCGCTCGCACGCCGCGTGGTGCCACCTGCCGCCACGATGGCCTGGGCCAGTGGGCTGTTCGCTTTCACCTGCTGCGGGCCCGGTTTTGTCACCTCTCCGATCACATTCACGGTGATGGTGTCGGGAGCGAAGGTGGAGGAGGCGGTAGTGAGCAGATCCTCGTTGCTGATCTCCGTGGCGCGTCCCACCGTGATGGAGTCGCCGTCGTAGATCAGGGGATTCTCCACGTTGGTTCCATTGCGGAGAACGGAGAGGAAGTCGTAGGTCTGGGTGACGGGCGGGGCGCCGATGCCAGAGCCTGGGCGAGTGATCGTGACGTTGCCAAGGTTGCCAGTGGCCGTAATCCCACCGGCGCGCTGGATGGCATCGACGAGAGTGGGCCAGCCGCTGGTGGGAATCACCGTGACAGGGGTATTGGTGCCGGCGGTTGACAACTGATTGGTGCCACTGCGATCAATGGCATAGAGACCAGGGCGTTGCACCTGGCCGGTGACGGCGACCCGAACCGGCCGCGGAGCCAGCAGATCGAGATAAACGATCGGCTGGCGCAGGAAAACGGCATACGCCTTGGTGATCGCTTTCTTTGCCTGATCAAGGGTGAGACCCCAGACGGGCACACTGCCGATCCGCGGCAGATTGATGGTGCCGTCGCTGAGAACCTCGACATCGGCGGCGTAGCCTTCCACCTTGAACACGGCCATGCGCAGCCGATCTCCAGGTCCGAGCTTGTAGCGGAAGCCGGCCCGGCTGCCCGAGGGAAGAGGCCCTGCCGACACCAGCGATGGCTGAGCCAATGGGAACGCAGAGGACTGCGCGGAGGCCGTAGGCGCGGCAAGGGCCACGGAAAGCATGCACAGCAACAGCCCACCGCCTTTCCAGCGGCTACGGGCGCGACCCAGAAAAGGGGGAGCAACAGCTGCGGTGCGGTTCGCCTGCGGCGCGCAACGGAGAAATGACAGCTGACTTTCCAGCACGGAACCCAGTGATGGGAAGGACCTGCTCGGCCGGGCAGACCGCTGCGCGCGAACTGGCACAAGCTGGATGACAGGACGAGAGCTTGACTGCTTCGATGTTGGCTTCATTGGCATGGGCGCTTCTTAACTTCTTGCATTCTTACGAAAAAGGTAGCACAACTCCTGTGGCAGTCAGGCTACCTGCGCGGAGCTTCGCATTGGCCGCAAGTGTTGCTCGATGTGTCTGATCATCCAGCAACTGATGAAGCGCCGCAATCCAGCAATCGAGGTCGTCAGGGAGCAGGATTCCATCCTCTCCCTGCCGAATGAATCCCTGATAAGGCACACGATCGGAATAGACTCCTACAGCCCCCATTCGCGCCGCATCAAAGAATTTAACTGGAGCCCGGCAACGGTTAAAGGGGTAATCAAACAACGGACAGAGCATCACATCAAGCTGACGAGTGGAGGAGTCCCGCAGGAACGATGACCAAGCCATCGGATGAACAATTCGAACTCCAGGAATATGCCGGAACTGGCGATTCACCTGAAGATCACCGTAGATTTCGATGGTGCAGTCTTGGCGAGATTGCTGAAGCCTCTCCAGCAACCCCACCAACCATGCAAATTCAAGGGGGTGGGAAGCAGTTCCCAGGTAGGCAAGGCGATGGGTAGATGCACCAGCAACCACTTTAGCCTCAGGACACAACTCCAAAAGTTGCGGTTTAAGGTAGCAGTACTTTGCCTTCAGATAAGCGCTGGTAACCCAGATTCTCGAAAACAAGCGAGGAATGTAGCGTGCTTGGTTGGTGATGCGTTCACGCAGTCGGCGTTGGTAAGCCGATGGCAAACCCTCAAGAGCCCGTGGATCCAGCAGGTCGTCGTCCATCAGGAAGGTGAGCGATGCACCTGAAGCAGCAAGCTTTTTGACCACCCGCAGCCAGGTCCTCGGCAGGTATCGCACCACAAGCACATGATCCGCCGCCGCAAGAATCTCTTGAGCTGATGACGTAGGGGGGAGAGCGGAATCCAGCTCCGTAATGAGAAAGTTCTCATGCGCAGCAGGAGCGCGCACAAAATAGGCCAAGGTTGGGCCCGCATTTTGATGAAGAACAGCCAGCGTTCGACCAGACCGGTCGGCGGACTGGCCGGGGGGTAGCAAAGAATGGGTGGAGTTCATCACCACTGCTCCCTCTTGGCCACTGAAATGACTGTCTCCCGCTGAGGTCACTGGCCTGTCGGGAATGAATGAAGCGTTATAGTATTAGCATAGGGCTGAATTGCGCCATGGGGGAGAAAAATCAAGGTTTCACCGTGGATGCGTCTGACTTGCCATACCCGCCTCTTTATCGACAAGCACCGTTCGCCGTCTTTCTGATTCCCCCTCACGACTTTAATCTCTTCGCCGTAGCGATTGGCAGGTCGCGGGCTATCTCTTACCGCGTCTTGTCGCCGGCAACACTTGACGACATTGATCTTGACGGCCGAGACCTCAACTATTGGCACCTTCTGGTGATTGACGAGCAAGCCCAAAACCTTGCGGGCGGGGCCAGGATTTCCTTCTCGAAGCTCCACGATCCATCCTGGTGTGGCGACAATTCATATCTTGAACATTGCTACCCCCGACTCGATCAACACCTCAGATCACAGAACGATGGGTACGTGGAACTTGGACGCACATTCGTCTCACCGGACTACCAGCGCAAAAGCAACACCTTACTTCATATCATGCGCGCAACGGTGATGCTCGCAGCAGACACGCACCACCGCTTCATTATCGGCATGGTTTCTTATAATCACTTCCAATTCTCCCCCGCCGCCAATGCCCTTTTCCTCACTGAACTGCTTACACCCGCATTCAAGGGCGATTTGGTCGTACCTCCACCCCGTCATGCCTGCGTGACTGAAGCCTGTCGCAGTGTTCTTGCACCGATGACCGCCGTGGAAACGACCGCAGCAGCAATCAGCGGCTCGCAAGCACACACCACGCAAGTTCATTCAGACGAGGCGGGCGGACACGATGGCGCGGATCCACCTGCCACACAGATTTATGCAGACCTGGAACGGAAGCTGCGCACGCAGATTCAAGATGACTTTCGAATCCCAATTATCATGAAGCGCTACGTTCGTATGGCTGGCGCCAAGCCCATTGGTCTATCCATTGCCAAAGATTTCAACCAAATCACCGAAATCCTGATGTATTGTGACGTTTCGGCCCTGTCTCCCTTGCAGCGCAGAAAACTCCTTCATCACGACCGGGATCTGAGTTGGTTCAACCATCTGCACTCCCCTCACAATCCCTCTGTTCAGCCGTGACGACACCTCCTCCGATCAACCCTCAGGCCAGCGCGGACGACATTCAGGCGTGTCTCAGGGAGTGGCTAGAAAAACTGGCTGGCGTCTCACCGGACCGGGTGACGCCGGAGGCCAGATTTGTGGAAGACCTGGGCCTGGATTCCCTCGCCATGCTCGAGCTGATGATGGACGCCGAAGATCAGTTCGGCATCAAGATCGATGACGCCGATCTGACCAAGCTCACCACCGTGGGCGCCCTGGTCTTCCACCTGCAAACGCCGCCCCAGCAGAGCTGAGCGCCCTGATGGATCGTATCGCCATCACCGGTCTGGGCCTCGTCACTCCCCTTGGTGCCGACGTGCAGACCACCTGGGAGGCCTGGCTCGCAGGCCGCTCGGGCATCAAGGCGCTCGATCCCGCCTGGAGTGCCGATCTGCCCACCAGCATCGGTGCCCCCTGCAGCTTCGATCCCACCATCGACATGCCGGCCTTCCAGGCCAGGCGCCTGGATCCCAGCAGCCAGATGGCCGTCCTGGCGGCCCTGCAGGCCTGGCGCCAGGCCGGCGAGCCCCCGCTGGCCGCTGAGCGACGCGCCGTGGTCATGGGAACAGGAATCGGTGGGTTGGTCACGGTGGTGGACCAGCTTGAGGTGCTGCGTCTGCGCGGGGCCGAGCGGGTGAACCCACTCACCGTGCCGATGATCATGCCGAACGCCGCCGCCGCCCAGGTGGGCCTGGCCATCGGTGCCACCGCGGCCGTGCACGCGCCAGTGGCCGCCTGCGCGGCAGGCGCGGAAGCCATTGCCTGGGGGCTGGATCTACTGCGGCTGGGCCGGGCCGATGTGGTGGTGGTCGGCGGCACCGAGGCGATCCTCAACCGGCTGGGTGTAGCCGCTTTCGGCGCCATGCGTGCTCTTTCTGTGCGCAACGACGATCCCTGCGCGGCTTCCCGTCCTTACGACCGGGACCGGGACGGTTTCGTGCTGGGAGAAGGGGCCGGGGCCATGGTGCTGGAGCGCGAAAGCCAGGCGATCGCCCGTGGGGTCCGTCCCCTGGGATTCCTGCTGGGTGCAGGCCTCTCTGCCGACGCGCACCACATCGCCGCACCTGAACCGGAAGGGCGGCAGGCCGAGATGGCCATCCGTCGCTCCCTGATCGATGCCGGCCTCACCCGTGAAGCGGTGGATCTGGTCAACGCCCACGCCACTGGTACCCCCCTGGGGGATCCGGCCGAAGCCCTGGCCCTCAGCCGCCTGTTTGCAGGGGCCTCCACTTCACCGCTGGTCACAGCGCCGAAGGGGGCGATCGGCCACCTGATCGGAGCCGCAGGGGCTGTGGAATCGGTGCTCACCGTGCTCTGCCTGCAGCAGCGCCGCGTACCACCGACGCTCAACTGCCCGCATCCGGACGGCAGGTTGCAACTGCCTCTGGTGGTCGCTGAGCCGGCAAGACTTGCCGCGGAGCATCCGATCGGCATCAACAATTCGTTCGGCTTCGGTGGCCACAATGTGGCCCTGGTGTTTCAGGGAAACCCCGGCCACGGTTGATGATTACCGTTGAAGCTTGATCAGTTACATCGTCGCTTGATTCAGTCGATCGGCAGCAGGCTGCCGCGACGCTCTCGGTACAGGCGTTGAATATGGCGGCTGAGCGATTGCGGATCGCGGAAAGCGGCAGGTTTAATGGGGGAGCCTTCGGTGCAGATGATCGTGGCTTTCGGACCGAACACGCGGCTGAGGATCATCGCCAGAGGCTTGTAGTGAAGGTTGGCCTCCTTGCGGGAAAAGCCGCGATAGGTGCAGAACCAGGGGACGATCACCGCATTGCTGCGTTTGCCGAGCAGGTGCAGGCTTCCGGATACCCGAGTGGTGATGGGGGTGACCAGGGAACCGCTGGGGTGCAGAAAAATACGGCCCTTTGTCTTGAGCACGCTGAGCAAATCGCGGAGCCCGTCAAGGCGCGAGGCCGGGCTGAGGTGGTTGAGCGTGGTGTGACCGTAGTTTCTGGCGGAAGCACCAAAGAACGGCAGCAGCCACCACAGGTGGCGGTGGGCTGTGGTGATGCCGCACTGGCAGAAATAACCCTGCACGAGCAGAAAATCAACGGCGTGCCCGTGGTTAGCGATGTGGATCTGGGCCCGGGGGATGGGCTCCGCCCGACGGTCGACCAACACCTTCACGCCACCTGCCGATAACGCCTGGCGGGCCGTCCACTCGAGCACCCGGCGCGCCTTTTCTCGGTAGCCGCAGGCCAGCAGGCAGAGCTGAACGTAATAGCCGGAGAACGCAGCAAAGACAAGGCCGATTCGCAACAGAATTTCCCTGCCCGACGGCTTGGGCCCGGAAGCTGCCATCTCAAGTTCTGGATCGATACTGATCACCTGGCGGAATGGAAACCAGCCATCGAAGTTTCCATTGATCTGGGTGGTAGACAGCAGATGCATGTAGAACTTGCGAAACAGCTGCCGATCCGAAGGGGTTGGCTTTTGCCAGAAGGCATCGAGCGGTTTCTGACAAGTGAGACCGGGGAGGTCGTAGAAGGTGCGACCCATCACTTTCGTAGGTGTGGCGTGATAAAGGGCCTGCAAACCCACCGTGCTGTTGATCGTGACCACACCCATCGCCCTCTTGATGGCAGGGCCGAGCGGACAATCGTGGATATAAAGCACTCGTCGGCCGACGCCATGGGCTTCGGCCACCCGGGCAATCAGACGCCCGTAGTGGATATAGCCCCGGTCGCGCGGGTGGTGCTTGATCACCAGCCGATTGGAAGCAGGAGCGTGCCGGGCAAAGGACGCGATCACCTCCTCAATGAATGGCTCCATGCCGTTGTAAGAGGAGCCCAGCGTGATCTGGGAATCGCTGGCAACCTGAAGGGGAACCAGAAAGAAGGGGGTGGACGACTGGAGTTCGCGGCGCAGGCGCCGCTCGGTGATCATGTAGAGGTGCTTACGGAGAAAGCCGCTGATCTGAGCCAGCAGATAATCAGGCTTTGGCTGAAGCTTGTGCTCCGACTGGATGATTGGATAAGAAGTGAAGGCGTGCTGGATGAAGGTGGGGGCTTTCCAGAGCTTTCGCCAGCGGATGCCTGATTCTCGCCGGGCCTGGGGAATCACATCCACAGGCGAAAGGGCATGGTAGTAATCTACCGATTTGTTGAGGTTGGAGCGTGCATTGGCACGTTCCAGCTCAAGGCTCACGTAGTTAGGACGGATGTAGCCGAGCTCAAAAACCCAGGCATCCACCTTTTGCTGTGGCCTCAGTTCCTGTGCCAATTCAATCGCCAGGCGATGAGGATCGATGAAATCCCCATACATGAACATATGGCGGATCTTCTTCTCTTTGATGACCTCGGAGAGGAACGCCTTGAATTCGCTCATCTCGCCATCGAACGGCAAGCGTTGATACCGATCGAAGCCGAATTCATGGAGCGGGAAGCTCACCTTGAATACAGGGACCCCGTGATCTTCCAGGTAGCGAGCAAATCGACAGAAGAACGAGCCGATCGGCCCCATCAATAGCAGAACGGGGCCTTCGATATGCATAGAAACCATCTCTCTCCTCCCCACCTCACCAGAAGGGAAAGATTATCCCAGAATTCTCCCTCAAAGGTCCAAGGCAAACCATTCCCGCAGCCGGCCCCAATGGCGGAAAATGCGACGCCGCAGGCTCAAGGGCCGTGGCGGCTCTCGGCGCCAGGCCAGCAGCTCCTCGATCGCCTGCTCCGCCGTGATGAACAGCCCGCTGAAACGGCTGACATAGCTGGGGTAGGCCACCAGCGCGCCGAAGGTCAGCTCGTTGATGTCCAGCCTGCGCCCGCGCCGTTGGCAGATGTGACGGTCATGAGTCAGGCCCCAGCCGGCGTAGAACGGCAACCCCCAGGTGTGGACTTCAACGCCGCGCAGCAGAGCTTCAAAGCCAGAGAGGGACGTGAGCACATGCAGGGCATCCACCTGCCCATAGAGAGCCTCCAACGATCCTCCAGTAACCACTTCATCGCACCAGTTCGCAGCCAGGGTCTCATCGGCGCCGGCCTGACGCAGGCCGGCCGCCACATCGGGATGGGGTTTGTAGAGCAGCCAGGCGTCCGGCTCGGCGCGCCGCACGGCCCGGAGCAGATCCACATTGGTGCGCACATCGACCGCACCGAAGCGGATGGAGGCATCCCCCTCCACCTGGCCGGGCACCAGCACCACCCGCGCCTGCTCAGGCGGACGACGCCAGGGGGCAACCGGAAGGTTGTATTTGGTGATGGCGGCGTCCACGATCGATCGCCGCACCGCCGCGCCACGTTTGCGCTCAGCCGCTGAAAACCGGTGCCGGGAGAGCAAGGTTTCCAGGTCGCTCGGGCTCCTGGCGTCGTAGTACATGCCCGACTGATCGACCACCCAGGAGATCGGGTCAATCAGATTGGCGCCCAGGCCCACCGAGCGCAGGAAGCCATCCTCCAGGTGCAGCACCTCGGTGCTGGGGCGCTGCTCCAGGAAACGAGCCAGCCGTCGGCCCGGCTCACAGCCCCAGATCGCCATGGCGCAGGAGCCGTTGCCGGGCCGGGCATGGCGCCGCCGAAAGCGGAGGTCCGCTCCCGCCAGGAAGCGGCGCAGGATCGGCTGCTTCCAGGGCTTGAAGCCGAAGGCCTCGATGGCCCGGGGCCATCGCCGCCGCTGGCTGGCCTGCAGACCCAGCGAAGCGATCAGCGTTTCCGGCGGGCAGGGGCGCTGATGATGGGGATCGATGCAGCGCCCGTAGGTCACCAAGGCCGCATGAATGAGTTGGTCGAGGCTGGGTTGGTGGATGGCTCGCCGTTCGGGCGCCGGCAGGGCGTCATGGGTGAGCCCCCAGCCGGCATAGAAGGGCATGCCGAAGCAGTGCACGGGTTTCCCCCACAGCAGGGCTTCGAAACCCAGCTGCGAGGTGACCACATAGACCGCTTCGGCGTGCTCCAGCAAGGCTGTCGGATGGCCGCCGTCTGCGCAGATGCGGAGGCGCGGATCCTGCAGATCGGCGGAGCAGAAATGCCCCCGTTTGCGCCCGGCCGCCACATCGGGATGGACCTTGACCACAACGGCGACACCAGGATGCTGCTGCAGCGCCTCCTTCAACATGCGCCCGAAAGCGGCGGCATCCGCCAGGCCGCAGCGGATCGACAGGTCGCCTGCCGTCTGGTCCACGACCAGCACGAAGCGGCCCTGCGGCGCCGGCGACTCCGGGGCGCCGTTGTACTTGCTGACCCGCTGCTCACACCACAGGCGGCGCAGCTCCTGAGCGCGAACGCTCTCAGCGGCGCTGAGCGGCGTGGTGATCCACCGCTCGAGGGCACTGGGACGGGTGGCGTCGTAGTAGATGCCCAGGTCGTCAACCACCAACGACAGGGGTGGTGCATCCGGACCGAGCCCGAGCGAGCGGATGAAGCCGTCTTCGCAGCGCCAGAGGGGCAACTGGCGCTGGCTAGCGAGGCGTGCAGCCAGCCGGGAGGAGGGCTTCAGGCCCCAGGCGAGCAGCGCGTCGAGGGGCTCCCGCCCGCAGGCGCGCCTGCCGCGGACCAGCTGGTCGGGAGCCAGCAGCGGTGCCAGTGTGCGGATGGCGGCCATGCCCCGCGACGGAACGCCGAGGCGGAGCGGGGCCGTTGGGGAGAACTCCGGCAAAGGAGCCAAGCAGCCAGGGGAACGGCCAGTGTGCCGCCGCCCTCTCCCCGGCAGGTGCTGCCGCAGGCCGGTGCAGCGGTCGCCCTCGGGACCCGATGACGCTGCTGCGCGGCGTCGACGGTTGCCGGGCCGGCTGGTTGTGCATGGAGCTGCAGCAGCAGGAACGGCTGGTGCGGGTGCGGCTCTGCCACAGCGCCGCCGAGCTGTTCGAGGGGGCTGAACCAGCCGTCACCGCCATCGACATGCCGATCGGGCTCGGCGAAAACGGTCCGCGTTCCTGCGACCAGGCGGCCCGGCGCTTTCTGCGCCAGCGCGGAAGCAGTGTGTTTCCTGCGCCGGTGCGGGCCGTGCTCGCGGCCACCACCTACGAGCAGGCCTGTGAGCTTTCGCTGGCCGCGCAGGGGCGCAAGCTCAGCAAGCAGAGCTATTTCCTGCTGCCGAAGATCCGCGAGCTTGATGGGGTGCTGCGGGCGGATCCGCGGCTGGCCGCTGCCGTGGTGGAGGCGCACCCTGAAGTGTGCTTCGCCCGCTGGAACGGCGACACGCCGATGCTCCATGCCAAGAAGACGGCTGCCGGCCGCGCCGAGCGGCTGGCCCTGGTGGAAGGTCGCTTCCCTGGAGCCGCCAGCCGAGTGCGAAGCCGATTTCTCAAGCGTGAGGTAGCCGACGACGACATCCTTGATGCCCTGGCCACCCTGCACACGGCCAGCCGCCTCACCGACGGATCCGCCCTGGCCTTTGGTGACGCAGACGCCAGAGACAGTGCCGGCCTGCCGATGCGGATCTGGGGATGATCCAGGCGTGACACGCATTCCCACTCCCTCTCACCAAACCCCCACACCCAATCCCGCCCCCCACTCACCGAACGTCGCTTGCTGCCACAAAAAAGCCCCCGCCATCTGCGGGGGCTCGGATCAATCGATGGTCCTCAACCTGTCTTCAATGAAAACCGGTTCAAGGCCGTAGGGGATCAGCCGATCGCCGGAGCGGTCAGGGCCACAGGGGTGGCTTCGGCAGACGCCAGGTCGAGCGGGAAGTTGTGCGCATTGCGCTCGTGCATCACTTC
>CALRJS020000026.1:0-49691 GCA_943367595.1 Sphingobacterium thalpophilum
CCGTGAGCAGCCACGATGTTGTAGGTCTCTTCTTCTTGGCCGAACTTGTAGCCGTAGTTCTGGCTCTCGCTTTCGGTCGTCTCACGCACCAGCGAGCTGGTCACGAGCGAACCGTGCATGGCCGAGAACAGGGAGCCGCCGAACACACCTGCCACACCCAGCATGTGGAAGGGGTGCATCAGGATGTTGTGCTCCGCCTGGAACACCAGCATGAAGTTGAAGGTGCCGGAGATGCCGAGGGGCATGCCGTCAGAGAACGAACCCTGACCGAAGGGGTAGATCAGGAACACCGCGAAGGCAGCTGAGAGCGGTGCGCTGTAGGCGACGCAGATCCAGGGGCGCATGCCGAGGCGGTAGGAGAGTTCCCACTGCCGGCCCATGTAGCAGGAGATGCCGATCAGGAAGTGGAACACCACCAGCTGATAGGGGCCGCCGTTGTAGAGCCACTCATCGAGGCTCACGGCTTGCCAGATGGGATAGAAGTGCAGGCCGATGGCGTTGCTCGAAGGAACAACGGCGCCGGAGATGATGTTGTTGCCGTAGAGGAAGGAACCGGCAACAGGCTCCCGGATGCCGTCGATGTCGACGGGAGGAGCGGCGATGAAGGCAATGATGAAGCAGATCGTGGCTGCCAGGAGGCAGGGGATCATCAGCACACCGAACCAACCGATGTAAATCCGGTTGTCGGTGGAGGTGACCCACTGACAGAAGCTCTCCCAGGAGCTGAGACGTCCGCTGCGAACAGCCGTGGCCATTGGAGGTAAGAGGACGGAAGGAAACGGCTTCTTCACCCTCCACTCGCCTCAGGCAGCAACGGAAAATCCGCCAGCATCCGCAGCGAGAGAGCAGCAAAAGGCACCGTATAAAAACGCTAAGGAAGAGCTGCCCAAGCGAGGCATGCGACCCCCATCTCTTCGCAGATGTTCAACAGAAGCGCTCCCAACTTCACGCAACTACATCCTTCAGTAGATCAAACGCAACAATCGTGAGCTCTAGGCCGTGGCCTGGCGCAGCACCCACTGACGACCCTGCTGGAGGAACGCCGGCCAGTCGAGCCGTTCGCTCTCGGCAGCCCGTGCCACCAGCAGGGGGGCCTGCAGGCGGATCGCCTGCAGATCCGCCTCCGCCACGCCGCTGCTGAGGGCCAGCACATCGGCCATCGCCCGGGCCACCACCCGGGTGAGGTAGGCGCCACTGAGCGCCTGCAGGCTGCTGCCCACCAGCCAGGCGCTCCCCTCCAGCCGCATCACGCTGGCGAGGGCCTGGCCGGTCCACTCCACCACTCCCAGCGCCAGGGCTGCGCGGGCCAGCTCGGTGGCCGCCGCCCGCAGCTGCTCCATCCCCCAGGGGCAATCCCAAAGCCGCGCCATCTCCTGCAGCATCAGCCCGTTGGCCACGGCCAGCACCAGCAGATCGACGCTGGGCAGGGGGGCGGCGAACACGCCGGTGGCCACCAGCCACTGGGTGCGTTGCACGAGGGCCTTGCAGCGCTCACGCCGCAGCCGCTCCAGCAAGCCCTGCCATTCGCCGTGCAACCGCTCGAGCTGGCGCTGCTCGGTGCGGTGCAGCAGCGTGTGGCCCTGCTGGCGCAGCTCCTGGGCCAGGGGCGCCAGGGCGGCGGGCAGGGTCTCAGGCTGACCGCTCCAGGGCAGCAGCCGCTCGCGCAGAGGCGCCGACAGCTGGGCCTGCAGATCAGCCACCAGCTGCGGCTCCTCACCCACCACCAGCAGCCAGACGGGCTGCCCGGCTGGCAGCGTCTCCAGCCAGCGCAGATCGGCGGCCTGCAGCGGCGGGTGCACAGCATGGAGCAGCAGGTCGCAGCGGGGGAAGGGGGCCGGCCAGCTCCAGTCGGGGCTGTGGGACGCCAGCGGATGGCCCCAGTGCAGGGTGATCGGCAGGGGCGCACGCACCCCCTGCACCAGCGGGCCCTCCAGGGCACGCTCCAGCGGACGCAGGCCCACCAGCCCCAGGTCGAGGGCCTGGCGGTGCTGGCGGCCACGCAGCTGCTCCAGCTGGTCGCGGCGCTGCTGCTGGGCCGCCTGGAAGGTGTCGGAGGCGGCCGTGGTGGCGCTCTCCAGCAGCTCGAACTGGGGCAGCAGCCCCTCACAGCGTTCAATCCAGCCGTTCCAGGAGCTGGGCAGCTGGGGCGTGATCGGGCCGGATGGACGCCGCCACCACCACCAGGCGCCGGCTGCCGCAAGCAGGGGGAGGCCGCCAGAGAGGGGGGTGTGCAGGCTGTCGAGCAGCAGCCAACCGCCCAGCACAGCCGCGGCAGGGGCCGCCACCGGCAGGAAGGGGATCAGGCCGCGCCAGGAAGCGGCCTCCAGGGGGCGAGCGGAAGAAGGCAAGGAGAGCGACGCCCGCTGCGAACGAACGTCAGCATCTTTAGCTCAGCTCCTCTCCCCTGCCCAGGGGCTCAATAGGTTGGGGGCGACCGAGCCAGGCCCGGGGGCCTCTCCGATGACGGCTGAGCGGATCCGTCCCGAAACGGGCGCCCAGGCCCCGAAGGACGTGGCTGTCGGGGGCGTGGTCCACGGAAAGCTGGGCGACGGGGGGCTGGCCCGTGAAGGCGCCGCCCATGGAGATGCCGCCCTTGGAAACGCGCCCCGCCCGGCCGTGGCCGACAACCGCGAAGCAGTGAACACGGTGCTGCTGATCGCCCTGGGCGTGAACGTGGCGATGAGCTTCCTGAAGCTGTTCGTGGGGCTGTGGAGCGGTTCGCTGGCGGTGCTGGCCGATGCGATGCACAGCGCCACCGATGGGCTCTCAAGCCTGCTGGGGGTGATCACCAACAGCCTGTCCGATCCACTCCCCGACCGCGACCACCCCTACGGGCACCACAAATACGAAGGCATCGGCGCCCTGGCGATCGCGGTGTTCATCCTGTTCGCCTGCATCGAGATCCTGCAGTCAGCGGCGCAACGGGTGCTGACCGGGCTGGAACCGCTGCGGCTGGAGAACGGCGCCTTCGTGCTGCTGGTGGTGTCGCTGCTGGGCAACATCCTGCTGGCCCGCTACGAACGGCGGCAGGGGCTGCGGCTCAAGAGCACCTTGCTGCTGGCGGATGCCCACCACACCACCAGCGACATCTGGACCACCTTGATGGTGCTGGCCGGCCTCGGCGGCGCCAGGGTGTTCGGGCTCAACTGGCTGGATGTGGCGGTGGCGGCGCCCCTGGCCCTGCTGCTGGTGCGCTCCTGCTGGCAGGTGGTGCGCACCAACCTGCCCTGGCTGGTGGATCACATCGCCATCGCCCCCGAGGCGATCCACAGCGTGGCCATGGCGGTGCCGGGGGTGTTGAACTGCCACGACATCGCCAGCCGCGGGGTGCTCGGCCAGCAGGTGTTCATCGACATGCACATGGTGGTGGACGCCGACGACCTGCCCACCGCCCACCGCATCACCGAACGGGTGGAGGAACGGCTGGAGGAGCGCTTCGGGCCGGTGCGCTGCACGATTCACCTGGAACCGCGCGAATATGCGCGTTCGGAGATCACCTTTCGCGGAGCCCATGGCTGATCGCAACCGTGAGCTGATCGCGCTGCTGACGCCCCGCCAGCAGGTGCGCGTGCGCCAGTTGCTGCTGGAGCAGCAGGGCCAGGCCAGCTGGCACGGCGGCGTGCCGGTGCTGCTGCTCGATCGCTGCTGGCTGCGGCTGCGGGTCACAGCGGTGGAACACCTGGCCCGGCTGCTGCCGCCCGACAGCACGGCGGAGGCGCCGGAACTGGTGCGGTTCCGCGAGCTGCGCCAGCAGGGGTTCAGCGAAGGCGCCGCCCAGGCCCGCTGCTGGGAGGAGTTCGGGCCGGCGGCCTGCCAGCTCGCCCTGCACCGCCACTGGCAGGCCCTGGAGGGCCCGCATCACGGCTGGACGCTGGCCGCCTACCTGGCCTTCCTGCGCACCTACCGCGAGCTGTTCGCGGCCGGCCAGGAGCGGCCGCTGCCTCTGGTGGTGCTGGGCCGGCGCGGCAGCCAGGAGCCGCACCGCATCCACTGGCTGGTGGAGACCGGAGCCCTTGATGCGGCACACTTGCCCCCTGATTGAAGGCTTGCGGCCATGGCCGACCTGGAGAACGCATCGGTGCCCACAGACGCGATGCCCACCGACTCTGTGACCACCGAAGCGGTGACCACAGACGTGGTGACCACCGACGCGGTGCCCGTTGAGGCTGGGCAACAGGTGCAGCGCCGGGGTGGTGGTCGCCCGCCGGGCGGTGGCCGCGAAGCCGGCAGCCACCGCGACAGCGGCGGCCTGCGCATCCGCCTGAGCGAAAACGAGCAACGGGCCGCCAAGGTGGTGCAGGAGGCCTTCCAGCTGCGCTCCACGATTGCGGCGCTGGGCTTCTCGATCCGCACCGTGGCCCAGCTGCTGGAGCAGGGTGCGCTCGATGCGCTGGTGGCCGAGATGCGCAGCCAGGCCGGCAACCGGCCGGAACGCAGCCGCCCGGAGGGCGGCCGTCCGGAAGGGGGCCGCTATGGCGAAGGCAACGAGGGCCGGCGGGGCCGCCGCGATGGCTCCGGTGAAGGACGTTCGGAGGGGCGCGGCGAGCGCCGCGTGATCAGCCGGCCCGACCCCTTCGCCCGGCCGAGCCGGCCGGAGCCGGTGCGCGAACCTGCGCCGGTGGCCGAAGCCAGCGCGCCCGAGGTTGAACCCGCCTTGGCCGACGACGCTGCAGGTACCAGCAGCCCGCACACCAGCGACGCCGAGGTGCAGACCACCGACGCCGAGACGCAACCGTGACACCCCGGCCACGCGTGCTCTCGGGCGTGCAACCCACCGGATCGCTGCACCTGGGCAACTGGCTGGGGGCGATCCGCAACTGGGTGCAGCTGCAGGACAGCCACGACACGTTTTTCTGTGTGGTGGATCTGCACGCGATCACGGTGCCGCACGATCCCGCCCTGCTGGCGGAGGCAACGCGCCGCACCGCCGCCCTTTATCTGGCCTGCGGCATCGATCCGCAGCGCTCCACGGTGTTCGTGCAGAGCCAGGTGCCTGCGCACAGCGAGCTCACCTGGCTGCTGAACTGCGTCACGCCGCTCAACTGGCTGGAGCGCATGATCCAGTTCAAGGAGAAGGCACGCAAGCAGGGCGACAACGTGTCGGTGGGGCTGCTCGATTACCCCGTGCTGATGGCCGCCGACATCCTTCTGTATGACGCCGATCTGGTGCCAGTGGGCGAAGACCAGAAGCAGCATCTGGAGCTCGCCCGCGACATCGCCCAGCAGCGCATCAATGCCCGCTTCGCGCCGGAAGACCAGCCACTGCTGAAGGTGCCCGAGCCGATGATCCTGGCGGAGGGCGCCCGGGTGATGAGCCTGATCGACGGCCGCAGCAAGATGAGCAAGAGCGAACCCAATGAGGGTTCACGCCTGCATCTGCTCGATCCGCCCGAGCTGATCACCAAAAAGATCAAACGCGCCAAGACCGATCCGGTGATGGGGCTGGAATTCGGCAACCCCGAGCGCCCCGAAGCCGACAACCTGCTGGGCCTCTATGCCCTGCTGAGTGGCACATCGCGCGCCAGCGCCGCCACCGAATGCGCCGCCATGGGCTGGGGGCAGTTCAAGCCCTTGCTGGCGGAAGCCGCTGTGGCTGCGCTGCAGCCGCTGCAGGAGCGCTATGCCGAGATCCGCCGTGATGAGGCCTACCTGAGCGAAGTGCTCCGAGAAGGCAAAGAGCGGGCGGCAGCCGTGGCCACTGCCACGCTGGAGCGCGTGAAGGCAGCCCTGGGCTTTCTGCCGGCGGCCTGATCGCCAGAGGCGTGCACGGCCCACAAGGTGTTTGGCCGTGCATGACGAGGACGACCAAACCAGCGCCACGCCTGGAAGGCACCAGGTGGCCCCATAAACACACTATCGGTTCATTCGCATCACTGCTCCAGGCCGATTGCGGTGAAGCACTGGTAGAACCACATCCGAAGTGTGAGGCATGTTTGGCCTTTTCATCGTGCGGAATAGAGGCCTAAGGTGTTAATCATCAAGGCCTGCTCCTGAATGTCTTCGATGCGTCATCGCCCCATGCTGGCCTCCATGGTGGTGGCTGCAGGCGTTCCCGCAGTGTTCGCCTTCGCCCCTGCCCAGGCCGCACCCTGCCTGGGGAACAACACGTTCAGCGGCACAACACCGGGGTCCGGTGCCAATTGCGGCACCCTCTTCGTCGGCGAGAGCTTTTCGATCGACGTCACCTCGTACTTCGCCCCCCTTCTCCTCCGCCCAAGCCCAACCAGAGCAGTATTCACAGGCACGCCCTTCGCCATCGGCATCGTGAAGGGCGATGGGGCGGGCCTGTCGTTCTCGAATGTGCAGGCAACGTTCACGGGCAGGGCGAACAGCGTTGAATTCAGCAAAGCTCCCATCGCCTTCTGGGGCGGGGACAACACCATTGGGTTCGGCACCGGCCCGAATGGGTCCTTCGGATCTGCGCCTTCCGGCGGGTTCCCCACCGCCAACTACCTGGCCACCATCCAGTCCAACAGCTTTACTCAAGACCTTGATGCCTACCAGCAGGCGGCGTTCAGCTTCGGTTCGGCCGTAGGGGGCTTCCGCAGTGGCGGCGCCCGCCCCACCGACTTCAACATCCAACGGGTAGACAGCTTCATCATCGAAGGCACCCTGACGGGGAGCACCAACCCGAACCCCACCGAGATCGGTTTTGGGTTCACCCCCACCTCGTCTCCCACAGCGGTCGTCGCCGTGGGTGGGTACTACACCGTGCCCGGACCCCTGCCGCTGGCGGGCGCTGGCATGGCCTTCGCCTGGAGCCGCTCCCTGCGCCGGCGCATCAAAGCCTCAAAAAGCTCCGTAGCCAGCTGAATGCTCTGCGCTCGGCTTCATCAGGCTGGGCCCCAGCGTTGAGCGGCATGGGTTGGGGGCCGTTCGAGCCATTGCTAGCGCTAGCTGCTGTGGCTGCGTTCCAGCCGCGCCGCTGCAGGAGCGTTAGGCAGAGATCCGCCGTGATGAGGCTGACCTGAGCGAGGGGAGGAGCGAAGACAAGGAGAGAGCGGCGGCCGTGGCCACTGCCACGCTGCAGCGCGTGAAGGCAGCCCTGAGCTTTTTGCCGCAGAGACAATCAGTGGCTGACCATGTCTTCAGAGGGTGAGTACTGAGCTGGAGGGCACTGGCTGCCATCGACCGCGGCGAATGGTGCATGGTCTTTCGGAGCGAGATCCAGGGCCTGAGGCCCACCTGGGTAGCGGCTGAGGCGGGCCTGGAAGAAGGGCAAGGAAGGCTGCCGATGGATGAGCAGCGAACACCGCCTGCCTTCTGATGGCTCCACCCCCCCTCAGTTCCTGAACATGCCTGAATCAGGGCCTCTTCAGGATTGTTGACGCCAGGTTGCAGCAAAAGGTTCCCCAGATCCCTGCTTGTGGATGTTAAGGAAAGGGAAACTCATGGCCGCATCAGCCGCGGAGCGATGAGCCGCAAAGAGATGAGCCACAAAGTGATCAGCCGCAAACGGCGCTCAACCACCCGAACCCGCGCGCTCTGTATCCCACGCCACACAACATGACCCGCCACAGAGTGAGGCGCCCATCGATCTGGGGTCAGGAGATACGACAGCAACACCCAAGCCCTTTCACATTTTGTAAATGGCTGGTCACTCCAGGGTCACACCTTGGTCACATTATGCTTTAATGAGCGGGCATGCAGCACTTCCGCAGCGGCGATGCGGCTAAACCACATCTGCTTAGCCATGACTCCAAGAACAGCTCTTCTTATCACTGGAGTGCTCTTAGGCGCTTCGCCGTTGCTGGCTTCCACCCCCTCCCATGCGGCACCTTGCATCGGTACCGCTGGATCCACTGGTGGTGGTCCAAGCGGTAGCGGCACGAACTGCGGCACCTTGCTTCCCGGTTCTTCCTTCAGCATTGATGTCACCTCTCTGATCGAAGACTTGATCGACCCTGATGGGTTCGGCCAGTTTCCCCAGTTTTCGAACGCGATCGGCGCGGCGATCTCCGGCGGTTCAGGTGCGTTCAGCTTCTCTAACGTTGGCGCCCGTGTGAGCGGAATTTCTGCTGGCGTGACGTTCACCAACCAGCTGATTGGTCTTTGGAGTGGTTCCCCCCTCACTGTCGGCGGAACCGTGACCGGCTTTCAAGGAAACGACGTAAACGGTTCTGGTGTGTTCAGGACGGCTGACTTCACCCTGACACCCAGCGGCACCTTCAACACGGCCAGTGTTGGCGGCATCTTCGCCAGTGCTTTTGCTCCTCCTGTCTCACTGTCTTCGGTCACCAGCTTCATCATCGAAGGCACCTACAACGGTGGAAATCCCGGCGGTGTGTTCAACATCGGTCTCGGTAGCATTCCATTCAGTACGCCTGGTTTGACAGGTGGCGTGGGCACCTTCCCCACAGCAGGAGCACTGGCCACGGCCCTTGGTGGTTCAGGACAGCCTCGGGTGTTCGGTGGTTTCTTCGTCACCGAAGTTCCAGGCCCTCTGCCACTGGCCGGCGCCGGTGCCGCCTTCGCTTGGAGCCGTTCCCTGCGTCGTCGCATCAAGGCCTCCAAGGTTTTCGCCTCCAACTGAACGTCCGCTCAGGAGCTGCGGCTTCCACCGCTCGCCTGATCAAGTTTTTGGCTTCCATCAACCTCCCCTCATCGGGAGGTTTTTTTATGCCCGCGGCCAAATGCTGAATGCGCCCGGGCGAGAGCGCTCAGTCGCTCGGCCGCACGCAACACCATTGAGGCCAGGAGGAAGAAGCCTGAGATCGTTGCACATTGTGATTTTGTGCCGTACCGTTCGCGCAACAGATCCACATCTCCATGCTTTCGTCACGGTTGCTGTTGGTCGGAAGTCAAGCGGTGATGGCTGCAGCTGCCTTGCTGCTTGTGGCTCCTTCCCACGCCACTGAACTCAGCTGCGACGGCAAAGATAAGCTGATCAATACGTCCGCAGATCGTTCCGATTTCTGTGGCATCTTGAATGTGGGGGATACCTTCCGCATCAATCTGCTGGATTACATCTTGCGCGTTGTTGGCAATGAAGGCGCCTTCAATGCCATCGGCGCATCGATTTCTCATGGATCTGGCAATGTGTCATTTGCAGACGTGGGGGTGATCGCCTCCGGCACAGTGGATCTCGGTCCACCTGGTGAGGAGCCGTTCACCATCACCAACGCACCGATCGCCCTCTGGGGAAGCGACCCCGTGGTGGCAACAAGCAATGAGGTGAGCGTTTTTTCAGCCAGCAGCTTCTTTGAGCCGCTCAATTCCTTCCGCACAGCATCCTTCACGCTATCTCCCACCGATGGAACCGCCAGCGTGGGCGGTCTGGTCGCCTCTTCTGCCACGATCCGGCTCACGGATCCCACGCAGTTTGATCTGGTGGGCACCTACCTCGGCGGTGCCAGCCCTGACACCAAGATCTTCATCGGGATCACAACCTTCATCAACCTGGGCCGTGACGCCCTTGGAAATCCGATCAAAGAGGCGCCCAGTTCCCCCTCCTCCATCGACTTCGACACGGCGGCCTTCAACGGCGGCCATTTTTCTGTCGTGCCAGGTCCACTGCCCCTGGCCGGCGCCGGTGCTGCGCTGGCCTGGAGCCGTGCCTTGCGTCGCCGGATCAAGGCTTCGCAAGCGCACGACCAACCCCGCTGATTCGTTCAGCGCGGCTCAGTGTTGGTGATCCGGCGCCGCAGCCGCCGCGACCAGGCGAAGGCCATGGCGCCACCGGCCAACGGCAGCGGGCCGGGAACGGGCAATGGGCCCGGGAGCGGCAGGGCGCCCGCACCGCCGAGGTCGCGCAAGGCTGTGTCCCCAACGATCGGCGTGAGGAAGCCTGGAATCAGCGTGATAGCTCCCGTGGCCCGATTCACCGTGTACCACTGGCCGCCGGCGAAGTTCTGAGCGAACAGCTGGCTGAAATCAGCGCTGAACGACAACTGCAGGCTGGGATTGCCGCTGGCTTTGATCAGGGTGTAGGTGCTGGTGGGATTGGCGAGGTTCAGCGAGAAGAACTGGCCGCCCGTGGTGGCACCGAACAGGATGCCACTGCTGTCGATGGCAATATCGCCAAAGGTGTTGGTGTTGGCGGTGATGCCTGCGATCGAGAACGTTTGCTTCGTGCCGGCTGTGGGCGCCAGCGGGTTGGTGTAGTTGAGCGGAATTCGGTTCAGCGTTGCCGTGGCGTCGGAGAAATACCAGTAGCTGTTGTTGAAATAAGCCGCATTGGCGGGCTGTGTGTTGCCGATGGTGCTGGCCGGCGCCACCGTGATCAAGCTGCTGCCGCGATTCCAGAGCTGGAGGTTGCGGGCGGAATCCACGAACCAGAACTGCTGGCGTGCCGCGTCGAAGGCGAAGGCATTCGACAGGCCCGTGAGGCCGGTGTTGAACACTGGCTGCAAGCCCTGGCTGACGGTGTTGATCTCGTAGAGGACGTTGTTGTCTGCAATTCCGTAGATGAAGCTGGCCCGCGCCGCCGGCGGCATGAACACGGCCGCCAGCGTGGCCACAAAGGCCCAACCAGCCTTCGACAACGAGATCATCACGGTTTCACAGGCGTTCCAAAGTTTTTTCTCACCTTATCATGCCGTTATGCGCAAGAGCTGGAACGAGGTGAATGGCAGCGCAAGGCAGCAAGGCGGGCTGTCGGTGGCGTGGAGTTCGCGGCGATGGACGTCAGTGGCCGGCCTGTAGGAGGTGTCGCTGGCGTGAGGCGGCTTGCGTTGCAAGGGGCGTCTGGCAGAGGGAGGTGATTGGTGGCGTCAGTCGGAGGATCGCCTGGCGGACACAGGCGGAGCATCCGTTGCGCCTCTCATGCTCCGCCTCGACTCAAGGGAGTCAGGTTGACCTGTCTTGCCTGGAGGAGCAGCGAGGTGCTCCACTCACGAAGTCGCAGGTGCCATCAGGCCAGACGACCGATCGCGAGCCCTCGGGAGAAGAGCGCATCGGCCAACTTCGGCTGGTTGAAGGCTGCGTGTGGCTGGTACAAGGCGAGTGGGGCCGACTACCTACCGGCAGAAGAACCTGGTGGGCAGCAGCACAACAGGGCATGCTCGGCAGCAGCCTCGGAGGCCATGCATGCGTCGGCCCCGCAGGCCATGCCCGGCATCAGGACCTTGCGCTCTGCAGAGCAGAGCTGAATCGACTGGAGCGTGGTGAGGATCGAACGGGGCAACCTGTGACACCACACAGCTCAACAGGATGCAGCTCGACTGCCTTCAGGTTGAGAACCTGCTGGTTGCGCGGATGCAGCTCGACAGCAGGCTTGTTGTCAGCACGTAACCAATGGTCTTGAGCGCACCAGCGGGCAGGCGGTGGTATGCCGCTCAGGGTTCCCGGTACACAACGCGACCACGTTCGTCGTTGCCTACATCGAGCAAATTCTCATGCAGGAGGTCCTCGATCTCGCTGCGCACGGCGTCGTGGTCGGTGCCAACGGGCAGTTTCACCGCGAGGATCGCGTCGTTGAGGGTGAAACCGACGCTGCCGGAGCTGCGGGCCAGCAGGAGCAACTGGCGCGCCAGCGGCTCCGGGCGGTTGGTGTCGGCCTTGGCGAGGGCTTCCTGCAACGCCAGTGGTTGATTGGCCTGCTCGATCATCGCGTTGATCAGCAAGGCATCAATCAGTTGGCCGATGCCGCAGAAGCCGAAGGTGAGCAGCCACAACACCCCGCTGAGCGGCTTGCGGGCATAGAAGCGGTGCAGGCCGCACAGGCCCACGAAGCCGCACACCCAGAAGAGATAGCCGAGTGCCACATGGCGGCGCTCGATCGGGGTGGTCGCCATGCCCAAGCTCAACGGTGCTCCCATCGGATTCCGATGTTATCGGGACCGTCGCGGGGATCCGGCCCGGCAGGCTTCAAGCGGCCGGCGGCGCTGAGGGTGGCGCAGAAGGCGGCGGGAACAGGGCCGGCTTGCGCCGATCCGGCGGCAATGGCACCCCCGCTTCGCGCAAGGCTGACGACAGGCCCCACACCTTCATCACCAGCCGATGCCAGGGGGCCATCGCCTGCATATCGAGCGCCACTGCCTCGCTCATGGCGCCGCGCAGGGCGCGTGCCGCACGCAGTTCCTGCAGGGAGCACGTGAGGCTGTCGCGCAACTGCTGCTGCTCGGCCAGTGGCATGACCGCCTCAGGGCAGTGGGCCACCAGATCAAGCCCTCGCTCAAACCAATGCTGAAAATCATCCAGCAGAGAATCCAGCACCTGGTTCAGCAGCGGGCCAGCACCCGATGACTGCGAAAACGGCGAGGGAGAGTCGGGAATCATCTCGCTCCAACACATGCTCATCATAGGAATGCTGCCCCAGGCAGACAGGTGCCGGGCTTCGCTGGCCGATGGGAAACCGAAGGCTGGACTGGCCATGAGGGAACTGAAGCCTGGACTGGCCACGGCGAAACTGAAGGCTGGTGTGGCCACAGGGAAACTGAACGGCAAGGGCCCTCAGTGGTGGGGGCGCTCAGCGGCTGAGGCGTTCACCGACTGACAGCGGTCAACGGGGCTTGAGGATGTCTGGGTCTGGCAGGCAGCCTCCTTCGCCTGAGTCTGCGGCTCCAGCCAAAGGCAGCTGCGGCGCCCAGAAGCGGCAGCGGCCCCCGGAACGAGCAGGGACTCCGGAACGGGCAGAGCCAAGCGTGCTGATCTCACCGCGTGAGAGCAACATCGAAAGATCAAAGGAATCGACGGATGAACTCCAGCCAGAAACCTACTTGGCAGGGTTGGTATTCCTGGCTAGCGCTGTGTTCATGGTGTACCACTGATCGGTGATGCTGGAGACGCCGTGCAGCACCTTCTTGCTGGCGTCGCAACCAAGGCGGAGGTTTCCCGGAACGCACTTGCCGCAGATTGCCGTGAAGCGCAGATCTGTTTTGTCAACCCTGGAATCTTCATCAGGAAGCTTGGCGAGATCCAAGGAATAGACGTTGCCGGTGCTGCAAGTGAAATGTCTGGCGTTTACTAACGAAGTGGCTGCGTAGAGGCGGCCATCCAGGGGGTGAATGGCACTATCCCCAAACAGTTGGTTGTCCTCTCCATCAGGAACCTTTTGAAACCGATAGGTGAGCCTGGGATTAGACTTTCTATTCTTCATCCAGATTGACCCGATTGAAAACATTGGAGTTTCGAGGGAACAACCAGTAGGCGTCGCCAAAGAAGGTTGCACTCAGCGCGATCGTATTGGCTCATATAAAGCTGTTGCCATCCAGCCCGAGCTGCTCTGGAGTGGCAGCAATGTCCAGGGTTTCTGTGCCGTCTCTCCAGATCCGGAGATTGTTGTTCCCATCCAGCACAAACAAGTTGAACCTGCTGGGATTCACGGCTACACCATTGGCCAATTTCTCGCCAGGATCGACAGACAAGGAGAGTTGCCGCTGCTGCTGCGTTGTGATGTTGATGGAATACAGCCGATTGCTCACACCGACGCCATCGAGGTAGTCGTTGGCCTGGACGGGTGAGGCGCCGATCATGCCCCCGCCTGCCATGCCAAGCACCAGTGACACACACCAGGGCTTGTGGAACGGCACTGGCTTCTCAGAGGTTTTATCAGGGTTCTCTCGCGGTAGCACCAGGCACGAGTCGGGGGAGGAGATGCCCCAGCTGCACTGGACCAGGCAGCGCCTGCAGGCCCGCGTAAAAGGCCACTCCGTAGCCGTTGCTTAGGATCGAGTGCCACTCCCCCGTTGCCGTGCCTGCCGCTTCCCCTGCCGTCGAGCCCGCCAGCCGCTCTGGGGAAACGGTCACCACACCGGTGCTGCTGCCCAAAACGAGCGAGAGCCCGCAACTGCTGAAGATTCGCCATTCGATGAGCCACGTGCTGGCCATGGCGGTGCAGAAGCTGTTTCCCAGGGCGCAGGTCACGATCGGCCCTTGGACCGAATCCGGCTTCTATTACGACTTCGACCATCCCGAACCCTTCACGGAAGCCGATCTCAAGGCGATCAAGAAGGAGATGGGCAAGATCATCGGCCGCCGCTTGCCCCTGGAGCGCATTGAGGTGAGCCGCGCGGAAGCGGAGGCGCGCATCTCGGCCCAGAACGAGCCTTACAAGCTGGAGATTCTCGCGGGCCTCTCCGAGCCGATCACTCTCTACACGCTCGGCGAGCAGTGGTGGGATCTCTGCGCCGGGCCCCACGTGGCCAACACCAGCGAGCTGAATCCCAAGGCCTTCGAGCTCGAAAGCGTGGCCGGCGCCTACTGGCGTGGCGATGAGAAACGTGCCCAGCTGCAGCGCATCTATGGCACTGCCTGGGAAACAGCCGAGCAGCTGGCGGAGCACCAGCGCCGGAAGCAGGAGGCCCTGCGCCGCGATCACCGCCGCCTCGGCATCGACCTCGACCTCTTCTCCATCGAAGACGAGGCCGGAGCCGGCCTGGTGTTCTGGCATCCGCGCGGCGCCCGCATGCGGCTGCTGATCGAGGATTTCTGGCGGCAGGCGCACTTCGCCGCCGGCTACGAACTGCTCTACACGCCCCATGTGGCCGATCTGAGCCTCTGGAAAACCTCCGGACACCTGGATTTCTACCGGGAGAGCATGTTCGGGCCGATGGATGTGGATGAGCGGCAGTTCCAGCTCAAGCCGATGAACTGCCCCTTCCACGTGCTCACCTACGCCAACACCCTGCGCTCCTACAAGGAGCTGCCGATCCGCTGGGCGGAGCTGGGCACGGTGTACCGCTACGAGCGGCCAGGGGTGATGCACGGCCTGATGCGCGTGCGCGGCTTCACCCAGGACGACGCCCACATCTTCTGCCTGCCCGAGCAGATCGGCGATGAAATCCTCGGTGTGCTCAACCTCACCGAAACGATCCTCTCCACCTTCGATTTCCAGAACTACGAGGTTCACCTCTCCACCCGGCCCGAGAAATCCATTGGCGAAGATGCCGTATGGGATCTGGCCACTGCCGGCCTGGTGGAGGCGCTCGATCGCAAAGGCTGGGCTTACAAGATCGATGAAGGGGGCGGCGCGTTCTACGGCCCAAAGATCGACATCAAAATCGAAGATGCGATCGGCCGCCTGTGGCAGTGCTCCACGATTCAGCTGGATTTCAACCTGCCCGAACGCTTCGATCTGCACTACGTGGCCGCCGATGGCCAGCGGGCGCGGCCGATCATGATTCACCGCGCCATCTTCGGCTCGCTGGAGCGCTTCTTCGGGATCCTGGTGGAAAACTACGCCGGTGATTTCCCCTTCTGGCTGGCACCGGAGCAGATCCGTCTGCTGCCGGTCACCGATGAGGTGCTGCCCTATGCCAACACCGTGCTCGCCCAGCTCAATGCCGCTGGGGTAAGAGCCACGCTGGATCGCAGCGGTGAACGGCTCGGCAAGTTGATCCGCAATGGCGAGCAGAAGAAAATTCCGCTGCTGGGCGTGATCGGCGCCCAGGAAGCCGAGCAGGGCAGCGTCAACCTGCGCAGCCGCCGCAACGGCGATCTCGGAGCCGTGGCCCTTCCCATTCTGCTGGCCGCTGCCGCCCAGGCCAACAGCGCCAGGGCCGCGGTTCTGGAGTTGCCGGGCGGCTGAGCGCTGGGCTCTGCAGCGCGGCGTCTCCGGGCCTGGCAGCATCCCACCACGGCGCACCTTCCCCATGCCCACCCTGCTGGCCGGCGATATCGGCGGCACCAAAACCCTGCTCGCCACCTATGCCGTGCGGGAGGGTCGGCTGGTGCAGCTGCGCTCGGCCCGCTATGCCTCAGCCGCCTGGAGCGACTTCAGCGCCATGGTGCGTCACTTCCTGGCGGAAGGGGCGCAAGGCGCCGGTGGCGCAGGCGCTGAGGGCACTGAGGCCGCCCCGCCCCGCCAGGCCTGCTTCGCGGTGGCGGGGCCGGTGCAGAACGGCCAGGTGAAACTCACCAACCTCGCCTGGCATCTCGATGCCGGCGCCCTGGCCAAGGCTTGCGCGTTCGAAGCCGTGGAGCTGGTGAACGACTTCGCGGTGCTGATCCATGGCCTGCCCCATCTCTCGCCTGAGCAGCAGCAGCCGCTGCGCGGCACCGCTCACCCGGCTGCCGCCGCTGCCACGGGGCCGGTGGCCGTGCTCGGCGCCGGCACCGGTCTGGGGGTGGCGATCGGCGTGCCCGGGCCGCACGGCCCGATCGCCCTGGCCAGCGAAGCGGCCCATGCCGCCTTCGCGCCCCGCCAGGAGCAGGAATGGCGCCTGCGCCAATGGCTGCTCAACGAACTGGAACTGGAGCGCGTCTCGATCGAGCGGGTGGTGAGCGGCACCGGGCTCGGCCATGTGGCGCGCTGGATGCTGCGGGAGCGTGATCCAGGCGGCAGCCATCCGCTGCAGGCCCCGGCCGAGGCCTGGTGGCAGGCGGAACGGCAGGGGCTGGCGGAGCGGCCGGATCTGCCGGCCCTGGTGGCCCAGGCGGCCCTGGCCGGCGAGGCGCTCGCCGCAGCGGCCTTCGATCTCTGGCTCGGGGCCTACGGCAGCGCCGCCGGCGACCTGGCCCTGCAGACGCTCTGCAGCGGCGGCCTGTGGGTGGGCGGCGGCACGGCCGCGAAGCTGCTGCCCCAGCTGCGTTCCCCCGTCTTCCTGGAGGCCTTCGGGGCGAAGGGGCGGCTGTCACCGGTGCTCAAGACGATTCCGCTGCGGGCGCTGGTGGATCCAGCCGCTGGCCTGTTCAGCGCCGCCTGCCGCGCTCGCACCTTGATGGGCTGAGCGCAGGGGGGGCGACGGCAGACGTGGGGCAGCGAGCTTGCTTCGGCGGGCGTGGGGGAACGGGCTGCCTTCGGCGGGAGTGAGGCAGCGGGCCTGTATCGGCGCGCACCGGCGAATGGGACACTGAACCCATCACGGTCAGCAGGAAGGGAAGGAGCGCATGGTCAGGCCCCGCATCGGGCAGGGAGTGGCGGTGGATGTCCCCGCCACCACCGCCAATCTGGGGCCGGGGTTCGATTGTCTCGGCGCCGCCCTCGATCTCAACAACCACTTCCAGCTCACCTGCATCGAAGGGGATGGGGAGCGCTTCGAGCTGATCATCGAAGGCAGCGAGGGCGCCCACCTGCGCGGCGGCCCCGACAACCTCATGTACCGCTCGGCGCAGCGGGTGTGGAAAGAGGCAGGCGAACAGCCGGTGGCACTCGAAGCGCGGGTGCGGCTGGCGGTGCCGCCGGCGCGGGGTCTGGGCAGCAGCGCCACCGCGATCGTGGCCGGCCTGATCGGCGCCAACGCGCTGGTGGGGGAGCCGCTCAGCCGCGAGAAGCTGCTGGAGCTGGCGATCGACATCGAAGGCCACCCCGACAACGTGGTGCCCTCCCTGCTCGGCGGTCTCTGCATGACGGCCAAGGCGGCGTCGCACCGCTGGCGCGTGGTGCGCTGTGAATGGCACGACGCGGTGAAGGCCGTGGTGGCGATCCCGGCGATCCGGCTCTCCACCAGCGAGGCACGCCGCGCCATGCCGCGGGTGGTGCCGATTCCCGATGCGGTGGTCAATCTTGGCTCGCTCACCCTGCTGCTGCAGGGCCTGCGCACCGGCAACGGCGATCTGATCGCCGATGGCATGCACGACCGTCTGCATGAGCCCTACCGCTGGGGCCTGATCCAGGGCGGCCGGCAGGTGCGGGAGGCGGCGCTGAATGCAGGGGCGTGGGGGTGTGTGATCAGCGGGGCCGGTCCGACGCTGCTGGCGCTCAGCAACCGCGACCAGGCCGCAGCGGTGGGCCGGGCGATGACCCAGGCCTGGGAACGGGAAGGGGTGGCCTCGCGCTTTCAGGTGCTGGATCTGCATCTGGGCGGCAGCCGCTGGGAGCCGTTGCCCGACCGCAGCTGAGCCCGGAGTTCGCCACAATCGCCAGTGACGGCACGGCCGATCCCTGCTGCGATCCGTGTCCACGGCCCTGTTGAGTAGAACTACTCAGCACCGTTCTTGTAACTGATAAATTCTCCGGGTTGCACCGCCCCAGCGGCGGCCCGAACGTTCCCCTCGCAGGCTGAAATGGACGCCAATCTGCCCCTGACGGCCGCGTCCTCTCTCCCTGCTGATTTTCCCTGGCTCACGCTCATCGCCCTGATCCCATCGGCGGGGGCCCTGTTGATGCCCCTGCTGCCGGGCGATGGCACCGATCCGCGCGCACCCCGCACCATCGCCCTCGGTGTGCTGCTCGTCGACCTGCTGCTGATCCTCTGGGTGTTCAGCCAGCGCTTCGACAGCAGCCTCAGCGGCCTGCAACTGGTGGAGCGGGTGCCCTGGCTGCCCGCCCTCGGCCTGGAATGGTCGCTGGCCGCCGATGGCCTCTCTGCCCCGCTCGTGGTGCTCAGCGGCTTGGTCACCCTGCTGGCGGTGGCCGCCAGCTGGAACCTCAACCGCAAATGCCAGCTCTATTTCGGCCTGCTGCTGCTGCAGGCCTCCGCCCAGTCGCTGGTATTCCTCTCGCAGGATTTCCTGCTCTTCTTCCTGGCCTGGGAACTGGAGCTGGTGCCCGTCTACCTGCTGATCGCCATCTGGGGCGGCGCCCAGCGCCAGTACGCGGCCACCAAGTTCATCCTCTACACCGCCACCGCCTCGCTGCTGATCCTGATCAGCGGCCTGGCCCTGGCCCTCGGGGGGGACGGCTTCACGCTCAACCTGCAGGAACTCAGTGAGCGCTCCTATGGCGGCAGCTTTGCCCTGCTCTGTTATCTCGGCTTCCTGATCGGCTTCGGCGTGAAGTTGCCGATGTTCCCTCTGCACACCTGGCTGCCCGATGCCCACGGCGAAGCCAATGCGCCGGTGTCGATGCTGCTGGCCGGCGTGTTGCTCAAGATGGGCGGCTACGCCCTGCTGCGCTTCAACGTGCAGATGCTCCCCGACGCCCACCTGCGGCTGGCGCCGGCCTTGATCGTGCTGGGCATTGTCAACATCGTGTATGGCGCGCTCAATGCCTTCGCCCAGGACAACGTCAAACGGCGGATCGCCTGCAGCTCGGTGAGCCACATGGGCTTTGTGCTGCTCGGCATCGGCGCGATCGACACCCTGGGGCTGAGCGGCGCGATGCTGCAGATGATCAGCCACGGCCTGATCGCCGCTTCGATGTTCTTCGTCACCGGTGTGTTCTACGAGCGCACCAAAACCCTGTCGATCCCCAACATGGGCGGCCTGGCCAAGGTGCTGCCGATCACCTTCGCCTTCTTCCTGGCCAGTTCGCTGGCCTCGCTGGCCCTGCCGGGAATGAGCGGCTTCATCAGTGAAATCACCGTGTTCCTGGGGGTCACCAGCAACGACAGCTTCACGATCGGCTTCCGTGTGATCACCATCATCCTGGCCGCCATCGGCCTGGTGCTTACCCCCGTCTATCTGCTGTCGATGAGCCGGCGGGTGTTCTTCGGCCCCAGGATTCCGGCCCTGGCCGTGGTGGGCGACATGAAGCCCCGCGAACTGGTGATCGGCCTGGTGCTGCTCGTGCCCACCCTGGCGATCGGCTTCTGGCCCCGCCTGGCCATTGATCTCTATGGCGCCAGCACCAACGCGCTGGCCGAGAAGCTCAGCGCCCACGCCCAGCTAGCCCTTGGCCGGCTTCCCGTCCTGGGCTGAGCCGCCGGCGGCTGCACCGCTGGGGTGAAATGGGTCCACACCACCCCAAAGCTCCCCGGCGATGCCATCCACCCTCGAAGCTCCTGTGGCCCTGCTGGTCGGCGAGGGCCTGCCTGATTACGCAGCGATCACTCCCGAGCAGGTCAGCGCGCACATGCCCGGCCTGCTCACCGAACTCGACCAACAGCTCGACCAGCTGGAAGCAGAGCTGACGGAAGCCCTCGAGGCCGGCGCTCCGCTGAGCTGGCAGCAGGTGATGGGGCCGCTGCAACGGCTGGGTGAGCGGCTGCGCTGGAGCTGGGGGGTGGTGAGCCACCTCAACGGCGTCTGCAACGGGCCGGAGCTGCGCACCGCCCATGCCGGCCAGCAGGCCGCCGTGGTGGCCTTCGGCAATCGCGTCGGCCAGAGCCGGGTGCTTTACCGCGCCCTGGAAACGCTGCAGGCCAACGACGGCCTTGATGACACCCAGCAGCGCATCCTCGCGGCCGAACGGCGCGACATGGAGCTGCGCGGCGTGGGGCTCGATGGCGACGCCCAGGCCGCCTTCAACGCCACCAGTCAGGAGCTGGCCGAGCTCTCCACCCGCTTCGGCAACCAGCTGCTCGATGCCACCAACAGCTGGAGCCTGCTGCTCACGGAAGCGGCCGAGGTGGAAGGGTTGCCTGAAAGCCTGCGCGGGCAGCTGGCTCAGGCAGCACGCCAGGCCGATCACCCCGAGGCCAGCGCCGCCGAGGGCCCCTGGCTGCTGGGCCTCGACATGCCCCGCTATGCCCCTTTTCTCAAATACAGCCGCCGCCGTGATCTGCGTGAGCGCCTCTACAAGGCCCATGTGAGCCGGGCCTCCGGCGAAGACGGCGGCAACGGGCCGCTGATCGAGCGGATCCTCACCCTGCGGCGCGAGCAGGCCCAGCGCCTGGGCTACGCCCAATGGGCCGATGTGAGCCTGGCCGCCAAGATGGCCGGCTCGGTGGAGGAGGTGGAGCGGCTGCTGGAGGACCTGCGGGCCGCCGCCCATCCCGTCGCCCTGCAGGAACTGGCCGAACTGCGCGCCTGTGCCGCCCGCGCCGGCGCCGCCGAAGCCGAGGACCTCCAGGCCTGGGATGTGAGCTTCTGGGCGGAAGTCCGCCGGCAGGAAGCGTTCGCGCTCGACAGCGAGGCGCTGCGCCCCTGGTTCCCGCTGCCGCGCGTGCTGGATGGTCTGTTCGGCCTCTGCAACCGCCTGTTCGGCATCCGCATCAACGCCGCCGATGGCGAGGCGCCGGTGTGGCACCCCGATGTGCGCTATTTCCGCGTTGACGACGCCGGCAGCGGCGAAGCGATTGCAGCGTTCTACCTCGACCCTTACAGCCGGCCCGGCAGCAAACGGGGCGGTGCCTGGATGGATGAATGCCTGGTGCGCAGCGTGACGGACGACGGCCGGCCGGTTCTGCCGGTGGCCTACCTCGTGTGCAACCAGAGCCCGCCGGTGGGCGACACCCCCAGCCTGATGACCTTCGAGGAAGTGGAGACCCTCTTCCACGAGTTCGGCCATGGTCTGCAGCACATGCTCACCACGGTGGAGCGCCCCCAGGCGGCAGGCATCAACAACGTGGAGTGGGATGCGGTGGAGCTGCCCAGCCAATTCATGGAGAACTGGTGCTACGACCGCGCCACCCTGCTGGGCATGGCACGCCACTGGCAGAGCGGCGAGCCCCTGCCCGAAGCGGAGTTCGCCAAGCTGCAGGCGGCCCGCACCTTCATGACCGGCGCCGCCACCCTGCGCCAGGTGCACCTGGCGCTCACCGATCTGCGCCTGCACAGCCAGTGGACCCCTGAGGACGGCCGCTCCCCGGAGGCGCTGCGCCGTGAGATCGCCGCCACCACCAGCGTGATCGCCCCGATCCCGGAAGATGCGCTGCTCTGCTCCTTCGGCCACATCTTCGCCGGCGGCTACGCGGCGGGCTACTACTCCTACAAGTGGGCTGAGGTGCTCAGCGCCGATGCCTTCAGCGCCTTCGAGGATGTGGGCCTCGAGAACGAGGAGGCCATTCAGGCCACCGGTCGCCGCTTCCGCGCCACGGTGCTGGGGCTGGGGGGCAGCCGCCACCCGGCCGAGGTGTTCGAGGCCTTCCGCGGCCGCCAGCCCTCGCCGGAGGCGCTGATCCGGCACTCAGGCCTGGTGGCGGCGGCCTGAGCCACGGCTCGGGCCCGCTGGGCCGGCTACCCGGGGATGCCGCTATCGGCGGCTGGGCGGCGTCTGGGGTGCTCTGCGTCTGCCCGTTCAGGGCGCCAGCAGCACCTGCCGCAACGCCTCCAGCGAGCGCGGGTCGCTGAGGATGTGCTGGTGCAGGGTGGGCGGCAGCGGTGTGCACGGCCCCACCGGCAGCACGCCGCGCCAGGCCGGCAGCACCACCTGGTCGAGGGGCGAGTAGTAGCTCTGGCACTCCACCTGCTCAAGGCCGCTGAGATCCCCGTTGAGCTCGCGCACCAGCGGGCTGCCCAGCTTCATCTCGGCGATACCGCCCACCAGCCAGGAGGGCCACGGCTGGGCGACGATCGTGCCCTGCTGGGGGCTGCCGACGCTGATGAAGCGCCGCGTGCGCAGGTGGCCACCGAGCAGCTGAATCCAGGTGCGACCGATCACCCCGCCCATCGAGAAGCCGAGCAGATCGATCGGCTGATCCGGGCCGAAGGCCGCCTCGATCGCCGCTCCGAGCCGCTCCGCCAGCGGCCGCATGCGGGTGGCCCCGAGCCGGTGGGGCAGGTGGGGGATCAGCAGTGGATCGCGGGCGCCGGCCAGCTGCCGGGTCAGCCGGTCGAACAGCCGCGGGGTGTCCCAGAGGCCGTGAACGAGAACAAGGGGGGGAAGCGCCGTCATCGGGCCATCCTGATGGCCAGGGGCTCAGTGGCCGCTGGATGCGGCGGCGGCAGGGGCGGCAGCAGCGGCGGAAGCGGAAGGCAGAGCCGCCGACTGTCCGATCCGCTCCAGGTGCCGCCAGCGTTCCACCGCCACGCTGCCACTGAAACCAGGCACGGGGGCCCGGCACTTGCGCAGCTCCAACCGCTGCGGCACCGGGCCGTACAGCCGCTCAATCAGATCCAGCACCTGCTCCGCGAAGGCCTCCAGGGTGAGGCAGCGCAGCTCCCGGGCCAACCGCTGCAGGGCTTGGATCGCCACGCCGTAATCCAGGCTGAGCGCCAGAGCATCGGCGCGCCCCGCCGCCGCCAGCGGCCACCAGAGGGTGAGATCCAGCTCGAACCACTGACCCAGCAGGCGCTCGCGCTCCAGCACCCCCACATGGGCCCAGAGCCGCAGGCCGCGCACGTGAATGGCGTCCGCGCCGAAACCTGCGGGGTGGCCGGCCGCGGTGGTGGCGGGTTGGCCGGGCGAGGTCGGGGCGACGGTCACAGGGGCAGGGAGCGGTGCAGGAAGCGCTGGTTGCCGCGGGCGTACTCCGCCACGGTCTGGCCGTGGCCGCGCAGGCGGTAGCGGTAGGTGACCAGGCCCTCCAGCCCCACCGGCCCGCGCGGGGGCAGGGTCTGGGTGCTGATGCCCACCTCCGCCCCGAGCCCGTAGCGGAAGCCATCGGCGAAGCGGGTGGAGCAGTTGGCGAACACCCCGGCGCTGTCGACGGCGCGCAGGAACTGCTCGGCTGTGGCCGGATTGGCTGTGCAGATGGCCTCGGTGTGGCGGGAGCCGTAGCGGGCGATGTGGGCCAGCGCCGCCTCCAGATCGTCGACCAGCTTCACAGCCAGGACCAGATCGGAGTACTCGGTGCCCCAGTCGTCCTCGCTGGCGGGAAGCGGCACCCCAAGCGCGCAGGCGCCGGGATCGCCGCGCAGCTCCACCCCCGCCGCCGCGAAGGCCGCCACCGCCGGCGGCAGGAAATCGGCGGCGATGGTGCGGTGCACCAGCAGGGTTTCGATCGCGTTGCAGGCAGCGGGGTACTGGATCTTGGAATCCAGGGCCACCCGCAGCGCCTCCTCGCTGTTGGCCTCCGCATCCACATACAGGTGGCAGATGCCGTCGGCGTGGCCGAGCACCGGCAGGCGGGTGTTGTCCTGGATGAAGCGCACCAGGGCGTTGGAACCGCGCGGAATGATCAGATCGACCAGACCTTCAAGCTTGAGCAGGGCGAGGCTTTCCTCCCGGGAGGTCAGCAGATCGAGCACCTGCGGCGCCACCGCACTGGCCGCCAGGCCCTGCTGCAGGGCCGCATGGATGGCGGCGCAGCTGCGGCGGGCTTCCCGACCCCCCTTGAGCAGGGCGCCATTGCCGGAGCGCACCGCCAACGCGGCGATCTGCACCAACGCATCGGGGCGCGCCTCGAAGATCACCCCAACCACCCCGAGCGGCACCGTGATCCGCTCCAGCACCAGGCCCTGATCGAGCTCCGTGTGCAACTGGCGCTGGCCAAGCGGGTCGCTGAGGGCCGCCACCTGACGCACCCCCTCCACAGCTGCAGCCAGCTTCGGGCCATCCAGCACCAGCCGTGCCGCCAGCGCCGCCGGCAGGCCATCGGCCTCCGCCGCCTGGCGGTCGGCCGCATTGGCGGCCAGGATTTCATCGGACGCCTGCTCCAGTGCCGCCGCCATCGCCTCCAGCGCCGCCTGGCGCTCGGCATCGCTGCTCTGGGCGAGCTGGCCCGCCGCTCGCCGCACCGCCAGGGCGCGCTGCAGCAGTTCTGGGGAGGGGTCGGGAACGGAGCTGGTCATGGCCCCATCTTCTCAATCGGTGGGGGGAAGGGGTGCCAGACGATCGAAGGCCAGCCGGGCGGCGCCGAGCCGGCCCGCCCCGTTGCCGAGGGCGCAGCGGCGCAGACGCAGGCCCTCGCGGCTCTCGGGCATCACCCGTTGCTCCACCTCCCGCCAGACCGCCGGCAGGAAATGGTGGCTGGCGCCGCTCAGGCCACCGCCGAGCAGCACCAGCTCGGGCGTGAGCACATAGAGCAGCGAGCTGAGGCCGGTGCCGAGCAGCTGGCCGTAGCGGTCCCACACCGCCAGCGCTTCGGCCTCACCCACGTCGGCGCGGCGGCAGAGCTCGCGGGGCTCCAGCAACGACAGGCGCCGCAGGCCGCTGATGCTGCAGAACTGCTCCAGCGAGCCCCGGTTGCCGCTGTGGCAGTCGGGGCCCTGCGGATCCACGCCGATCAGCCCCGGCTCCGCTGCCGCCCCGTGGGGCCCGGTAAACAACTGCCCGCCCAGCAGCACCCCGCCCCCCACGCCGGTGCCCAGGGTGAGCAACAGCACGTTGTCCTCGCCGCGCGCCGCCCCGCACCAGGCCTCGCCCAGCAGGGCGCAGTTGCCATCGTTGGCGAGCACCAGCGGACGATCGAGGCAGGCCTCCAGCCAGTCGGCCAGCGGCACGCGGCGCCAGCCCGGCAGGTTGATGGCGATGCGGGCGACGCGCCCGGCCGCATCGATCGGGCCGGGCACGCCCACCCCCACCACGGCCGCCTGCCGCTCCGGGTCGAGTTGCTCGATCGCCGCGGCGATCGCCAGGCTCACGGCGCCGGGCACCGGGGGCTGGGGGGTGGGCAGCTCCAGCTCCGCCAGGGCCTGGCCCTGGCGGTCGACGCGGGCCAGCTTGATGGCCGTGCCGCCCAGATCCACCCCGATAGCCTGATCTGCCGCGGAGGCTGGCGGCAGGGGAGAGAGCTGGGGGGCAGCGGAGGGCAGGCTGAGGGCGGCAGCCTCGAGCACGGTGGCAGCCATGGCCGGCGTTGAGGCCTGGGATGGGGCGTCGGCCATGGGCGGGGGCGATCAGAACCGGAAGAAGAATTGCAGCTGGGTCTGCCAGCGGCCTTCCGCATCCACCGATCCCTGCAGCCCGTAGGTGTCGTTGACCTGATAGCGCAGGGTGAACTGGGGGGGGATATCGCTGCGGTTGGGCGCCGCCAGCATCGAGAGGTTGATCCGATCGGTCAGATCGAGGCCGAAATCGGTGGCCAGCACCAGCTGGGAGGGCACGCGCCCATTGCTCCTGTTGGGGTTCTGGCTGTCGGTGGGCACCACGTAGCTGGGGTAGATCGCGAAACTCACCCGCTGGCCGAGCGCATCGGTGAGCGTGCTCACCAGCGGCGAGAGCAACGACTGGCCCAGCACCGTGGCCAGGGCTGCGCCCGCATTGCCCCCGGTGAGGCCCGCCAGTGAATTGCCTCCGATCAAGGCCACCAGCCGCTCCTGGGACAGCGGCGGGTTGCTGCGCAGCTCCAGCGATTCACCGATCCGGTCAGCCGGGCCGCTGATCTTCATCACCACCCGCACCAGGTTGAGCTGGTCCAGCGGGGTGAAGCCGCCGCGCAGGTCCTGTTCGGTCACGAAGCCCGGGCTGCGGCCCACCTCCAGGCTGTTCGACACGCGGGTGCGCAGAGCGATGTCGAGGAAGGGCACCAGGCCCAGCGACGGGGTGAACACCGCCACGTTGGGCGCATCGGGATCCAGCGTGAAAGTGGTGGTGAACAGCGTCAGGCGGCCGCCCCGGAGGCGCACCACACCGCGGGCCTGCAGGGTGCTGTCGATCGGCCCGTTGAGGGTGAGCAGGCCGGTGGTGCGGAAGGCCGCCACCGGGGGCATCACCACCTCCAGATCGGGCCCCAGATTCAGGCGCAGATCCTCCAGCTGGAAATAGGAGAGATCGGGCACCGAGCTGCGCAGCGCCTCTCCCGAGCCCGTGTCCACGCCGGCCCCCAGCAGCACCAGCGGCTGCTGGAAGTCCCAGTTCGACTCCAGCAGGGTCTGCATCGCCACCGGCTTCACGGCCACGGTCTTGCCTTCGCCGCCCTCGATCTCCTCCGACTGGGCCAGCTGACCGGGCTGCACGTTGAGCTTGCCGCGGCTGACGCTCACCTCACCGCCCACCAGCGGCCGCAGCAGGGTGCCGGTGACAGTGAGCGAGGCGTCGGTCTGGGCGTTGAGGCGCGGCACGCTCAGGCGGGCGGCGGTGAGCTCCACCTGCAGCGGCTTCTCTTCCGGCAGCGGGGTGAACAACCGCAGGCTGCCGGCGGCCTTGATCGCTCCCTTCTGCCCCACCTGGCCGCTGAACTCCTGCACCAGCAGTTGCTCGAAGTCGAACAGCACGGTGGCTTCCAGCTTGGTCACCTCCTGACCGGCCAGCAGCAGTTCACCGCCGCGGAAGCGCAGGAAGCCGTTGGCAGAGGGGTCATCGAGGCTTCCGCGCACCAGCAGCTCCAGATCGGCGCTGCCCCGGCGCCAGAGCAGTTGCTTGCCGCCCAGGGCCGTGAGGAAGCGCAGGCCATCGCCGCGGCTGGAGAGCCGCAGCCGCAGGCCTTCGCTGGCGGGATCAAGTGGCACCCGCGCGCTCAGATCCACGCTGTCGGCGGCGTTGTCACCACGCAGGGAGGCCTGGGCCGATACAGCGGTTTCATCGAGGCTCACCTGGGCGTTCTCCAGCACCAGCGGCATGCCGTTGAGCGAGCCATCGCGCAGGGCCACCCGGGTGGTGAACTGCGGCTCCGGTGTGGACCCCGGCCGGCCGGGACCGCCGATCCGGAAGCGGCCCTCCAGATCGATCGTGCCGCGCAGCCCGTTGGGCACCGGCGTGATCAGGGCCAGCAGCCCCAGCGACAGACCCTCCAGCGCGAACTGACCCCGGCCGGGACCGAGCGGACCCTGCAGCCGCACCACGAAGGGCTCCAGCTGCAGCGCCTGATCGCGGTCGTCGCCCTTCAGCCACAGGTGGCCCTTGGCGTTGAGGGTCAGCCGGAGCGCCGTGAGGTTGGGACCGGCCAGGGTGCCGTCGAGATCCACCAGGCCGCGCAGCAGATCGGTGCGGAACTTCGCTCTGGGCGCAGCGCCGGCCTGGGCGGAGGCCTCAAGCCGGGCGCGGGCCGCCGCCAGGGCCGCCAGCTGATCGGCCACGGTGCCGCCCAGCGTGTCGATCGCCAGCACACCCAGATCGCTGGCGCGACCCTGGGGCGGACCGCCCCCCCCGCCGGTGCGGGCGCGGAGCTGGAGCAGCTGCTCGAAGAAGGCGCTGGTGAGCGAACGGCCTTCGAAGGCGAGCTGGAGTGGGCCGCCGCCGCTGCCGGAGGCCCGCAGGCTGAGCTGGCCGCCGCTGAGCGGATCGACACGGCCGCGGAGCCGGAAGCGGCCCTGGCGGAGGTCACCTTCGGCCTCCAGCTCGCGGGCGAGCAGCCCCAGCAGCGCCGGGCGCTCCACCCGCACCCGGCCATTCATCGTGAGCGGCGCCAGACCCACCCCCCCCTGACCGCTCAGCAGCCCCTGCAGCGGCTCGCGGCGGCCGCCTCGGGTGGTCTGCAGGCGCAGGCCGTTGAGGGGAAGGCCGCGGGCCTGCCAGCGGTACTGTTCCCGGCTGCCATTGAGCGCGAGCGTGCCCCCCTGGCGCTGCAGGCTCACCTGCCGCGGCAACCAGGAGGCATCGAGGCTGGCGGTGAGCGTGCCGGGCAGAGCCGTGCCGGTGGAGCGCATGCTCAGCTGGCTGCCGCTGCCGGCCCCCACCAGCTGGCCGGTCCAGCGTTCCCGCAGCTGCAGCGGGCCACTGCCCAGGTCGGCCACCTCCAGGCGCAGATCGGGCCGCAGGGCCGCCAGCGGACCGCGCAGATTGCCACGGGCCCCCAGCGTGCCGAACAGGCGCACCCCCACCAGCGGACTGAGGCGCGGCAGGGGATAGGCGGGCAGGTCGAGCAGCAGGTCGAGGTCTCCCGCCACCAGCCCGCGGCGGTTCTGCCAGCGCAGCGGCAGGCGCCCCTGGGCGGTCAAGCCTGGCGCCGTCAGGTTGTTGAGGCGCAGCAGCCCGTCCCTCCAGGCCAGCTGCGCAGTGGTGGCCCCCAGCACCGGGTGGCCCGACACGCTCACACCGGACGGCGCCCGCAGCACGGCCGTGAGCGTGTCGGGCAAGGCAGGACCGCCGCCCGGCCGGGTGGAGGCGGCGAGGGCCAGCAGGTCGAGGTTGAGCAGTGGGCGGCCGCGGCGGGCCAGCGAGCCCTGCAGGCGTGGGGCCAGCAGCGTTCCCGACGACTCCAGGGCCAGCGACACCGGCTCCTGACGGCCCAGCAACGAGCCCAGCCAGGGGGCGGCGCTCCAGAGGCTGGGGTGCAGCGAGCCCGACCGGCTGCGCACCGCCAGCCGGGGCCAAAGCGCACCGCCGGCCACCAGCTGGGAGCGGCCGGACGTCAGCTGCAGACGCCGCAGGTCGACCGCCAGAGAACGGCGACGGTCCACCTGCAGATCGGCGCTGAGTGCCAGCGGTGCCGGACTGGCGGGGGTGCCCCTGCCGAGCGGAACCCGGCCGGTGAGCTGCACCCTGGGTTGTAGCCAGGGCCCCTGCAGCTGCAGTTGAAGGCGGTCGCCGCGCCGGGGATCTTCAGCACCGCCGCTGAGGGCGAAGGAACGGCCCGGCACCAGCGAACCCGCGGCGCTGCCGCGCCAGTTGGCCATGCGCCAGCGCATGGGTTCGAGGCTGATCTGATCGTCGCGGCAGCGCAGCTGAGCGGTGTCGGCCTGCCAGGGGGCGGGCAGCTGGGGGTCCTGCAGCTGCAGCCCGCCCAGGCGCAGGTTGCCGCCGCAGCGGAAGCGACCGGCTTGCTGCGGCAAGGACAGCGACAACGACAGGCGGCCATCGGCGCGGCCGCTGAGACGGCGCCCGCCGGCAACCCCTGGCCGCGCGACGCCGATGCCGGCCGGTAACAGGCCCGCCAGCGGCTCGAGCTGCACCTGCCGCAGCCGCAGCGCCAGTTCAAGCTCGCGGCGGTCCCATTGGAAGCGGCCCTCGGCGCGCAGGCGGCCGGCAGCAGCGCCACCGGCTTGCCGCAGCTCACCCCCGGCGGCAGTCCGCCCGGCGAGAGCAGCCGGTTCGGGCGTGCGGGGCAGGTGTTGCGATCCGTTGAGGCGCCAGTTCACCAGGCGCTTCTGCAGGCTCACCGCCACCGAACCCCGCACCCGCAGGTGGAGCCCCGCCGGGGCGATGGTGACCGGCGTGGAATCAGCCAGCTGCACGTTGAGGTTCAGCCGCGGCGGCTCCCGGCCGGCGACGGTGCCGCCGAACACCCAGTACTGGCCGGCGGCATTGCGGACCAGATCCATCTCGGCGCCCCTCGCCGTGAGCTGCAGGGTGGGGGTCCAGGCCTGCAGGCTGCCGAGCGGATCGAGCCCCACGGTGAGGGAGCGCACCTTCAGGCTGGAGCCGTCATTGGGGCCGGGGCGGAAGCGGCTGGCGCCGATCTCCAGGCCCCAGGGCCGCAGGCCAAGGTAGGGGCCGAGGTCGAGGGGATGACCCAAGGCGCGGCTCAGCTGCCGCTCCAGGTCGGGGCGCCAGCGGTCGTAGAGGCTGCGGCCAAGGTGATCGGCGCCGAACCAGCCCGCGGCTACCAGGCCTGCACCCAGCACTGCAGCCACCAGCAAGGGCCGGCGGCGGCGCTGCCGGCCCAGGGCCTCTGCCTCGGCTCCAGCCACGAGCCTGGAATTGCGCTCAGCGTCGTCCCCCATCGGCTCGCTGCTGTCACCGCCTGAGGTGGCCGCAATATATAAGTTGAATCCCCTGCCGCCCAGCCCCCATGCCTGCCGATCCGATCCTGCTGAAAGCCGGGCAGTGGCTCGCGGGGGCGAGCGCGGTGCTGGCCGTGGCGACCCTGGCGGGGTTCGTCTCCAGCTGGGGGATCCGCTTTCGGCTGGTTGGGGTCACCAGCTTCACCGTGCTGCTGTCGCTCTCCTGCTGGGCGTTCGCGATCAGCTACAACCCCCGCGAGCAGGTGGAAGGGGCGGTGAACGCCCCGATCGTGTTCGACAACGGCACCAACCTGGTGGTGGCCACCGCGAGCGCCGATCTGAGCCCGGCCTCCTATGCGCCCACCGTGGAGCAGGTGGCCCGCAACCTGCGCGGCAGTGGCCGCATCACCACCGACGGCAGCGTGCACGTGCGCCTGCGGCGTGTGGAAACGGTGGCACCAGGCGTGAGCCGGCCGGTGGTGCTGGCGGAAGCCACCCGCGGCCGCGACGGAACCGTGGTGGTGATCAAGCCCTGAACGTCCCCACCCCCATGTACCCCCTGCCCCAGCACTTCCATCTGGAGCAGAAGCAGCTCCAGGCCGCCGGTGTGCAGGAGTGGGGCAGCCTGGCCCGGCTCCAGGACGGCGCCCTGCGCCAGCTGGCGCGGCAGGGGGCCTCTGAACAGCGCTTGACGCGTCTGCGCGGCCAGGCACGGCTGATCGAGGCGCTCGGCCTCGACCCCGGGGACGCGGCCCTGTTGCTGCATGCCGGCATCGCCACCGCCTCCGCCCTGGCGGAATGCTCACCGGAACGGCTGCAGCTGCAGCTCACCCGGCTGGAGCGGGCCCTGCGGCCCGGGGCCCTCAGCAGAATCGACCGCGACACGGTGCGCGGCTGGATCCTGCGGGCCCGCAAGGCGACCAGTCGCTCCCCAAACTGACCCGCTGCGCCCCTGCCAGACCTTCCGGCTGACTGGAATAGGAGGACTCTCTTCATGGTCCACCTTTGATTCACAACCGCCGCTGGGGAGACCCCAGCCATCCGCTCCGCTGGCTCACAGCCGCGTTCACCTCATTGGCCCTGCTGGCAGCCGGTCCGGCCGGCGCCGCTTCCGCCCTGCTCGAATCGGTCAAACAGAATCCTCAGGTGGCCCAGAACCTCTGCACCCAGCTGCGGGCCCTCAATGCCCAGGGCGTGCGTTCCAGTTCCCCTCAGGCGGTGGCGATGGTGGCCCAGAGCCGCAACGTCAGTACCCAGGACGCCGAAGTGCTGACCACCTACGTGGTGGGCCTCTACTGCCCGGACGTGCGCTGAGCCGCACCGGTGCCTGACGCCCTGCCGGTGGAGTCCAGCGACATCTGGATGCCCTGCGCCTACGGAGTGAAGCTGGCCAGCCGGGTCTGGAAACCGAGCAGGCCGGGGCGCTGGCCGGTGCTGCTGGTGCGCCAGCCCTACGGCAGGGCGATCGCCTCCACCATCACCGCCGCCCATCCGCAGTGGTACGCCGGCCAGGGCTATGCGGTGGTGGTGCAGGACGTGCGCGGGCGGGGCGATTCGACTGGGGAGTTCGAAGGCTTCGCCCAGGAGGCTCGTGATGGGGCCAGGGCGCTGCAGTGGGCACGCAGCTTGCCGTTCGCCGATGGCAAGGTGGGCACCTACGGCTTTTCCTACCAGGGCCTCACCCAGGTGCTGGGCAGCGCAGACGCGGCACCAGCCGATGCCCTGGCCCCGGCCATGACCGGCCTGGATGAGCGGTTGCACTGGGCCAGCGACGGTGGCGCCCACCGCTGGGCCCTGGGCCTGGGCTGGGCCCTCCAGCTGGCCGCCGAAACCGTGCGCCGCAGCGGCGACCACAACGCCTGGCAGGCGATCCGCCGCAGCCTGGAGAGCGGGCAGTTCCTGGCGGAGGGGCTGACGCTGCTGGAGCGCCACGACCCCAGCGGCATGGGGCTCGGCTGGCTGCGCCTGGATCCCCGCCAGCCGCACGGCTGGCGCTGCCACCAACCCCCGGCGGCCCTGCTGCGCCAGCCCATGCTGCTGGTCGGCGGCTGGCTCGATCCGCACCTCGGCGGCGTGCTCGACCTGCTGGAACGCAGCCGCGCGGCCGGTGGCTCCGCCACGCTGCTGGTGGGCCCCTGGACCCACCTCAACTGGAACGGCGGCATCGACCGTCTGCAGCTGGCCTTCTTCGACCAGCACCTGCGCGGCCGTGAGCCCGCCCGGGCGCAGGCGGCCTCCACGCTGGCCGATCTCACCACCAGCGCCTGGGGCCCGGCCCCGGCCGCTTCCGGCCCTCCCCTGGTGTGGGGCCTGCGCAGCGACGGACTGGCCGCCGTTGATGCGAGCGAAGGGCAGCTGACAGCGGCCGGCGAAGGGGGCGGCGCTGTGTGGCTGGTGCACGACCCCTGGCGGCCCTGCCCCGGCCGCGGCGGCCATCTGGCCCTGGAGGCCGGCCTGGTGGAACGGGGCGACATCGATCAGCGCAGCGATGTGGTTTGTTTCACCTCGGCGCCCCTGGCGCAGGATCTGCAGCTGTGCGGCCGGCCGGAGCTGGTGCTGGATCTGGCCGCTGATCAGCCCGGCCACGACCTCTGCGGCGCGCTGTCGGTGGTACGGGGCGGCGGCAGCCAGGTGCTGCAGCTCTGCACCGGTGTGGGCCGCTGGCTCGGCGAAGACGCCCTGCGCCTGCAGCAGCGGCGGCTGCAGTTCCAGCCGCTGCGGGCCACGCTGCGGGCCGGCGAGTGCCTGCGCCTGTCGCTGGCGGCGGCGGCCTGGCCGCAGATCGCCGTCAATCCCGGCGATGGCCGCCCACCCAGCGGCCCCACAGGACCCGAGCACCGGGTAATCACGCTGCAGTTCAGCCTCCGGGAGGCCCAGTTGCACCTCAAGCCACTCACGTCGGCGAAACTTTGCTGATCTCAACCCGCTGACGCCATGGCTTTCCGTTCCGCCCTGCTGGCTGCCGCCCTGTTCGCCGGCCTCTCGGGACCGGCGGCACTGGCCACCACCACCCTCTCCCCGGCCGCCGCTCAGCGCGCCGCGGAAACCCTGCTCAAGTCGCTCAGCCAGAAAGACAGCCAGGCCGTGTACGAACAGCTGGCACCGGAGCTGCGCCAGTCGACCAGCGCCGAGAAGGTGAACCAGCGGCTGCAGAGCCAGGAACGGATCCTCAGCAGCAAGGTGCTCGAGGTGGTGAGCGGGGTCGACGACAGCACGGTGGACGCGGAGGTGACCACCCCGAGCGGTGCGCGCAAGCTCACGCTGGTGGTGGATGAACGGGGCCGCCTGCTGGCCTGGGAATGGGAGCGCAGCGACACGCCGATCCGCCAGATCGCCGGCAGCTTCGTGCGGGCGATGAGCCGCGGCGAAGTGGTGAGCGCGCGCAGCATGCTCTCGCTCGATCTGCAGCAGCAGATCTCCGCGCAGGAACTGACTACCCGCTGGCAGAACCTGGAGAAACGCACCGGCGCCTTCCAGCGGGTGCGCGGCACCCTGGTGGCCAGCCAGGGCGGCGACCAGCAACTGGTGCTCGTCACCACCCAGTTCAGTCGTCTCACCGACAACCTGTTTGTGATTCTCGATTCAGCCGGCCACATCATCGGCATCGATTTCCCCACCACCCCGTCGCGCTGAGGCGCCGTAGCAGGCGGGCGGCCTAAGCTCCCGGCTCGCCCGCATGTGCGCCCATGGCTCCCGCCAGCCTCGACTGGATGGTCCAAGACGGTCAACGACTCGAAGAGTGCCGTCACGACCATCCGTTTGCGGTGCTGGGGCCCCAACCACTCGGCGATCACTGGGTGGTGCGGGCCTGGATGCCTGAGGCCGAACGGGTGGAACTGCGCCTGAACGGCCAGTCGCTGGCGATGGAGTGCCCCCATCACCGCTGGCTGTTCGAAGTTGAGCTGGATCACGATCCCGGCCAGACCTATCAATTGTGGGTGCGGCGCGGTGGCATCGAACACCTGCAGAACGACCCTTGGGCCTTCCGTGAAGAGTGGATGGGCGAGCTTGATCGCCACCTCTTCGCCGAAGGCAACCACCACCACATCTGGCGGCGGCTCGGTGCCCATGTGTGCGAGCGCAATGGCGTGGCCGGCGTGCAGTTCGCCCTATGGGCCCCCAACGCCCTCACCGTGGCGATGCTGGGCGATTTCAACGGCTGGGATGGTCGCCACCATCCGATGCAGCTGCGCCTCGGCGGCATCTGGGAGCTGTTCATCCCCGGCCTGCATCCTGGCGCGATCTACAAGTACGAAGTCCGCAATCAGCACGGGCACTGCTATCAGAAGGCCGATCCCTACGGCTTCCAGCACGAGGTGCGCCCACAGCAGGGCTCGGTGGTGGCGCAGCTGGGCCAGTACCGCTGGTCCGACCAGGGCTGGCTGGCCGAGCGCGACAGCCGCGATCCGCTGGAGCAGCCGATCGCCGTTTACGAGATGCATCTGGGCAGCTGGATGCACGCGGCCATGGATCAACCCTTCGTTGAACCCGATGGCACGCCCCGGCCGCCGGTAGCCGCCGCTGATCTCAAGCCAGGCGCTCGCCTGCTCACCTATCCGGAACTGGCCGATCGCCTGATCCCCTATGTGAAGGCACGCGGCTTCACCCACATCGAGCTGCTGCCGATCGCCGAGCATCCGTTCGATGGCTCCTGGGGCTATCAGGTCACCGGCTTCTATGCCCCCACCAGCCGCTTCGGTTCCCCGGATGAGTTCCGCGCCTTCGTGGATCGCTGCCACGCCGAAGGCATCGGCGTGCTGCTCGATTGGGTGCCGGGCCACTTCCCCAAGGACAGCCACGGCCTGGCCTTCTTCGATGGCTGCCACCTCTACGAGCACGCCGATTCACGCATCGGTGAGCACAAGGAGTGGGGCACGCTGATCTTCAACTACAGCCGCAACGAAGTGCGCAACTTCCTGGTGGCCAATCTTGTGTATTGGTTCGAGGAGTTCCACATCGATGGCATCCGAGTGGATGCGGTGGCGTCGATGCTCTACCGCGACTATCTCCGCCCGGATGGAGAGTGGCTGCCCAACGAATACGGCGGCAGGGAGAATCTCGAAGCCGTGCGTTTCCTGCAACAGGCCAATGCGGTGCTCTTCCATCATTTCCCAGGGGCGCTGTCGATCGCCGAAGAATCCACCACCTGGCCCATGGTCACCAAGCCCACCGAAATCGGCGGTTTGGGCTTCAACCTGAAGTGGAACATGGGCTGGATGCATGACATGCTCGATTACTTCGAGCTTGATCATTGGTTCCGCCAGTTCCATCAGAACAACATCAGCTTCTCAATCTGGTATCACTACACCGAGAACTTCATGCTGGCTCTCAGCCATGATGAAGTGGTGCACGGCAAGAGCAGCCTGCTGCACAAGATGCCTGGCGACGACTGGCTGAAGTTCGCCAACGTGCGCGCCCTGCTTGCCTACATGTGGACCCACCCCGGCAAGAAAACCATCTTCATGGGGATGGAATTCGGCCAGCGCTCCGAATGGAACGTGTGGGGCGATCTGCAGTGGGACCTGCTCCAGTACGACGCCCACAAGGGCCTGCTGGCCATGGTTGACGACCTCAACCGCTTTTACCGCGAGGAGCCGGCCCTGTGGCGCGACGACTTCGTGGAATACGGCTTCCAGTGGATCGACTGCAGCGACAACCGCCACTCCGTGATCAGCTTCATGCGCCGGGAGAGCACCACCGGGCGCTGGCTGGTGGTGGTGGCCAACTTCACCCCGCAGAGCCATTCCCACTACCGGATCGGGGTGCCACTCGAGGGCTACTACAGCGAGGTGTTCAACACCGACAGCAGCCGTTACGGCGGCAGCAACCTCGGCAATCTCGGCGGCAAGTTCACCGATACCTGCCCCATGCACGGCTACGAGCAATCCATCAACCTCTGCCTGCCGCCCCTCAGCGTGCTGGTGCTGCAACGCGATGAAGCCCGCAGCCAGGCCCTGTGTGACGAATCCACCGAAGCCGGCCGGTTGGTCGGGTAGGTTCGCCGCTGGCATTCCCTCCCTCCATGGCCGAAACCCTGCCCCTGCTGCTGCGCGCTGCCCGAGGCGAGCAGGTGGAGCGGCCGCCGGTCTGGATGATGCGGCAGGCCGGCCGCTATATGAAGGTCTACCGCGACCTGCGTGACCGCCATCCCGGCTTCAGGGAGCGCTCGGAGATCCCCGACCTCTCCTATGAGATCTCGATGCAGCCGTTCGAGGCCTTCGCGCCCGACGGGGTGATCCTGTTCTCCGACATCCTCACGCCGCTGCCGGGGATCGGCATCGACTTCGACATCATCGAGAGCAAGGGGCCGATCATCGATCCGCCGATCCGCAGCCAGGCCCAGGTGGATGCCCTGCGGCCGCTGGAACCCGCCGCCGCCCTCCCCTTTGTGGGCGAGGTGCTCGGCCGGCTGCGTCAGAGCGTGGGCAACCAGGCCGCCGTGCTCGGCTTCGTGGGCGCTCCCTGGACCCTCGCCGCCTATGCGGTGGAAGGCAAGAGCAGCAAAAACTACGCCGTGATCAAGGCGATGGCGTTCCAGGAGCCGGCGCTGCTGCACCAGCTGCTGGGCCACCTGGCCGATTCGATCGCCACCTACGTGAGCTACCAGATCGAAAGCGGCGCCCAGGTGGTGCAGCTGTTCGATTCCTGGGCCGGTCAGCTCAGCCCGCTCGACTACGACACCTTCGCCGCTCCGTATCAGAAGCGTGTGGTGGACCAGGTGAAGGCGAAGCACCCGGACACCCCGCTGATCCTCTACATCTCCGGCAGCGCCGGCGTGCTGGAGCGCATGGCCACCACCGGCGTGGATTTCATCTCCCTCGACTGGACCGTGGACATGGCCGACGGCTGCGCCCGCCTGCCCCAGCACCTCGGGGTGCAGGGCAACGTGGATCCCGGCCTGCTGTTCGGCACGCCGGAAGCGATCCGCGCCCGCATCGAGGACACGGTGCGAAAGGCCCGCGGCCGCCGTCACATCCTCAACCTGGGACACGGCATCCTGCCCGGCACCCCGGAAGACAACGCCCGCGTGTTCTTCGAAGCCGGCAAGTCGGTGAATGAGTGGATCGGGGCGGCTGTTTGAGCAGCTCCGCATCGCCCAGCCCGCGCCAGCGGGTGTTGATCACCGGCGCCAGCGGCTGCGTCGGCCAGACAATCGCTGAGCAGCTCTACCGCGAAAGCGACGTGGAGCTGCTGCTCTGGCTGCGCGATCCCGCCAAGCTCACCGCCGTGCCGGCCGAAGATCCGCGCATCACACTGCTGGTGGGCGACCTGCGCGATCAGGAGCCCCATGCCGAGGCGATCGCCTCCGCCGACCGCATCATCCACACCGCCACCGCCTGGGGCGATCCCGAGCGGGCCCAGCAGGTGAATGTGGTGGCGGTGAAGGAGCTGCTGGGCCGCACCGATCCCGAACGGCTGCAGCAGGTGATCTATTTCTCGACCGCCAGCATCCTGGATCGCAACCTGCAGCTGCTGCCGGAAGCGCAGGCCTACGGCACCGAGTACATCCAGACCAAGGCCCTGTGTCTGCAGCAGCTGGAGCAGCACCCCCTGGCCGAGCGGATTGTGGCGGTGTTCCCCACGCTGGTGTTCGGCGGCTCGGTGCTTCCGGGTGATCGCTTCCCCACCAGCTACCTCACCGCCGGTCTGCAGGAGGGGGTGCGCTGGTTGTGGCTGGCGCGCTGGTTGAGGGCGGAAGCCAGCTTCCACTTCATCCATGCCGTGGACATCAGCCGGGTGTGCGTCCACCTGTGCCTGCAGCCGCACCAGCCCAACAGCGAACCCGGCCAGGGCCCGGTGCGGCGCCTGGTCCTCGGTCAGCCCGCCGTCACGGTGGATGGGGCGATCACCAGCCTGTGCCGCTGGCGCCAGTGTTGGCGGCCGCCGTTCGGCCTGTCCTTGAGCGGCTGGCTGATTGAGGCCCTGATCAAGGTGCTGCCGATCGAGGTGAACGCCTGGGATCGCTTCAGCATCCGTCAGCGCCACTTCATCCACAGCCCGGTCAGCCCGCCGGAACGGTTCGGCCTGCAGAGCCATGCCCCCACCCTGGAGCGGGTGTTCGACGCCGCTGGCCTGCCGCATCGCGGCGCAGTGGGCTGAAGGCCAGATCACCTCAAGCCGGTGAACAGCAGCTCGCCTCAGCAGGCAGCAGCTCGCCTCAGCTGCCGCCAGGCGCCGTTTGCGTAACGAGATTGTTTCGATCCTCCCGCGTGCTGCAGCGCCGCGTGGGGACGAGACCCTAACTTCTTCTCGTTGCACGCCTTTCGATGCGCCGTCTGCTGTCATTTGTTGCCCTTGCCCTGGCGCTTCTGCTGGGTTCCGCGTCTCCTTCGTTCGCTGCGGATGTCGCCCATGGCGGCCAGGTGTTCTCCGCCAACTGCGCGGCTTGCCACATGGGCGGCGGCAACGTCGTGAACGCCGAGCGCACGCTCAAGAAAGAAGCCCTTGAGGCCTACCTGGCCAACTACAACGAAGGCCACGAATCGGCCATCGCCTACCAGGTCACCAACGGCAAGAACGCCATGCCCGCCTTCGGCGGCAAGCTCACCGAAGCTGACATTGCCGATGTGGCCGCCTACATCGAGCAGAAATCCTCGGAAGGCTGGTCCTGAGCAAGGCTGGTTTTGAGCAGGGATGGTTCTGAGCACGGCTGGTGGTGGGCCCTGCTTTCCACACACGGACAAACCGGGCTCCCTCAAGGCTTTGATCTTCTCTCTTCCGCGTTGACCCTGGCTTGACGCTCCACCTACCATCCGCCTCCTCACCGGGGCGGATTTTTTGTGCGAGCGCGCGCCAGCCTGAGCGGATCAGCCGGTAGGGCAATGCCATCCGGCGCGCCACCGTTCAGCCAGCTGTCGTGAGCTTCCAGGTGGTGTTCCAGGGGGGCAGCTCACCCGCCATGCCTGCAACGCGTTGTCAACGCCAGTCCAACGGCTTGGGGCCCGGCCTTCAACTCAGCGGCTTGCAGCGAGGCTTCAGCCCAGCTACTTGCGGCGAGGCTGCACCCCAACGGCGTTCAGCAAGGCTTCAGCCCAGCTCCTTGCGGCTGGCGAGCACGGCCAGATACAGGTCTTCCGGCACATCGCGGATGTCGTACTCGCTGGGCAGCACGCCGTGGGCATGGCGGTGCACCACCAGCCAGCAGTTGCGCTCCGGATCTCTGGCGGTGGCATCGAACAGCCGCGATTCTTCCGCCAGCCGGTTCACCAGCTCGTCGGTTGGGATGGAATCAGGGGGCAGGGCTGTCATCGGCGAGCGCACCATCCATGGCCGGGCCACCGAGACTAGGCAGGCGTGCCCCTCTCTCCATGGCCATGAGTCCCGCAGCTCCGCTGCTTCACCAGCCCGAGGGCCACAGCGTTCTCAACGGTCTCTGCCTGCGTCCTGGCGTTGCCTGCCGGGCGGCGCTTGCCTTCGCCGCGGCGGCCACGCTCAGCACCGCCCTGCTCGGGCCAGCGGCGGGCCCTGCCCGCGCCCAGACCCCTTCGCCCAACCAGCCGGAGGCGATCGGCCCTTCCACGGCGCCGCTGAAGGGCTGCCCCCGGCTGCCGCCCACCCCTGACTCCAACCTGCAGCCGCTCCAGATCAACCCCGAGCAGGTGCCGGGCAAGAACGCCATGGGCTGCCTCTCCGCGGCCGATGCCATCTACGGGCCCGATGGCTGCCCCGTGCTCCGTTGCACCAGGGCGGAGAGTCTGCGCCGGATGCAATTCCCGCTTCCCGCCGCCACAGGGCCGTGATCGCGGGCGCCATGGGGGGTTTTCTGTGGGTATCGGTTCGGTGCTCCCTCTGAGCCCAGCGCAGAAGTGATTCATAGGGTGAATTCACCTCCCCCCTGACGGCGCAACACGCGCGAACTGCCATGCATCCCACCGCTGAAACCTTCACCGAAAAAGCCTGGGCCGCCATCGTGGCCGCTCAGCAGCTGGCCCAGCAGAAACGCCAGCAACAACTGGAAAGCGAGCACCTCTTCGCCGCGCTGCTGGCCCAGCAGGGGCTGGCAGGGCGGATCCTGGAGAAGGCCGGCGTGAACCCCGCCGTGCTCGCCGAGAAGGTGGAGGCCTTCATCGCCGGCCAGCCGAGCCTCGCCACCGCGCCCGAGAGCGTGTACCTCGGCAAAGGGCTGAACCTGCTGCTGGATCACGCCGCCACCCTGCAGAAGGAATTCGGCGACAGCTTCACCTCAATCGAGCATCTGGTGCTCGCCCTCGCCAATGACGCCCGCTGCGGCCGCCAGTTGCTCTCGCAGGCAGGCGTGGATGCCACGAAACTGCGTCAAGCCATCGAAGCCGTGCGCGGCAGCCAGAGCGTGACCGATCAGAACCCCGAAGGCACCTATGAATCGCTGCTGAAGTACGGGCGTGATCTCACCCAGGCCGCCAAGGACGGCAAGCTCGACCCGGTGATCGGCCGCGATGACGAGATCCGGCGCACGATCCAGATCCTCAGCCGCCGCACCAAGAACAACCCCGTGCTGATCGGTGAACCCGGCGTGGGCAAGACCGCGATCGTGGAAGGCCTGGCCCAGCGGATCGTCAACGGCGACGTGCCGGCGGCGCTGCAGAACCGGCAACTGGTGTCGCTGGACATGGGCGCGTTGATCGCCGGTGCCAAGTACCGCGGCGAATTCGAGGAGCGGCTCAAGGCCGTGCTCAAGGAGGTCACCGCCTCCGAAGGCCAGATCGTGCTGTTCATCGACGAGATCCATACGGTCGTGGGGGCCGGCGCCAGCGGCGGCGCCATGGATGCCAGCAACCTGCTCAAGCCGATGCTGGCCCGCGGCGAACTGCGTTGCATCGGCGCCACCACCCTCGATGAGCACCGCCAGCACATCGAAAAGGATCCGGCCCTGGAACGGCGCTTCCAGCAGGTGTTCGTGGACCAGCCAACGGTGGAGGACACGATCTCGATCCTGCGCGGGCTGAAGGAGCGCTACGAAGTGCACCACGGCGTGCGCATCGCCGACAACGCCCTGGTGGCCGCCGCCGTGCTCAGCAGCCGCTACATCGCCGATCGCTTCCTGCCGGACAAAGCCATCGATCTGATGGATGAATCGGCGGCGCGGCTGAAGATGGTGATCACCTCCAAGCCGGAAGAGATCGACGAGATCGATCGCAAGATCCTGCAGCTGGAGATGGAGAAGCTGTCGCTGGGCCGTGAATCCGATGCGGCCAGCCGCGATCGGCTCGAACGGCTGGAGCGGGAACTGGCGGAGCTGAGTGAGCAGCAGAGCGGCCTCAATGCCCAGTGGCAGAAGGAAAAAGGCTCGATCGACGAGCTCAGCGCCATCAAGGAAGAAATCGAGCAGGTGCAGCTGCAGGTGGAGCAGGCGAAGCGCAGCTACGACCTCAACAAAGCGGCCCAGCTCGAATACGGCACCCTGGCGGAACTGAACAAGAAACTGGCGGCCAAGGAGAGCGAGCTCAATGCCGCCGGTGCCGACAAGACCCTGCTGCGCGAGGAGGTCACCGAAGACGACATCGCCGAGGTGATCGCCAAGTGGACCGGCATTCCGGTGGCGCGGCTGGTGCAGTCGGAGATGGACAAGCTGCTGCACCTGGAAGCGGAACTGCACCGCCGTGTGATCGGCCAGGAGCAGGCCGTGACCGCCGTGGCGGATGCGATCCAACGCTCCCGCGCCGGCCTGTCGGATCCCAATCGCCCGATCGCCTCGTTCCTGTTTCTCGGCCCCACCGGCGTGGGCAAGACCGAGCTCTCCAAAGCACTGGCGGCCCAGCTGTTCGACAGCGCCGACGCCATGGTGCGCATCGACATGAGCGAATACATGGAGAAGCACGCCGTGAGCCGCCTGATCGGAGCGCCTCCCGGCTATGTGGGCTACGAGGAAGGCGGGCAGCTCACTGAAGCGGTGCGGCGGCGTCCCTACGCGGTGATCCTGTTCGATGAGGTGGAGAAGGCCCACCCCGATGTCTTCAATGTGATGCTGCAGATCCTTGATGACGGCCGCGTCACCGATGGGCAGGGACGCACGGTGGATTTCACCAACACCGTGCTGATCCTCACCAGCAACATCGGCAGTGCCTCGATTCTCGATCTGGCCGGTGATCCCGCCCGCCACGGCGAAATGGAGCGCCGGGTGAATGAGGCCCTGCGCGGCCACTTCCGCCCCGAATTCCTCAACCGCCTCGATGAAACGATCATCTTCCACAGCCTGCGGGCCGAGGAACTGCGCCAGATCGTGGAGCTGCAGGTGGAGCGGCTGCGGCTGCGGCTGGCCGATCGCAAGATCGGGCTGGAACTCGATGCCGCCTCACTCGACTGGCTCGCCACCGCCGGGTACGACCCCGTCTACGGCGCACGGCCGTTGAAGCGGGCGATTCAGCGGGAGCTGGAAACCCCGATCGCCAAGGCGATCCTGGCCGGCACCTATGGCGAGGGCTCCGGCATCGGCGTGTCGGTGGAGGGGGAACGGCTGCACTTCCAGCCCCAACGCCAGGTGGAGCCTGCGCTGGCATGAGGCCCCTGCTGGAGGCGCGCCGATGAGTGACGCGCCTCCCCCGACCACAGCAGCTGCAGCGGCGAGTCTGGCCGCCACGGTCGCCGCCCTCAGCCGGCCGTCGGTGTATCCCGATGCCGACTGGCAGGGCGTGGCGGCCGGCGAGCGGCAGGTGCAGGTGGTGCAGACCCACATCAGCGTGGTGTTCCTCACCCCGCGCCACGCCTACAAGCTCAAGAAGCCGCTGCAGCTCTGGCACCTGCTCGACTACAGCAGCCTGGAGCGGCGCTGGCACTGGTGCCGGGAGGAGGTGCGGCTGAACCAGCGCCTGGCCGCGCCCATCTACCTGGGCGTGCGGGCGCTGGCGGGAGAGCCGGTGGTGGTGATGCGGCGCTTCGATCGGCAGCGCACCCTGCGCGCCCAGCTCGAAGCCGGCCCCGTGCCCGCCGCGCAGATGCAGGCCCTTGGGGGCGTCATCGCCCGCTTTCACAAGGCCAATGGCAGGCACGGCGCCGATGGCCGCGCCGCCATCCGGCGCTTCGCCCGCGTGCTGGCGAGCAACGTGGAGGCCACCGCCAGTGCCGTGCCCGCATTGTTTCCCGCCCCGGTGCATGCCGCCCTGGTGAGCAACCTGGCCGCGCAGCTGCGCCGGCAGCGCCACACCCTGACCGCACGGATCGCCGCCGACTGGGGCGTGAACGGCCATGGCGACCTGCGCCTCGAGCACGTGCTGCTGGAGGAAGAGCCCGGCCCCTTGATCGTCGATTGCGTGGAATTCAATGCGGGGCTGCGAGAGGTGGATGGCGCCTCCGATCTCGCCTTCCTGGTGATGGAACTGCAGGCCAGCGGCCATGCCGAGCAGGCGGAAGCTCTGCTGGCGGGGTACGGCCGCCCGATCGATCCGGCGGTGCTCAACCTGTTCTGCGCCTACCGGGCCCATGTGCGGGCCAAGGTGGAAACGGTCACCTGGGCCGAGCACGACCGCACCGCCGCCGAACGCCTGTCGGCTGAGCGCGGCGCGCGCGGCCACCTGTCGCTGGCACTCGCCTATGCCCGCACCGGCCTGCAACCGCCGCCGCTGATCCAGCTGCGGGGCCTCTCGGGCTGCGGCAAGAGCCACCTGGCCGCCCAGCTGGCCCCCTGGTTGAAGGCTGAGACGATCAGCAGCGACCGGGTGCGCAAGGCGCTGTTCGGACTGGATCCCCTGGCCCGCTCCAGCGGTGCACAGCGGGACCGCCTCTACAGCACTGAAGCCCATGCCCGCACCGAAGTGGCGCTGCTGGAGCAGGCCGCCACGCACCTGAAGGCCGGGTGTGCCGTGCTGCTCGATGCCACCCACCTGCGCCTCGCCAGCCGCCAGCGGGCCGCCGCCCTGGCGCAGGAACTGGGGGTGCCCTGGTGCATCGTCGACGTGGACGCCTCTGCCGAAGTGATCGAGACACGCCTGCAGACGCGCCTGCGGCGCAACGACGACCCCAGCGATGCCGATCTCGCCGTGGCGGCACTGCAACGCAGCCAGGTGGAACCGCTCACGCCGCTGGAGCAGCAGCACACTCTCCACTTCCGCGCCGGTGATGACCCCACATCGCTGCTGATGCCGCTCTGGGAGCGGATCGCCTGCGGCGTCACGGGCAGCGGCATGCACAGCGGCAACACCAACGAGCACACGGCCTGCGGCGGCGCGGACGGCACGGACGGCGTAGCTGGCTCGACCGAAGTTGGGCCCGTTTCGGCCGAAGGTCAGGGCTCAGATTGAGATTCCGCCCTCCCGGAGCCTGTATTCCTGGAAGCAAATCTTCCTGGACCCAGGGTCTTGGCTCAGGGCTTCTTCAACCCTGGAGTCCTGGATGTGGGAGGCGTCTTGAAGTCGTGCCCCAGCGTTCCGGGGTCTGGAGATTCAGGCGTCTTGGATCCAGCCTTCAGGATCTGATGCTCAGGGAGTGAGCAGGCCGTTGATCCGCCGCGCCAGCTCCCGGTCGAGGCTGGAAAGACCACCCGCATCGTGGGTGGTGAGATCAATCACCACGCGGTTGTAGACGTTGCTCCACTCCGGATGGTGGCCGAGGGTTTCCGCCAGCAGGGCCACCCGGGCCATGAAACCGAACGCGGCGCTGAAATCGGTAAACACAAAGGCGCGCTGCAGCTTGCCGTTGCTCACGCTCCAGCCCGGCAGCTGGGCGGGCAGCGCCTTGATCTCCTCGGGGGTGAGCAATTGGGCCGCCATGGCAGGTCCTCAGAACAGGGCTCCCACCAGGATGGCAAGCAGGCCCAGACGCGCAAGCGCGTGGCAGCACACCCGGGGGGCACGCCAGCCCGCGGGCTCAGCTGCTGGCATCGCTGAGGTCATGGAGGCGATCGATCAGGAGGTCGAGTTCGGTGTCGTTGTCGGCATCGCTGCCCAGGCGCAGGCGCCGCTGCACCTCCCCATTGAGCCGTTCGCCGCTACGCAGCGCCAGCAGGGTGGCCGGGGAGGCCAGGGCCTTGGCCATCGCGGGTGGAAGCTCTGCCGCCGGCTCCAGGTAGGCATCAGGCGGGCGGGCGGCCAGGGAGGTGATCGCGGCGGTGAGGGCACCGATCGAACTGTGCAGCTGCGTGATCTCACGGCGCAGGTGCACGATTTCGGCCATCAGCGCGTCGTTGCAGCCGCGGCTGGGCGCGGCGGCCGCGTCGGGGGTGGACCCAGCGCTGCGGCCTGGGCTGCTCCCCGACCTGGAGCCAGCGTCCATGCGCACAGGCGCCGAAATCGGCCCAGGCGGCTCCGGGGCGGATGGCGCGCTCTCCATGGCCTCACTCTGCCGGAGGTTCACTCTGCTGCAGGGCCAATCGGACTGGTCAAAAACCCGCCGGGTCCATCACCGTGGCCCAGATGTTGTGGCTCAGTAGCCCTCCATCCCCCAGGCAGCTGGTCATTCCCCCAGGAGATGGAGGCTCAGCTCACGGCAGCTGCCGGCGGCGCGGTGCTCCCAGAGGTAGACCTGTTTGTTGTTGGTTAGGATAATCATTGAAACACATCGAAACTTCGCCTGTTCGAGTAGTTCCAACCAGCTGGTGCCTGGATGTTACAATTACCTTAAAGGAAGGAATACACCGCTCATATTCACTCTCCAATGACCAACGCACTCGATTCCACCACTCGCGCTAAGGCCATCATTCAGCAGATCTATGCGCTATCTGCCGAACTGGAGGCAATCTATGAAGGCCGCCACTTCACACCTGACGGCCACATGGTCGGCAGTATCGGCGAGGTGCTCGCCGCCCCCCGATACGGCCTCACCCTCACCACCGCCAGCACACGTGAGGTGGATGCCATCGCGCCCGATGGCCGGGAGGTGGAGATCAAGGCGACGGGCGGCAAGGTCATCGCCATGCGTGGGTGTCCGCCGCATCTGCTGGTGCTCAAGCTAAAGGAGGACGGCACCGCCAGCACCATCTACAACGGCCCTGGCGCACCTGTCTGGGAGTGGGCTCAGGCCCGCAAGCCAAACGGTCGCAACGGGCAGAGCTCCATCAGCTTGTTCCGCCTCGCCCAGCTGCAGGCCCAGGTGGAAGGTTCGGACCAACTGGCGGAGGTGGTCTGATGCCCCGCCCCGCATTTTTGGAGCGCCTGGAGCGCCCTGACTTCTATGCCGTCGCGAAGCATGGCTCCTTCGTCTACTGCTACCTACGCCCAGACGGCACCCCCTACTACGTGGGGCTGGCGTCCTACGGGTTTCGCCCGGTGCACCCAAAGAGCCACGTCTGTGGCGTCCCGACTGACCAGCGCCTGATCCGGGTGCTGCGTTCGGGGCTCACCCCCGAGCAGGCCGCCGACTGGGAGCGGCGCTACATCAGCCGGTGGGGCCGCCGCCGCGACGGCGGGATCCTGGAGAACCGCCTGGCCGGCGGAAACATGGGAAGCCGCCGCAACCTGAGCAGTCGGCTCGATGCTCTGCTGGTCGCCATTCGGGGAGAAGGGGCTATCTGATGCAACCACCACCGACGATCGAGGAACTCCGCCTGGAACGACCGGACCTGAGCGATGAGCAGCTGATCTGCAGGGAAGGGCGAATCAGGCTGGCGCAACAGGCTCTGATGACCGGCTTCCCTGGTGAGGTGAACGCCCCGCCGGATCACCCAGATACCCCATGGGGGCAGGAGGCGGAGCTGCAGGCGTGGTGCAACCTGAAGGGTTCACCGCTGACGCTGAGCTCCAACCGGGGGCGTCCTGTCGACCCCAACGAGCCGGATGAACTGGAGGCGTGGTGCGCCTACCACGGCATCCCGTTCACGGAAGGGGACGCTGCTGATTGACAGCAGCACCGGCATAAACGCATTTGCATCTCGGTGACATTTCTCATGTGTAATGGCCTACCTATCCATTGGAAAATACATCCGGAATTGATACCGGATTGGCTTCCTTAGGGGAGTTACATAGGACCAGACTGGTGGACTATGATTAGGAGTAGGAAGCCATGCCTGTCAGCCGCCCAGCTCTCATGAAGACGCTTCTGACCCGTAACAAGCTCATCGCCATGGGGATCGGAGCGGCCGCTTTGGCCCTCGGCGGCCTGCCAGCTTTTTTGGCTGTAATCGTCTATGCGCTTCCTTGCTATTTCCTCTGGGTCATTGCGACCCACAAACCGGAACCACCAAAGCCGCTTACACCCGAGCAGAAGAAGGCGAAAAGGGACTTCGATTTCATCCAGGCCAACAACAGACTAAGGGAACGGGAGTACGCAAAGATTCTTGATGAGCTGGAGAAGTATCGCCGATGATCAGCGCACTGGATTTCTCCAGCTGAATAGTTAGCTTCCGCCACACGGACTCTAGGCCTGTTCTATGTATTTGGATTTGCCTCAGGTACATCGATCACAGAGATATGCTATCTGCAGTCGATTAAGCTAGCACTAGTTCGGTAGTTTACATTTGGCAATAAGTAGTTTATAATTAGATCAGGGAAGGGAAAGAGATTGGCTTCCTCACCTATCACCACGACACCCTGATGACTGTGAACACATCGAAACCGCCCCGCACGCGGGGCAAGGCCGCCGCATTGCCGCCGCCAGCCATCCCGCCAGTCGATTCGCAATCGCTGATGGTTGATAGGTCGAACGAAGCGGCCATGGTCGATCGCATCGTTGAACGCAATCGGCAGACAGCATCTGTACAGGCGCCTGAGACACAGCCTTCCGCACCACAGGCACTACCGGATTGGTTGTCGGAAGCGCAGGCCCTGATGCTGATCGAGGCGCTGAGGGATCCGGCACCAGCCCTCCTGAGGATCCTGCATGGCACACACCCCGCTGATGACATCAACGCCCGCTGCCAGGTGCTGGCGGACGAGATGGAGGCCCAGTGGCGGTTCCTGGCGGTCAAGCTCACCGATCTCGATCGGCTCATCCTTCGCACCACCCTCGATGCCCTGCTGCTGCTGCATGGGGCAGAGGAGACGTTCGACGGCAGGCGCCTTGGTGTGGCTCGCCGATTGGAGGCCCGCCTGATCGCCGACTATCAGGTGCCCAGCCATGAGTGACCTGCGCATCGTCTGGGTCGCATGCCCGAACGCTGAGCTCACCGGCTGGGAGCCGTGGCAGCCGACCGACGCAATCCCGGCCAGGGCCGCCTACCGCCTGGCTCGACAAACCAGGGCCATCTGGAGGGGCCACTTGGTCGCATGCACCGAGCCAGGCCGGGTGCCCCTCACACCACGGAGGGCCTCATGACCCACGACCTCGAAGCCGAGCTGGCTGCTGCCAAGGCTGCGGTGGTGGCCGCCGACCACGCCTGGCAGTTGGCCTGGGGTGCTGGTGTGCCTGCCGAGATTCAGGCCGCCGAACGTCAGTACGACCGGGCCTATGCCCGCCTGTCGGTGCTTGTGCGGCGGAAGCTGGAGGCCAGCCATGGCTGACCCGCAACTGCAGCTGGGCCGGCTGCTCATGACCCGGGACGTGGCCACCGAGGTCGACACCACGCTGGTCATGTGGTGTGTCGGCAGACACCTTCGTGGTGACTATGGCGACACCTGCCCCGAGGACGCTGCCATGAACCGTGCGGCCATTCGTGAGGGCGCTGGCCGGGTGATGTCGGAGTTCCGCCTGCCGGATGGCACCCGGCTGTGGGTGAGCACCGATGGCATCGGCACGCCTGACCATCACACCTGCGTCATGTTCCCGGAGGATTACTGAGCCATGGCCGACGATCACAGCAACCCCGAGGTGGATGCGCTGGTGGACGAGGTGCAGAAGCTGGTGTGGCAGCTGCGGTGGAAGCCGAACGCCATCCGCCTGCTCACCATGGCCCGCAGCCAGCTCCAGGCCCTGCTCGGCTACAAGCAGGACACCGGCAGGTGGTGACGGGAGCCACTGGTGGCTTCATCACCAGGGCGGCGGCCACCTGGGCAGAGCACAAGCACCCGGTGTGGCAGCCCTACGAGCCTGCCCCCGCTGATGAGAAGCGCCTATGGGCGATCGCCTTCGCCGCCGATTGGTCGGGCGAGCCGCTGGAGCGAATGGAACGGCTGCTGTCATTGCTGGATCCGGCGATCATCACCGCCGGTCGTCACCCGGCCTTCGTCACCAGTCGAGTCGGCTTCTGGGGCGTCTGCCGATCGGCGCAGGGCCTGGAGCGGCTGGCCGGTGGCCTGCTGGTCGATGACGACCCGAGGGGGCGATGGGACGCCAGCGGCAGAGAGGTGATCTGGGCATCATTGCCACCGGAGCAGGCGGCAGCCGTCAGGGCGCTGGCCACCGCCAACGGGCTCAGCATCAGTGGCTTGGTCGGTCGGCTTATCGAGTTGCACCTGGATCAAATTCCCTGATGTGAACACCGACTGGGCGGCAAGCCGTTTTCAGTGAGAAGCATCGACCAATGCCTGCAGAACGATGACGTCTTGCTTCTACGAGTAGTCATCGTCATGATTGCATTTTCAACCTTCTGCGTCCTCTCAAAGTCACCTACGATCGCTGGGGCTGACATCCAGGACTCCAACGTATAATTCGCGTTCAACTAAACCACCCTTCTGATGTTTGTACTGGTTGACACCCCTGTCCTAGAAGCCTATGTGCGATATGCGGGCGGGGCATTGCAACTCTTAGGCGTCGCTAGAACCATAGGAGATATCAATGAAACGCGACAGAAGTTGGGCGCACCCAGATTGATTCCGCGAATCAGCGAAGTATGGCGTTGGCTTGGGGGTCATCCCATCACTTGATTAGGTAGCAAGCTCCGTCCGCAGGCCTTTCCCGCCTAAGCTGGTACACATGTACTAGCAGTGCCCGCCATGGCCATGAATCGAATCCAGTTTCAGGCAGGCCTGTCGCTGCCCGAGTTCATCCAGCTCTACGGCACC
>CALRJS020000027.1:0-48776 GCA_943367595.1 Sphingobacterium thalpophilum
CTCGGTGCCGTAGAGCTGGATGAACTCGGGCAGCGACAGGCCTGCCTGAAACTGGATTCGATTCATGGCCATGGCGGGCACTGCTAGTACATGTGTACCAGCTTAGGCGGGAAAGGCCTGCGGACGGAGCTTGCTACCTAATCAAGTCAACGAATGGCTCACCGACTACGACGTGCTCCCCTCTGGCGAGGTGTTACCTGGCAGTGATCCGGTGATCATCTGCTGCTGCCATGCCGCCTACCCCTCGGAAGGCCGTGGTGGCTTTCGTGATGGCACCGGCCTCCGCCGCATCGAAACCTCCGCCGGTGCACGCCTGATCGGCTGCGAGATCGGCCAGGACGCCATCGCTCACATCCACCGCGTCCGCCGGCAGCGCGCCATGGAGGCCGTGCCAGCCATTGCGCAGCAGGCCCGCGCCCTGCAGGCCATCCAAGGCGCCTCACCGATCCCCATCGGCCAGGTGCTGCCCTCCATGCCCGGGAGCCTCTGATGGCCACCAGCAAGACCACCATCACCAGCTCTGCGCTCTGCAGGTCTCTGCCCCCTGTTGGGGCTGTTCTGCTCTGCCAAGAAACACCAGCGGCCGCGGCCTACCCGGTGACCGTTGAGAAGCACCTGGGCCGCTACTTCTACGCCGGCGGCCACCGCTTCCACGTCTTCGATGACTGGGCCGCCGGTGGCCTAAATCCCACCTGGCGAACGGCGGCTGCCCTTGTCACGCTGCTGAGCGATGAGGAGGCCGCACAGATCCAGGAGGCCACAACCCCTCTGCACCTCACGGTGACCTACGAGGTCGGCATGGATCTTGCCAGCGGCAGCTATGGCGTCCTGATAAAAGCCCCCACGACCCCGCCAGGCCCTGCAGCACCCGGCCGCGGCGTGTGGCGGCCCCCAGCACCACCAGCTGGCCCGGATGAACCCACCGAAACCTGGTAACCCCCACCCCTGTCCCACATCCTTCGACCCATGCTCGTCTTCTGCAAAACCAGCCAGGTGCGTCGCGGCGGCTGCCGCTGGACCTGGCCCCTGTGCGGCGGTTGGGAGGTGCGCTGGCAGCGCCTCGGCTGCTCGATCGTCGCTGAGCTCCCCCGTCCCCTCACCCCTCGCCCTCCCCAACGCGGGAGCAACTGGCCATGGTGACCACCCTCCTTCGGCCACAGCCCACCGCCTGGCTGCCGACCCATGACCACCCGGTCCAACCGGCCGCGGCTGGTGGCTTCACCAGCACCTCTGGCGAGCAGCTGATCTCAGCCCATGACGTGCTGAACCGCGTCTATCCCCACCACCCGCTCCACTCGCAACGCAACCCGGTGGTGCGCCGGGCCTGTGTGGCCTACGCCAACAGCGTGCACAACCCGGATGTGAACAGCACCGGCCCCTGGGCGCCGGCGGTGTCGCCCTTCACCGATCACCTCACCACGATCACCCCGCTGGTGCAGCACCGCTTCTGGGAGCAGCTGGAGGTGCTGGCGGCCCCGATCCACCTGCGCCACCGCCGGCTGCCGCTGGCGACCACTGCAGAGCTGCTGGTGCGCTTCCGCACCGGCGGTGATCTGGGCATCGGCATCTGCCAGACAGCCCCGCGGGAACACCTCAACCCGATGCACCTCGAGGCTGAGGTGGGCGCCGCCGTCGCCCTGCTGGCGGACACCTGGGGATGGTTCCCCACCCGCAGCTTCCTGATCTACTGCCGGCCAGAGCAGACCACGGTGGAGCTGGTGGACGTCGATCGGGCCCTCGGCCGCTGGATTGATGCGGTGGATGTCTACCGCTGGACCGCGAAGAACCTCGGCTGGGAGAAGCGGCTATGAGCCCACAGAAGCGCGACTGGCGCATGGTGCCCGTGTGGGTCTGGTTCGTCGGCGAGGCCGTCTGGCGCCGCATGCGCATGCGTGAGATCGACATCCACCTGATCGGCTCCCCCACAGCCCTGATCCAGGTGGAGAGCGACGAGTACGCCCCCACGCCAATGCCTGGCTGGCGGGTGACGCAGCAACGGCCAGGCGATCAGGGGCCCACCTTCCGGGCGCCAGTCACCAGCGGGGGGAAGTGATGGCCGAGATCATCCTCGATCGCCCCGACGGCCCGTTCGGACCTCCTTACCCCGCATGGCTTGTGGTGCGCCAGCCGGAAGGCGTCATCGACCCCATGGTGATCAGCTTCCGCAAGGTGGGTAGGAACGGCAACCTGCTCAACCAGACAGCACGCTGGACACCTCTGGGCTGGGATCCCAAGCGCTGGCAGCCCAAGCCCCCCAAGGTGCCGCAGTGGGTCATCGACAGGGCCGTTGTCCACATGCTCCAGCTGGAGGTGCCGTCGTGACCGAGCTCATCGATCACCTGCTGGAGCGCAAACACCAGCTGTGGAACAGCGAAATCATCGACTGCCTAACCCTCGCCCGCCTCAACCCTGACCCAGCAACCCGCATCCAACCGGCGGAACTGGCCAAGCACCTGGGGCTGAGCAGCACCCGCTATCTCTCCTCCCGCATGCGCCGCCTGAAGCGCAAAGACCTGGTGGCCTACGAGATCGGGATCCCCTTCCAGCCCGGCTACCGCATCACTCGCGTGGGGCCGCCGGCATGAAGAGCGGCACCGCCTGGAGCAAGGAAGAGGTGGCCAAGCTGGAGGCGCTGGCTGGTGACTACCCGCGCCTGCTGCTGTTCAAGCTCTACCGGCACTGGGCCACCCAGCATGGCTACCAGCACCGCACCAATGATGCGATCGAGGCGGCGGCCTACCACCGGGGCATCTCGTTGCAGGCCACCGGCGAATGGCTGACGGTGCATCGCATCGCCCAGATCCTCGACATCTCCCACGACTGCCCAGACAAGTGGGTGAGCCGTGGTCTGCTGCCTGCCAGTCGCTATGGCAGCGGTGATGAGCCCGTTGTGCGCTACGTCCGGCGCAAGGATGTGGTGGCCCTGGCCAAGCGTCAGCCAGCGCTGTTCGGTGGCATCCCTGCCGCAAAGCTCAACTGCCTGCTGGAAGACGAGGACCTGGCGGAGGAGATCGCGACCACTTACACCCGCCGGCCTTGGTATCGCCAGCCGGTGGTGTGCAGAGAAACCGGCCGGCGCTTTCCCAGCGTCCGAGAGGCAGCTCGAACGGTGTTTATCTGTCGTCAGTCGATCATCTACTCGATCAAGACCGGCGGCACTGCTGCTGGTTACCACTGGGAGCGGGCGGCATGACCGCTGCGCCAGCGCCTCAAATCCCTGATCAGTACTGAGTTGAGGCCATCACGAAGCGGCGCCATTGTGACCTAGTAATGGGTGCTAGTGTTCGGTTGTTGGGAAGGCTGAGCGTAGCCGCCCCGCAACCAACCTGACTGACAACGCACCTGATGGGAAACACCCGCCCCCCAGCTCGCGCGGATCTGAGCTTCTCGCGCGACTACGAAGCCTTCATCAAGGCAAAGGCCCGTCTGGCGCCCACCCTTGGCTTCCATGTGGAGCCCGATCAGATCCATCCGATCCTCATGCCCCATCAGCGCGACGCTGTTCAGTGGGCCTGTGCTGGCGGCCGGCGCGCGCTGTTCGAGGCCTTTGGCCTGGGCAAGAGCGTCCAGCAGATCGAGATCCTCAGGCTGTGCCAGCAGCATGCCGGCGGGCCGGTGTTGATCGTGCTGCCCCTGGGTGTGCGACAGGAGTTCAGGCGCGACGCCGCGATGCTGGGCGTTCAAACGCGGTTCATCAAGTCCGACGCCGAGATTGACGGCACATTCGCTGGCATTCATCTCACCAACTATGAGCCGGTCCGAGACGGCAAGCTGACGCCTGCAAAGTTCACCGCTGTCAGCCTTGATGAGGCATCGGTGTTGCGCTCGTTTGGCAGCAAGACCTATCAGACCTTTCTCTCCCTGTTCGATCGGGTCCGCTACCGGTTTGTTGCCACTGCCACGCCATCGCCCAACCGCTACAAGGAGCTGATCCATTACGCCGGCTTCCTTGGCGTCATGGACACTGGACAAGCGCTGACACGCTGGTTCAAGCGGGACAGCACTCAAGCCAACAACCTCACGCTCTACCCGCACAAAGAGCAAGAGTTCTGGCTATGGATGGCCAGCTGGGCGCTGTTTCTGCAGCGTCCCTCAGATCTTAACTACGCCGATGACGGCTACGTGTTGCCTGACATCAAGGTTCACTATGTCGAGGTGGCCGTTGATCACAACATGGCCAAGCCTGACCGGGACGGTCAAGGCAACATGTTTCGTGATGCTGCGCTCGGGATCACCGATGCCAGCAAAGAGAAGCGAGACACGCTGACCGATCGCGTCGCAGCAGCAAAGGCCATTGTTGACGCGCACCCGGATTCGCATTGGATCCTGTGGCACGACCTGGAGGCCGAGCGCCACGCCATCAAGGCGGCCATCCCCGAAGCGGTCAGCATCTACGGCAGCCAAGACCTGGACGAGCGCGAACAGTCGATCGTCGACTTCTCAGAGGGCAAGTTCCGCATCCTCTCGGCCAAGCCGGTGATTGCCGGCAGCGGCTGCAACTTTCAGCGCCATTGCCACCGCGCCATCTACGTGGGCATCGGCTTCAAGTTCAACGACTTCATTCAGAGCCTGCACCGCATTCAGCGGTTCCAGCAAAGCCGACCCGTTGAGGTGTGGATCATCCATGCCGAAAGCGAGCGCACGGTGCTCAAGACACTTCAAGAGAAGTGGACCCGTCACATCGAAATGGTCCAACGCATGAGCGACATCATCAAAGAGCATGGCCTCAGTAAGACGGCCATGGCATCAGTGCTCACAAGGTCGATCGGGATTGAACGCATCGAGGTCAGCGGCCCCGGCTGGCTTGTAGCCAACAATGATTGTGTGAAGGAGGTGGAGATCATGGATGCCAACAGCGTCGGCCTGATCGTCACCAGTATCCCATTTTCCAATCATTACGAATACAGCCCGAGCTACAACGACTTTGGGCACACCGACAACAACGAGCATTTCTGGCAGCAGATGGACTTCCTGACGCCAGGACTACTGAAGGTGCTTAAGCCTGGCCGGATCGCCGCTGTCCACGTGAAGGACAGGATCAACTTCGGCAACGTCACCGGTGCAGGCATTCCAACCGTGAGCCCGTTTCACGCGGAGACCATCTTTCACTACCGAAAGCATGGCTTCGACTTTATGGGCATGATCACGGTCGTCACAGACGTGGTCAGGGAAAACAACCAGACCTATCGGCTCGGATGGTCTGAACAGTGCAAAGATGGCAGCAAGATGGGCGTCGGCTCGCCTGAGTACATCTGCATCTTCCACAAGCCTCAGACGGACCGCAGTAAAGGCTATGCCGATGAGCCGATTGTCAAGTCAAAGGCGGCTTACACCCGTGCTCGCTGGCAGGTTGATGCTCACGCTTTCTGGCGCAGCAGCGGCAACCGTGCGCTCACTGTTGATGAGCTGTGCCAGCTTGGACCTGATCAACTGGCCACGATCTATACCCGGCACAGCCTGGAGAGCATCTACGACTACGAATCACACGTGCGGATCGGTGAAGAGCTGGACGCACGCGGCGCCCTGCCGTCTACGTTCATGTCGCTGGCACCTGGCAGCCATGCTGATCACGTTTGGCACGACGTGAACCGGATGCTGACACTGAACGGGCAGCAATCGAAGCGAGGGTTGGAACAGCACATCTGCCCTCTTCAGATCGACATTGTGGACCGTCTGATCACCCGCTATTCCAACGAGAATGATCTGGTGTTCGACCCATTCGGGGGCCTGTTCACGGTTCCATGCCGTGCTCTCAGGCTGGGAAGGCAAGGCAGGGCGGCCGAGCTCTCTACGAGCTACTTCTTGGACGGTGTGAAGCACGTTCAAGCTGAGGAGCGCAAGGTATCGATGCCGACTCTGTTTGACCTGGCGGCATGTACTGAAGCAGTTGCATGAGCCGGGTGACTGGGGGGGAGGGGGTGAACTGGCCACAGAGCAGCATCAACTGGGTCCTGCTGGGGATCCATCAGCAGTGGATCGACAAAGCGCCTCCCGAAGAGCTGGACGCTGAGCTTCTGGCCGTTCCAGACGATCCGGCGGATGAAATAGACGCTGACAATCCGCCACTGGTGTGAGCTGGCCCCCTGCCACGCCTCCCAGCTGCTGAACGTCTTGCCCCAGTTGTGACGCTGCAGCTCCGGGGGCTCCCCCAGCTGATCGCGGGCCAGCTGCACCCGGGCCGACATGGTGGGATAGTCCATGCGGGCAAGGCCGGCATCATGCAGCCTCTGGCTCATGGCCAGATACTCCTCCAGCTGCTGCAGCCACTGCCGCTCCCGCTCCCGCTGGACCGGCGTGCGGTGCATGCACAGCCGGGCCAGCTCCGGCAGCCGGCGCTGCAGGGCCTCGAACACCGCCCGCTTCACCGTGGAGTCCTGCACCCAGTCGCGCCGCCCGCTGGGTAGCCGGCAGGTGTTGCAGGACCAGCGGTGAGGGTTGGTCCACGACTTGCTGACCATGGGCCGGACCATCCGCCGCCCACAGCTGCAGGTCATCAGGCCATCAAATAACTGAGGAGGACTGAATTGATAGTTCGCCTGTATTAGTCGATCGCCTAATGCAAGGTCAACCGGATCGGCAATGCGCTGCTTATTGGTTTCCCACCATTTCCGCAGTGGCCTTGTGGTTATGCCTGTGACCGCCGCCGCTGAGCGCCAGTAAAAGCCAGTTTGCAGCAGGGTTTCAAGCCGTGCAGGTCCATCTACCTCTCTGTTAATTCGAGGGATGGGAGCAGCGCCGATAACAGGGAAATCCACTGAACCAATCCGCTGCATCAGGCAGTAACTACAGCGCGATTGCGCTACGTTGCCATTCAACTGCAATATGTGGCATGGTTCGGCGCCGCACCCATCCCCTGGCCGCTGTCACCGGACCCACCGAGACCACGCTGGAGGCCCTGCTGCAGGACCCCAAGAACGCCCGGCGCCGCACGCCACGCAGCACGGCGATGATCGAGCGCAGCCTCCGGGAGTTCGGCGCCGCCCGCTCCCTGGTGGTCGATGAGAACGGCACGATCCTGGCGGGCAACGGCACCGCCGAGGCGGCCGCGTCGATCGGCATCGACAAGGTGCTGGTGATCCCAGCTGATGGCCGCACCTTGGTGGCGGTGCAGCGCACCGATCTTTCCCCGGAGCAGAAGGCGGAATACGGCATCGCCGATAACCGCTCCAGTGACACATCGAGCTTCAGCGGCGAGGCCCTGAACCAGCTGCTGGAGGAGCACGCGGGCCTGGACCTGAGCCCCTGGTTCACCGACGACGAGTTCAAGGCCCTGGTGGATGACCTCGACCCACCCGACGACGACCCCACGACCCCGGAGCCAGACGACAAGGCTCTGTCCGTCCAGCTGCGCTTCCCCGACCAGCAGGCCCTGAACGACTTCCAGCAGCTGCTGGCCCGCCTGGCCGAGGCCTTGCCGGAGGAGGAGAGCACGGAAGCCAGGCTGAGCCGTGCGGTGGAGGCCCTGCTGGCCCGCATCGGTCGCTGAGCCATGCCCCGCACCTCCTGGCCCCCTGAGGTGATCCCTGCCCCGCTGCCCCCCAGCCGCGGCCGGCCCCTGAGCGCCGATGAACATGACCGGATCTATACCCTCAGCCAGGAGGGCCTGAGCGCCCGCAAGATCGCCCGCACCCTGAAGCGCAGCCTCAGCGCGGTCTATGCCTCCCTGGAGGACTCCCGCATCAGCCGCGGCCACCCGCAGCGCCTTCGGCAGCTGCGCCGCAACCTCGAGGCCGGCGGTGATGGCCTCACCCCCCCGAAGGTGCGGCCGCCGTTGCGGCTGGTGATGAACCGCTACCTGGCCGGCGAGAGCCTCAAGGATCTGGGCAGCGCCTTTCGAGTCAGCCGCAACACCATCCGCCTGCTGCTGGTGAGTGCCGGCGTGGAGATCCGAGCCAACCGGATGAAGGTGCCGGAGGGCTTCCGGCCATGGACGCAGCGTGAGGCGATCGCCTGCCGCAAGCTCCGGGATGAGGGCTTCGACTGCGCGACGATCGGCCTGGCGATCAACCGCACCACGCAGGCCGTCTACTGCTGGCTGCAGGAGCAGAACCGTCCCACCCATGCCGAAAAGATGAAGGAGAGGCAGCGCCGCCGGCGCGGCGACCTGCTGCCTGAGGAGATGCTCCCTGCTGACGTCGCTGCCCAGCTGCTGAGTGGCTGGCAGGAGGGCAGCACCGTCGCCGAGCTCGCCCGCCAGCACGACGTCCCCTCCGCCATCGTCTCCGGCACCCTCAAGCAGCTGGGGGTAAAGGTGAGGCGAGGCCCCAACCCCAACCGCCTGAAGCAAGCAGCGGCAGCCCTGCCACCCAAAGGGATCCCGCTATTTCAGCCGCCTAGTTTGTGACCAGGAGGGCCACCGGCGTGACCAAGGGGAAGGCCGGCGCCAAACCGAAGCCCAAGACCAGGCCCCGGGGTAAGCCTTCGAAAGACCGCGAATTGAGCCGCGCGGCCGAGCGTCGCTACCGCATCCATGCGCTGCTCGGCATGAGCGTGAAGCGTGGCTTTGGGCCGCTGGAGCTGATGGATGTGGCGGTCAAGGGCTGGGGCGTCTCGGCCCAGGTGGCATCGAAGATGGTGGCGGAGGCCTACGAGCTGTGCATCAGCAGTACCAGCCTTTACGACCGCCTGCGCATGGCGGCCGTGCAGCTCAGCCGCATGGAAAGCCTGCTGAGGATCTCCCTGCAGGAGAAGAACCTGGGCATCGCCCTGGGGGTGAACAAGGAGATCAACAACCTGATCTTCACGCTGGCTGAGTTCGAGAAGGCCCAGGAAGAGGCCGGCGATGGTGGCGCCGGCGCAGCACCCCTCACCCCTGAGCAGCAGGAAGAGCAGGACCGTGAAGGCGACTTCTGATGGACTGGGACGACGACGCCTGGGCTGAATACGAAGCCGAGCTCCGCACCCAGACCAGCTGCTACTCCTGGCCCCGCAAGGGCCCCGCCGGCCTCCACCTGCCCCGCAAGCAGGCGGTGCGACCGCTGCTGCGCCACGTCCCGCGCCGCGGCCTCTTCTCCCACGACCAGGCCACCCAGCTGTGGGATCAGCTCCCGAAGAAGTGGCCCGACTTCGCGGCCCGCACCTACATCGCCACGCAGGGGAAGTTCCTGCCGTTCAAGGCCTTTGGCTACCAGCTGGATCTGGTCCGGACGATCCGGAAATACCAGAACACCTACGTGCTCAAGAGCCGGCAGACCGGCGTGAGCGAGACGATCATCAACCTGATGCTGCAGCTGGCGATCCAGCGCCCGGCATGGGTGGGGATCATCTTCTCCAAAACCGGGGAGGACGCCTCAGAGCTGGCGGCACGGATCAAGGGGCAGGCCGCCTCCCTGGGGCCGTTCTGCCCGCCCCTCCCGAAGGACTCAGCCCGCAAGATCCAGTTCCAAGGCAGAGGCAGCCTCCACTTCCTCCCGCCCACCGAGCGGGCCGCCCGGGGCATCCCGTCGGCGTCCATGGTGCTTTTTGATGAGGGTGCCTTCATTGAGAAGCTCTCTGGCATCGAGACCGGCGCCATGCCGACCCTCTCGCTGCTGGGCTCCCGCGCCCGCGCCGTCTGGGTCTCCACCCCCAATGGCCGCAGCGGCAGGTTCTACGAGCACTGGGACACCGATCACGGTGAGCTGCCGGTCGGTGACAGCACCGTCAACGGCATCCCCACCCTGCGCTGCAGCCCTGACGGGCAGTTCGCGAAGGTGGCGATCCACTACAGCCAGCACCCGATCTATTCGGCGGATCCCAACTTCGCCGAGAACACCCGCCGCAAGTTCCAGCTCACCACCCAGCGCTTCCGCCAGGAATACGAGCTCGACTTCACCGCCACCGACGCCGAGGTCTACCCGCACGACCTGATCGAAGCCGCCGAGGCGATCGGTGGCCTGCAGTTCCCCACCAGGGGCCACAGCTACGTGATCGGCATCGACCCGAACGGCGGCGCCGACGACGAGTGGGTGACCACCGTGCTGGATGTCACCACCAACCCGTGGCAGGTGGTGGCCCGCTTCAACGACGCCCGCCGCAGCAGGGACTATGGCCTGCAGCGCACGGCGCGCCTGATCGACCAATACTCCCCCGAGCTGATCATGGTGGAGAAGAACGGCGTCGGGGCGGCCGTGGCGGAGGCCCTGGGGATCCTGCGCCCGGGCGTGGCCATCGATGAGTTCCACACCGGCCGGCCTTCGAAGATCCGCATGACCGATCGCATCCTGCTGCTGCTCGAGCAGGGCGAGCTGGGCATCCCCCCCGACGACATCTACGGGCAGCAGATGCGCACCTTCCGCCAGGCCGCCGACGGCACCCGCGATGGCGCCACCGGCTGCCTCGATGACGCCGTCATGAGCCTGGCCGCGGCGTGCGAAGCCGGCGCCCGCGTCCGGCCGATGATGGCTGAGTGGGTGAAGATGGTCTGATCAGCGGCGGCGGGGCTTCGGCTGCTTCCACAGCACCCGCACCGAGCGCGGCACGCCATCGATCACGGAGATGGCCCCGGCCTTCTGCAGGTGCTTGAAATGGGCCTGCACCGTGCTAGTGGACGCGAGTTTCCGGACCCGCATCACGTCCCTGTAGGTGGGCGGGATGCCATGGGCGGCGATGTACTCCCTCACCGCGTTGAGGGTGAGCTGCTGGGCCTCGCTGAGCCCTCTCTCCGTCTCGATCTCGGTGGGAGGGCCCGGGTGCTTGGCCTGTCCTGCCATGAGGTCGCAACGTCACTACACCGCAATGAGGTTACAACCAACTGGTACGTCAGTGCTACGCCAGCACCGGGAACAGCTGAAGCTGCAGCGTCATCTCCAGCTGCACCTCCAGCGCCTGCACCGTCTCGCCTGGCTCCTGCCTGTCGGCGGCCACCAGCCGCTGCGCCATGGCCAGGGCCCGGTTCCACAGCCGCTTTGCTGCCACCCTGCTGATGCCCATGGCCAGCCCGGCCTCCTGGTAGGTCTGGCCGGCGAGCTTGCGCTCCATGATTTCCATCAACTCCGGCCAGGGCGCCAGGGCTTCGAGCACGACCGCCCGCTGGGTGTTGGCGACCGGTGAAGGCGGCGCCACCACGATGGACATGAATGTGTCCGTGTCGTCATCGCCCATCAGGGCATCGAGGGAGGCGACGCGCCGCACAGCAGCCGCGTCCCGCAGAATCAGCAGATCTGCTGCTGTGATCTCCATCCCCTCGATCGCCTCCTCATCGGTCGGTGAACGGCCCTCCCGCACCCTGAAGGCTTCGACCCACTGGCGCAGCTTGTTCATGCACTGCGACCGCTTCACCGGGATGCGGATGGGCCCGGAGCTGTGGATCAGGTTGGTCATGTAAAACCGGATCCACGGCACCGCGTAGGTGGCGAAGGTGTTCCCCCTGGTGGGGTCGAACTTCTCAGCAGCGCGGGCAAGCCCCAGCACACCCTCCTGGATCAGGTCCTGCACCTCCAACGCATTCACCGACGACACGGAGAACGACTGAGCCTGTTTGGCGACCAGCAGCATGTTCCGGCTGATCATCTGCTCCCGCGCCCGCTTCCCTGCACGCTTCACACCAGGCGGGGCATCGTCTGGCGTCGGGTCGTAGTCCAACCAGGCCCGGATGGCGCGGCCCAGCATCAGCTGCTCCTCCCTGCTGGGCACTGGCAGCCGTGAGTAGGCCCCGAGCAGGGCATCAAGCGGCGAGCCCAAAGCACTAGGGCTGGTGTTCGCCCCCAGCCTATGGCCCGCAACGTCATTGGCCAGTGATGTCGCTAACTCACCCGGCCTACCCTGACCCCAAGTGCCTGGCCCCGTTGTCGATCGGCTTCCACCACTCCGATACCCCCGCACAGACGTGGCGGCTGGATGGTGCACTGATCAACGTGCTCACGGGCCTCGGCACCTCGCGGGACCGCAACGAGGCCATCGGCGTCAAGGGCACCCGCATCCTCAGCGAGCAGGCGGTCAACGCCCTCTATGAGCAGAGCTGGCTGATCCGCCGCATCGTCGAGAAGCTGCCACAGCAGGGCACCCGTAGCGGCTGGGATCTCTCGGTGGGGGATGAAACCTCCACCCGCATGAAGCGCGGCCTCGATGACCTGGTCGGCTGGAGCGAAAAGCTGCACCTTCGCCAGTCCGTGGCGGCCGCGGCCACCTACGGTCGCCTCTATGGCGGTGGCGCGCTGATCGTCATCGCCGATGACCGCACCCCCATCGACAAGCCGCTGAATCTGCGGCGCCTGCGCACCATCCACGGCCTCTACCCGATCGATCGCTGGAGGCTGTACCCCGCCGCCGGCTGGTCGGGCATCGGTGAGCCTGAGAGCTACTGGTTCTGGACCCAGCACGACCGGGACCTGCAGAAGCTGAACGATCAGGCCGGCAACAAGCAGGTCACCAGCGGTGGCCTGGGCCTCACGGAAGCCACCCAGGTGGAGATCCACAGCTCCCGCGTGATCCGCCTCGAGGGCATGCCCTGCTCCTGGCGCTCACAGCAGGAACGCCAGTGGTGGGGGATCAGCGTCGTTGACCTGATCTGGGACGTCTTCAAGAGGTGGGAGACGGGCCAACAGTCGGCGGCGGACATCCTTCACGACTTCGACCTGGTGATTCACCGCATGCCGGGCCTGGCCAGCATGCTTGCCGCCGGTGGTGAGGAGAAGCTCCGCCAGCGCCTGCAGGCCAACGCCATGGCCCGCAGCAACTTCGGCGCCTACATCCTCGATGGAGGCAGCGGCAGCAACGGCGGCGAGGAGCTCAGCAACTTCAACCGCTCCGCCTCCGGCATCGCCGACATCCTCACCGCCCTGAAGAGCGAGATCACCGGGGCCTCTGGCATGCCTCACACCCTGCTCTGGGGTGAGAGCCCCTCAGGCCTCGGCGCCGATGGCAGATCTGAACAGGCCGCCTTCGGCAACGATGTGGCGGACTGGCAGAGCCAGCACCTCAAAGAACCCCTCACGCGCTTCTACGAGCTGGCCATGGCCTGCAGCGATGGCCCATGGAAAGGCAAGGAACCCCCAGATGACTGGGAAATCACCTTCCGCCCCACCTACACGCCCACGGAAGACGAGCAGGCGGAGCTGCGCGGCAAGGTGGCCACAGCTGACAGCCAGTACATCCAGGCCGGTGTGCTCGCACCCAATGAGGTGGCCCTGGCGAGGTTCGGCAAGCCACGCTTCTCCCTCGACACCACCCTCCTGAACAGGGAGGAGGACGGCTCGATCCCGCAGCCGGAAGAGGATGTGCCGGTGGAGTTCGGCGGCGGCCTGGCGGATGATCCGGCCGCGGCTGCTCCTGAGGAGCCGGCCCAGCCAGCAGCAGAAGAGGCCACCCCGCCCCGCACCGACTCAGCCGATGAGCCCTGCTGCTCTGAATGCGAGGCCCGGGCCCAGGAGCTGGCCGAAGCCATCACCACCAACCGTGCCCGCCGCAAGCGCCGCCGGGATGAGGAGGAGCGCAACGACTCCGCCGGCAAGGTGCACCAGCTGCTGGGGGTGTCGATCCGGATGGATGGCCCCGGCATCGGCCGGCTCATGGCCCCCTACGGCCAGACCCTGCCCTACCCCGTAGCCGTGGGGCCTGATCTGAGCGGTGTGTGGGAGGTGTTCGAGCCCAGCAGCGGTGCCTACCTGCTGGCCCTGGGGCACCAGCACCAGCGCGGCATCCGTGATGCGGTCGGTGCAGAGCCCACCATCCGCCGGCTTGATGCCATCGACCTGGTGGCAATGGGGGCTGTGTGCGATGCCTACCTTGCAGGTGACGACGAGCCCTGAAGATGACCCGCCCCAGCTTCGCTGCTCTCCAGCAACGGATCGATGCCGCGAAGCGCAAGTGCGTGACGGGTTACAGCTGCGGCGCGGGCTGCATCTCGATGAACAAGCGCTGCCTGAAGAGCCCCGGCTCTCCGGCGAGCAAGCAGAAGATGAAGCGGGTGCTGGCCCTGGCGGCTGCCAAGGAAGGTGGCCCGGCCACCAGCGGTGGCGCCGCACCCAAGGCACTGCCTCCTGCTGGAGGTAGCGGTGGCTCTACAGGGGGTGAGAAGACGGCCGCCAAGGGCGAGGGGAAAGCCGCTGGAGGTGACGCCAAGCCAATGAGCATCAGGGAAATGCGCTCGGCTGTCTTCAAGTCGTTCAACGTGAAGAGCACCGCCGCCCTGATGGCCAACAAGAACTTCCAGCAGTCGGTCGTTGGTGACAAGCCCCGCACCCTCAAGGGCAAGAACGCCGAGGAGGAGTGGCGCCAGCTCTACCGCCGGTTCGTCTCGGTCCCCAGGGATGAGCGGGGCCTCAAGGACGGCGGCAGCGTGATCAACGGGGTGGACATCCTCAAGAACTTCCGCCCCTGGGTGGCCTTCGGGCTGGATCCGAAAAAGGCCACCAAGGCCGACGTGGACAAGGCCTTCCGCAAGCTGGCCATGAAGCACCACCCGGACGCCGGCGGCGACCGCAAGGTCTTCGAGAAGCTGGTCAGCATGAAGAACAGCGTGAAGGCCCTGATGGACTCCGCCTTCCATGACCGCCTCGATGCCCTGCGCGCCCGTTGCGGCGCCATGAATGGCTGATCGCTCCATTGAGCTGATCGAGCAGCTCGACCAGGAGCTGCGCGGCCTCGAGGATGCGCAGCTGCGGAAGCTGCGGGGCATCTTCGATGAAGCGCTGCGCCGCACTATCCGCTCCCTGCTGAACCGGCTGGACCGGATTGCTGAGCAGCCCGAATACGACCCGGCCACCACCCCCGGTGCGTTCCTCGGCAGCACGCCAGAGGGGCCGGTGCCGATCACCCCGCTGGCCAAGAACTAGGCCAGCCTCTACCTGCAGGGCCAGCTGGCTCAGGACCTGCAGGTGATCATCGATCGCTTCCCTGCCGATCGTGCGGCCAATGCGGAGCTGAACCGTGAGCTGGCGGAGCTCTACAACCGCGCGCAGGACCTGGGCACCGAATACGCCATCGAGCTCTCGAAGGAGATGCTCCCCCCCGCGGCGGTGCTGAGCGCCCGCCACCCGTCGCTGGAGGATCCCCGCCTGCCGCCCACCGGGCCGCTGGCCCCCACCGATGCCCCGGCCCCTGGCAGCCCGTACCAGGAGGGGCAGAGCTTCACCAGGCTGGTGAACATCGGCGCCACCATCGCCGCTTCCGAGCGGGACTTCAAGAGCCTGAGCGCCAACTACCGCCGCCAGCGCAACGCGGCCACCTCCGAACGGGTCCGCGCCTCCAAGGACTACTACTTCAAGTGGTGGCGCGACTGGGGCGACACGGTGCAGTTCGAGACCGCCACCCAGATGGCCAGCGGTGTCGACAGCCGCCAGCTGGCCCGCACCCTGAAGCAGCGCCTGCCCCACATCAACGACGCTTTCCGCAACCGGGCCGAGACCGTGGCCCGCACCGAAACCCACATCGCTGCAGGGGAGGCCAGGGAGCGGACGTTTCGGCGGATCGGCGTGGGCTTCGTGCGATGGGTGGCCACCGCTGATGACCGGGTGTGTGAGTTCTGCGCGCCGCGGATGGGGGCCCTCTACTACGCCGGCAGCGTGAAGACTCCGGCGCACCCCCGGTGCAGGTGTGCCCTCTCCCCCATCACCCTCGAATCCCTGGTGATCCAGAACCAGCTGGCCGAGAAGCGCGAAGAACGGTGGGAGGTGCAGCAGCAGGCCCTGGCCTCTGCCACCCGCAAGAAGTACGACGAGGCCAACAGCAGGCCTTGGCGGCCGATCGGCGGCACCGGTGAGCCCCGCGGGCCGCGTGACTACCCGCTGATGGAACGCACCGCCCTGCCGGCCACCACCCCCAGGCCCAACAGATCCAACAACCCGGCGAACGAAGGCGCCAGGCCGTGGCCATCAGGTGATCCGGTCTGGACGCCCTCCAGGGGCTGGATCAATGCCAACGCTCGCGAGGCCTATGAGGCCATGGTGCTCGAGGTGGCGGAGCTGGAGGTGTGATCAGCCTTCGCTGGCCACAACACGCAGCTGGGCCATGCCTGAGCTAAGACGCTGGACCGCCTGCAGCGCCTCCACCGGGGACGTGAAGAGGTTGTCTTCGTTGTCGTCGAGCCCCAGCACGGTGGCGTCATCGCTCCAGCCGTCGGGCGTCTGGGCTTCGATCTTGTAGGTGGTCATGGAAGGAGCGTGTCGAGGTGGGAAGGTGCCGGATCGGCTCCGGCGGGCCCTGGTGCGCCTCAGGCCTTGAGGGCCTTCCGCACCTGATAACGGGTGATGCCCAGTTTGTCGGCAATCTCCCGCTGGCTGAAGCCCTCAGCTGCCAGGTGCTGGATCGAGGGCGGCGCGATGCCGATCGACCGTGCCGGGGGCAGTGCCAACGCCTGGCGCTGAACCACCATTTTCGTGGCGGCAGGGAAATGGTCCGGGGCAACGATCAAGGATTCCTTGACGGTTGAACCTGTAAGTAACGCTTGCACGTTGCCCCCAGGCAGCCCCAGCCGCACCAGGCCCTGGAGCTCGTGATCCACAGCCCAGGCCACCAGCTGCTGCCAGCGTTCCTTGGCCATGACCCACACGGTGTAGACGGCCGCCAGCACCGCAGCAATGCGCCGGGCGGTGGTGTGAAGCGTCGGGCCCCAGTCCGAGGCCAGTGCGCGCGTGACGCTCTTCAGCTCAACGGTGGGGAGAGTGATCGTGGTGCTCATCGTTCTTTCCGGTCAGCATCCCTGCGGCTGCTCAGAGCCTGCGAGGGGTGGGTTGTAGTTCCTTGCCAGCAGGGCCTCTCAGGGCTTCTCTGCCGACACCGGAAACCTACAGGCCCCGTCCTGATCCGTCAAGCGCTATCGGTGGTACGGTCCCTAAAGGTGAGCGATTGCACGAATGGCGGCCAAGCGGCTGGTGCGCATCAAGGCGCGGCACTTCTACGTCTATGCCTACCTCAACCCTGACGGCAGCCCCTACTACATCGGGAAGGGATCCAACAAGCGGGCTCTCATGCCCCACACGGCTGAAGCCTCTTGCCCGTCCGACCCTTCCAAGGTCATCAGGCTGGCGTCCGGGCTCGACGAAGAGCTGGCCTACTTCCTCGAGGCACGCCTGATCGCTCAGTACGGGCGCAAGGCGAACGGGACAGGCCCGCTGCTGAATATTTGCCCCGGAAGGCCTGCGGCCACTGGGCTGCGCTATCCGAGCTTAACGAAAGAAAAGGTGTCGGCCATGGGCAGGTGCTCGGAGCTGAAGGCCTGACTTTAGGAAAGTGCTTCCGGACGTCCCATGGCCAGGGTGAGGATGGACCGGGGAGGAGGGCTGCGCCCCTCCCCGAACCCCCTGAGCTGATGGTGATGCCTACGTCCCGGCGCCGCGTGCTGGATTCCATTGGGGGTGGCCCTGGGCTCCAGCCTGTCGTTGTTCCTCCAGAGCGGACGCTCCCGGGCGGCAACGGCTCCTGGCCCACCGCGCAGCCTTGACGCTCTGAATCAGACCATTCTTTCCTCCTTCAGCGCCCTGAGAGGAGAGAAGGCGTTCCTGATGCGTTCGCCGGCATTCAGCGGCTCGGCACCGGGCGGCTCGGCATCGGGAACCTCGGCATTGAGCGCCTCGGCATCAGGAGCCCAGACAACAGCAGCCTGGGAACAGGGGCTGAATCCAAGCCAGCCCCTGTTCTGCGGCAGCAGCTTCAAGGTCTACGTGCTGGCTGAATTCCTGCGACAGCTGGAGAGCGGCAAGGTCAGCCTGCAGGAACAGTTACCGGTGAATGATTCGGTGCGGTTTCTCAGCAGCCTGGTGCTGGAGAACGTCAGCGGCACGATTCCGGCTTCGGTGGCCCTCGAAGCCATGATCATGCACAGCGACAACACCGCCACCGACATGGTGCTCAAGCGGATCGGCGCGGACAGCGTGCGGGCGTTGATCGCCTCCCTCGGCCTGCCTGATACCCGGATCCCCACCAGCACGCGTCAGTTCTTCTCCTACCTGCTCGGGGCGCCTGCCGGCGTGGATCTGGGCTGGCAAGGGGTCAACAAGGCCCTGGAGGCCAGCGGAACGCAGACGCGGCCGATCATCAACGACCAGGAGACGATGGTGGGGTCTCCCGCGGATTTCGTCCGGTTCTATTCCAGGGCGTTGCAGGGAGAGCTATTCCGCACCAGCAGTTCCCTGAAGGAGTTCAGGCGCATCCTGGGGTTGCCTCCAGCGATCACCGTGCTGGATCTCCCCCGCGCCCATCTGTTCCTGAAGGGGGGAAGCCTGGATTTCGCCCCCGACTATGTGATGTCGCTGGCCGGTGGCATGCGGCTGTGCAACGGCCGCTGGATCACCTTCTCTTTCCAGCAGAACTGGAAGGACACCGATCCGGCGGCCGCCAAGGCCACCGTTCAAACCTTCATCGACACGATCACGGGCATCCTTCAGGCCGCGGCAGGGGTCTTCGCAGGCTGAGCCGCCCGGAAGAGTAAAACAGAACCTCCCCCATGCGCCCCTCCCATGGACCTGCCACTGCTGTTCATGGACCTGCCGCTGCTGCTGACGGGCGACCTGAAGGCCCCCCTGGCGTGGTCGCTGGTGCTGTCGGGGGCGGTGGTGATCCTCAGCCTGGTGCCCCTGGGAGCCGGGCGTGCCAACGCGGAGTTCACCCCCGCCGACCTGGCCGCCCCGCGGGCCATGTTCGAGCGGCTGCCGGCCTGGGGTCAGCGGGCCAGCTGGGCCCACCAGAACTGTTTCGAGGCCTTCACGCTGCATGCTCCCGCCTGCCTGCTCTGCCTTCTGGCGGCGCCGGCGCTGCTGGCAGCGTCGCCGCTGCTGGCGCTGGCGGCCCTGCTGCACCCGGCGCTGCGGCTCGCCTACATCGGCGCCTACGTGGCCAACCAGCCGTTGCTGCGCAGCCTCTGCTGGGTCGGCGGCCTGCTCTGCACCGCCCTGCTCTACACGGAAGGGCTCAAGGCACTGCTGCGCGCCTGAAATCCGGGCTGCTCGGCTGAAGCCCGGGCTGGTCACCTGAGGTGCGCGCTGCCAGCCCTGGCCAGCGCTCAGCTGCCGCCCTTCTCCTGCAGCCCCTTGAGCGCGGCCAGCAGAGAGGCGGGACTCTGGGGATCCACCATCAGCACCGATCCCCCCTTGCTTGCTGCCATCGCCTGGCCCATCGCCATCCAGTCCTTGGCGAGCAGCAGCCTCAGGCTCTCGGCAGCAGCCGGATGGGAGTCGATCACGGCGGCCAGCTGGGCGGCGGATTCGGCCCTGGCCTTGGCCAGCAGCAGCTGCTGCTTGGCCTGGGCATCGGCATCGAGCAACACCGCCTCCTGCTTGGCCTTGGCATCGAGCACCAGTGCTTCAGCTCGCCCCTTGGCGGCATTCACCTGGGCTTCCCGCTCCCCTTCGGAACGCAGAACGGCCGCCCGCTTCTCCCGCTCCGCACTCATCTGCATCTCCATCGCCTGCTGCACCCCCTTGGAGGGTTGAATGTCACGCAGCTCCACGCGGGTCACCTTCACGCCCCAGGGATCGGTGGCCTGATCGAGCTCGCGCAGCAGCACCTCGTTCACCTCGGAGCGGGTGGAAAAGGTCTGGTCGAGGTCGAGCTTGCCCATTTCGGCGCGGATCTGGGTGAGCACCAGGTTGACCATCGCCGACTTGAGGTTGTCGAGGGCGTAGTAGGCCTTGGCATGCTCGAGCAGCTGCCAGTACACCACCGCATCCACCTCGATCGAGACGTTGTCGCGGGTGATGCACTGCTGCGGGGGAATGTCCAGCACCCGCTCCTTCAACGACTCGTTGCTGACGATGCGCTCCACCACCGGCAGCACCAGCGACAGGCCGGGGGTGAGTTGGCGGTCGTACTTGCCAAGGCGCTCCACCAGCATCGAGCGGCCGCCATTGGTGATCTTGACGCTGCTCACTCCGAGCACCGCCAGCAGCGCCAGCGCGGGCAAGGAAAACAGGACCTCCATGAAGGCGGCAGAGAACGGGGTGCCATCACAGTACGCAGCTCGCCCGGGCGCAGCCAGCAGACTGGGGCCGATTCGAGACTCCCCGTCATGGCATCCCTGATCTGGCTGGCGGTGGCGGCGGTGCTGTTCCTGGTGGAGGTGAGCGTGCCGGGCTTCGGCGGCTTTCTGATCGCCGCCATGGCGGCGTTGGTGGTGTCGTCGCTCACGGCGCTGCTGGGGATGGCCCTGCCGCTGCAGGTGGGGCTGTTCGCGTTGCTCACCGTGGCGGGGAGCGCGGCGATCTGGGCCTGGTCGAAGCGGCAGCGGCCGGCCCGCGATCGGATCGAAACGAGCGACCGGGCCGTGGTGATCGATGGTTTCGATGCCCAGGGGCGCGGCCGCGTGCGCTGGCAGGGGCAGAGCTGGGCCGCGGAAAGCCTGGAAGGGGAACGGCTGCTGCCGGGCGCCGCCGTGGTGGTGATGCGGCGCGTGGGCACCAAGCTGGAAGTGCTGGCCGATGGGCGCTGAAGCCGCTGGCTCCGCAGCGCTCAGTCGAAGAACAGCAAGGTGACCACCTTGCCCATGTCTTCGGCGGTGCGGCAGCTGGCCAGCAGGGTTTCGCTGTCGTGGAAGGCGAAGCAGATCAGCTGATCGCAGCGGCCGATGATCTCCTGGTTGCAGAGGGTGCTGGCCATCGGCAGGGTCAGGTCGTCGTGGTCGGGCTTCTCCACCAGGTGCAGCACCTTCTCCAGCTGCTGGCGCGATTCGAGCGGCTGACGCTCGAGGCTCTGGGGCAGCAGCACGGTGAGGCGCGAGGGGTCGACGCCGAGCACACCCCGGATCACAGCGGCGTTGACCCCCTGAGACCCTGAGGTGACGAGGCTGTGGCCCTCCTGGGCCAGGGAGCGAGCCACCAGCTCCACCAGATGGATCGACACCACCGGCACGTGGCGACTGCCGAGGATGGCGATGCGTCGCTTGCCTGTGTCCTGCAGCAGGGCCAGTTCCTGAGCCAGGGTGTCAATCCGGTCCAGAGGGGGCAGATCAAGGGACCGGGTCACCGAGCACGTGCAGCCGATGGCACGAAACTAGCAGCGCCCCTGCAGGGTCTTCAGGCGCTGATCGGCAGCCGCAGGCGATCGAACAGCCGCTCGAAGCGGCAGTGTTCCTCCACCAGCCGGATGGCGTAGGTGGCCTTGACGGATTCGTGCAGGCGCACGTTGCCGAAGGCCCGCTCGATCACCTCCACGGTGGTGAGTGTGTCGTGCTCCACCTTGAGCAGGGGCACGTCGAGTTCTTCGGCGCGATTGATGAGCTGGGAGAGCGGATCGCCGGCGCCGGTGAGAATCAGGCACTGGGTGGAGGCCTCAAGGGCCGCCAGCTGGATGTCGGTGCGGTCGGCACCGGTGACCACGGCCATGTTGCGCCGGCGACGGAAGAATTCCATCGCGGAGTTGACGTTCATCGCCCCGATCGAGAGTGTTTCCACCAGCAGATCGAGCCGCTCGGGGCAGCAGAGCACCTTGGCGCCCAGCCGCTCGGCCAGCTCTTCCACGGTGACGCTGCGCAGCAGTGGGCTGCGGGGCAGCACACCGAAGACCGGCAGCCCCAAACGCTCCATGGCGGGCACTTCCTCCTGCAGGAGGGTCTCGACGGCGTCGGGATCCACGGCGTTGAGCACCACGCCGGCCAGGCGCTCGCCGAGCAGGTCGCGGGCCTGCAGCAGGGGGTCGATGCTGCAGCTGTCGAGCCAGTGGTGCACCAGCACCACCGGGGCTTCCAGCCCGTGCGCCAGCTGCACCAGGCTCAGCCCATAGAGCAGGCCTTCGCTGAGGCTGCCGGAGGCCTCCAGCAGCGTGAGCCCTTCACTGGGGGCACTGAGGTGGTCGCGCAGGGCCCCGAAACCATCACCGGAGCCGAGCTCGCCCTGCAGAAGCCGCTGCCGCGCTGTGGCCGGCTCCAGCAGCTGCAGCGAAGGCAGCAGGCAGTCGGGCGCCAGGCCGAGGATGCCGCCGACGAAACGCACGTCGTCGTCGATCAGGGGAGCCGAAGCAGCATCGCTGCCGGGGATGGGTCTGCGATCGAGCCGCAGGCTGGTGGCCAGGGGTTTGCCGAAACGCACCGGTACGCCCATGCGGGCGGCCTGCCTCGCCAGGCCGAGCACCAGCGCTGATTTTCCGCTGAAGGGATGACACGAACCGATCAGCAGAGTGCTGCTCATGGGGAAGGGTTCGCCGGGGCCAGGGTCTGGCAGCAGCCTACGAGGAGACCGGTGGCGGGGCCTCGCCGAGGATCAGCCAGCGCCAGAACGACTCGGGGAGGTCGCCACCACCGCTCACGGCGCGGTCTTCGAGCAGGTCCATCAACCAGCTCACCAGGTGGTGGGTGGGAACCGTGAAGCTGTAGCGGATCTCCGGTTGGTCAGGGAAGGCGAGCTCGCATTGGCTCGGCTGTTGCGGCGCGGCACCCGAGGTCCAGCTGAGCTCGAAGCGATGGGCCCCGTTCGGATGCAGCGGGCGCAGGCCGCTCACACGCCGGAGGGCGAGCTGATCAAGACCGCGTTGCAGCCAGCCTTCACGGCTCAGCCCGCCGCAATAGGGAGCGAACAAGGCCACCTGTGCAGCTTCCTGGGACAGGGTGGATGATCCCTTTGCTGAGCCCTCACTGAACACGTTTGATAGTGCCTGTCCTCAGAACACAAGGAATGTCCGCCCTTGATCGTAACGGCTGCAACGGTGGTTCGCCCACCGCCGCGCAGCGATGAACGGCACGACCTCCGCCTTGCTGCCGCTGCAGGGCCGGCATGTGGCGGTCACCGGCGCCGCTGGCGCTTTCGGCAGCGCCCTGCTCCGCCGCCTGCATGGCCAGGGGGCCCGGCTGCTGGCGCTCACCTCCCGTCCCACCGCCGTGGAACTCAGCGATGCAACCGGGCAACCGATCCCGTTGGCCAGTGTCTGCTGGGGCTGCGGCGGAGAGGCGGCGCTGCGTGATCAGCTGCTGGATGTGGACATCCTGGTGATCAACCATGGCGTGAACGTGCATGGCGATCGCAGCCCCACCGCCGTGGAGTACAGCCTCGAGGTGAACGCGCTGAGCAGCTGGCGTCTGGTGGAGCTCTTTCTGTCGCTGCCCGAGCCTGCGGCTGATCGCCCCCGCCGCGAGCTGTGGGTGAACACGTCGGAAGCCGAGTTGATGCCGGCTGTGAGCCCGCTGTATGAGATCAGCAAGCGCCTGCTGGGTCAGCTGCTCAGCCTGCGCAGCCTCGATCAGCAGGGGCCGCGGGCCTGCCGGATCCGGCGCCTGGTGCTCGGCCCCTTCCGCTCCGCCCTCAATCCGATCGGTGTGATGAGCGCCGACTTCGTGGCCGGTCAGGTGATCGCCCAGGTGCGCCGCGGGGTGGGGCTGGTGATCGTGACCCCCAACCCCCTCACCTATCTGCTGTTCCCGCTGGCGGTGCTGATGCGGCGGCTCTACTTCGGGCTCACGAGCCGGAGCAGCTGAGCGGCCCGGCCGCGGCGTTGCGGCGGGGCCTGGTGGCGGGTGAGGCCGCTCAGAAGTCGCGGTCGGTGAGGATCTCGCAGCCGTCGGAGGTGACGGCGATCGTGTGCTCCCACTGGGCCGAAAGGCTGCCGTCCACCGTCACCACGGTCCAGCGATCGCGCAGGGTGCGGCAGTGCTTGCTGCCGCCGTTGAGGATCGGCTCCACGGCCAGGGTCATGCCGGGGCGGAGCTTCACGTTGGGCAGATCCTTGGTGCGGAAGTTGAACACCGAGGGCTCTTCGTGCAGGTTGCGGCCCACGCCATGGCCCGTGTAGTCCTCCACCACGCTGTAGCCATGGGCTTCGACGTGATCCTGCACGGCACCGGCGATGTCGAGCAGGGTGTTGCCGGCCTTCACCTTGGCCAGGCCCTGCATCAGCGACTCCTGGGCCACGCGGCTGAGCCGGCAGGCGTCGTCGCTGCCGGCACCCACGCACACGGACACGCAGCTGTCGCCGTGGTAGCCCTCGAAGTAGGCGCCGGTGTCGATCTTGAGCAGATCGCCCTCGCGGATCACCCGCTTGCTGCTGGGGATGCCGTGCACCACTTCGTTGTTGATGCTCGCGCAGATGCTGGCGGGGAAACCGTGGTAGCCCTTGAAGCTGGGGGTGGCGCCCAGTTCACGGATGCGCCGTTCGGCGTGGCGGTCGAGATCGGCGGTGGTCATGCCGGGGGCGGCCAGTTCCAGCAGCTCGCGCAGCACGGTGGCCACGATCCGGCTGGAGCGCCGCATGATGCCGATCTCGCGAGCCGACTTGATCTCCACCCCGCGACGACTTTTCTGAATACGGGGACCGGCCTGGGTGACCACGCTGGCGGGAGCATCCGCCGCCATGCCGACGGCCGCGCCTCCCGTGGGCCGACCGGCCGCCCCTCCGCCGCCCTGTGCGCTCGATCCTTGGGTGGCGGCCAGCAGATCGGCGAACAGATTCATCGACGGATCCTTGACATCTCAGACTCCAAGCTACCAATTTCAACCAGGCACCCATGCAGACCCTGGCGGCGTTGCGGCGCTGGCATGCGCAGGCGGCCCCGTTCGTGCTCGCCCCCATGCTTCTCACTGCGGCCACCGGCATGGGCTACCGGCTGCTGCGTGACTGGGGCGGCCTGAGCAGGGATCAGGCCCACCTGTTGATGGTGCTGCACGAAGGCGAATGGCTGGGCAGCACCGGCAAGACCTTTTATGTGGCCCTCAACGGCCTGGGATTGCTGTGGATGCTGATCAGCGGAGGCGCCATGGTGGTCGGCAAATGGCAGCGCGCCACTGCCGCCCGGCGCCCCGCCGGGCCCGCGGCCACCAGCCGCACCGGCGGCGACGCTTCCGAGGGGGGCGGATGACCCGGTAAAGTCGCTGTTTGCTCAGGCGTGAAGGAAGCCGGGATGGCAGCGGAACTCATCGAAGACAGCACCAGCGAGACCAGCACTCCCGAGGCGGGCACTCCCCCGGTGGGCTCAGCTGAGGCGACCACCGCTGCGGCAGCGCCTGCGGTCCGCACCGGCAAGCTCAGCGCCTACGAGCTGATGCGCACGTTCGAGGCGGAGCAGCTCAAGAGCGACCTTCCCGAGATCTACGTGGGCGACACCGTCCGTGTGGGCGTGCGCATCAGCGAGGGCAACAAGGAACGCATCCAGCCCTACGAGGGTGTGGTGATCGCCAAGCGCCATGGCGGCCTCAACGAAACCATCACCGTGCGCCGGATCTTCCAGGGCATCGGCGTGGAGCGTGTGTTCATGCTGCACAGCCCCCAGGTGGCCACGATCAAAGTGGAACGCCGGGGTAAGGTGCGTCGTGCCAAGCTCTTTTACCTGCGCGATCGGGTGGGCAAGGCCACCAGGGTCAAGCAACGCTTCGACCGCTGATCCGGCGATTCCCATCGTCTATCTAGGTGTCGCCTTGCGGCACCTTCTGAGGGTCATCGCCTTGCGCCGTTAGTTCAGTTGGTAGAACGCAGGTCTCCAAAACCTGATGTCGGGGGTTCAAGTCCTCCACGGCGCGCTCGATGACCCTTCCTGCACTTTTCTGGTTCCGGACATGGAGTTGGATCTACAACCCGGTGATGTGGTCAAGGTTCTTGAGTCGGCCGCACTGGGCTGGGTACGGGCTCGGGTGATCCGGGTCAAATCCGGAGGCCGTGTGGTGGTTCAGAGCGACCAAGGTCGGGAATTCACTGCCCGGGGCAATCAGGTCCGTCTGATTGAACCGGCCGGCTTTCGCCCCTGAGCGCCCGGGCTTTTTTCCTGCGCCGCTGATTGCTTCAAGCCGCCGGCCATGCTGATTCTTGCGGCCAGCAATGGCCACAATCTCAATCTCGCCACACGCGTGGCCCAGGAAGCTGAGCTTCAGGGCCACGCTTTTCATGTGATCGATCTGGTGGCTGTCGGCCTGCCGCTCTACACGCCTGCGGCCGAGGCGGCCGGTGGCGGCGCCCACCCCGGCCTCGATGCGCTGGCCCACCAGCTGCGCTCTCAGGGGCGGCTGTGGGTGTGCGCGCCCGAATACAACGGCTCCCTGCCGCCCACGCTCAACAACGCCCTGGCCTGGCTGTCACGCAGCAGCAGCGATTTTCGTGCGCTGTTCAGCGGCCTGCCGGTGGCCCTGGCCACCCACAGCGGCGGGGGCGGCCAGAAAGTGCTGAGCGCCATGCGCCTGCAGTTCGCCCATCTCGGCTGCTCGGTGCTGGGCCGGGAGCTGCTGAGCACCGATCAGAAGCCCGCCAACCCTGCCTCCATCAGCGCCATGGTGGCGGAGTTGCACCGTTTGGCACCTGCCGTCGCCCCGGCTGGTTGACGACGGGACCGGCGGCAACTGATACTTCCGAGGTCGCCAACGCGACAGCGCACCCCGCACGGGAGCCCGGCCCAGCCGAGCCACCAGTACGGATGAACTGGGACTGTAGTTCAATCGGTTAGAGCACCGCCCTGTCACGGCGGAAGTTGCGGGTTCGAGCCCCGTCAGTCCCGTTTTCAATCCATCCCATCCTCCAGGAGTGAACGCATTGACGGTGAGGGTTCGCCTGGCTCCCAGCCCTACCGGCACGCTTCATATCGGCACAGCCCGCACGGCGGTGTTCAACTGGCTGTTCGCGCGCCACCTGGGCGGTGCCTTCCTGCTTCGCATCGAAGACACCGATCGCGAGCGCTCCAGACCCGAATACACCGCCAACATCCTCGACGGCCTGCGCTGGCTGGGCCTCGACTGGGATGAGGAGCCCGTGATCCAGAGCGAGCGCATCGAGGCGCATCGCGCCGCGATCCAGCAGTTGCTCGCCAGTGGCCACGCTTACCGCTGCTATGCCAGTGAGGCGGAGCTGGCGGAGATGCGAGAGGCCCAGGCCGCCGCCAAGGAGGCCCCCCGCTACGACAACCGCCACCGCAACCTCAGCCCGGAGCAGGAGCAGGCCTTCATCGCCGAAGGGCGTGAGGCGGTGGTCCGCTTCCGTATCGATGACGGCGCCACGATCGTCTGGAACGATCTGGTGCGCGGCGAGATGCGCTGGAGCGGCAGCGACCTGGGCGGCGACATGGTGATCGCCCGGCGCGCCCCCGCCGATGCCATCGGCGACCCCCTCTACAACCTGGTGGTGGTCGTGGACGACGCCGCCATGGCGATCAGTCACGTGATCCGCGGCGAAGACCACATCGCCAACACCGCCAAGCAGTTGCTGCTTTACAGCGCGCTGGGGCTGGCCGCACCGGAGTTCGCTCACACGCCGCTGATCCTCAACGGCGAAGGCCGCAAGCTCTCCAAGCGCGACGGGGTCACCTCGCTGAGCGACTTCCGCGAGCTGGGCTACACCGCCGATGCCCTGGCCAACTACATGACCCTGCTGGGCTGGTCGCCACCGGAGGGCATGGGGGAGCGCTTCAGCCTGGCTGAGGCGGCACCGGTCTTCGGCTTCGAGCGGGTCAATCGCGCCGGCGCCCGCTTCGACTGGGACAAGCTCAACTGGCTGAATGCCCAGGTGCTGCATGGCTTGCCTGCCGAGCAGCTGCTGACTCTGCTGGCGCCGCGCTGGCGGGCCCAGGGCTGGAGCGCCCCCTCAGGGGAGCCAGGCTGGGAACTGGATCTGGCTGCCTTGCTGGGCCCCTCTCTGGTCACGCTTCAAGACGGTGTCGAGCAGGCCCGGCCCTTCTTTGAGCGTCCCAGCCTCAACGACGAAGCCCGCCAGCAGATCGTGAGCGAAGGGGCCAGGGCGGCCCTGGCGGCAGTGCTGCAGGCCCTGGAGCCGGCGGATTCCTCCCAGCCGGCCCACCACGGCCTGGATGCCGATCAGGCCCGAACCCTGCTGGGGGAGGCCGCCAAGACGGCCGGCGTGAAGAAGGGTGTGGTGATGAAGAGCCTGCGCGCGGCCCTGCTCGGCAGCCTTCAGGGCCCCGATCTCGTTGCCACCCTGCTGCTTCTCCAGCCCGGCGGCGAGGCTGTCGCTCGTCTGCAGCGCAGCCTCTGAAAGGGGCCAGCAGCGGCTCAAGACCAAACCCGCGCAGACCCACGGGACGCCAGGCAGAGCGCTCACCCACCGGCTTCCGCAGGCTCAGCCGCCAGCTCACCTTCCGGCTCCACCAGGCCCAGCCGCCGCGCCAGGGCGGCGGCGGTGAACCCCTGAATTCCCACGGTCAGGAGGATCGTGAGGAACACGAGGCCCTTGAGGGCACCGCCGCCCGGCACTCCGGCTTCATCGAGGCGGAGGGCGAACAGGCTGGCCACGGCGGCGGTGACGATGCCGCGGGGGGCAATCCAGCTGAGCATCAGCTTTTCGCGCCAGCCGAGCCCTGGCAGCCCCAGGCCCGCCACCTGAAACACCGGCCAGCGGCAGAGCATCAGCATCAGCACGCAGGCCACACCCCCCAGCCCCAGCGGGCTCAGCTCCGACCAGGAGAGATCAGCGGCCAGCAGCGGGAACAGCACGGTGATGGCCAGCAGCGCGAGTTGCCGGATCAGCTCATCGAGCTGGCTGGCCCCACCCTCAAGCCGCAGCCCCACCACCACCCCGGCACTCACGGCGGCCGGCAAGCCGGATTCGGGCAGCAGGGTTTCGCAGCCTCCCACCAGCAGGAACAGCACGCCGAGGCTGAGCTGCAGCGCCAGGGCATCCAGCACCTCGGAGCCCTGCAGCAGGCGGCGCAGCAGTTCGGAGAGCAGCCACCCCGACAGGCTGCCGATCAACACACCGCCGCCCAGCCGCAACACCAGTCGGCCGGCCACCTCCTGCCAGCTGCAGAGATCACCGATGGCGAGCTGCAGCAGCAGCAACGCCAGCACGGCACCCAGGGGTTCGAGCGCGAGCCCTTCGGCTTCTAGCACCTGGGCCAGCGAGGGCAACAGGCGCATCTGTTGCACCATCGGCGTGACCACGGTGGGGCCGGTGGCGAGCGCGATCGCCCCGAACACCAGGGCCAGCGGCCAGGACAGACCAGCCAGCAGGTGGGCCAGCAGCACCGCCGCCAGGAAACCCAGCACGGCCCGCACCAGCACCACCTGCACAACGGTGCGCTGCAGGTCGCGGCCGGCCAGCCTCAGATTGAGGCCACCATCAAACAGGATCAGGCCCACCAACAGGCTGACCAGTGGCTCCAGCACAGGCCCCAGCGCCTCGGTGTCCACCAGGTCGAAGCCGGCCCTGCCGATCACCAGGCCCACGGCCAGTAGCAGCACCACCGCCGGCAGACGACTGAGCTGGGCCAGCAGCTGGGCCATCGCCCCGGCGAAGAACGCCTCGCCCCAGATCAGCTCCAGCCTGCTCAAGCGGCCCCGGACGGCAGGACTGCCATGGCCTCAGGAGCCGCAAGCTCGGTGGCGCTGAGCGCCATGGGCGCTGTAACGGGTGCAGTCCTCGAGTGCGGGAGGCCCCAGACCTGTTCAGGCGCGCTGGAAAGCGCTGCAGCCTGAGACATCATCGGGCGGCGAATTCCGGCACGATGCGGATGCCCACCACGGAGCTGGGCCGCAGCACCAGGTATTCCCCCTCCAGATCGTTGATCGGCACATTCACGAAGGCATCGCCGTTGCCGCCGTTGAGGACGCCGCCGTACCACTGCTGGAACGCGTCCAGCGTGGCGAAATGGATGATCTGCTGGTGACCGCCAAGGAGCAGCAGATGAATGGTGTAGCGGCGGGGTTGGCGTGGGGATTGGGAGTCCATGGCGTGCGCGTGCGGGAAGCGGCCGGTGGCGCCGCAGGAGGCGGCCGTGGGCCACTGCCCCGGGGGCTGGCGGAAATCTAAAGCGCCCCACGAACCATCACTCCCGGAGGAAGCGCCCGTGCAGAGGGCTGATCCACACAGCGGTGGGCGATTGGCAGGGTCGAGTCCGGCAGGCCGCCCTTCGGAGGTTCCGGATGGCAGGCTGAGGCGCAGCTGAGGGTGGGGCAGGCCGTGGCCAAGGCAACGAAGAATTCAGCTGACCATGGTCCAGCTGAAGCAGGTTTGCCTGGGAGTGATTCACCCGGGAGTGGTTTGCCTGGGAAGGGCTCAGTTGTGAATGATTTGCCTGGCACCGGCCCCGCCCCGAGCGCTCTGAGCGATCAGCGATCGGTGGGGGAGGAGCGACCGCTGCTGCTGCTCGTGGACGGCCACTCGCTGGCCTTCCGCAGCTTCTATGCCTTCGCCAAAGGCGGTGAAGGGGGTCTCGCCACCCGCGATGGTGTGCCCACAAGCGTCACCTATGGCTTTCTCAAGGCTCTGCTCGACAACGTGAAGGGCCTCACCCCCCAGGGCGTGGTGATCGCCTTCGACACTGCTGAGCCCACCTTCCGCCACGAAGCGGATGCCGCCTACAAGGCGCACCGCGACGAAGCGCCCGAGCACTTCTTCACCGACCTGGCCAACCTGCAGGAGATCCTGGCCGGCGCCATGGATCTGCCGCTGTGCATGGCGCCCGGCTACGAAGCCGATGACGTGCTCGGCACCCTCGCCAACCGGGCCGCGAACGAGGGCTGGCGGGTGCGGATCCTGAGTGGCGACCGCGATCTGTTTCAGCTGGTGGATGACGAGCGGGACATCGCCATCCTTTACATGGGGGGCGGTCCGTACGCCCGCAACGCGGGGCCGACGCTGATCCGCCGGGAGGGGGTGATCAGCAAGCTCGGGGTGACACCGGAGGAGGTGGTGGATCTCAAAGCGCTCACCGGAGACGCCAGCGACAACATCCCCGGCGTCAAGGGCGTGGGCCCCAAGACGGCCATCGTGCTGCTGCAGGCGCACAACACCCTTGATGGGATCTATGCCGCCCTCGACCAGCAGAAAGGGGCGCTCAGAGCAAAGCTGGAGGCCGACCGGGACAACGCCTTCCGCTCGCGCATGCTGGCCGAGATCCTCGTGGACATCCCGCTGCCGAGCGAACCACGCCTGGCCCTGGGGTCCCTCGACCGGGACGCCCTGGCCCAGCGGCTCGAAGAGCTGGAGCTGCACAGCCTGGCCCGCCAGCTGGGGGCCTTCGAACGGGTGTTCTCCGGAGCTGCCGCCAGCGGCCGCGCGAAGGCTCAGACAGCCACACCCAGCGGTAATGCCACCGGAGCTGTCACTGGAGCGGCCAGCGCAACACCGGCCGCGACTTCCGCCTCAGCACTTGCCGGTGAACCGACGGCCGCCGGCGCCCCCGGCCAGGCGCCACTGGGCAGCAACCCGGCTTCAGGCGATCAACCGCCTGCTGGCGCCGGGGTGGCTGACGCTCTTGCTGACGCCCTCCTGCCGGTGCTGGAGCCCCAGCTGATCGTCACCAGCAGCGCGCTGGCGGCCCTCGTGGAGCGATTGCTGGCAGCTACCGATCCAGCGGCTCCGATCGCGCTCGACACCGAAACCACTGCGCTCAACCCCTTTCAGGCGGAGCTCGTGGGGGTGGGTCTGTGCTGGGGAGACGGGCCTACGGATCTGGCCTACATCCCGATCGGACACCAGCCCCCAGTGGCCGAACCCGCCACCGATCTGCTCACGGCAGCGGAGCCAGCGATCGACGCCCCTGCCCAGCTGCCGCTGGCGGCAGTGCTCACTGCGCTGGCCCCCTGGCTGGCCAGCACGGCCCATCCCAAGGCCCTGCAGAACGCCAAGTACGACCGGCTGGTGCTGATGCGCCACGGACTCGAACTGGGCGGCGTGGTGATGGACACTCTGCTGGCCGATTACCTGCGCGACGCCAACGCCAAACATGGCCTGGAGGCGATGGCCCTGCGGGAGTTCGGCTTCAGCCCCACCGGCTACACCGACCTGGTGGCGAAGGGGCAGACCTTCGCCTCGGTGCCGATCGCCGCAGCCGCGCTCTATTGCGGCATGGACGTGCACCTCACCTGGCGCCTGGGCCGGCTGCTGCACGAGCGGCTGCAGGCCATGGGGCCCCGGCTGCTTCCCCTGCTCGCCCAGGTGGAGCTGCCGCTGGAACCTGTGCTGGCCCAGATGGAGGCCACAGGCATCCGCATCGACACCGCCTACCTGGCCGAACTCAGTGCGGAGCTGGGTGAGCAGTTGCAACGCCTTGATGGCGAGGCCAAGGCGGCGGCAGGCGTTGATTTCAACCTGGCCTCCCCCAAGCAGCTGGGAGAACTGCTGTTCGACACGCTCGGGCTCGATCGGAAGAAATCCCGAAAAACCAAGACCGGCTGGAGCACCGACGCCGCCGTGCTCGAGAAGCTCGAAGACGACCATGCCGTGGTGCCGCTGGTGCTGGAGCACCGCACGCTCAGCAAGCTCAAGAGCACCTATGTGGATGCCCTGCCGCTGCTGGTGGAGGCGGAAACGGGCCGGGTGCACACCGATTTCAACCAGGCGGTGACCGCCACCGGCCGCCTGTCGAGCAGCAACCCCAACCTGCAGAACATCCCGATTCGCACCGAATACAGCCGACGGATCCGCAAGGCCTTCCTGCCCCAGGAGGGCTGGCACTTGATCAGCGCCGATTACTCCCAGATCGAGCTGCGCATCCTCACCCACCTCTCCGGTGAGGAGGTGCTGGTGGAGGCCTTCCGCAACGGCGACGACGTGCATGCCCTGACCGCCCGCCTGTTGCTGGACACCACCGAGGTGAGTGCCGCAGAGCGGCGTCTGGGCAAGACCATCAACTTCGGCGTGATCTACGGCATGGGTTCCCAGCGGCTGGCCCGGGAGACCGAGCTCAGCCCCAGCCAGGCCAAGGAGTTTCTCGGCAAGTACAAGCAGCGCTATCCGAAGGTGTTCGCTTTCCTGGAGCTGCAGGAGCGGCTCGCCCTCAGCCAGGGATACGTGGAAACGATCCTGGGGCGGCGGCGGCCGTTCCCGTTCGATCGCAATGGGCTGGGCCGGTTGCTGGGCAAGGATCCCTTTGAGATCGATCTGGAGGTGGCCAGGCGGGGCGGCATGGAGGCCCAGCAGTTGCGGGCCGCAGCCAATGCGCCGATCCAGGGCTCCAGCGCCGACATCATCAAGCTGGCGATGGTGACGCTGCAGCGCACCTTGCAGCAGCAGGCTCTGCCAGCCCGACTGCTGTTGCAGGTGCACGACGAACTGGTGCTCGAAGCGGCCCCTGAGGCGCGCGAGCAGGTGATCGCCACCGTGAAGGCCACCATGGAGCAGGCGATTCAACTGAGCGTGCCCCTGGTGGTGGACACCGGCTGGGGTCCGAACTGGATGGAAGCGAAGTAGGCGAGGCCGGGGTGACCAGCTCCGCACAGTCGGCGGCCTAGGTTCGCGCACACGGCCTCTGGCCACCCTCTGCCTTTCTCCTCCGGCCCCGGGCCGGCATCCCCCTTGACCCTGCGGCTCACCAACACCCTCACCCGTCGCCTTGAGGCCTTCGAGCCCCTGGTGCCGGGCCAGGTGTCGATCTACTGCTGCGGCGTCACGGTCTACGACCTCTGCCACCTGGGGCACGCCCGCAGCTACATCGCCTGGGATGTGCTGCGCCGTTATCTGCAATGGCGGGGTTATGCGGTCACCTTCGTGCAGAACGTGACCGACATCGACGACAAGATCCTGGCCCGCGCCGCCGCCGAAGGCAGCTCGATGGAGGCGGTGAGCGAGCGCAACATCCGCGAGTTTCAGACGGACATGGCCGCCCTCGGGATCCTGCCGCCCGACCGGCTGCCCCGGGCCACCCGCTGCCTTGACTGCATCCGCCGGATGATCGCGGAGCTGGAGGCCAGCGGCGCGGCCTATTCCGCCGATGGCGACGTGTATTTCTCGGTGCTGAAGAAGGCCGACTACGGCAAGCTCAGCGGCCGCAGCCTCGACGAGCAGCAGGAGGGGGCCAGCGGCCGCATGGGCGAAGCGGAAGAAGCCCGCAAGCAGCACCCCTTCGACTTCGCCCTCTGGAAAGGAGCCAAGCCGGACGAGCCCAGCTTCCCTTCCCCCTGGGGTCCGGGGCGTCCTGGGTGGCACATCGAATGCTCCGCGATGGTGCGCCAGGAGCTGGGCGACACGATCGACATCCATCTGGGCGGGGCCGATCTGATCTTTCCCCACCACGAAAACGAAATTGCCCAGTCGGAAGTGGCCACCGGCCAGGCGCTGGCGCGCTTCTGGCTGCACAACGGTATGGTGAATGTGGGCGGCGAGAAGATGAGCAAGTCGCTCGGCAACTTCACCACGATCCGGGCCCTGCTGGACGGCGGCACCACACCGATGACCCTGCGCCTGTTCGTGCTGCAGGCCCACTACCGCAAACCGCTCGATTTCACCGCCGCCGCGCTGGAGGCGGCGGCCACCGGCTGGAGGGGGCTCAATGCGGCCCTGCTGGTGGGAGATCAGCACGCTGTCTCGCTCGGCTGGGCTGCCGCCGCCCCGGCCGCCGCTGCCACGGGGATGCCCCCCTCAGCCGACGCTGACGCTGCGGCTCCGCTGGGAGAAACCCGCCAGCGCTTCATCGACGCCATGGACGACGACCTCAACACGTCCGCCGCCCTGGCGGTGCTGTTCGAGCTGGCGCGACCCCTGCGCTCGCTCGCCAATCGGCTGGAGCGGGGGGATGCCGCCTCCGCCGACTCAGGCGAGCTGCGAGAGCGCTGGCTGCTGCTGCAGGAGCTCAGCTCCGTGCTGGGCCTGGTGGCGGAGCGGCCCGCCGCAGGAGCGGCAGCGCCCGGCGCGGACGGACCCAGCGAGGCCGACATCCAGGCAGTGATCGAGGCCCGCCGGCTGGCCAAGGCCAGCAAGGATTACGCCACCGCCGATGGCCTGCGCGACCAGCTGCGCCGCTACGGCATCGAGCTGATCGACCGCCCCACTGGCCTCACCGAGTGGATCCGCAAGTAAGTGGCCGCGAACACCGATGGCGGCGGAATCGGCCGGCTTGAAATCGGCTGGCCCGGCTCAAGAATCGGCTGGCGGCTGGGGCCCTTTGCCCACCATCAGCTTCTCGATCTTGCGAATCCGCCCCAGGGTGGTCTGCCAGACCTCCTGACGGAAGGGGTCGTCGGCTGGACAGGCGGCCACCAGCGCCTCGATGTCCTCCTGGCGCTCGAAGGCGTCCCACAGCTCCCGCTCCAGGCGGGCCCGCTCGATGAAGTTCCAGCGCTTGAGCCAGAGCACGGAACACCGCCGCAAGTGCGTTCAGTGTGACGCGCTGCAGACCCTGGCCGTCTGCCGTGCATCCGGCAATGGGAGACTGGCGCCCTGCAGCGTCGGGCCGTTCTGATGAAAGCGATCAGCGTGCTGGGCTCCACCGGCTCGATCGGCACCCAGACCCTGGAGCTGGCCGAGGAATTCCCCGATCGCTTCAAGGTGGTGGGGCTCACCGCCGGCCGCAACCTGCCCCTGCTGGTGGAGCAGATCGTGCGCCACAGCCCCGAAGTGGTGGCCTTGGCCGAGACGGAGCTGCTGGCTGAGCTGAACGCACGGCTCGATGCCCTGCCCAAGGAGCGGCAACCGCTGCGGCGCCCTGAGCTGCTGGGCGGCAACGAAGGGCTCTGCGCCGTTGCCGCCTGGGCCAGCGCCGATCTGGTGGTGACCGGCATCGTGGGCTGCGCCGGCCTGCTGCCCACCCTGGCGGCGGTGGAGGCTGGCAAGGATCTGGCTCTGGCCAACAAGGAAACCCTGATCGCCGCAGGGCCGGTGGTGCTGCCGGCGCTGAAGCGCAGCGGCAGCCGGCTGCTGCCGGCCGATTCGGAGCATTCCGCCATCTTCCAGTGCCTGCAGGGCACCCCCTGGGCTGACACCGCGCGCCTCTCCACCGGCGTTCCCACCCCGGGGCTGCGCCGCCTCCAGCTCACCGCCTCGGGCGGTGCCTTCCGCGACTGGCCGGCCGCCGATCTGGCCAAGGCCACCGTGGCCGATGCCACCAGCCACCCCAACTGGAGCATGGGGCGGAAGATCACGGTGGATTCGGCCACCTTGATGAACAAGGGGCTGGAGGTGATCGAAGCCCACTACCTCTTCGGCCTCGATTTCGACCACATCGAGATCGTGATCCATCCCCAGAGCATCATCCACTCGATGGTGGAGCTGGTGGATTCGTCGGTGCTGGCGCAGCTGGGCTGGCCCGACATGAAGCTGCCGATTCTCTACTGCCTCAGCTGGCCGGAGCGGCTGGAAACCCCCTGGCGCCGCCTCGATCTCACCGAAGTGGGCACGCTGAGCTTCCGCGCCCCCGACGGCGCCAAGTATCCGTGCATGGCCCTGGCCTACGCGGCCGGCCGCGCCGGCGGCACGATGCCGGCGGTTATGAATGCCGCCAACGAGCAGGCGGTGGCCCTGTTCCTGGAGGAACAGGTGCACTTCCTCGACATTCCGAAACTGATCGAACAGGTCTGCGACCGCCACCGGGCCGACCTCAGCGCCGCCCCCTCGCTCGCTGACGTGCTGGCGGTTGATGCCTGGGCGCGCCTGGCCGTGCGGGAGGCCGCCACGGCCACCGGCCGCACCCTGCTGACCGCATGAGCAGCGGCATCCCCTCGCCGTCAGCCGGTGTCGAGCGCCACCTGCTGCTCTGCGCCACCCCCACCAAGGCCCTGTGCGGCGATCCGGCGGTGGGAGCCGCCAGCTGGGCCCTGCTTAAGCGCCTGCTGCGCGAGCGCGGCCTGGAGGATCCGGGGCGCCCCCAGGGGGTGGTGCTGCGCTCCAAGGCCGACTGCCTGCGCGTGTGCGAAGGCGGGCCGATCCTGCTGATCTGGCCGGAAGGCCTCTGGTACGGCGGTGTCACGCCGGAGCGGATCGAGCGGATCGTGGACGACCACCTGATCGCCGGCCACCCCATCGACGACTGGGTGATTCGCCGCACGCCGTTCGCGCCCACCACCGCCGGCGTTCAGGGGCTCCCCTGCACCTGATCCAGCAGCCAGCGCGTCACCAGCAGATCCGACCAGCTGCCCCCCGGGCCATGGAAGCCGTTGTGACCGCCCGCCTGGCTGAGCACGATCTGCAGTGGTGAGGCCGGGGTGAGCCGCTCCTGCAGCGCCACCGCGGGGGCCGCAGGCACCCATGGATCGTCGAGGGCATGCACCAGCAGCAGGGGGGGCAGAGGCCGCGCCGAAGGTTCCCCCGCCAGGCAGCCCTGCAGCAGGCTCAGCGGACTGGCGCCCGCGTAGTAGGCCTCCACCGACTCGAATCCCCAGCGCGGCGCGGTGATCAGGGCGTCGAAGGCGCGGATCGACTCCACCGTCTGCAGCTGGCTGCGCTGCCCGTCCGGCAGGCCGCCGGGATCGGCCAGGGTCTGCTGGCGCAGGCGCTGCAGCAACCAGCGCTCATACAGGCGGTTGCGAGGCCGGCCGATGGCTGCCGAACTGCTGGCCAGATCAATCGGGGAACTCACGACCACCAGGCCATCCAGCAAGTCCGTGGCGGAGGTGTCGAGCAGGCCATTGAGCAGCACGGTGCCGCCCAGCGACAGCCCCACCCCCAGCAGGGGCCGGCCGGCGGCGAGGCTGCGGGCCTGCTGCAGCGCCGGGATCAGATCGCGGTTGCAGCGGGCGGCGTAGGTGCCCCGCGCCAGGCTCCGGCCCGCTCCCGCGCCGCGCAGGTTCAGCCGCAGCACGGCAAACCCCGCCTGGCGCAGGACATGCGCCAGCCGCAGCAGGCCGATGCTGCGGCTGGAGCCGCCCAGTCCATGCAGCAGCAACACGAGGGCGTGGGGGCGGGCGGTGGAGCCGTCGGGGCCAGCAGCGGGGGCATCGAGGCAGCCGAGCAGGGCTTCACCTCCGGGCAGCGCCAGCGGCACCGCCTGGGCCGACTCCGCCGGCAGGCGCTCCGGCCGCAGCGTGTCGCGCAGGGTCTGGAGATCGGCGCCCCACCAGGGTGCCCGGGGCTGGAAGGGCGGTACGCCCAGGTGATCCAGCAGAGCCGCAGCAGACAACGCCAAGGGAGCGATCAGGCGCCCACGGCGCTGGCGCCGGCCGGCGCGTTCAGCCACTGGGCCAGGGAGCTGGGCGGCAGCTCCTGGCTGCTGGTGATTTCGATGATGCGACCGATGGAGGCGGGCGCTTCCACGGCATCAAGGCAGACGCGCGCCACCAGGCGGCGGGGAATGCTGTTGCTCTCCTGCTGATCCGGGCCGCTGAAGAACAGTCCTTCGCGCTCGAGACCCTCCTCGCTTTCGCGCAGCCCGCCGGGGCGGATCACGGTCCAATCCAGGCCGCTGCTCTCCAGCCAGCGCTCGCCGACGCGCTTCCACAGCAGGATCAGGCCGAACAGGTTGAGCGGGTGAAACAGCCGGCCGCTGCAGAGCGAGCTCACCAGCACCACGCGCTTGACCCCGGCGGCACGGCAGGCGGCGATCTGGCTGCGGATCGCCAGCGCATCCACCTGCAGCGGGCCGGTCAGGTCGATCGACGGGCGCGCGCCGGTGGCGATCACCAGCGCCTCCACGCCGGCGAGTGCCTGCTGCAGGGCGCTCTGGTCGGACAGTTCCAGCCGGATCAGCTCCGCCCCTTCCAGTCCTTCGGGGACGCTCGAGCCCGGCCGCAGGATCGCCCGCACCGCATAGCCACGGCGGCGCGCTTCCTGCACGACACGCCAGCCGGTCTTGCCGGAGGCACCGGTAACGGCCAGCAGCGCGGGAGTGGAGGGGGAAGGCATCAGAACAACGGCAGCAATTCCTGTTCCAGGCAGCGGGCCTGCACCACCGAGCCGAGATGGCGCAGCAGACGGACCCGCAGAATCACGGGGTCAATGTCGCACTCCTGCTGGAAACAACCCTCCAAGTGCTCTCGGAGGAGGGGTTCCGGCAGACCGGACTCGGGGAACTCTCTCATCGGGGCCTCGGCGGCGCGGAGAACAGCGGGGGCTGCAGGTCCTTGGGGGGATGGCCTGAACGTAGGGGTGGAAGCGGGAAAAACCCTGGGAACAAACCCCCATTCTTTCCGCTCAGGCAGCCACAGCGAGGGGCGGCACAATGGCGCCACCGCAGGGCACCGTGGCCGCACCCTCCTTCAATCTTGGCAGGCGCGCCCCAGGCACCGCCACAGCCGCATCCGGAGCGGCGTCAGGAGCAGCATCGGGAACGGCGTCCAGCCCGGCCACCGGCGCTGGGCTGAGGCCGCGCCAGTGGCAACGCCAGCTGATCGACCTGATGCGGCGGCGCCTGGTGCGCGCCGGGCCACAGGGCGAAGACGTGCTGGTGCATGCCGGACCCGGAGCCGGCAAGACACTGGGGGCGTTGCTGGGGTTCCAGCCCCTGCTGGCGGAAGGGCGGCTGAGCCATTTCCTGGTGTTCTGCCACCGCCAGTCGATCGCCAGCCAATGGCGCTCCTCCGCCGCACGCCTGGGCCTGGAGCTGCGGGAGCTCGATTTCGAAGCGAACGCTGCAGGCGAGGGCGGTGCCGCTCGCCTAGGCAGTGGCGGTGTTGAAGGCGGTAGTGCAGGCGGTGGTGCCAGCGATGGCAGTGGCGGCTGGAGCGGGATGGCCGCCGGCCAGGGGCTGCTGATCAGCTACCAGAGCGCGGCCCGACACCGGCTGCGGCTGGAGCGGGAGCTGGCGGGCCTTCCGGCGGGCAAGGTGCTGGCGATCGCCGATGAGGTGCACCACCTCGGCCTCGATCCCGACGATCCGGAAGCCACCGCCTGGAGCCATGCCTTCGGCCGCCTCAGCCGGAACTGCGTGTTGCGCCTCGGGTTGAGCGGCACCCCGTTCCGCGCCGACAACCTCGGCTTCAGCGCCTCCCGCCGCATCGCCCGACGGCAGGACGGCGTGATTGTCGAGGAGATCGCCCCCGACCTGAGTGTGGAGCCGCGCCAGTTGATCGATCAGGGCGATGTGCGGCCGCTGGAGTTCCGCTTCCAGGACGGCTGGGTCGACCACGGCCAAGCCAGCGCCGATGGGGCGCTGGCGGCAACAGAACTGGAGCGTTCGCCCCTGTCCGCCGAGCACCGGGAGAGCTGGCGCGCCCGCAACCTGCGACGGGCGATCCGCCTGGGGGATCCCAGCAGCATTGCCCTGCGGGTGCTGCTCCAGGCGAGGCGAAAGCTCGAAACCCTGCGCGCCGCCGACCATCCCGAAGCCGGCGGACTGGTGATCGCCCGCGACATCGCCCATGCCCGTGGCCTCACCGGTCTGCTGGAGGAACAGGGCGACCAGGTGCTGCTGGTGCATTCGCAGGATCCGGAGGCGGCCCAGCGGCTGGCGGACTTTCGCGCCGGTGGCGCTGACTGGCTGGTGAGCATCGACATGTGCGCCGAAGGTTTCGATGCCCCACGCGTGCGGGTGGTGGCCTACCTGACCACCGTGGTCACCCGCAGCCGCTTCGTGCAGGCGATCACGCGGGCCGTCCGCGTCGATGGCCAGCGGGCGGAACAGGAAACGATTCCCAGGCACCCCTCCTATGTGTATGCGCCCGCCGACCCTTTGCTGGTCAGCTACGCGCGCACCTGGTCGGTGGCAGAGCCCTATCTGATCCAGCAGAAGCCCGGCCAGCAGGAGCCTGCGGCGGCGGCGGGTGGACGGGCACCTGGGTTGCCACTGGAGGCTCTGCGCGATGAAGCCGGCGAGGTGATCCGACTGCGCGGTCCCCAGCTGCCCGGATTCCTTGACTCCCGTCAGCGCGCCTGAGGCGACGGGCCCGCAGGGTGGCGTGTCAGACACGGAAGACCAGTGCCGGGTTGCCAGAGGCGGGATGTCAGCTGTGGGTTGACAGCGGCAGGGGGTCAGCGGCGGCGCGGGCCGCCCGGACGGTTGCCGCCCGGACGCGGGCCCGTGGCACCGGCATTGCGTTCCCGGTAGGTGATGCGGCCACGGGTGAGGTCGTAAGGGCTGATCTCGACCAGCACCTTGTCACCGGCCAGCAGCTTGATGCGGAACTTGGTGAGTTTGCCGGCAGCACGGCACAGGCACTGGTGGCCAGCGGGCTGATCGAGGGTCACCAGGTAGAAACCATTGCCCTGTTCCTTCTCGATCACGCCCGAGGTTTCGATCATGCGGAGCGGGTGCTCAATCTGTAGGAGAAGGAACAGCTTAAATTGACGCCCCTCCCCCCCTCCGGGCCTGCCCCTCTCCGCACCGGCCGGCAACCCCGCTCCTTCACCACCCGCTGGGCAACAACCCTGAGCCAGCTGAGTGCCCGCCCTGCGCCAGCTGAGTGCCCGCTCTGAGCCAGCTGAGCAGCACGCTTCTGCCACCTGAGCAGCACGCCTGTGTAACTCAGCAACAAGCCTGTGCAACCAAACGGCAAACCTGTGTCAGCTGAGCAGCGGCCCGTGCCATGCGAGCAGCAGTTCTGTGGGAGTGGAGCAGTGCCCACGAGCCAGCTGACCACTGGCCCAGTGCCGCGCCGACCAAGCCACGCCGGGATCGGGCCCCGCCCTCCAGCGACATGAGGCCCAAACCCCAGCGGCAGCCAGCCCAAACACCAGCGTCATCAGGCCCTGCCCCCAGCACCAGCAGGCCCAAACCCCAATGGCACGCAAGCCGACACCCCGCAGACCTGCCGCCACAACGCAGCTGCCTCCTAGCCCTTAGGGTCTGCGATCGCTCCGGGGCCAAGCCTTGATCGTTCCTTCCCTGTCCCTGGATCTGGGCTTGCTGCTGATTTCCATCGGCGCAGTGAACCTCTGGCGCGCGCGCCGCAGCGCCAGCTGAGCGGCCTTGAGCCTGCCCACTCGATTCGACTACGGCCTGGTACCTGCCTCAAGCGACTGACTGGGGGCGGGGCTTCATCAGACGGTCAGCGGGTTAGGGCCTACCTCAGGCGGGTGGATGGGATTGGGCTTCATCAGACGGCCAGCTGGTTTGGGCCTGGCGCAGGCGGCTGGATGTGATTGGTCTGCCTGTCGCGGCTGGATGGGCTGGATCTGCCTTAGGCGGCTGGGTCGATCGGGGCTGCATCAGGCTGCCAGCTGGATCGGGCCTGCTTCAGGTCGCTGGCCCAGCTGGTTCTGCAACGGAAGGTTGGCTGAGCTGGATGACGCAGCTTGGGTGACGAGGCTTGGGCAGCATGCGGCGGTCTCCCTGCTGGTGCCTGAGCTCAGAGGGCGGCGCACACCCTTCCCGTCCGCCCCCCATCCACTGCCATCACCCCCGATCCGCCGCCAACGACGGCCAACGAGCAACGACCTTGCCCACCCTGCTGTTCCACAAGCCCTACGGCGTGCTCAGCCAGTTCACGGCAGAACCGGGCAGCCCATGGGCGCACCTGGCTGATTTCATCCCGGTGCGGGAGGTCTATGCCGCCGGACGGCTGGATGCCGACAGTGAGGGCCTGCTGCTGCTCACGAGCGTGGGCCGGCTGCAGCAACGGCTCACCGACCCCCGCTGGGGCCATTGGCGCCGCTACTGGGTGCAGGTGGAAGGGGAGCCCAGCCCGGCCGGGTTGGCCGCCCTGCAGGCGGGGGTGACCATCCAGGGCCAGCGCACCCTGCCCGCCCGGGCCCGGCTGCAGGCGGATCCCTGCCTGCCGCCCCGGGATCCACCGATCCGTGAGCGGCGCGCCATTCCCACCAGCTGGCTGGAACTGGAGCTGCGCGAGGGACGCAACCGACAGGTGCGCCGCATGACCGCTGCCGTGGGATGGCCCACCCTCCGGCTGATCCGCACCGCCATCGACCTGATGGACGGTCAGCCGCCGCTGGATCTGAAGGACCTGCCGGCCGGCCAATGGCGACCGGTGAGCCAGGCGGAGGAGGGACGCCTGCAGTGGCTGCTCCTGTCTGCTTCCGCCCAGAGCGGGGCCCCCGCCCGAGGGCGAGGCGGCCGGGCCGGTGGCGGGAAATCCGGGCGCAACGGCGGCGGCGGGTAGGGAGGCTTGGCGTCCATGCCGCTCAGCCGATCACCTGTTGCAGCTCCCGCACCGTTTGCAATTGACCGTAGTAGTAGTTCGCTCTGGAGCGCCGATCGGGATCCTCAAGTGCATCGAGGGCATCAAATCCCAGGCTCTGCCACAGCTCATGGCCGCAGGCGCGGTTCAACTCCTGCACCGATTCCTGCTCCAGGTTGGCGAGACGCCGTTGCAGGTTCTTGATCTGAGCAATCGACATGGGGCGAACAGGGCCGAGGTGGGAAAGAGACAGGAAGCGGGGGAGAGACGCAGCAGGGGCGCAGGAGAGGCGCGGCAGGAGCTGAGACGTGACGCGGACGCGGGAGACGCTGGGGAACAGCCCAATAGACAGGGAGCAGCCTTGCAGCGGATGGGCAGCAGCTGGGCAACGGGTGGGCAGCAGCGAAGCAACCGGGAAAAAAAGAAGGCAGGAAGTGAACGGGGGCGAACTGGAGCCGGCATCAGCGGATCAGCCACCCGCCCAGCCAATTACCGCCCCCAGCCCCTCAAACGACCTCCTCCATTCGCCTGCCATAGTACAGATGAACTTACCCGAGCTGTACCACCCGGCCAGGCTTACGGGTCAGCAGTGCGGCCAAAGCCTGGGCGCAGTTCCAACCTCAGGCCTGGACAGGAAGGCAGGCAGTCACACAGTCAGGCAGGGAGGCAGGCGTGGTTCTGCCCACCGCCTGCAAGTGCGGACCGCCGCCTGCGGCTCAGAAGGGCAGCTTCTTCTTGGCACTCTTGTCGAGATCGGCCTCCATCTCGCGCAGACGTCGCAGGATCGTGTCGTAATACTCCTTGAGGTAGTCCTCCAGCCGGGTGGTGGTGGCCGGGTCCAGCCCGAAGGCGGCATAGCTCTCCTCCATCGGTGCCTCCAGGCTCTGGCCACCCCCTGTCACGTCGGCGAAAGCCAACCGTTCAGCCACCTGCACCCCAGGCTCGAAGAACGACGCCAGACCCTGCATCAGACGGATGAGAAACGGCCGTACGCGGCACACGCGAGCGGAGCGGCCGCTGTAGCGCTCACACAGCTGGGTGACTTCACCGGTGTTCCAGGCCTTCGGCCCCACCACCGGGAAGGACTTGCGGATCGTTTCGTCATGGGTGAGGGCCGCCACCGAAAACCGGGCCACGTCCTGGGTGTTCATGTAGGCGATCGGCGTGGGCGTGCCGCTCACCCACACCGTCTGGCTTTCGAGCACCGGGATGGCGAACTGACCGATCACCCCCTGCATGAAGGCCACGCAGCGCAGGATCGTGTAATCCAGCTGGGAGGCCGCCAGCAGCTGCTCGGTGCAGTACTTGATGTCCATCAGCGGCACGTTGCGGTGCTGCGCCGCCTCCAGCAGCGACACGAACACGAAGCGCTTCACGTTGGCCGCTTCGCAGGCCCGCACCAGATTGAGCTTTCCCTGCCAGTCGATCGTGTAGATGCCGGCACTGTCAGTGGGGCGGGCGGTGGCCGCATCGATCACCGCTTCCTGGCCCTCAAGGGCGTACGCGAGGCTATCGGGTTCCAGCAGGTCACCACGGGTGAGCTCGCAGCCCCATTCCTGCAGGAAGGAGGCCTTGCGAGGGGAGCGCACCATGCAACGCACCTGATGCCCCTGCTCCAGCGCGTGCCGGGCGATCTGGCGGCCGAGAGTTCCTGTGGCGCCGACGACCAGAACCTGCATGAACCACCGGCGGATAGGGCGCTGAGCCTAAAGCTGAGGCAGGGGGCGACGCGCCGCAGGCGGCTCAGTCTTTCTGCAGCTTGAGCAGCAGGGCACCGCCGGCCAGGCCCACGGGGATGAGCACCCAGAAGATCGCCGCGATGCCGAAGATTTCAGAGGCCATGGCCCATTGGGAAAACGGCTACCTATTTAGCGCCCCGGCCCGTTCGAGCACCAGCGGCCAGGGGGCATCGGTGCGGAACTGGCCGGGCATCACCCCACTGGCGCAGGCTTCCCATCCCTGGCTGTGCAGGTCTGCGAGCAGTGCCTGCAACCGCGGCGGACCGCCCCCCAGGCGCCGGCCCAGCTCCGCCAGTGGCCAGCAGCGGGCGGGCAGGCCCGTGTCGGCGGCGAGGCTGCCCAGCAGGCGGGCAGCGGCCCGGCAGAGCGAAGGGTCCTCCACCACAGTGGCGGCACGGATCGCCGTGAGCGTGGCGGGATCCTGCAGCGGGCCGATCCAGAGCGGGCCACTCACCGCCAGCGCGGCCGCAGGCTCGCAGCACACCTGCCACTGGCGCAGGCGCAGCAGGCTCTGCACCTGCTGCTCGCCGCAGCGGTGGCAGTGCGCCAGCAGGCCGAGCTGCCGTTCCTCGCCCGCCAAGGGCCGGCGCAGGATCCGCACCGCCGTGCGGAACGTGCGGCCCTCACTGAAGCTGAACACCGGCTGCAGGCCGCGCCCCATGGCCCAGGCCGTACGCGCGATCACCCCCAGCTGCAGGCGCAGCGCCAGCTCCCAGCTGGCCGGGTGGGCCCGCGCCGCCGCCCCCAGGGTGCGCACAGCAGCAGAACGGTCGTGGCCGGTGGGGGAGCGGCCGTCGGTGCTGGCCACATAGAGCACACCGCCGAAGGCCACCGCCTCCAGCGCCAGTGGCAACAGGGGAGTGGGACAGCCGAAGGCGTCGAGATCGACGAGCTCGAAGCGCTCCTGCCGCTGCAGGCAACCCGCCAGCAGCTGCTGGGCGGTGAGGGCGGAGCAGCGCAACTCCAGACCCGGGCGATCCGCCAGGGGGGCAAGGTTGGCGTGCAGCAGCGCCTGACGGTCGGGATCGGCGTCGTTGGCCCACACCAGCTGAGCCGGGCTCTCCTGGCCGTAGCGCAACGCCCGGATGCCGCAGCCGGTCATGAGGTCGAGCACCCGCAGGGGGCCCGCCAGGCCGAGCTGGCGCGCCAGCAGCACCCCCAGATCACGAGAGGGCCGGGATTCCGACCGGAAGAACCCCTGACCCGTGCACAGCGCTGCTGAAGCTTCGCAATAGTGAGAGGTGTCTTGCGTGAACCCGCTCCGTTGGTGACATCCCTGGGCCAGCCTGTCGCAACGGCCGGCCCCGACTGGGGCCGCGCGGCGGTGTGGCGGTGGCGCGGGCTCGACTGCCACTGGCGCGTGCTGGGCGATCCGGACGGGCCACCACTGCTCCTGCTGCATGGCTTCGCCGCCGGCAGCGGCCACTGGCGGGCCACCGCCGGCCCACTGGCGGCCGCCGGCTGGTGCGTTTATGGCCTCGATCTGATCGGCTTCGGCGCCTCGGCCCAGCCGGCGATGCGCCTCGACAACCGGCTCTGGGCCCGTCAGGCCCAGGGCTTTCTTGAACAGGTGGTGCAACAGCCGGCCGTGCTGATCGGGCACTCGCTGGGCGGGCTGGTGGCACTCAGCTGCGGCGTGTTTTTTCCGGCCTGGGTGCGGGGGGTGGTGGCTGCACCGCTGCCGGATCCCACCCTGCTGATGCCCGTGCCGCCGCGGCGGGCGCCATGGCAGCGCTGGCTGCAGCGCCGGGCGGTGGTGTGGCTCTGCCGGCTGCTGCCTCTGGAGTTGATCGTGCCCCTGATCGCCCGCACGCCGCTGCTGGATCTGGGCATCCAGTCGGCCTACAACACGCCGGTGATCGGCGACAGCGCCCTGCGCCAGCTCATCGCCCGCCCGGCACGGCGCCCCACCGCCGCCTGGGCCCTGCGCGGCATGAGCATCGGCATGGCGCTGCGCCCCCGGGGAGCCACCGCTGCAGTGCTGCTGCAGCGCCTGCGCCGACCGCTGCTGGTGCTGTGGGGAGAAGCTGATCGGTTGGTGCCGATCGAGGTGGCCGCCGAGATGCAGAAGCTCCGGCCCGACCTCGAACTGGAACAGCTGGAGGGGGTGGGCCATTGCCCGCACGACGAAGACCCCGCCACGGTCGACCGTCTGCTCCAGGCCTGGCTGGTTCGTCTGCCACCCCGACCCGGGGATCCCCGCTGAGTGCCCGGCCCTGAGGGGCGCGAGGCCAGCGCGTAATTTGGGAAGCTGATCGCCTGCTGTGCCCGCCGGGAATGAAGCACACCCTCTCGGTGCTGGTGGAGGACCAATCCGGTGCCCTCAGCCGGATCTCTGGATTGTTCGCCCGCCGCGGCTTCAACATCGAGAGCCTGGCGGTGGGCCCGGCCGAACAGCGGGGCGTTTCGCGCCTCACCATGGTGGTGGAAGGCGACGACCGCACGCTCGAGCAGATGACCAAGCACCTCAACAAGCTGGTCAACGTGCTCAACGTGATCGATCTCTCCACCATTCCGGCGGTGGAGCGCGAGCTGATGCTGCTGAAGGTGGCGGCGCCGGCCGAGAGCCGTGCCGCCATCCTGGATCTGGTGCAGGTGTTCCGCGCCAATGTGGTCGACGTGGCCGACAACGCCCTGATCCTTGAGGTGGTGGGCGACCCAGGCAAGCTGGTGGCCCTGGAGCAGATCCTCGAGAGCTACGGAATCCTCGAAATCGTGCGCACCGGAAAAGTGGCCCTGGAGCGGGCCTCCGGTGTGAACACCGCCTACCTCAAGACCACCGCCTCAGAGAAACGGGTGCCGGCCTGAGGGCCCTCAGGGCTGCCCCTTCACCAGGGTGCCGCCCTCGGTCACGCTGGCTTTCACCAGCTTGTCTCCCTGCTGGATGCGGTCCACCACGTCCATGCCCTTCACCACGCGGCCGAACACGGCGTAGCGGCCGTCAAGCTCGGGAAGCGGCCGCAGAGCCACGTAGAACTGCGCGCTGGCGGAGTTGGGGTCTTCGGAGCGGGCCATGGCGATGGCACCGCGCTCGTGCACGAGCCGCAGCTGCGCTGCATCCGCCGGATCGGTGAGCTGCTCGCCGTAGCGAGGCGTGGCCTTGCCCTTCATGCCGAGTTCCAGCGGGATGAAGCGGGGCTGACCGGTGCTGGGGTCCACAAAACTGCCGGTTCCGAACAGCTCAGGACTCACGCCGGGAGTGGCACTCTGGGGGTCACCGCCCTGCACCACGAACGGTGTGGGCTGGTTCACCACCCGGTGGAACACCGTGTTGTTGTAGACGCCGCGGCGCACCAGGTCGACGAAGTTGCCGGCGGTGAGCGGGGCATCGGCGCCATTGAGCTCCACGACCACGTCGCCGCGACTGGTCTGGAGCGACACCACGGCCTTGCCGCTCAGGCAGGGGCTGGCCGCCGTGGCGCAACCGAGAGCCGCCTGGCTCTGATCGCTGCCGCAGGCACTAAGGCCGAAGGGGGTGAACAGCAGAAGGCTCACCAGCAGGGTGCGGGTGAGAGAAAACGCCATCGGGTTCATACGCCCTCCAGAGGCACCTTCAGGAAGCGGGCCAGTTCCGCACCGCTCTGCTCAAGCTCGGCCAGAGGCAGCGGTTCACCCACCCGGGTGAGGGGCAGATCGCGGCGCCCCTGCACGCGCAGGGCAAGACGACGGCGCGGGTTGAGGCCGTCGCGCACATCCACCTTGACGGCCTGAATGTCACGCAGGGGCAGCTCGAAGCTGATAAGGCTGCGGAAGCCGCGACGGCTGATCGTGGCCGTGCCGCTGCTGCGGTCGAAGCGGTTGGCGCCGGCGCCCACATCGATGCTGATCACGCTCCAGAGATAGAGGGCGAGCAGCAGAGCCGCCACGCCATAGGCCCCCATCACCAGGCCCTGCGGCACCCAGTCGAGGCTGGCAAAGTGCCCGATCGGCAGCAGATCGATTCCCAGCCGGCTCGAAAGGCTGGTGAGCAGGAAGCCGGCGCCACCGGCACTCACGGCCGAGGCCACCAGCAGGTTGGAGAGGCGCCGGGATCCCTGCACTGACTGCTCGAGCACATCGGCGGGATCGCTGGCGCGGGGAGCTGGACTGGCGGCCGGGTCGGGGCGCGGCGGCGTGCCGGCGGAGGAAGAAGCCGGAGGCATGGGAGCGGGGGTGGTGGCGGAAGACTTGCCATCCTCGCCTCCGTGCCGCGAGGCTGTGGAAAAGCGAAAACGGGACCGGCGAAAAGGTGGCTGGATCCGGCGCCATGCCGCCGCCGCTCGGCAATCAGAAGAATTGCTTAAGAACGCTGGCTGCGGCAAGGGTGTCAGCCCATTTCGGGCTGCCTCGCAGCGGTGGGTTTCGTTGTTACGATCCTGCGGTATCCCTCAGCTTGGCGGGATTTCCGCACTTTTTCTTCCCATGACGATTGCTGTAGGGCGCGCGCCTTCGGCTCGGGGATGGTTCGACGTCCTCGATGACTGGCTCAAGCGCGACCGCTTCGTGTTTGTCGGCTGGTCCGGTCTGCTGCTGTTCCCCACGGCCTATCTGGCTCTGGGCGGCTGGCTCA
>CALRJS020000028.1:0-48334 GCA_943367595.1 Sphingobacterium thalpophilum
ACCTTGGCCCTGAACCTGTTGCGCTGCAACGGCTTTCGCTCAGTCCGTGCTGGTCTGATGGCCGTGGCGCATGACATCAGCCGAATGCTCGGCTGGGTCGGAATCAGCGCTGCAGAGACGGAATAAGACAACTTTCAGTCAGCCCTGCATGTATCGCCATCGCCAGGTCCTGCTGGATCACGGCGTCCGGGTGGCGGCGTCCGCGGTGGGCGGCACCCTGGTGGCCATGACCACAGCCGTGGCCCTGGCGCGGCTGTTGGGGCTGGAGGCCCCACTCCAGGCCGCCCTCGGCCTGAAAAGCGCCACGGCCCCGGTCGCCATCGCCCTGGCCCACCAGGTCGGTGCCGACGCCCCCGTGGTGGCGGGAATTGTTGTGGCATCAGCGCTGCTCGGCACCATCCTCGGCCCGGCCTTGCTCACCCGCCTCGGTGTACACAGCCCCCTGGGTCGGGGCCTGGCGCTCGGGACCATCTCCAGCGGCCAGGGTGTGGCCCAGGCCTTCCGCGAGGGGGAACTCACCGGCGCGATCGCCTCCGTGGCCATGGCCCTGGCGGCCGTGGCCGTGGCGTTGCTGGCCCTGCCGCTGGCGGTCGTCCTCGGGCGCTCCTGAGCTGGGAGCCCCGTACGCGCGTCAAGGTTGGGAAACGCCGCAAGGGTGGGAAGTGTCAGCTGGTTGGAAGCGCCAGAAGCGAATGAATCGTTGCAAGCTGTTCGGCCGCCTGTGGGCTAAAGGGGGCCTCTGTGTCGGAACGCTCCTCCAGCTTTGAAGGCTCGTCGAGTTCAATCAGAGGGCTGATGCCGTTTCCCATGGCAGAGGGTTGATTCCGCTTCGCGCAGTGGGCTGATGTCGTGCAAACGCCTCAGAACAGCCCAAGTGTTTTCTTCTTGCAGTAGCCAGCGCCGATGTTCATCCAGCCCGATTCGCAGGCCTTGCCGTAGGTGGGACGAACTTCGTAATAGATAGGGGAATTGCAGTGCTGTTTGAGATCGTTCACATAACCCAGTGGGCATTGGTCGTAACCAGGAAGCTTCGGAATCCGCTTCTGCGCCTGTGCCGCCTCCGGCAGCAGCAGCGGCAGGGCCAGCAGTGGCAGGCCCAGCAGTGCGATAGCGAGCCGAAGGGGGAGTGGTGGCATGGGGTGTCCCATCAAGTAGCCGAACTCTAGGAACGTCCCAGCGATCTGCCCTCGCCGGTTCTACATCTTCACAGCCAACCCACGGCAGATCCGTGGCACATCTGCGCCAGCGACGCCAGCCCTTGGGAGCATCGCCCTGCCAAGAAGAAGGCTATGGCTGTGAAGCCATGATTACTGGCTGGCGGTTCAACACACGCACCCATCATTGCCGTGAAGAAGCAGCAACGGCAATGATGGTCTATAGAGCCGCGCGGGATGATCGTTGCCTCCACGCAAGCTGCCCTAACTCAACAGCCTGATGGTCAATAACTCCAGCCATGATGATCCACCCAGGATTGTCCATCGCCAGGGTCCCTCTGCAAAAAACCCTCCGTCTTGAGGCAAGCAACAAGCCGCCGCCCTCTGAACTAACCACCATTCTTCAGCGGCTGGGCACCGGACACCACAGGGACGTAACCATGCGGCAGCAGATTCCAGGCGGGGTCATACACATGCACCCTGCGGGTGACCTTGCCATCGGCCTCGAACGGCAGGCCCGCATGGGCCCAGGCCAGCGCGCTGCCTGCCAGGTTGCGGGCCTCGAACCCCTGAGTTCTGAGGGTCCTGGTGTAGTGGCCGCTGCGCACACCGATGGTGCAGTAGGGCACCACAAGCCAGGAGCGATAGCGGGCGCTGTGGCGCTCGAAGTCTTCCCTGGTGATCGCCCCCGGCAACATCGACACGCGCCGTTCGTGCGGTTCGCGCACATCCACCAGCACCGCAGGCCGGTCGGTGGGGCGGGCCATCCATTCGGCCACGGAGATCTCCGGCTGGCCGGGAAACTGCAGCAGCTTCATGCCGCCATAGCGGCGCTGCACCTCGGCCGCCAGCTTCTGATCGGTGTTGCCGGAAACCCCGCTGCCACTGCCCGGGCCCAGGCGATGCAGCGTCAATCCCGCCACAGCGGAGATCACAGCCACAGCCAACGCCGCGCTGGCCCAGGCGGTGATTGACCGCGGAGCACCCAAGCAACGCAGTCGCCCCAGGGCTCGCCCCTGCATCGCACCCAGGCCAGGCCGCTTCATCGCAACCAAGCCAGGCCACTGCATGGTTCCCAGGCCAGACCACCTCATGGCGCCCAGCCCTCCTCCACCAGCTTCTCCACCGCCCGCTGCAGGGAAGGCGCCAGTGGGCGCGTTTCGACGCGGCGGGGGCTCCAGATCGAACCGCTGCGCAGCTCCTCCAGCGAAGCGAGCGTCAGATCCTGGCCCTCGCGCAGATCGAGCGCATCTATTGGCACCGAGAGGTTGGTGCGGAAGAAGTGGGCGTCACGCTGCGGATTGCGGTGCAGAAACCAGAAGCTGAGCTCCTATGCCTCCCAGCGGATCTCCTCGCGCAGCTCGCGCCGCAGGGCCTGCTCCGGTGTTTCACCGGGATCCAGGTGGCCGCCGAACAATCCCCAGGTGCCGGGAGACACGATGCCCTCAACGTCGTCGCGCAGTTGCAGCAGCCAGCGGCCCTCCTGCTCCGCCATCGCCAGGGCCACTTCCAGAGTCATCGCTGCTTCCGGCCACGCAGATCACCAGCTTGGCGCGGCAAGCAGGCGCGCCGGTGTCAGTGAGGCTCGATCTGGCTATGCATGGGGAGTGGGGCCCTGCCGAGAGGCAAGGTCTCCGGAGACTGCCATGAGCCGTTCCACCATCACCGAGCGCGAGGTCATCGTCCAATCGGCGGGCGTTGAGCTGGCAGGCAACCTGACACGTCCTGATCCCTGCGTCGGTCTGGTGCTGTTCGCCCACGGCAGCGGCAGCAGCCGCTTCAGCCGTCGTAACCGCGCCGTGGCCAGGGTGCTGGTGAATGCGGGGCTGGCCACGCTGCTGTTCGATCTGCTCACCACCGTCGAGGGGCAGCTGGATGAACTGGATGGGTCGCTGCGCTTCGATGTCCCCCTGCTCAGCTGGCGCCTGGTGGGGGCGATCGACTGGGTGGGCAGACAGGCGGAGCTGGGAGGCCTGCCGATCGGCCTGTTCGGCGCCAGCACCGGCGCTGCAGCAGCGATCGCCGCCGCAGCGGCCCGCCCGGAACCGGTGGCCGCTGTGGTGTCCCGTGGAGGCCGTCCAGACCTTGCCGCTGAGGACCTGCCACGGGTGGGCAGCCCCACGCTCTTGATCGTGGGTGGACGGGACGGGGAAGTGCTCCAGCTCAATCGGCAGGCCGCCGCCCGGTTGACCGCCCCCCATGCCCTCGAGGTGGTGCCGGGAGCGAGCCACCTGTTCGAGGAACCCGGAACCCTGGAGCAGGCCGCCAACTTGGCCCGTCTCTGGTTCCTGCGGCACCTGGCGGAAGCCAGATCCTGATGGCGTCTTGATCGCGCACACTCCCCCGGACATGACCGAGCGACCTCCTCTCTGGACCAACCGACACCAGGCCGGTCTCGCGCTCGCCCAGGCCTTTGCCGATCGCCAGGGACGCGCTCATGACACCACCGTGCTGGGACTGCCGAGAGGGGGGGTGCCGGTGGCGGCGGCGATGGCTTCCCGGCTGGGCTTGCCACTGGCGAGCTGGTCGGTGCGCAAGGTGGCCGACCCAGCCTGGCCTGAACTGGCCATCGGTGCGGTGGCCGCCGGTGGGGTGGTGGTGTGGCGCAATGGGCAGGACGCCATTCTCCGGGCGACCAACGCGACCACGCACGGCTGGCTTCGCGCCCAGGAACAGGAGCTGAGGCGGCGCCAGACGCTCTTCGGGGATCCGCCGCCTGAGCAGCTGCGGGGCCGACATCTGATCGTGGTGGACGACGGCATCGCCACCGGCATGACCATGAAGGCGGCCCTGCTCTCCCTGCGCCAACTGGAGCCGGCGTCGTTGGAACTGGCGGTACCGGTGGTCGACCGCGACATCGCCGCAGGCCTCAGCCCACTGGTGGATCGCCTGGTGGCACTGGTGCGGGTGGAGGCTCTGGAGGCCGTGGGCCCGTGGTACGAACACTTTGAGCAGCTCCGGGATGACCAGGTGCTGGCCTTGCTGAAGCGGACTCCCCCCGCCTGGGGGCAGGTGCCGGCCGGCACGTGACCCTGACCGGCACGTCAGCCCTGAGCGGCGACCTGGAGCAGCGCTTGCAGAGGGGAGCAGAGTCGGCGCATCGAGCAACGTGCCTGCCATGAACCACCCAACCCTGCCGCCGATCGCCGGCTCAGAAGCCGAGATCCTTGCCCTGGTGCAGGATTCCGGCCCGGTGTTTCTGCCGCGCAGCAACCTGAATCTGGCGCAGATCCGCTCAGGCTTCGCCTGCGCCCTGCACATGCACCAACCCACGATTCCAGCAGGTGCCGGTGGTGAGCTGATCTCCCACCTTCAATACATGCTGGAGCATCCGGGCGAAGGCGATAACCACAACGCCGAACCCTTTGCCCACTGCTACAGGCGTCTCGCAGACATTCTCCCTCAGCTGATGGCAGAGGGCTGCAATCCACGCATCATGCTGGATTACTCCGGCAATCTGCTCTGGGGCCTGGGCCAGATGGGCCGCGTCGATGTGATCGAGGCGCTGCAGAAGCTCGCCTGCGACCCCGCCCTCCAGCCCCATGTGGAGTGGCTCGGCACCTTCTGGAGCCACGCAGTGGCGCCCTCCACCCCGATTCCCGATCTCAGGCTGCAGATCCTGGCCTGGCAGCACCAGTTCAAGGCCCTGTTCGGCCCTGAGGCGCTGCAGCGGGTGAAGGGATTCTCCCCACCAGAAATGCACCTGCCCAACCACCCCGACACCCTCTATGAGCTGGTCAAGGCGCTCAAGGAATGCGGCTACCGCTGGCTGCTGGTGCAGGAGCACAGCGTGGAACGGCGTGATGGCAGCGGCCTGAGCCAGGAGCAGAAGATGCTTCCCAACCTGCTGGTGGCGCGCAACTCCAGCGGGGAGGAACTGTCGATTACGGCATTGATCAAAACCCAGGGCTCCGACACCAAGCTGGTGGGCCAGATGCAGCCCTGCTATGAAGCGATGGGGCTGGGCCGGCAGTCGCTGGGAGGCACCACGGTGCCGTCGTTGGTGTCACAGATCGCCGATGGCGAAAACGGCGGCGTGATGATGAATGAGTTCCCGCCTGCCTTCTTTCAGGCCCATCGCACCATCAGCGCCAAGGGCGGCGAGCCGGGCACGGTGGCCATCAACGGCACGGAATACCTGGAACTGCTGGAGGCGGCTGGGGTGACCCCCGAGCAGTTCCCCCAGATTCAGGCGGTGCAGCAGCACAAGCTCTGGCAACAGCTGAGCGGCCCGCCCAGCCCCGCTGCCACTGCAGCGGCGATCGCCGAGCTCCAGGCCCGGGATCCCTCCTTTTCGATGGCCGGCGCCTCCTGGACCAACAACCTCAGCTGGGTGGAGGGCTACGCCAATGTGCTCGAACCACTCATCAGCCTGAGCGCTCAGTTTCACCAGCTGTTTGACCCTCAGGTGGCGAGGGATCCCAGCGTTACCGCCACTGAGCCTTACCAGCAGGCCCTACTGCACCTCCTGCTGCTGGAAACCAGCTGCTTCCGCTACTGGGGGCAAGGCACCTGGACCGACTACGCCAGTGAGATTCACAGGCGCGGCCTTGCCCAGCTGGAGATCGCAGCCGCCAGCGCCCTGCAGGCCGTCTGAATCACTGCGATGCAGCGGCTGAGGCCCACTCAGCCCTGGGACCCATCCTCTGCAGGACCCTCCGGGAAGGGCTCCACTTCCGGGAAGAAGCGGGCCATGCAGGCGTTGCAGACACCGTGGGAGAACTCCACGTTGTCGTGGCTCTTGATGAAGGCCTCCACGCTCTGCCAGTAGCCGCTGTCGTTGCGGATGCCCTTGCAATAGGAGCAGATCGGAATCAGCTCCTCCATCACATTGATGCGCTCAAGGGCCGCCGCCAGCTGATCGGACACCCGCTTGAGCTCCAGCTGCAGCACCACCTGATGGGCCAGCACTTCAAGCGCGTGTACCTGCGCGGCGCTGAGTTCACGCGGTTGGCGGTCGATCACGCAGAGGGTGCCGATCTTTGCCCCTTCCGGTGTGCTCAGCGGCACTCCCATGTAGAACACAATATTCGGTTCGCTGCAGACGAGCGGGTTATCGCGGAAGCGCTCATCTTCGCGGGCATCGCGCACCACGAGCGTCTGGTCACCGAGAATGGCGTGCACGCAGAACGAAACATCACGGCTCGTTTCGCTCACCTCCAGCCCCACTTTGGATTTGAACCACTGGCGTTCTTCATCCACCAGGCTGATCAATGCGATCGGCACATCGCACAGCTGGGCGGCCAGATAGGTGATCGCGTCGTACGACGATTCGGCATCCGTATCAAGGATGTGGTAGCTCTTCAAGGCCTCCAGGCGGGCTGCTTCGCGGGGAGCCACATTCGCGCGCATGGAAAGCCAGATCACCAAGTCAAACGTAGGGAACGTGGATCGTGGGCCCGGCGAGGGTTCACATCTCCTCATGGCGCAACGCAATCCCCTTGCGCACGCGCGCCTGGTTGGCCGCTGTTGTAGACAGGGCACAAGACTGCCGTGAGGGCATCTGGCTGGCTGGCTCTCCCGAATCCCCGGATTTTTCGGGTCGGCTCAGCGCCAGCCTGAGTTCGCCACTTCCGGCTGGAGCCGCCAGCGCATTCGCCGCGAAAGCGTTCTACTGGCCGCCACGATCTTCGGCGTTGCTGCGGTTGCACTCAGCTTCAACTACTGGAGTGCCACCAGGCTGCTGCGCCAGGAGGTGCGCGAGAGCCTGCGCCATCTGGTGAACATTGCTGCCAGCGAGATGGATCCTGCTCTGGTGGCTTCGATCACCAGCCCCGAGCAGACGGGCAACGCCGACTACCGCCGCGCCAGCGCTCCACTGCTGAAGCTGCGCCGGCTCGTGCCCGAGATCTTCTATGCCTATGTGTTGGTCAACTCGCCGGAAGGCCTGCGCTTCACACTTGACAGCACCTATTACATCAAGAACCAGAATGACTTCGTCAGCCCTCTCAGCGTTGGCGAGCTTTACCTCAACCCCTCGCCGGATGCGCTCCAGGCGGCCCGATCGGGCCTGATCACGATCAGTGCCAAGCCCTACACGGACCACTTCGGCACCTTCATGAGCGGCTTTGCCCCCATCCGCAACAGCGATGGGGAGCAGGTGGGTCTGGTGGGAATCGATTTCTCGCTGGCGCAATTGCAGCGCAAGGAACTTCCGCTGCAGCTCACCTTCGGGCTCGGTCTGCTCGGCAGCGCTGGCTTTTCGCTGCTGGCGGCCGGCTTCCACCGCCGTTCCCTCAAGGCCCGTGCCCGAGCGTTTGAAGCCATGGCCTCCGCCGACCGGGCCAAGAGCACCTTTCTCGCCACCCTCAGCCACGAGATCCGCACCCCGCTCAATGGCGTCATCGGCATGACGGGCCTGGTGCTGGACACAGAGTTGTCCAGCCAGCAGCGGGAGTGCCTGGAGATCGTGAGCAGCTCAGGCGAATCCCTGCTCGCCCTGCTCAATCAGGCGCTCGACTTCGCTCGGATCGAAGCGGGTGATCTGGTGGTCGAGCTGGCGCCGTGCGCCCTGCCTGCGCTGATGGAGGAGGTGATCGCCACCTGCCTGAGCCTGGCCAGAGCCAAGGCGATCGACCTGTCGTTGCTGGTGGGCGCAGAAGTGCCGCCGCTGATCCGCACCGACGGTCAGCGCCTGCGCCAGATCCTGCTCAACCTGATCGGCAATGCGATCAAGTTCACCGACGCCGGCCGTGTGGTGGTCTCCGTTCAGGCGGCTGAGGTCACAGCGGAGGTCACAGCAAAGGGCACCACGGAGGTCACAGCGAAGGGCGCCGCCCCCAACGGAGAGCAACCGGCCACCGCCTTGACCTTCTCGGTCGTGGACACCGGGGTCGGCATGGCCGCCGATCAGATCGAGCTCCTGTTCCGGCCGTTTTCCCAGCTCACCAGCTCCAGCAACAAGCCCCACGCCGGCACCGGTCTGGGCCTGGCCATCAGCCGGCAGTTGGTGGAAGCCCTCGGCGGCACGATCCAGGTGAAGAGCCACCCCGGCCAGGGCACCGCCGTGAGCTTCAGCCTGCCGCTGGAAACGGTGGCCTCAATGCCAGCTCCGGAGGGCGAGGTTGCTGGGTCTGCGCTGGAACCCATGGCCGCTGGCTCTGCTCGGGAAGCGGCGGCCTCTGCGTCTGCGCTGCAAACAGAGGCGGCTGCCCAGGAACCGGCGGCCTCTGCCCCCCCTCTGGAGCCCCTGGCCGCAACCTCAGCCCAGGAAGGTAAGGCCTCGTCGTCCGCCCTGGAAGCTGTGGCCTCTGCCACTGCCCTGGAACCCCCGGTCGCCAAACCGCCTTCAGGCCCCTCGCCGTCGCCGCCGGCCCAGCCGGAGTGCAGCAGCTTCGCGGCCTGCCATCCCCTGCGCATCCTGCTGGCCGACGACAGCGCCGTGAACCGGCGCCTCTGTGAGCTGATGCTGCGCCGCCTTGGTTATGAGCCCGAATCCGCCGTCGATGGCCAGGAGGCGCTCGAGCGGCAGCGCCAGCTCGACCCTGACCTGATCCTGATGGATGTGCAGATGCCGCGGCTCGACGGCCTTGAGGCCACCCGCCGCATCCGCTCCGCCACCGGTGGCGCGGAGCGGCCCTGGATCGTTGCCGTCACCGCCTTCACCACCGTGGAAGATCGGGCGGCGGCCCTGCAGGCCGGCATGAACGAAGTGCTCGGCAAGCCGCTCAAGAGCGAACCGCTCACGGCCAGCCTGGTGCGTGCCCACGCCCGCTGCCGCGCCCATCCGCCATAGGCGTGCAGCCACGCCTCGGCTTCAGGGGGTGAGCTCCACAGCCTCGGGCGGCGTCGCCAGCACCAGACGCAGCAGCACCGGCGCCAGGAAGGTGGTGCCCATCACCATCAGCAGGATCGCCGCCTCCAGCGACGGACCCAGCACCCCCGTCTGGGTGCCGAGGCCGAGGAAGATCAGGCCCACTTCGCCACGCGGCATCATGCCCAGCCCCACCGCCAGCCGGTTGGTGGGCTCCTTGCTGAGGTAGCTCCAGCCCGCCGCCACCTTGCTCACCACCGCCGCCACCAGCAGGAAGCCGGCCATCACCAGCCCCTCATGGTTGGCCGCATCGAAGGGGTTGAGCACGGCCAGATCGAGGCCGCTGCCGATCAGCACGAAGAACACGGTGGCGAACAGCGCCACCAGTGGCTTCACAGCCTCCTCGATCTCGTGCCGGTGGCGTGAGGAACTCAGGATCAGCCCGCCAGCGAAGGCGCCGAGGGCGGCCTCCAGCCCGAAGGCCTGGGCCGCGAAACAGGCCAGCGACAGCACCAGGAAGGCCGCCACCACCACTTCACCCGGGGCGCGCAGGCGGTCGAGCAGCCAGTCGAAGGCGGGCGCGGCGGTGCGGCTCAGCAGCAGGGCCACCGCCACGAACACTGCAGCTGCAGCCACCAGCTTCAGCACCGGCGCCAGGGCGAAGCCTTCGCCGCCGGCCAGCGTCACCACCACCGCCAGGATCACGATGCCGAGGATGTCATCGAGCACGGCCGCGCCGATCACGGTCTGGCCGTCGCGGGTGCGCAGAAACTTGAGCTCGCCCAGCACGCTGGCGGTGATGCCGATGCTGGTGGCGGTCATGGCGGCGCCGGCGAAGATCGCCGGCAGCAGGGGCACCCCGAAGAGGGCATGCAGCCCGAAGGTACCCAGAACAAAAGGCAGCACCACCCCGGTGAGCGCCACGGTGATGGCTTGCACCCCCACGGCCATCAGCTCCTCCAGCTCGCTCTCGAGGCCGGTGAGGAACAGCAGGGCGAACAGGCCGATCTTGCCCACCGACTGCAGGTTGCTGAAGCTGTGGTCGTAGATCTCCTGCACCTGGGCCGGCTCCACGTGGGCCAGCGAGGCGATCGCGCCCTGGGCGGTGCCGTTGAGCGCACTGGCCAGCTCCGGCGCCAGGATCAGATGCAACCCCGACACGCCGATCAGCACCCCGGCCACCAGCTCACCGAGGATGGCCGGCAGGCCGAACCGCACCATCAGCTCGGCCAGAGCGCGGGCGGCGAACAGGATCACGATGAAGCGCCCCGCCTGGATGAGCGTTTCGGCCGCTTCGATCTGATGCCCCCCGGTGGCGAGCAGCAGGGCTGGAAGGTCCATGGCAGGCGCGCAGCGGTGTGGCGGGAATCCTTTCATCCCTGCCCGGTGAGCGGGGCCACCATGGGCAGACCGCGATCAGAGGGCCTCAGGGTCGGCCACCTGCTCAGCCAAACGAGCCATCACTTGTATCTGGCACCAGCGGCTCGCCGGCCACAGGTGCCTTGCCGTCCACCGCACCAACGCGCTTGTCTGCCACCGGTGTCTTACGGGCCACCCAGCCACCGGCGCCTTGCGGCACCCCGTCACACTGAATCCCCAGCAGGCCGGCAGGATCCAGGGATGGGAAGGTCCACCAGGCCATTGCGGCGGCGGCATCGCCACAGCCCGACCCTCTCCAGCGAGGTGCCGCCAGTCCGCGCGTCCACGATCTCCCCAGGGGTGGCGATCGCCATTGCCGTGGTGCTGTTCACCCTGCCGCTGCTGCTCACCAACGTGCAGCAGTCGGGCGACCCGCTCAAGGTGCGGCGAGAGCTGCGCAAGTTCTGAGCGAATCCGCCAGCGCTCGCTGGGGGCAAGGATTCCCTGCGGCGATCCTGCTCCGCCTCAGGGCAGGGTGAAGCCCGAGGTGTTCAGGTGCTTGAGATCCAGCAGCACCACCGTGAACCACCCCAGCAGGGCCAGGCCACCGATCACCGCGAGCAGCACCAGCAGGCTGGCCAGCACAGATTTGGAAGAGCCGCTGTCGTTCGGCACGCGCTGGATCGAAGGGGCCTTCACTGTCCCACAGGCCGGCAGCGTCAGCTGCTGACCCCACAGCCTTCACCAGGGCAGCAGCTCGCCGTTGGCGTGCCAGAAGCTGCCGGAGGTCGCGAGGTTGAGCGCATCGATGCGGGCCAGCAGCCCCTGCACCGACTGCTCGACGCTGATGCCCTGCGCCGTGAAACCCGTCATGCGGGTGCGCACAAGGCCGGGATGAAGGATGGCCACGGCGATGCCGCGTGGCGCCAGGTCGATCGCCAGCGACTTGCCTGCCATGCAGAGCGCCACCTTCGACATGCGGTAGCCGTAGGAGCCGCCGGAGCTGTTGTCGGCGATGGAGCCCATGCGGCTGGTCATCAGGATCACCTTGGCGCCCGCCGGCAGCTGGGGCAGCAGGGCCCGGGTGAGCCGCAGCGGTGCCACCGCATTCACCTCGAACTGACGGCGCAGGCTGATCGGATCGAGATCCTCCAGGCTCGTGCGCTCCAGGATGCCGGCGTTGTGGATCAGTCCATCGATCGCCAGCCCGTCGAGCCGTTGCAGCAAACCGGCCACGGCGGCATCGGAGGTGATGTCCACGTCCTGTTCGATCCGCACCCCCAGGGCCTCGAGCTCGGGCGAGGGGGTGCGGCAGGCGGCGATCACCGTGTCACCGCGGGCCTTCAGCTGGCGGCAGTATTCGGTGCCGATGCCGCGGTTGGCACCGGTGACGAGGAAGGTGGCCATGGGCGCGTCGAGCGGCACCGCGGGCTCTGGAGACTATCGGCTACAAGAGCGCTGGTGGTACCCGCCGCACCGGCGTGCCCGGCGCTCCGTTGTGATGCTGAACAGATGAGCTTGAACACGTTTGACCCCGTCGATGTGGTGGTGGTGGGCGGCGGCCTGTCGGGGTTGGTGGCGGCCAGAGAACTGCAGGCGGCCGGCCGCTCCGTTCATCTGATCGAGGCCGCAGCGGAACTGGGTGGCCGCATGACCGGCCAACGGGTGGATCTCACCGACCCGGGTTCCGCAGCGGCGCCGCCGGCCTCGAGCCCCTGGATCGACCTGGGCGGCCAATGGGTCGGTCCCACCCAGACCCGCTTCCTGGCGCTGCTGGAGCGCTACGGCATCCGCCGCTTTGAATCGCCCCACGACGGTGAGACGGTGCTGGTGTTCGGCAGCACGCGCTGCACCTTCGCCGGTTTCTTCCAGGGGTTTCCGGAAGGCCAGCCGCCGGCGGTGCCCAGCGCCGACTGGGACGACGCCATGGCGGCACTGGAGCGCTTCCAGGTGCTGGTGGACCAGCTGCCCGAAGGCCACCCGCACCACCATCCGTCCGCGGCCGAGCTCGATCAGCTCAGCTTCCAGGAGTGGATCGACGCCAACACCCATACCCCTTTCGCCGCCTGGTATTTCGCCTACTTCTGCCGGGCCGTGGGCTTCCTCGGTCCGGCGGAACCGGAGCAGGTGTCGCTGCTGCACGTGCTCTGGGGCCAGCGCACCGCCGCCCAGGGCGAGCACCCGGAGGAAGAGCTTCTGCATGGCGGAGCCGGCCAGCTGCCGGCGCTGCTGGCGGCGGAGCTGGGGGAAGGCGTCGTGCGGCTGGGGGAACCGGTGCGGGCCGTGAGCCAGCTGGAACCCAGTGGGCCTGCTGAGGCGGTGAGCGGAGCCCCGGATCCTGCCTCTGAGGCAGGCAGTGGCCCCACGGCCGCCCACCCCGTCGTAGTCCACACCGACCAGGCGGCCTATCCTTGCCGTGCGGCGATCGTGGCGATGCCGCCCGCCCAGGCCGCCCAGCTGCGCTTCAGCCCGGAGCTGCCGGCTGACCGGCTGGAGCTGCAGCAGCGCATGGAGATGGGCGCCTGCGCCAAGGTGCTGGTGGTGTACCAAACGCCGTGGTGGCGCCAGAAGGGGCTGTCGGGCATTGCCATCGGTGATCGCCCCTGGGTGGAGCTCTGCGCCGACAGCTCCGACCCCGAAAGCGGCACGGGCGTGCTGGCGGCCTTCGTGGTGGGTCACCGCTATGCGCGCTGGGCACCGCTGGAGGTCGAGGCGCGCCGGCAGGCGGTGCTGGGCGATCTCGCCGCCTACCTGGGTCCTGAGGCGCTCGAACCCCTGGCCTACGTGGAGAAGGACTGGCCTGCCGTTCCCTTTGTGGGCGGTGCCTACGCCGCCTGGATGCCACCGGGGCTCTGGAGCCGCTGCGGCGATGCCATGCGCCGGCCCCACGGTGCGGTGTTCTGGGCCGGCACCGAAGTGGCCGAGCGCTGGCCCGGCTTCTTCGACGGCGCCGTGCGCAGCGGTGAGGAAGCGGCGGCGGCGGTGCTGGCGCGGCTGGGCTGAACGGGTCTTGGCTGAACGGGGCTGGGCTGAGCGCAGAGCCGGCGGAGGGGCGGAGCAGAGGCGCGCGGGGCCCGTTCAGCGGTTCAGCCTGCGTGGGGTCGGCTCACCACCCACTGGATCCTGCGGCCGGTTCACCCCTCTCTCCATCCGCCCACTGGATCCTGCGCCAGCCCCTGATCCCCCCTGGCGAGGCGTCGCCGCAGCTCCTGCCCGAAGGCCCGACTGAGCGCCTGTGCCCTGTGAAGCTGCCAGCGGCGCGCCATGCCCACAGCCTTGGCGGCCAGCATTCCGCCCCACACCAGGGCGGCAATGGTGTGGGGCGTGGGGTGGTCCATCGCTCACCACTTTGAAGGCTGCGGGAGCACAAGGCCACGAAGCATGTCGCCGCTGCCTGGCCTTACCTTGCAGCGATGGCCCGTTCAGCGACTCCCGTCCCTTACTTCGAGGTCCAGGCGGTGGAGGCCTGGCTAGGCCCGCGCAAGGTGTTCGAGAACCTCAGCGTGCAGTTCCATCGCGGTGAGCATGCCGTGGTGATAGGGCCCAACGGCTCCGGCAAGAGCTCCCTGATCAAGCTGCTCAGCCGTGAGCTCTATCCGCTGGTGAAGCCGGGCTCGCACCTGCGGCTGTTCGGCAGCGAAACCGTGAACCTGTGGCAGTTGCGTCGTCGCATCGGTCTGGTGTCGCAAGACCTGCAGGCCGGCTATGTGGGCCGCGTGCCTGCCGCCGATGTGGTGCTCTCCGGCTTCTTCGGTTCGGTTGGCATCGGCCGTAGCCAGGTGGCCAACGCCGCCCAGCGCGATCACGTGCGCAGCCTCATGGAGCAGCTGGGGCTGGCGGAGCTGGCGGAGCGTCCTTACGCCCAGCTCTCCGATGGCCAGCGCCGCCGGCTGCTGCTGGCCCGCGCGCTGGTGCATGAACCCGAGGTGCTGGTGCTCGATGAGCCCACCAACGGCCTCGACCTCCAGGCACGCCACCAGCTGCTGGAGATCCTGCGTGGCCTGGCCCGGGCCGGCACCACCCTCCTGCTCGTCACCCACCAGATCGACGCGATCATCCCGGAGATCAGCCGCTGCGTGCTGCTGCGCCAGGGGACGGTGGTGGGCGATGGCCCCGCCGCCACGCTGCTGCAGGATGCTCCGCTCAGCACCCTGTTCGACACACCCCTGCGGGTGGTGAGCGCCAACGGCTACCGCCAGGTGCTGCCCGGCAGCTGAGCCGTCGGGCTCACCCGTAACCTGACCCCCTGAGCCGTCATTACTGCCCATGCATCCGTTGCCGCTGCACCTCGAACCCGGCAGCGATCTGCGCGCCAGCCTCGAGCAGCTGGCAGTGGAGCAGAACGCCGCCGGTTTCGTGCTGGGAGTGGTGGGCAACCTCTCGCGCGTGGCCTTTCAGTGCCCGGGCCGTTCGCAGCCGTCGGTGCTGGAAGGCGATCTGGAGATCATCACCCTGCAGGGCACGCTCTCGCCGCAGGGGGTGCACCTGCACCTGAGCCTGTCCGATTCCGACTGCCAGGTGTGGGGCGGCCACCTGGAGCACGGCACGGTGGTGCTGAAGGGCGCCGATCTGCTCGTGGGCTTCCTGGCCGGCGGGCCTGAGCCTGAGCCAGCCGCCGCTGCCCATGCCGCCGCCATGGCCGAGGCCATGTCCCGAGCGGCCGCCCCGGCTCAACTGGGCATGAGCGCCCCGGTTCAAGCGGACATGGCTGGCCCTGCGCCAGCCCCCTACCCAGCGGAGGCGCCCCCTGCCGCCGCGCCGCTCGCCTCACCCATCCCCGCACCCCCGGTCGCCCAGCCGGCATCAGATCCCCACCCTCAGGGCGATTCCCGGGTGGAGATCGCCGTCCTGCCCGGCTGCCCCTATTCCGCCCGCGCTCAGCGCATGCTGCGCACGCTCGGCATCGCCCACCGGGTCTACACCGTCACCAGCGACGACCAGCGCCAGGCCCTGCTGGAGCACACCGGCATCAACACCCTGCCGCTCGTGTTCATCGATGGGGCCTGCATCGGCGGCTACGACGCCCTCGCCGATCTGCATCTGCGCGGCGAACTGGACGTCCTGCGCTGAAGCGTCTCAGTCGGCCGGCGGAGCCGATGGAGCATCCGAAAGCAGCGCCTCTGCCGGTGTGGATAGCCTTTCCGCATCAGGCGTGGTTTTTGGAGCCGCATCAGACGTGGATTTCGGCGAAGCACCAGACGTGGATTGCTTTGCCACACCAGACGTGGATTGCTTTGCCGCATCAGGCGCGGATAGCGGTGGCTGCGGACTGATCTCGGCGGCCGCGCCGCTGGTCTGCAACCTGCTGAGTGCTTCAGCCAGTTCGCTCGGCCATTCGAGCTGCAGCTTGGCGGCGCTCAGGTGCACATCCCGCTGCGGGAACGGCACGGTGATCTGGTGCTTGCGCAGCATCGCTTCGAGGCGTAAGTTCAGATCGCTGATGATCTGGTACTGACGCATTGGCTGCTGGATCCACACCAGCAGGTGGAACTCCAGCGCACTCTCGCCGAAGCCCTTGAACAGCACCGAAGGCGGCGGATCCTGCAGGATTCCTGCATAGCCCTCACAGGCTTCCACCAGAGCGCTGCGCACCGCTTCGCAGTCGGCGCCATAGGCCACACCCACGGGCAGGGTCAGGCGGGAGGTGGGGCTGCCGTGGCTCCAGTTCACCACCTGGGATTCAAGAAATTCCGAATTCGGCACAATGATCGACACGCGATTGAGCGTGACCACCTCTGTGCAGCGCAGGCTGATGCGTCGCACGGTGCCCTGCAGATCGCCCACCTCCACGAAGTCACCCACCTCGATCGGCCGCTCGAAAATGATGATCAGGCCGCTGATGAAGTTCTTGGTGATGCCCTGAAGCCCAAGGCCCAGGGCCACACCGAACACACTGGCGAACAGGGCGAGCGAGCTGAGGTCGAGGCCCCACAGCTGCAGCAGCACCAGGGTGCCGATGAACAGCAGCACGTATTGCACGCTGAAGCCGATCGCCGCCTGCGAGCCGCTGCCGATGCCGGTGTAAGCCAGCACCCGCACGCGCAGCAGCTTCTGCAGCCAACCCAGCGCTTTCGCCAGCAGCACGAACAACGCAATCAACACGATCGCGTCGAGCACCGAATAGCTGCGCTGCCCCAGAGGCAGAAACGGTGACGCCAGGCTGTCGGTGAGGGCCACCCGCAACCGCTCCATCCAGATCCGCGTCACCGGAAACATGCCCAGACTGCGGGTGAGCGCCACAAACCAGACCACAGCCTGCAGGGCACGCAGCAGCGCGCGCGGCAGGAAACGGGAACTCAGTTCGCTGTAGCCGCTGGCGGTGGGTGGGGGCGGCTCCACCCAGGCCAGCGGGAAGAGCCGCCGGAACAGGAGCTGCAGCAGCCGTTGCAGCAGCAGAGCCGCCGCCACCAGCGCCAGGCTCAGCAGCGCCTGGCGCTGGATGGTGGCCGGCTCCCGTTCCTGACGGCCGCGCGCCAGGGCCTGCTCCAGCTGCACCCGCCAGCGTTCGGCCATCTCCTGCGTGCTCACACCCTCAGTGGTGTCGCGGCGGGTGACCGTCAGCAGCGGCTTGGCCTCGATGCTGATCACGGGCAGGCCGTTGCGCTCGATCACGGCGATCGGCGGGGTGCGGCGCGCATCCAGTGCCCGCTGCAGCACCTCGTTCACCGGCTCCACCCGCTGCTCGGCCGTGAAGTCATTCGACGCCCACACCTGAAACAACTGGCGGCCGTCGCCCTGCACATACGCCCACGGCACCTGGCTCTGGCGGCTGGCCTGGGTGTCGGCGCCCGCAGGGCTGAGGGCCGGGCCCAGGCCGGGCCACACCAGGAGCAGCACGCCCAGCAGCAGACCCAGCCAGGCCTGGCGCCAGCGCCGCGGCCACAGCCTCAGACCGCCTGGCCGGCCTGATCGCTGCTCCCTCAATGCCTGGAGCCGCTCGGCACCACCTGCATGCCGATCGGGGCCAGGGCGATCAGGGCCAGCTTGATGTGCTGGATGCCGAAGGGAATGCCGATGATCGTCACGAAGCAGGCCAGCGCGGAGCTGAGGTGGCCGAGGGCCAGCCACCAGCCCGCCAGCACGAACCAGACGATGTTGCCCACCAGGCCCAGCGGGCCGGTGCCGAAATCCGTGCGACCGGTGAGTTCACGGCGGCTCACGGCCTCCTGGCCAAACGGCCAGAAGGAGAAGTTGCCGATCACGAAGCAGGCGCGCGCCCAGGGCAGCCCCACGATCGTGATCGCCGCCACCAGGCCGGCCAGCCACCAGCCGACCCCCATCAGGAAGCCCCCCAGCACGAACCAGAGGATGTTGAGCAGTGTGCGGATCATCCCTCCACCCTGCCGCAACTCCTGCCTGCTGTCTCGCCGGCACCACCGGCATGGGCCCGATGCAGCAACGGGCACAGCCATGGGCCTGTGGCCTCGCTACAAGAAACTTGACATCCCGTTGGAGCGGCCGGATCCATGGCGCCGGAACGCTTCTTCCTCGAACTCGATCCCCCAGCCGAGCGGCTCGCCGGGGCCCCCCACGTGGTGGTGGTGGGTGGTGGCTTCGCCGGTCTGCGGGTATGCCAGGCCCTGGCCAACCGGCCGGTGCGGGTCACCCTGATCGACAAGCGCAATTTCAACCTGTTCCAGCCGCTGCTGTATCAGGTGGCTTCGGGCCTGGTATCGGCGGCGGATGTGGCGTCACCGCTGCGCCAGATGGTGGGCCAGGCGCCCAACGTGCAGGTGCTGCTGGGCGAGGTCACCGATGTGGACCTCGACGCCCGCACGCTGCTGTTCAACGGCCATCACTACGCCTACGACCAGCTGGTGCTGGCCTGTGGCTCGGGTTCCGCCTACTTCGGCCATGAGGAGTGGCGGCCGCTGGCACCGCCGATGAAGATCCTCGAGCACGCCCAGGAGATCCGCCGGCGTCTGCTGATGGCCCTGGAGGAGGCGGAGCAGACCCCCGATCCGCAGCGCCGTCGCTTCCTGCAGACCGCCGTGGTGGTGGGGGCTGGCCCGGCCGGTTGTGAGCTGGCCGGCTCCTTGATCGAGCTGATGCATTCCGCCATCCGCCGCGATTTCAAGCAGTTGCGCCCCGAGGCCTGTCGCGTGCTGCTGGTGGATGCGGTCGACCGGGTGCTGCCGGTGATGCATCCGAGCCTGTCAGCGGCGGCAGCCGGCTACCTGCGCCGCCAGGGCGTGGAACTGCGGCTGAACACGATGGTGGCGGCGATCGAGCCGGGCAGGGTGCGGCTTAAAGGAATGGGGCAGCTCGAAGGAGAAGATGGCACCGAACCGCTGGAGGCGGCCACGATCTGCTGGACCGCCGGTGTACGCGCCTCCCGCCTCGGCGCCCTGCTGGCCGAGAAGAGCGGCTGCAGTGTGGACCGGGGCGGACGGGTGCAGGTGGAGCCTGATTTCTCCCTGCCCGGCCACCCGGAGGTGCGTGTGATCGGAGATCTCTGCCATTACAGCCACACCAGCGACGGCGCCCCCCTGCCTGGCATGGCCGGTCCGGCGGTGCAGATGGGCGCCTGGGTGGCGAAGGACATCCTCAACCAGCTGGCGGGCCAGGCCAGCGCCCCGTTCCGCTGGATGGATCTGGGCAGCATGGCCGTGATCGGGCCGATGTATGCGGTGGCGGATCTGCGCGGCGTGCGGGTCACGGGCTTCCCGGGCTGGCTGCTGTGGGGGCTGGCCCATCTGGCCTTCATCCCCGACACCGAAAACCGCATCACCCTGCTGAGCCGCTGGCTGTGGCAGATCGCCACCCGCCAGCGGCGCGCGCTGCTGATCACCGGCCGCCCTGATCAGCACATCGGCGTCGATGTGGGGCTGGCCCGCGCCCAGGGCCTGGCACTGGCGAGCGGGCCAGCCACTGCTCCGCTCGCCGGCGGACCGGACGCCGGCCAGGAAGCGGCGGCGGCATGACACCACCATTGCCATCCCAACCCGTGCGATGAGCAGCGCCATCCTCGACGTCGATCTGCTGGCCTTTGAAAAGGGCAGCCGTGCCGCCCGGGCCGGAGTGGTGGAGGGGGTGCGGCGCAGCCTGGCCACCGGCTTTGTCTATGCCCGCGCCGATCTCTCCACCGATCTGCTCGATGCCGCCTACGGCCTGCTGGGCCGCTTCTTCGCGCTTGAGCCTGCGGTCAAACAGCGCTTCGTGGCCAGCGGCGCCAGCGGCCAGACGGGCTACACGGGCCTGCTGGTGGAAACCGCCGCCGGCCACAGCCATGCCGATTGGAAGGAGATGCTCAACTGGGCGGCGCCGCTGCCCCTGGCGCACCCGTTGCGGCGGCGCTTTCCGCTCCAGTATCCCGATCCCTTGCTGCCAGAAGCGGCGGTGCCGGGGCTGAGCGAAGTGCTGCAGGAGTTCCACGCGGCGATCGCCGAACTGCAACGCCGCTTCCTGCGGGTGATCGCCGTGGGTTTAGGAGCCGCCGAAGGCTTCTTCGATGCCGTCGTCGAAGACGCCCCCACCCTCACCCGCGCCATCCGCTATCCGCCGATGGCCGAAGCGCCTTCAGGCCCTCACCTCTGGGCCGCCCCCCACGCCGACATCAACCTGATCACGGCCCTGCCGCGAGCCACTGCCCCGGGTCTGCAGGTGCTGGTGGAGGGGGAGTGGGTCGAGGCCCTGCCGCCGGATGGCCGGGTGATCATCAACAGCGGCCTGATGCTGGAGCGGCTCAGCAACGGCCACATCCCCGCCGGTTGGCACCGGGTGGTCGCCCCGCCGGTGGCTGCCTGCGAGGCCGCGCCGAGCGCTGCCGCCGAAACTCCCCCTGTGGCTGCCGGCGGGCGCCTCAGCGTGGTGCAGTTCTGCCACGCCCGGCCCAGCACCGTGTTGCAGCCGTTGCCCTGCTGCTGCGGACCCGACACCCCCCAGCGCTACGCCGCGATCAGCGCCGCCGATGCGCTGGAAGACGTGCTCTACCGCATCAACTTGCTCGAGGCAGCACCCGCCCCTGGCGGTCCACCAGCTGCCGCGGCAGCGTCTGCGGCGCCACCGCCCGCAGCGTGCGCAGGTTGATCGTGGTGCTCAGCGGCCGGCCGCCCCGGCGCGGCAGATCGAGCACGGTGAGCGTCTGAAAGGGAGCGGCGCTGCTCTGCAGCAGGCGGCGTGGACCGCTGCCGAGCGCCCCCAGCGCGATCACATCCAGCTCTCCCAGCCGGCCGGGGAAAAACGCATGGTGGTGGCCGCTGATGTAGGCCGCCACGTCGTGGCGTTCCATCAGCTGACGCAGGCTGGTGGCATCGCGAAGCACGTTGCCGGCGCTGTCGCGCCCCTGGGCCACTGCCTGCAACGGCAGGTGCCCCACCACCAGCCGCCGCCGCGCCGCGCGGGCCGCCGCGGAACTGAGGCTGCGGTCGGCCCAGCGCACCTGTTCCGCCGGCACCACCGCCGAAGAGGCGTCCCACACCAGCACGAACAGATCCTGCTGACGGAAGGAATAGAAGAACGGAAAGCCGCTGCCGTCCACGAACGTCAGACCGAGCGCCTGTTTCTGCCGCGCCCAGAACCGTTCTGCCTCGGCCCGATCGCGTGCGAACAGGTAGCCGTCCCCCTGGCGCAGGCTGGAGGCATCGTGGTTGCCCATCGCCGGCGCAAACGGCAGGCCGGCGCGGCGCAACGGCACCAGCACGGAGCGATCGAAGCCGGCCCACATCGCCTGCAGTTGCGCGCTGCTCAAGCTGGCCTTCTGACCCGCCACCATGTCGCCGGCGCAGAGCACCAGATCGGCCTGCAGGGAAGGGATCAGGGCCACCCCCCGGTGCACCTGCTCGATGTAGGTGGTGGAGCCGTAGCTGGCGTTCAGATCGCCGATCAGCACCACGCGCAGATCTCCGCGGGGCGGCAGGCTCAGCCCGGCCGGCAGACGGCTGGCCGTTTCCGCGGCCACACCGCGCAGGGCGCCGAAGGCCAGACCCGCCAGCCCCAGGCCGCCCAGACCCAGGAACTGGCGACGGTTGAGCGAGGGGGGCATGGCATCAACCGGGAGGCGGTGTCGAAAGCATGGGCGAGGTGGGGCCGATCCGCCAGCCGTGCCTAGGCTCCCAGACGCTTGCGCCCCTGGATGCTGCAGCAATTACGGCGGGATGTGGTGGGGGCGGCGCCGCTGGCGGTGGTGCTGGGCGGCGCCATCGGCGCCTTCGTGACGCAGTGGCTGCTGGAGCCGCTGCGCCTGAGCACGCCCTTCGCACTCGAAACCACCACGCTGGCGAACGTCCAGATCGTGGCGCCGCTGGTGGTCAACCTGATCTGGATCGGGTGCTGCGTGCCGCAGCGGGTGCAGCTCGCCGGCCGGATCCAGCCCTCTGTGGGCCGCCACCTGCTCGGGGCCCGGGTGGCCACGGCGATGCTGGGTTCGCTGCTGCTGCTGCCCTACTTCCTGGTGGCGGTGGTGCTGGCCAGCGTGTTGCTCTCTCCCCGGCCGGATCTGGCCGAACAGTTGCCGCTCTTTCTTGGCACGCTCACGCCGGAGCGGCTGGGGTCGGCCATGGTTCGCACCGCCGTGTTCGCGGCCGCTTCCGCCTGCCTGGCCCATGCCATCGGCAAGCGGAGCCGCCGCCATCCGGAGCGCCTGCCCAACCTGATCAGTCTGGCGATCGTGTGCTGCGCGCTCGGCGTGGTGGCGCTGGAAGCCCTCTGGCTGACCGTCCTTCCCCCCGCGGCCCTGGGCTTGCCATGAGTTCTTCCAACCCCCAACCGGCCTCACCACAGACCCCACGGCCAGCGCAGGGGCCACTGGATCCACAGATTCAGCCACCAGCCGAACCTCCTGCGAGCGATTCCGCCCCACCCCGTCGGCGGTTCGATGGCCCGCTGGAGGGGCTGGCCACCGCGCTGAGCTGGGCCGTGCCCGTGGGGGCCGTGCTGCTGGGCGCGTGGATGGTGGGCGCCGCCGTTCAGCAGCAGAGCTGGCTCACCAGCAGCTTCGGGGTGCGCTTCCGCACCACCGATGCCAGTGGTATCTGGCCGGGGGTGAATGTCACGGTGGCGGGATACCGGGTGGGGCGGGTGGAACGGGTCACGCTGGCCGGCGATGGCACGGTGGCCGTCGACCTGCGCATCGCCGACCGCTACCGGCGGCTGATCGGCCCCGACAGCTATGCCGAGCGCTACCAGGAGGGCTTGATCGGTGCCAGCCAGATCGCCCTCACCCCCGACGTCCTTTCCCCCGGAGAAGAAACGCCGCGGCGCGACCTGCTGATTCCCTTTCGTGCGTCGGCCGATCTGGCCCAGCTGCTCGAGGAGATCGGCACCACCCGGATCAAGCTCAACCGCGCCCTCGAGGGCACGGCGCGCATGGCGGAGCGTGATGTGCCGGGGGCCGTGGGCAGCTTCCGCAGCACGTTGCTCGACCTCCAGCGCCTGAGCCGCCGGCTGGAGCTGGAGACAGGCCGAACCGCTGCGACCACCCGCCAGACCCTGCAGGTGTACGAGAGCACCGCCCGGCGCATCGACGCCACCGGCAGCGCGGCCCGCCAGGCCACCGAGGAAGCGCTGGGCTTGATGCGCGAGGCCCACCCGCCGCTCGTGGACACGCTCGAGGAGGTACGTCTGCTGACGCGCCGCATCAACCAGTTGCTGGAATCGCTCGGGGTGGGCAGCCCCCAGCCCCGCCGGCCCGCCGGTGCTTCGAGTCTGTCTCCGGCACCGCCATCCCCTGAAGCCCCGCCACCGGCACTGGCGCCAGCTCGACCAGCGGCACCCGCACAAGCTCCTGCTCCATAACCAGCCCCATCAAGGCGGCCGTGCCAGCTTCCTCAGCGGCACCCGCACAAGCTCCTCCAGCTCCAGACCAGCACCCACTCCAGAGTCGCCGGCAGCACCCGAATCGGCGCTGGCGGTGCCTGGTCGAGGCGCCTTTGGAGCTGCCGGATGGCGGGCAGGGCCGCAGCCCCACCCGCTCCCGGCAGTGCTCCGTGGCCGGGGCTTCAGCTCACCGACACATCGGTAACCCGGCCACCAAGGCGCTGCACCCGTCGAAGGGCTTCGTTCATGCGCGAGTAGGGCACCCGCAGCACGTAGGCGCTGGTGCGCACATAGTCGTTGTCGACGATGCCGGTGGCCGAGATGGTCACCACCCGGCCGCCGCTGCCGCTGGTGGAGCGATTCCCCGCCGATACCCGCAGGGCCTCCGCCCGGTGCTCCTGCGACGGTGCCCGGCGGCCGCTGCCCCAGTCGTCGTCGTTGAACAGGTTGGTGGCGGAGCTCACCTGTGCCTTGAAGGGCCCTTCGGTGGACACGATCACCACCCGGCCCATCGAGCCCCGCACCGGCACAGCCCGGTCCTGGTGCAGGGCCTTGCCGAGGCGGAACTGGGTGCCGGAGGGGTCGCCTTTCACCGAGGCCGCCGCGCCACGGGCCAGCTGCATCAGCCAGGAGAACTGGCGGCCTTCATGACCTGCCGAATAATCCCAGCCGTGCAGGTAGGGAACCGTGTCCTGCCCGAAGCGTTGCTGGTATTCATCGCCATCGATGTAGGAGTCGATTTCGGCATCGAAACCCTCTTCCTGCAGGATCGTGAAGTGGTGCAGCATCTCGGCGCGGTTCTGCGGCGCGCGGCCAAGCAGGTGCTTGTGGTTCAGCTCGATGAAGCGGTAGGGGTTGCAGTTCTCAAAGAAGCGCTCGCGGTACAGACCGCTCTTGGCCACGGTGCGCACCAGCTCGCGCACACTCAGGAAGCCATTGCGAAACAGCGATTCGGCCCCGGTGAGGCGCTCATTGGCCATCACATACTGGTGGCCCAGCACCTGCTGATACACCGCCCGGATGATCGTGGTGTTGTCGTCGTCAGAGGCCTGCGACCAACTCTGTTTGTTCCTGTCGTTCTCGAACCTTTCGATTCCCAGCGAGGGCGCCTGAAGCAGTGCCATGGTGAAACGGTCAGCGAAGGGAGAAAGCCACAGATCCGAATCCCTGGACCTGACCCCATTGATGAGAATTCTTCAGCCAGAATTCCTGGCATAAAAGTCCTCAAGCAGAAGATCTCGGTCGGAATCTTTGGTGTCAGAATCCCTGAATCAGCACCTGTTGGCTCGCACAACTTTAAGAGCAGAACAAAAAAAGGCCGCTAACTTCTGATCCCTTAAACAAACGAAAGAAGCCTTCACCTTCTCCCGATCGTCCAGGCTCACCTCCAGAAGCTCTGCGGCCGGTCTGCCCAACTGGCCATCCAATGCTCTGTGAACCAGCTCCAGGCGGCCTGCCCACCACCTCCAGGCACTCTGCGCACTGCCTCCAGCAGCTCTGCGTATGGCCTCCGGAAGGATCCGCCCACCACCACCTCCAGGCACTCTGCCCAGCTGGCCTCCAGGTGCTCTGCGGATCCCCTCCAGGCGGCTTGCCCACACCCGGCAGATGGGCCTCCTCTGCTGCCAGAAGCCCTGCAGCCAGGCAGGCCAAGCCCGTGCGCCACACCACGCACAAGCCAGTGCCCCAGACCACGCTCAAGCCCGTGCGCGAGGCCACACCTCAGCCTGAATCTGCCGCACTTCGCCCCCTTGGTTGCCCCTCCAGCCCCCTTACGCTGAACAGCCTTCGCCCCCTTGTGGAGCCGCCCTTGTCCGCCCGTCTCGCCATCGGTCCGGTCGATGTCGACCCTGTTGTGCGCGAATGGGTGGATGCGGAAACCCTGCAGCGCCTGGTGGCCCGCCATCGCCGCGGCGACTGGGGGGATGTGGACGCCCGCGATGCCCGCGACAACACCCTGGCCGCTTACCGCCAGCAAGGCGGCCTGCGCAGCGTGTTCAACCTCGGTCGTGGGCTCCAGGTGTGGGTGATCACCAGCGATCTGGGCAAGGACAGCCTGCACACCACGGTGCTGCTGCCTGAAGACGCCTGACCCAGCCGTGAACCCTCCACTGCCGCTCGCATCTCCGTGGCGTCAACTCCTGCCACTCCAATGCTGCCGGTGATCATCGAGGCCGAGCAGCTCAGCAAGACCTACCGGGTGGCAGACAAGCAGCCCGGCATGGCCGGCACCCTGCGCCACTTTGTGCGCCGCCGCCATCGGGATGTGCCCGCCGTGAGCGGGGTGTCGTTCGCGATCGCCCCCGGCGAGATGGTCGGCTTCCTGGGGCCGAACGGCGCCGGCAAGACCACCACCCTGAAGATGCTCACCGGCCTGATCCACCCCACCGCCGGCAGGGTGCGGGTGGCGGGGCACGAACCGAAACGGCGCCAGGCCGCCTTCCTGCACCAGATCACGCTGGTGATGGGGCAGAAGCAGCAGCTGATCTGGGATCTGCCGCCGCTCGATTCGTTTCGGGTCAATGCGGCGGTCTACGGCCTCACCCCGCCCGAAGCGCGCCGCCGCATCGCCGAACTGGCCGACATGCTCGAGCTGGGGGAGGAGCTGACGCGCCCGGTGCGGAAGCTGTCGCTGGGCCAGCGCATGAAAGCCGAGCTGCTGGCGGCCCTGCTCCACCGCCCCGCCGTGCTGTTTCTCGATGAACCCACGCTCGGGCTCGATGTGAACGCCCAGGCCCGGGTGCGTGATTTCCTCGCCGACTACAACCGCCGCACCGGCGCCACCGTGCTGCTCACCAGCCACTACATGGGCGACATCACCGCCCTGTGTGAGCGGGTGCTGCTGATTCACCAGGGCCGGCTCTTCTATGACGGCCGCCTGGAGGGGTTGAGCGAGCAGCTGGCGCCTTACCGGCTGGTGCGGCTGGAGCTGAATGTGCCCCAGCCCGCCTCCGCTTTCGCCGGCCATGGAACGGTGGAATCACTGCAGGGGAATCAGGTGTGCCTGCGGGTGCCGTCGGCCCAGCTCACCGGCAGCGTGGCTCAGTTGCTGGAGCGGTTCGCCGTGGTGGATCTGGAAGTGAGCGACCCGCCGATCGAGCAGATCATCGGTGGGTTGTTCGAGCGGGGGACGGTGGATGACAGTGCCGCCTGAACCCCGCACCAGGCCAGTGCTGCCGCTGGCGCGGGTGCTGCTGAGCACCCAGTACGCCTACATGCTCGAGTACCGCGCCGAGATCGCGCTGTGGGCGCTCTCCGGGGTGCTGCCGCTGATCATGCTCGGCGTCTGGAGTGGATCCGGAGCCGGCGCGGCGGCAGGCTTCACGCCGGCGATGCTCACGCGCTATTTCCTGGCGGCCTTCGTGGTGCGCCAGTTCACGGTGGTGTGGGTGATTCATGTCTTCGAGGAAGACAACCTGCAGGGACGGCTCTCGCCCTACCTGCTCCAACCGCTGCATCCGTTCTGGCGCTACCTGGCCGCCCACGTGGCCGAGCAGGTCACGCGTGTGCCGTTCGTGGCGGCCCTGCTGGCGCTGCTGTTCCTGCTGCAGCCGAGCCTGTTGTGGTGGCCCCATCCCGCCGACGTGTTCTGGGGGGTGCTGGCCACCGTGTCGGCGTTCATCCTGCGCTTTCTGCTGCAGGGGGTGATCGCCATGGCCTGTTTCTGGAGCGAGCGGGCGCTGGCTCTGGAGCGGCTGCTGCTGATTCCTTATCTGTTCCTCTCGGGCCTGGTGGCGCCGCTGGAAACCTTTCCGCCGGGCGTGCGCGCCTTCGCGCTGGCCACCCCGTTCCCCTACACAATCGCTTTCCCCGCCCGCGTGCTGATGGGAGCGGAGGTCAACCTGGCGGCGGGCTTCCTGGGCCTGGCGCTCTGGAGCGGCCTGTTCCTGCTGCTGTTTCTGCTGCTCTGGCGCGTCGGTATCCGGCGGTATTCGGCCATGGGGGCCTGATGCACCGCTACCTGCACACCCTCGCCCAGTTCTGGAGCGCATGCGCTGGCGGCGGAAATGGAATACCCCGCCAACTTCGTGCTGGAGCTGCTCGCCGAGGTGGGCAACCTGGCCGGCAGCCTGTTCGTGCTCTCGCTGCTCTACGGGCCAGGCCAGAACCTGGGCGGCTGGAGCTGGGAGGCGGCGCTGGTAGTGCTGGGCTTCTACACCCTGCTGGAAGGCCTCACCAGCACCCTGTTCCAGCCCAACCTGTCCACGATCGTCACCCACGTGCAGAACGGCACCCTCGACTTCGTGCTGCTCAAGCCGATCGACAGCCAGTTCTGGTTGTCCCTGCGCACCTTCTCCCCCTGGGGGCTGCCGGGCATGGTGATGGGTGCCGGTCTGATCCTGGTGGCCGCCCTGCGCGCCGGTGCGGTGCTGGGGCCGGACACGGTCGCAGCCGCTGCAGTGCTGCTGCTGGCCAGCGCCGCCATCCTCTACAGCCTCTGGTTCGTGATCGCCGCCACCAGCATCTGGTTCGTGAAGGTCTGGAACGCCACCGAAGTGCTGCGCAGCACCCTGGTGGCCGGCCGCTATCCGGTGAGCGTGTACCCGGCGGGCCTGAGGGCCTTCTTCACCTTCGTGCTGCCGGTGGCCTTCCTCACCACGGTGCCGGCCGAAGCGGTGCTGGGGCGGGCGTCGGGCAACTGGATGGTCGCCAGCGTGGCAGTGGCCGCCACCTGCCTCGTCATCAGCCGCGCCATCTGGCGGTATGCCCTCCGCTTTTACACCTCTGCTTCCAGTTGATCAGGCTTCCGGTTGATCGGAACTCCAGCTGATCGGGCTTCGAGGTGAACAGGCTTCAAGTTGAACGGGCTCTACGTGATCTGTTCCTCAGGAGATCGGGGCATCAATTGTTTGGGTCTTCAGTCGATCAGTCGCCTTGGAAAGCTCTCAAGCTGATCAGGCCACCCGTTGATTCATCCTTCCATTGCTGTGGCTGAGAAGCACGGTTCCTGTCGGGGTGGTGGGGCCATGTCCGTGCTGGCATTCAGCGCTTGCCTGCGCGCTCCAGCTCCCGGCGCAGACGTTCCAGTTCCCGTTCGGCGGCGGCAAGGTCGTCGGCGGTGGAGTCTCCGGAAGCATCGCGCCCATCGTCTTGGGACCTGCGGCTGCTCCCTTCGCCGGCATAGCTGGAGAGGGAGCGGAACATCAGGCCACCGCCGGCGGCGATCATCACCACCATCGTGGCCAGGCTCCAGAGCGTGGTGGGGCGGAAGCTGATGAAGAGGCTGTGCAGCACCCCCACGCCCACGGCTGCTGATGACGCCCACACCAGAAACCAGCCGGCCCGTCGGTAGGTGCCGGAGAACAGCAGACAGACGCCGATGCCCAGCAGCAACACGAGCAGACCGAAGCCCTCACCCACCCCCTGGGCCACCACCCCACTGAAGCCTCCACCGAATCCCCCGCCGAACGTGCGACCTCCGAAACCGCTGCCGGAGAACCGCAACGCCGATCCCACCATCACCTGATTGGTGAACAGAAAGATGCCGGCGGCGAAAAAGGCACCACCAATCAGAAACAGCAGGAAATCCTGCTTGGGCTTGGCGGCCATGTCTGCGTGGAGGGAAGACCTTGAATGTAGGGCGCTTCAGCATTGACGCTGCAGGCAGCGGCGCATGTTGCAGGCCTTGGCATCAGGCCCTTGGCTGCTTGCACCCAGCTGCACGCACCGAACTGCAGGCACCCAGCTGCAGTTCCTTGGCTTCACACATCTAGTTGCACGCTCCTGGCTACAGGCTCCTGGTTGCATGCTCCCGTTTACAGGCACTTGGCTGCACACACCCCACTGCACGCCACTGTCTTTGTCATTGTTCAACGTCCTTCGGCTGAATGTCACTGGATTCGGACGAAAACCAACACCTTCCACCCCGCGCGCCTCTGCAGATCACCCAGTGTCCGCTCGTTGCCCCCGTTTGTCTTCGCGATGCGTCAACGCCGTTGATTGAGCATCGGCAGAGCGTTCACTGCTGTCCGCCTGTCACCCAGCCAGCCCCCAACCACACCAGCCAGACCCAGACCAGAACAGACGAGACTCGCCACAGCCAGCCTTCGACCCCACCAGCCTCATCACATCCAGCAGAGCCGACTGAGCTGCCTCCAGGCTCCGTTTCTCCTCCAGGCTCGAGCCCGAGCCAGCCGGCCCATCAGGCTCCGCGGCAAGCCAGCCGTCCCCTCAGGGTCCGGGTGGACCAGGCGAACCCCACACAATGGAAAGGTCTCAGGTGAACCACCACCCGAGACCCCTGCCCGAAGGCACCACCACCGTGAAATGCTGGTCCCCTACGAGTATGCCCGCTGGCTGGCCCCGCGCCCTCGGCCGGCGACCGCGCTCCCGCCCGGCCACCGCAGCCCTGATCTGCTGCCCGAGACCATCTGCACACCTCTTGCCGGGCCAGACAGGAGCAGCGGACTTAGCTTCCGGCCGTACTGCCAAAGCCCCGGTGCCGGTCACGTCCCGCCTCCCCCGCCTGCTGATGGGTGCCGCCCTGCTGGCCGCCAGCCTCGCCACCGGCTTCGCCGCGGCTCCCACGGCCCGGGCAGCAGCAGCAGCCCAGCGGGTCACCCCACAATCCCTCGCTGCCGCCCTGGCGCGCCTCGATGGCCTGGCCACGTCCATGCAGCGCCGCACCGGCGTGCCGGGCATGGCGATCGCGGTGGTGCACAACGATCAACTGGTGTTTCTGCGCGGCTACGGCGTGCGCACGGCCGGGCAAGCAGGAGCGGTCGATCCGGACACGATGTTCCAGCTGGCCTCCCTCTCCAAACCGGTGGCCAGCACCGTCGTGGCGGCCCTGGTGGGGGATGGGGTGGTGGGCTGGGACGATCCGGTGCTGCGCACCCTGCCTGAGGCCCGCATCGGCCCGGCCGGCACGGCGCCTGATGTGACCCTCCGCGATCTGCTCTCGCACCGCAGCGGTCTGCCTGATCATGCCGGCGACGACCTGGAGGATCTCGGCTTCGATCGCAACACCATCCTGGCCCGGCTGCGTTTCCTGCCCACCGACAACCGCTTCCGGGCCGACTACGCCTACACCAACTTCGGCTTCACCGCCGCGGCGGAGGCGGCTGCCCGCGCCGGTGGCTCCAGCTGGGAGGAGATCTCGCGTGAGCGGCTCTACAAGCCGCTGGGTATGACGCGCACCACCTCCAGCCATGCCGCATTGATCGCTGACGCCAACCGTGCCCGCCTGCATGTGCCCACCGCTCAGGGCTGGGTGGCGCACTTCGACCGCGATGCCGATGCGGAATCTCCCGCTGGCGGGGTGAGCGCGTCAGTGCGGGACATGGGCAGCTGGCTGCGGTTGCAGCTCAACGGCGGCCGCTTTGCCGGCAAGCCCGTGCTGCAGGCCGCCGCTCTGGCCGAAACCCATCGCCCGCAGGTGATCAGCACCCCACCGGCGGATCCAGCCACCGATGCGGCCGGGCTCTATGGACTCGGCTGGAATGTGGGCAAGCACGGGTCAGGGCTGGTGCAGCTCTCCCACTCCGGTGCCTTCTTCCTCGGTGCCGCCACGGCTGTGTATCTGCTGCCTGCCGAAAAGCTCGGCATCGTGGTGCTCACCAACGGCCAACCGGTGGGCCTGCCGGAAGCGGTGGCGCTCAGCTTTCTGGATCTGGCCGTGGAAGGGGAGGTCAGCCGTGACTACCTCCCGTTGCTGCAGGGCATCTTCAAGAGCATGAGCCAGCAGGACTACCCCGCCGTGGTGGCCCCTGCTGTGGTTGTGCCGCCGCTGCCCCTGGAGCGCTACGTGGGCCGCTACCGCAACGACTACTTCGGGCCGCTCGACATCCGCCGCGGGGCCGACGGCCTTGAGCTGCTGATCGGCCCGGAGCCGCAGCGCTTCCCACTCACGCCGGTGAGCGCCAACACCTTCTCCTACCAACCCCGCGGCGAGAACGCCTTCGGCCCGGCGGCGGTCACGTTTCAGGCCGGGGCCGGCGGAATGCCCACGACCGTGTGGGTCGGTAACCTCGATCGCAACGGGTTGGGACTGTTCACCCGCCAGAAACCGTGACGTTTTGACAGGTTTGCCGCGATGCTTGGTCAGCGTTTCACGGCATTCCCTTGTTCAATGATGGCCACGATGGTGCGCCCCAGCTGCCGCCGCTGAACCGCCAGCAGCTGGAAACCCTGCTGGCGGCCCTTGATCCCCGCCTTGATGGCTTCGGCAAGGGAACCTCCTGCCTCGACGATGCCGCCGCCTTCCTGGCGCGCCTCTCGGCAGAACCAGGCGCTGCGAACGGCGCCGGCAGCAGCGGCAACGGAACGGGCAGCAGCAACGGAACGGGCAGCAGCAACAAATCCGCACCGCTGCAGGTGTGGCTGGAGGCCTGGCGTTCCGCGGGCGGCAACCGCCAGACGCTCTCGCTGATGGTGCGGATGCTGCTGGCGCAGGCCGGCGAACCGCACAGTTCACCACCGAGCGCCTGAGCCAGGCTGCCGCAGTGCCCAGTGTCGCGGTCGCCGCGGTCGCCGCTCAGAGGGCGCCGGCCAGCAGCTGGCGGATCAGGGCCGGATCCACGTCGTTGCGGATCACCACATGGCCGATGCCGGTGGGCAGCACGAAGCGCAGCTGCCCCTGGTTCACCTTCTTGTCGCTCTGCAGGGTCTGCATCGCGGCCTCCACGTCCAGCGGCGGCAGGGCCAGCGGCAGGCCGGCCTTGGCGATCACCGCCCGCTGGCGCTCCTGGTCGACGGGCTTCCACAGGCCCATCGCCAAAGCCAGCTGCCCGACGGCCTCCATCCCCATCGCCACCGCTTCGCCGTGGATCACGGTGCCGTAGCCGCACAGCGTTTCCACGACGTGGCCGAGGGTGTGGCCGTAGTTGAGGATCGCCCGCAGGCCGCCCTCCCGTTCATCGGCCGCCACCACCCGCGCCTTGGCCGCAGCCGAGCGCTGCAGCAGCCGCTGCAGGCGGGCCGGCCCGATCGCCTCAAGGCTGGAGAGGTCCGCCGCCGACTCCAGATCAGCGAACAGAATCGGGTCACCGATCACCCCGTACTTGATCACCTCCGCCATGCCGGCACGGAACTCCCGCTCCGGCAGGGTGGCCAGTGTGGCGGGATCCACCAGCACCAGCTCCGGCTGGTGAAAGGCACCGATCAGGTTCTTGCCGCCGGGGTGGTTCACGCCGGTCTTGCCGCCGATCGCCGCATCCACCATCGCCAGCAGTGTGGTGGGCACCTGCACCACGGGAATGCCGCGCAGCCAGGTGGCGGCAGCGAAGCCCGCCATGTCACCCACCACACCGCCACCCAGCGCCACCACCAGCGAGCGCCGCTCCAGTCGCTGCGCGTAGGCCGCGTCGTGGATCTGGGAAACGGTGGCGGGGGTCTTCTGCTCTTCCCCCGCGGCGATCACCAGCCGGGTGGTGTGGAAGCCGTGCCGCTGCAGGCTGGCCAGCACCCTGGCGCCGTAGTGGTGATCCACCTCAGGATTGGTGACCAGCAGCACCTGGGTGCCAGCCGTGAAGCCCCGTTCCTCCAGCAGTCCACCCAGCGCCTCCAGCGCCCCTTCACCGATCCGCACCGTGTAGGGATTGCTGGCCAGCGCCACCTCGATCGTGCGCAGCGGCGTCCCAGCCACCACTCCAGGGCCAGGCGTGCGGTCGGATCGGAAGCTGATGGGCTGGCTGGAGGTCATTGCGGAGACCCTGCGAACGGAGGGGGGTCTGATCGTGCTGAAGGTAAGGCGCGGCTTCCTGCGGCGGTGCTCAGCTGTCGCTGTTGAGCAAAGTCAGCAGGGCGCTGCCGTAACGCTCCAGCTTGGCAGCGCCGATGCCGCTGATCGCCGCCAGTTCCGCGATCTGGAGCGGCCGCCGCGCGGCCAACTCCACCAGCGTCCGGTCATGGAACACCACATAAGGAGGCACCGCCTGCTCACGCGCCTGTTCCCGCCGCCAGTCCTTGAGCCGTTGCAGCAGCTCGAAATCGGCGCCCTGCCCGTCGGCCCCAGCCCCGGCTGCGCCTGCGGCCCCGCCCAGCGCGCCGCTGCGCGCCCGCGAGCGCCGCTCCTGGCGTGGTGGTGGCAGCGGCAGCTCCAGCCGCTGTTCGCCGCGCAGCAGCGGCCGCACCTGCGCCTCGGCCCCCCAGCGCAGCCCCCCGTGCCCATCGGGCACCAGCTCCAGCAGGCCGGCGGCAGTGAGCTGCCGCAGCAGGGTGCGCCACTGACCCCGGTCCAGTTCCTTGCCGATGCCGTACACACTCAGGTCGTGGTGCCCCAGGGCCCGCAGTCGCGCCGTGTCGGCCCCCAGCAGCACATCCACCACGTGGGCGGCGCCGAACCGCTGCCCGGTGCGATACACCGCCGAGAGGGCCTTCTGGGCCGGGATCGTCACATCGGTCCGCTCCTGGGGCTCCAGGCAGCGGTCGCAATTGCCGCAGGGCTGCTCCAGCGTTTCGCCGAAGTGGGCCAGCAGCACCTGACGGCGGCAGCCAGGCGCTTCGGTGAAGCTGATCAGGGCGTCCAGTTTTCCGTGCTCGATCCGTTTCTGGGAAGGCTCGGCCTCGGAGTCGTCAATGAAGCGCCGCAGCTGCGGCACATCACCGGCGCCGTGCACCATCCAGGCGGTGGCCGGCAGCCCGTCCCGGCCGGCCCGGCCGGTTTCCTGGTAGTAGGCCTCCAGGCTCTTGGGCAGATCCACGTGGGCCACGAAGCGCACGTCCGGCTTGTCGATGCCCATGCCGAAGGCGATCGTGGCCACCACGATCACACCGCTGTCCCGACGGAAGCGGCTGAGCGCGGCGCTGCGCTGCGGTGCCTCCATTCCCGCGTGATAGGCGATGGCGTCATGGCCAGCGGCGCGCAGGTCCGCGGCGAAGCGGTCCACCCGGGCGCGGGAGCGGGCATAAACAATGCCGGCATCGCCGCGGTGCGCCTCGAGGAAGGCCAGCAGCTGGGCCTTGGCCTCGTCCTTGTCACGCAGCAGGTAGCGGATGTTGGGCCGATCGAAGCTGGCCGTGAACACGCGGCCCTGCTCCAGCGCCAGCCGCGCCACGATCTCGTCGCGGGTGCGCGGGTCGGCGGTGGCGGTGAGCGCCAGCCGCGGCACCTGGGGAAAGCGGGTGGCCAGTTCCGCCAGCTGGAGGTATTCCGGCCGGAAATCGTGCCCCCACTGCGATACGCAATGGGCCTCATCAATGGCGAACAGCGCCAGCGGTCGCTCCGCCAGCCGGTCGAGCAGGTCACCGGCCAGCAGCCGCTCCGGCGACACATAGAGCAGATCCAGGGTCTGGGCCTGGAAGGCTCTCCAGATGGCGCTGCTCTCTTCCGGCGTCAGAGCCGAATGGAGCGCCGCCGCCCGCACGCCTGATTGGCGCAGGGCTTCCACCTGGTCCTGCATCAGGGCGATCAGCGGCGAGATCACCACCGCCAGCCCAGGGCGGCACAGGGCCGGGATCTGATAGCAGAGCGATTTCCCGCCGCCGGTGGGCATCAGCACCAGCGCTGAGCCACCCTCGATGACGTGCTCGACGATCGCCTGCTGCGGGCCGCGGAAGGCCTCGTAACCGAACACCTCGCGCAGCACGCCCTGCGCTGAGGCTGAGGGCTGCAAGGAGCCTTGCGTGGAGGCTGGTGGCTGCAAGGTGCCCTGCGGCGACACGCTCGGCTGCGGGTGTCCCAAGGCAGTGGCCCTTGCGCGCTGATCTTCCACAATGGCGCCATGAACGGCCCATCCGCACCGCGCCAGCCCCCTGCTGCGGCCCCGGGTCTGGCCACGACCACGGGAACGGCAATGTCCACGGCAACGCCCACGCCCACGCCTTCGCTCCTCGGCCGTCGCCTCACCCCCTGGGGCTTCCTGGCGCCGGCGCTGCTGCTGCTGGCCGTATCGGTGCTGGTGCCGGCGGCCATGGCCCTGGTGATCAGCTTCACCGCCACCGGCCTCGACATGAGCGAGCCGCTGCGGTTCGTGGGCCTCGCCAACATCCGCCGTCTGCTCACCGATCCGGTCTTCTTTCAGGTGCTGGGCACCACCTTTCTCTATCTGGTGGGTGTGGTGCCGCCGATCGTGTTCGGCTCGCTGGCGCTGGCGGTGCTGGTGAACCGCAGCCTGCCGGGCATCCACTGGTTCAGGGCCGCTTTTTACACCCCCGTGCTGGTGTCGATCGTGGTGGCGGCGATCGCCTTTCGCTGGCTGTACGCCGAAAACGGCCTGATCAACGGCTGGTTGGCCGCCCTGCTGGGCGACACGTTCGAACCGATCGGTTTTCTCACCAGCCCATTGCTGGCCTTGCCGGCGGTGATGCTCGTCACCCTGTGGAAGGGCCTGGGCTATTACATGGTGATCTTTCTGGCCGGTCTGCAGGGCATCTCGCCGGAGCTCTACGAAGCGGCGTCACTCGATGGCAGCGAAGGCTGGCGCAGCCATCTCGATATCACCCTGCCCCTGCTGCGTCCCTACATCACCCTGGTGGCGGTGATCTCGGCGATCGCGGCCACCAAGGTGTTCGAAGAGGTGTTCCTGATGACCCAGGGGGGGCCGGCCGATTCCACCCGCACCCTCGTCTATTACGTCTACGACCAGGCCTTCTCGGAACTGGAGATCAGCTATGCCTGCACCGTGGGCCTGGCCCTGTTCCTGATCGTGCTGATCTTCTCGATGCTGCGCTACCTGCTGGCCGGCGACCGCAGCCTCACCTGACCCCCATGGACGCGGTGGATGTCAGGCTGCTCGCTTGCTCGGCCGCCCCGGCGGACCACCATCAGGGGCAGCAACCATGAGCGGCAGCATCGGCGTGGTGGGGGGCGGGCAACTGGCCCTGATGCTGGCGGAAGCGGCGCGGCGGCTGGGCGTCGAGCTTCACGTCCAGACGCCGCAGGCCTCCGACCCGGCCGCAGCCCTGGCCACCAGCGTGGTGCTGGCCCCCGTCGACGACCTGGCCGGCACCCGAGCCCTGGCCGCCCTCTGTCAGGCGATCAGCTTCGAGAACGAGTGGCTCAACCTCGACGCCCTGGCGGCGCTCGAAGCGGAGGGGGTGGTGTTCGTGCCACGGCTGCAGGCGCTGCAGCCGCTGGTGTCGAAACGGAGCCAGCGGGAACTGCTCGGCCGCCTGCAGCTGGCCTCGCCTCGCTGGAGTCCGCTCGAAGCGGTGCTGGCGCCGCCCGCGGGGCTGGCGCCCGGTCTGCTGCAGCAGCCAGAGGGCGGGCCCGCCGCCGGGGGCTGGCAGCCGGTCACCCTTCAGCCTGCCAACCCGCCTGAACCTGCCGCCCCCCACCTGCCGGAGGGCTTCAGCTTTCCCCTGATGGCCAAGGCCGCCACCGGCGGCTACGACGGTCGCGGCACCGCCTGCATCCACGACGACCAGGAACTGGCCGCCCTGCTGGAGCGTGTACAGCCTGAGCAGTGGTTGCTCGAGGAGTTCGTGACGTTCGAGCAGGAACTGGCCCTGGTGGCCTGCCGGGATCGCGACGGCAATGTGCGCGCCTTCCCCCTGGTGCAGACCCACCAGCACAACCGTGTCTGCGACTGGGTGCTCGCCCCCGCCCCTGTGAGCCATGCGGTTCAGGCGCGTGCCCGGAACGTGGCGGCTTCTCTGCTCACGGCACTCGACTACGCCGGAGTGCTGTCGGTGGAGTTCTTCTACGGCTCAGCCGGGCTCCAGGTGAACGAGCTGGCGCCCCGCACCCACAATTCCGGCCACTACACGATCGAGGCCACCGTCACCAGCCAGTTCGAACAGCAGGTGCGCATCGTGCAGGGCCTCGGCCTCGGCGACACGGCTCTGAAGGTGCCGGGCGCCTTGATGGTGAACCTGCTGGGCTTTGAAACTGCCGACTCGACTTACGAGGAGCAGCGCCGCGCCCTGGCCGAGCTGCCCGGCGCCAGCGTGCATTGGTATGGAAAACGGGAGTCGAGTCCGGGCCGCAAGCTGGGCCACGTCACCGTGCTGCTGAGCGAGCAACAGCCGGAACAGCGGCAGCAGGAGGCGATGGAACGCCTCGATCAGGTGCGTGCGATCTGGCCGCTGCCTCCCGAGGAAAAGCCTTAGGGTGTGGGCGAACTGCTGTGTTGGTGACTGCCTTTCACAGTTTTCTGATCTGACTCCTTCTTCGACGTGGGTGGTCTGTCGCGACGGTGACGTATGCCGGCCTTGCTGCTGGAAACGAAGCCCCGCTTTGGCTGCCCCTCTGGTTCTTCCAGGTCGAAATCTGGGGCAAGACGGCACGGCGGTTCACCCTTTTCTCTGTCAAGGCTCCGGTTTCTCTGTCAAGGCCCCGGCCGCTGCGGCGGCGTTCATGCCGGCCTGATTCCTGCATCGCCACAGCCTGTATCCGTCCAGCACGACGGCGGCACAGCCCGCCGCAGCTCCTGCAGTCGGTCAGGCCTCAGTGAGGCCATCCAGCCTCGACTGCAGCGCTTCCTTCTGCAGGGTGGTCACCACGAACACCTCCTGGGCTGTGGTGCCCTTGCGCGCCAGCAGCTTGAAGCCGCCGCGGATCGGCGCTGACACCTTCAATCGCAGCACTGGACTGCGCCCTTTGACGCGGGTGATCACCGCCGGGGTGACCGTGTCGACGCCATCGCCGGCCGCGAGCCGCCGCAACACCGGAATCAGCCCCTCGATGTAGGTGCTGTGGGTGATCACCACGCGACCCATCAAACGGTGTCCTTCATGAGAAATGGTGGCAGGAACTGTTAAAACGATGACAGTTCGGAGGGCATCCCGTGCACCAGACACGCGCCGCCATCGCCCGTCAGCTCAGTTCGCACCAAGGCGAAGCCGTTCAGGTGGTGAAGGCTGATATGGCCCAGGGGCACCGGATCCGTGGATTGGCCGTATGCCCGGGGCGCGTGATGAGCTTCGTGCTCGATGCCTGCACCGGCTCGGTGCACACACGCAACCTGCTGGAACTCTCCTCGCTGTCGCGTGATCTGGCCTGAGCGGGTCATGCCCGCTCCAGGGGCGCCATGGTGAGCCCTTCGGCGCCGAGTTGCTGGTGGTAGAGCTCCGCCTGCTCCTGCGGGCCACACCACACCACCGCCGAACCTTCGGTATCGATCCGTTTGGCCAGGGCCCAGGCCTGGTCCGGCTGCATGCCGGGGATGTAGGTCATCAGGCAGGCCACCACGTGCTGGTAGGTGTTCACGTCGTCGTCGAGCACCACCACCTTGAAATGGGGATAGGGCTGCTGCAGACGCACCGGCTCCAGCACCGTCGCAGCATTGCCAGGGGCAACGCTCAATCGGGCCACAGTCACACCAGCAACGTTCCCAGGAGCAGCGTTCCGAGGGTCAGCGTTCCCAGGGGCAACGTTCCGAACGCCAGCACCGGCCGATTCATGGGCAGGCGTTCCTGCCCCTGGCTTGGCAAACACCCCTGGCTTGGCGAAGAAAAGACGAACCATGGCCATCGCGACCGGCCGGTGCCGGCAAGGATGCAGCTTAGGTAAAGTGCGCCGAGTCAAAGCCGTGTCCACGCCATGCTGATCACCCTGGGTTGGTCCTCGCTCGCCGCCCTCTTCAGCTTCTCGATCGCCATGGTGGTGTGGGGCCGCAACGGCGACGGCAGCATCAACTTCTGAGCCCCGTTCGGCGCAACTGATGCCTGAAACAGCCTTCACCCTCACGAACGCTCTGGCGGTCGTGGCTTCTGTGCTGCTGGTCTTCGTGAGTGGGGGCGTCGTTTACCTGTCCACCGTCGAGTGGCGGGATCGCCGTCGCCGTCAGCGCGCCGCCAACCCGCGTCGATGACCCTCGACCCCGTCAGGCCCATCGCGCCGTGGGCCTGGCGTGAAGCGGGTGCCGCGCTGGTGCCACCTCCCCCACCTGGTGGTGCCGAGCCATGGAGGTCCGTCCCCACGGCCGAGCTCATCGCCAACCTGGCCCCTGCCGAGGGGCAGCTCCCCGATGCTGGTGCTGCCATGGCGCTCTGCAGTGGCGAGCACCCCGCTGCAGCCCTCCAGCACGGTGCTGATGCGCTGCGCCGCCAGCTGGCAGGCGACACGGTCACCTACGTGATCAACCGCAACCTCAATTTCACGAACCACTGCGTGAAGCACTGCGGCTTCTGCGCCTTTCGCCGCGATGCCGGCGCCGAAGGGGCCTTCTGGCACAGCTTTGCGTCACTGCAGGAGAAAGCCCGCACCGCCCAGGCGTTGGGTGCCACCGAACTCTGTCTGCAGGGCGGCCTCAACCCGGTGGCCCGCGAGGGGGGAAGCGCTCTGCGCTACTACGAAGCACTGCTGGCTGCCTTGCTGGAAGCCGCTCCGGGCATCCATCTGCATGCGTTCTCGCCCCAGGAGTTGCTGTTCATCGCCGAACAAGACGATTGCCCGCTCGACACCGTGATTCAACGCTTGCAGGAGGCCGGTCTGGGTTCGGTGCCCGGCACCGCCGCCGAGGTGCTCAGTGAACAGGTGCGGCGGCAGCTGTGCCCCGAAAAGCTGTCGGCGCGCGCCTGGTGCGCGGTAGTGCTCGAAGTGCACCGCCACGGCCTGGCCAGCACCGCCACGTTGATGGCGGGCCACATCGAAGCCGCCGCCGACCGTGTGGCCCACTGGCTCACGCTGGTGGCGCTGCAGCAGCGGGCCTGGCAGGCCGGTGTGGCCGGCTTCTCCGAATTCGTTCTGTTGCCGTTCATCGGCGCCGCCGCGCCTGAGCCCCTGCGGCGCCGGGTGGGACGCGATCAACCCGATCGCACCGCCATGCTCACGCTCACCGCCCAGGCCCGCCTGCTGCTCGGGCACTGGTTCGTGAACCACCAGCCCAGCTGGGTGAAGCTGGGCCTTGCTGGCGCCACCGAGGCCCTGCGCTGGGGGTGCAACGACATTGGCGGCACCTTGATGGAAGAGCACATCACCACCATGGCCGGCGCCACCGGCGGCACGTGCCGCAGCCCCCAGGAGCTGAGCAGCGCCGCGACGAGCCTGGGCCGCCCGGTACGGCAGCGCACCACCCTGTACGGGCCCGTCGCGGCCGAGGCGCTACCCGCATGAACCTCACCTTTCCCCGCTGGCGCCTCCCCCCCAGGCCCCGCTGGCGGCTGCCTCAGCTCCCCCAGCCGGGTCAGCCCACGCCCAGGCTGCCCCGTTGGCGCTCGCTGCTGCCGGTCACCGGCGGCGTGATCGTGCTGCTGCTGCTGCCGGCACTTCAGCTGCACCGGTTCCCCCGCTCCAATGCCGCCGGCCTTGAACGGCTGGTCCCCGTGGCTGCCCTGATCCAGAGCTTTGCCGCTGCACCCGGCCGCCCCGTGCCCGCCCTCTGGCAGGAGCGGCTGTCGGAACCACTGGCCGCGCGCTTGTGGGCACGGCAGCAGGGGCAGTGGTGGCAGCTGTGGGGAGAAAGCGGCGATGGGGGCACCCTGCTGGCGATCAGCGGCAGGGCCTTCGAGGGGCTGCCCGAGCGCTCGCTGCCCGCCAACAGCTTCCGCCTCGACGACCTGCTGGTGATTGCCGCAGATCCCCTCTCCCGGCAGCAGCTGCAGCAGCAACTGAGCCGCACGGCTCGCCCACCCAAGGGAATGGAGCAGCGTTGCGTCGAGCAGCTGCGTTCCGCCCAGACAGTCGCCTGGACGGGCACCGCCGTCAATCAGCTGACCGGGCCCCTGGCGCCGCTGCTGGGCCGCTTCCAGCAGGGATGTCTGGTGCTTGGCGGCGATGCCACCGGCCTCACCTGGCAAGGAGAAGCCACCGCAACCGCCAAGGCGGCAGCAGAGGCGGCGCTGGTTCCGTTGCCGGCCGTGCCGCCGCGTCAGCCCCTGCCTGCAGCTCTGCTGCTCGATGTGGAGGGAGATCGCCTGGATCTGCTGTTCGAAGGCCTGCTCAGCCGTCGGCTGATCCGCCAACCGCTGATCGATCGCTATGGGCTGCAGGAAACGCTGCTGCGCCGGTTGGGCGGCAGCCCCTTCCGTTTGCGGCTGAGCCCACAGCCGGCGGGGGCCTTCCAGGCTTCCCTTGATCTGCAGCTGCAGGTGGGCAAGCAGCGGCAGGAGTGGATCCAGTGGCTGGCCCAGCTGCGTGAGGTGCTCAAGGAACAGGGTCTGGTGGAGCAGCTGCCGCCAGCACCGGAGCGTGCTGGCGCTGCAGGTGCAACCGATCCGGCCACGCCCTTGCCCACCGGCGTGTGGCTGCGCCAGGACGGCACCGTGGTGGGGGGCTGGCGCTGGATCCGGCCAACCGCAGGCGCCCCGCCGCTGCTGTCCCTGTTTCTGGGCTCGTTGCCACCGCCCGTGCCGGCGCCGCCGCTGCCGAGGATCGAAGTCACTCCTGCCGTCGGCACGCTCCCGCAGACCCTGCGGCTGCGCGCCAGACCCCAGGCCCTGGCAGGGTTGGGTCTGCTGCCCCCGGCGTTACCTCCGGTGCTGCAGCAATCTGAGCAACTGGAAATGGTGGCCCGTTGGCCTGCTACAGCGAGGGAGGCTGCCGCCGGCCAGGCCAATGCCAAGGCACAGGCCCTGTTGGCCGGCTCTCTGTCGCTAAGTCGGACACCCGGCTTGGTTCCGGCACCTAGCTCTCCAAAAGAGGCGTCACCCGAAAAACAAGCGTCACCGCCGAGCCCTTGAGGGGCTGCCCTGTGAGAAAGCCAGCTTCAGGCGCTGGGAGCTGCAGTGCCGCTGCCCGCATCAGGGCCTGCGGCGATGTCGGCAGGGCCTGAGGCCACTGCCACACCTGCGTCCGCGGCAGGAGCCTCAGGGGTGGCCGCAAGGCTCTGGCGCTCACGACGCCGCCGCTCAGCCGCCACCGTTTCTTCCATCAGCTCAACGGCCTGGGCCATTTTCTCGAGGTTGGACACATACAAGCTGAGGTCCTTGTCGACACGGTCCTTCAGCAGGCCCATGGCTTCGCCAGTGTCGTGGGCGGCCTGACGCAGGGCCTGGGGATCCACAGCGTCAGCCCCCTTGGCCTGTTGCAGCAGACTGAGCAGACCGACGGCCAGCAGACGCGAATAGTGGAAGTCCGGGCGCTTCACCGCCTGGAGCACCCCGGCGATCGGCTCGGGAGCACCTGTTCCCTGCTCAGTGATCCAACGGCGCACGTCGTCGACGCTGTGCTGGCCCACGGCCGCCAACGCCTCATTGCGCAGGCGGCGGAAGTGATCGGCTTCGTAGCCACAGGCCGCACATAGAGCCTGGAACAGCGGTTCCCGCTGCGTTTCGGGCCGGTAGCCACGGGCGAAGCTGTCGAACACCTGGGTGAGGCCGACCGCGAACAGCGGATCGATCTGAAAACCCTTCTGGCGGCTGAGCAGATGCAGCTCCACAAGCAGCTCGTCCACCATGCGCCGGTAGAGGGGCGCGATCACATGGGGAAACGCGCGATGGAACGAACGCTTGCTGTCAGCGACGGTGAGGCAGGCGCCCACACTGATTCTCCTGGTTATCTGGACCTTAGCGCTGCCCCCCTCCCGCCCGATGGGCCGGCGGCAGTGCAGGCGCTCACTGGGGGTGGGCTGCTGCAGCGCGCCGGCAGACGCGCAACCCGCCGGAACAGTGGGTGCACTGGCCTCGGTAAGATGGGGGAGTTGCTGATTTTTCGTCCATGATCCCGATCGTGATTGAGGATTCGGGCCGGGGCGAGCGCGCGTTCGATATTTATTCCCGGCTGCTGCGCGAGCGCATCATTTTTCTCGGCGAAACGGTCACGGCGGAATCAGCCAACCGGGTGGTGGCCCAGTTGCTGTTTCTGGAAGCAGAAGATCCCGAAAAGGATATCTTCCTTTACATCAACTCGCCCGGTGGCTCCGTCTACGACGGCCTTGGCATCTTCGACACGATGCAGCACATCAAGCCCGACGTCCAGACCGTCTGCGTGGGCCTGGCCGCCAGCATGGGTGCCTTTCTGCTCACGGCCGGTGCCAAGGGCAAGCGCAGCAGCCTGCACCACTCGCGCATCATGATCCACCAGCCGCTGGGCGGCGCCCGCGGCCAGGCCAGCGACATTCGCATTCAGGCCAACGAGATCCTCTTCCTGAAAGACAAACTCAACCGCGAACTGGCCGATCGCACCGGCCAACCCCTCGAGCGCATCCAGGTCGACACCGACCGTGACTTCTTCATGTCACCGGCAGAAGCTGTGAGCTACGGCCTGATCGACAAAGTGATCGAACGCCGCCCGATCCGCCCCGTGGATTGAGCCGTCAGCCTCCGGTTTCAGTCTCCGGTTGCCAGCACGCCCGCAACGCTCCACGCCTGGAGTGAGGGGGAAGCGGGTGGTCCTGACCGGCTCCTGTTGCTCCAGGTATGTCTCTGTACACGCCTCCGGCCAGCGGAATCAGCATGGCACTCATCCCTCACAGACGTGCACCGCAGACTTGACATTACCTAAGGGTCGGCAATCGTCAAAGACTTGCCATTCACAACGCTTCCATACAATCGGTAACACCCAAGAGCGACCCGAAGGATAACCTCGCAAACTGACGGGCAGGTCAAGATCAAAAATCGAGCCAAGGAATAAACCAGATCTGAACGAAAGGTTAAAGTCAAAGCCTGAGCCGAAGAACACGCCTAAAGCCGTACCAAAGTCAATAACATCAAGTGAGCCGAACTTAGGCGAAGAATAAACCCAGAGTCTTACCCGAAAAAGAGATCACAATGTGACACGAATAGCTTAAACGATCATTGAAGTCAAGTGACGACCGAAAGTGAAATTTGATCGAGTTGTCTCTCCAAAGCTGTTGCAATATGGAAGCAGCAAGAGTCTTGCTGTGAACTTGCTTTTGGAGTATTGATGCTTCGAAAGTCTGATCGACGTGAATTGACTGCGCCTGTACCTTGCAGATTTCAGAATTGACTGCACAAGAGCTTTAACTCTGTTGAATCAGTAATCCAGGAATTGGCTTAATGGAGGCCAGGGAAAGCCTGAACAACTGCCATTTCACAATCACCATCAAGGCAGAAGCATGGATTTCGGTCAGCGATCTGGCGGAGCATCGGGTTGACCAAGTACTCCCTTAATCTTTTGGAACGCTAAGTTCTCTGGGGCTATGAGACTCTCGGGGACTACTTGCATATTCGAGCATTAAGGTGCAGGGAGTTTATGCTCCCAGAATGTGATCCTGCAGTCTTGTGAAAAGATTCATCGGCATTTCTCTCATCAGATGAATATCTTGGCCTGACAACGAGGAGCCAAGGCCAAGACTCACTCCTTCGCTTTATCTGACTTGAGCAAGTAGCTCTTGCTGAATTTAAGCTCTTTCCACAGAGAGCGGATTTGGTCGTAGGCATCGGCTTGGGTGATCTTGCCGTTGGCCTGCAATCCCACGATCAGTCCCACACGGTCGGCGAACTGCTCAAGGTTTTGGTGAAAGGCTGCGCCCTCGGGAGTCCAGTCGTCACCGTGGTAACGACTGAACGACTCCATCGGGGATTTGATATCGCTCAACGCTGTGATGCAATGAGGTCAATTTTATCGGACCCAGCGGGGTGAAAAGACGGATCAGGGTTAACAGCAGATAAAGGAAGGGGCTGATGATCTCGAAAGGTCATCAGCCCTTGACCTGGCTCAGGTGGTGGCGGGAAGAAGAGGGGAAAAACGTTCCTTTTCTGGAATCACGCTGAATTCAGCCACGATGCTGCGGAACTCGTCACCGTTGAGGCTTTCCTTCTCGATCAACAGCTCAACCAGCCGATCCATGCATTCGCGGTGGTTGCCCACAAGCTCAAGGGTGTCTTGGTAGCAACGGTCCACGATCAGGCGCACCTGCTCATCGATGCGGCGCGCGATCGATTCCGACACGTCGCTGCGGGTCATCAGGTCGCGTCCGAGGAACACCTCCTGGTTGCCCGCCTCTAACGACACCGGGCCGAGGTCGCTCATGCCAAAGCGGGTAACCATCTGGCGGGCAAGGCCGGCCACCATCTGGATGTCACCGCCAGCACCGGTGGTGACTTCGGCGTGGCCAAACACCACAGCTTCAGCGGCACGCCCGCCCAGAGCACCCATGATCCGCGCCTGCAGCTTGGAGCGGCTCACGAGCATCTGCTCCTCATCGGGGGCAAACCAGGTAAGACCCTGGGCCTGGCCGCGAGGAATCAGCGTGACCTTCTGCACGGGGTCGTGGTTTTTCACCAGGGTTCCCACCAGTGCATGGCCCACTTCGTGATAGGCGATCAGGCGCTTGCTGCGTCCATCGGTGAGCGGCTTGCCTTCCATGCCGGCGATCACCCGATCCACAGCGTCGTCGATCTCGGCCAGGCTGGTGGCTTCCTTCCGGCGCCTTGCCGTCAGGATGGCCGCCTCGTTGAGCAGGTTGGCCAGGTCGGCCCCGGTGAAGCCGGGGGTGCGACGGGCGATCGCCTCGAGCGACACATCCTCGGCGAGTTTCTTGTTGCGGGAGTGAACTTCCAGAATCGAGAGGCGGCCTTTGATATCAGGCGCGTCGACACTCACCTGACGGTCGAACCGACCCGGACGCATCAGCGCTGAATCGAGCACATCGGGGCGGTTGGTGGCCGCAATGATGATGATGCCGCTGTTGCCTTCAAAGCCATCCATCTCCGTCAGGAGCTGGTTGAGGGTCTGCTCGCGCTCATCGTTGCCGCCGCCGATGCCGGCGCCGCGCTGGCGGCCCACTGCATCGATTTCATCGATGAAGATCAGGCAGGGGCTGTTTTCCTTGGCCCGCTTGAAAAGGTCGCGCACGCGGCTGGCGCCGACGCCCACGAACATCTCCACAAACTCGGAGCCGGAGAGGGAGAAGAACGGCACACCGGCCTCACCGGCGATCGCCTTGGCCAGCAGGGTCTTGCCGGTGCCGGGGGGGCCCACCAGCAGCAGTCCACGGGGAATCTTGGCGCCCACGGAAGTGAAGCGTTCGGGCTGCTTGAGGAAGGTAACCACTTCCTGAAGGTCTTCCTTCGCTTCTTCCACGCCGGCCACATCGGCGAATTTCACGCCGGTTTCCGCTTCCATGGCGAAGCGGGCTTTGGTTTTGCCGAACTGCATGGCCTGGCCAGGACCGCCGGGCATGCCCGAGGAGCGCCGCGCCAGGAAGATCAGGGAACCGATCAGCAGCAGCGGGAACAGCAGGTTGCCGAGCAGGCCCAGGGCCGGCGGGGAATTGCGCGGCGGGTGAATGTCGAAGCTGATGCCCTTCTGCTTGAGGTTGTTGATCAGCTCAGGAGCCACGCCGGGCAGATCCACACGCAGGCGCTGGACGCGGTTGTCGAGGTCAGGATCCACCGCCTCGATCACGGCACTGCGGCCGCCGTCGTAGATGTCCACCGCTGTGACGCGCCCTGCCTCCACGTAATCCAGGAAGCGGCCGTAGCTCATGCGGGCCACAGCCGTGTTGCGTGCGCTGGAGATCCCGCCACCGGTGCTCTCGGCGAAGCGGGCGGGGCCGCCGCTGCCGAGCACCTGCCAGCCAAGGAACACAGCCACTCCCACAGGGAGAAGCCAAAGTGCGATCAGACGCCAGCGCTGGTTCATGGCTGAGAGGTTGTTTTAACAACTGTAAAGCTCGGGATCCAAGATGGGGACTGATCCCTCCAGATCCGGGCTTCCCTCAGCCTGCCATGGTGGGGCGGGTTTCCTGAGAATCCGTCTGCAGCCCCTCGGTCAGAGCCACCCCGGGTTCGCTTTCCATCAGCAGGTCGTTGACCGACAGCGTTTCGATCAGGTCGGGGCCGCCCAGGCTGTGGGTCCAGATCTCCACTTCACTGCTGGGGGGTGCCTCGAAGCTGAGGAACTCGAAGGGAAACGCCACCCGCTCCAGATAGAAGGTTTCAGGACCGCAGCAACGAAGGATCACCATGCGGTCGCTCGCGTTGCGATACCCGCAGGGGAGTAGTGCCACGGTTGGTGCCTCATCTCAGAACCCTCATAAACGCACCATCGGCGCCTCCGGTTTGGTCACAGTGACCACCAATAGGCTTTCTTAATCTTTTCTCGGGATTGTGTGGCGGGACCTGATCGGTTCAGAGGCTCCGCAAGGCCACGATCGGATCCAGGCGGGCCGCCCGCCGCGCCGGCACCACGCCAAAGAACAGCCCGATCGAGCCGGACAACCCCACCGTGAACAGGACACTGCCGGGATCGATTGATGCCGGCAGAGGGGTGAAGCGGGCGACCCCTGCCACGGTGGCCAGGCCGACCGCGCTGCCGATCAGGCCACCGAGGCTCGCGAGCACCAGCGACTCCACCAGGAACTGGGCGAGCACATCGCCGCTGCGGGCGCCCACAGCTTTGCGCAGCCCGATCTCCTGGGTGCGCTCGCTCACTGACACCAACATGATGTTCATGATGCCGATGCCTCCCACCAGCAGGGACACGCCGCCGATCGCGCCCAGCATCAAGGTGAGTCCGCCGGTGATCGTGCCCACGATCGAGAGCGCATCCTGTTGGGAGCGCACGGCGAAGTCGTCTTCGCGCAGGATGCGGTGCCGCTGGCGCAGCAGGTTGGTGATCTGGAACTTGGCGGCACCAGTGCTGGCCTCATCGCGCGCCTCCACGCTGATGAAGGTGAGCACCACGCCATAGGTGGGATCGCGACCGCTGAGTTTGCTCACCATGGTGGTGAGCGGGATGTAAGCGGCTTCGTCCTGGTTGTTGCCGAACACCGCCCCCTTCGCGGCCGTCACGCCGATCACCTCGAAGGATTGGTCGCGGATGCGCAGGGTCTTGCCGATCGGGGAGTCGCCAGGCAGCAGCTTGTTGCTCAGATCCGGGCCGATCACCGCCACGTTGCGGGCGGAGCTGAGATCCTCCTCGCTGAAGAAGCGTCCCTGGGCAATCTCGAAGCGGCGCACCGGCAGGAATTCAGGCGTGATTCCCGACACCGACGCGCTGGAGCTGCGTCCGCCCGCCTGCACCACCAGATTCATGGTGATCTGGGGGGCCACCCGTCGCACCGACGGCACCTGGGAGGCGATCGCTTCCGCGTCTTCCAACACCAGCGTGCGGGGGTTCTCCAGCCCCTGGCGGCGGGTGTCGTTGTTGCCGGGCACCACGAAGAGCACGTTGGCACCGAGGGTGCTCAGCTGCCCTTCCGCCAGGTTCTGGGCCCCCTTGCCCACGCCCACCAGTGTGATCACCGAGGCGTTGCCGATCACGATGCCGAGCATGGTGAGCAGGCTGCGCATCCGGTTGGCTCCCAGCGTGGAGAGCGCCATCCGGATGGTTTCGCCCACGGGCAGCTTCGATGCCATGCCTGAAACACGTTCAGGGCTCATCATGGCCAGCCCGACCGGCGCCCGGGCGTGTCAGATCTCTGGGGTCTGGCGGCCAGGGCCGACTGAAAGTCAGGCACAAGGCGGCTGGTGCAGCCATGCTGGTGCCGGTTTTGTCGGGACTGCTCTCGTCCCTTGCCCCAGCTTTCTGCCAGCCCCGATCTGATCTCCTTCCTGCAGGCCCTGCCGGAGAGACGTAAGC
>CALRJS020000029.1:0-46433 GCA_943367595.1 Sphingobacterium thalpophilum
AGCCTCGCCATACAACGCCACTTCCTCAAGCAGTGCCTCGATGACTGCAGGTTGTGCATTATCGGCATCAATCAAGACCGCCAACCGCTTACCGGTCTCTTCGTCCGATGTCTTGATTGGGGAGGAGAGATCTTTCATGTGTGTCTAACTTGTTCTTGGACAGTTCCGCAAACCACGCCGCATTGCCGTTCCCCTTCTGCAAACCACCGAAAGGAGGCCTCCAGGGGCATCCGGCAAGCCTGATCCCGCATAGGTTTTGAACAGTCTGCTGAGAGGAGACAGCGTGGTTCGCAGGTCAGATAACCACTGTTCGTTGGGATACAGAGCGTGCTGGCTTCTTCCCGAGGTGCCGGCTTCTTGAACCACACCCTTGCCAAGCCAAGAAATCGCACCATCTCTTTCAGCCTCTAAACCCATCACAAAAAAACAGCTCCCAGCCACCCCCACTCCCCAAATTCCCCATCAAACCTTCGCCAACGTCACCCGCTCCGGCTGGTGCTGATACTTCCCGGCGCGATCGCTGTAGGTGGTCTGGCAGGGTTCCCCTTCGAAGAACAGCAGCTGGCAGATGCCTTCGCTGGCGTAGATGCGGCAATCGGCGCCGGAGGAGTTGCTGAATTCCAGGGTGAGGTGGCCTTCCCAGCTGGCTTCAGCGGGGGTGGTGTTCACGATGATGCCGAGGCGGGCATAGGTGCTCTTGCCCAGGCAGATCACGGTGATGTTGGCCGGCACCCGCAGCAGCTCCAGTGCCACCCCCAGGCCGTAGGAATGGGCGGGCAGGATGAAGTAGTCGCCGTCGTCGTCGTGATGGAGCGGCGCCGGCTCCAGGTTGGCCGGGTTGAACCGCTTCGGGTTCATCACCGTGCCCGGCACATGCCGGAAGATCAGGAACTCCTTCGGGGAGAGCCGCAGGTCGTAGCCGTAGGAGGAGCAGCCGTAGCTGAGCACCGGCGCCGTGCGGTTCTCGGCATCGAGGTGGCGCACCAGCGTGGCCTGGAACGGTTCGAGCATGCCCGCCGCGGCCTGTTCGTTGATCCAGCGGTCGCACTTGAGCATGGGGTCAGCAGTTGCGGCGGAGCTGGGTCACCTGGTCGGCCATCGCCAGCAGCGCGGGCGGCATCGATGGCCCCGTGAGGATCACATCGAGATGGGCGGGACGCTGCTCCAACGTGGCCTCCACCTCCGCTGCCGGCAGGTAGCCCAGCGCGATCGCCAGCCCCAGCTCGTCGAGCACCATCAGATCCACCGCCCCGTCGAGCAGCTGGCGCCGCGTGTAGCCCCACACCTCCAGCACCGCCTCTTGCTCCTCCGCTCCGGGCCCCTCGGGCTCCGCAGCAGCCGGTTCGGTCAGGCAGGCGGGCATGGCGGGCCGCAGCCACTGCAGCCGGCCGCACAGCCACAGGCTGCGCTCCAGTCCCTGGTCCACGCCGCCCTTGAGGAACTGGCTGATCAGCACCCGGCTGCCCAGCCCCGCGCTGCGCAGCGCCTGGCTGAACACACCGGAGAAACTGCCGCGAAACGGCGCCGTGTGCACCTGCAGCAGGCCTTCGGTCTGGGCCGGGGGCACCAGCGTGAGCGGGCGTGGTGCCACGGGTGCCGTGGGTGCCACAGCGGCCACGGGCGCTGATGAGGCCGCGCCATGGGGGCGTGCCGGGCCGTGGGAGCGGGCGCCACCGGCAGGGCCAGCACCAGAAGGCACACCACCGGTGGGCATGGAGGGGTTGAGCAGGCTGGCCGTCATCAACACCCCGTTCGATCGCGAAGCCGAATGTAGCGGCGCCAGGCCCTGAATCACCACTCACACACCACCCCTAGTGCGTAGCCCTGTACTACTGGGCAGAAATCCCGTCCGGACTGGGATTCTGCGGACACATGTCCATGGGGAACCAGCCAGTTAGTGTGATCGGCTACATGGGGCACGGAAGCCGATCCGTAGCTTCCAACCACTTGTCCAACCGTCATGGTCGGCGCGATGCGCGGATTCAGCCGCACCAGCACCACCCCCGCGCCCGTCACCAGCGGCTTGGCCTCCTCCGCGAGCGGCTCCAGCACCCTGCTGGACGTCATGCGCGGGCTGAGCGGCTGCACCAGCGAAACGGTGGAGCGCGGCAAAACGATCTTTTTCCCCGGCGACCCGGCCGAACGCGTCTACCTGCTGCGCCGTGGCGCCGTGCGGCTGTCGCGCGTCTATGAGAGCGGCGAGGAGATCACCGTGGCCCTGCTGCGCGAGAACAGCCTCTTCGGCGTGCTCTCGCTGCTCACCGGCCAGCGCTCGGATCGCTTCTATCACGCAGTCGCCTTCACCCGCGTCGAGCTGGTGGCCGCCCCGGCCAGCTCCGTGCGGCGCGCCATCGAGCAGGACGCCAGCGTGGGCCTGCTGCTGCTCCAGGGCCTCTCCTCCCGCATCCTGCAGACGGAGACCATGATCGAGACCCTCACCCATCGCGACATGTCCTCGCGGCTGGTGAGCTTCCTGCTGGTGCTCTGCCGCGATTTCGGCGTCCCCGGCAACGAGGGCATCACCATCGATCTGCGCCTGTCGCACCAGGCGATCGCCGAAGCGATCGGCTCCACCCGCGTCACCATCACCCGCCTGCTCGGCGACCTGCGTCAGGCCGGTCTCGTGCAGGTGGATCGCAAGAAGATCACCGTGTTCGATCCGGTGGCCCTGGCCAAACGCTTCAGCTGAAGGCCCGCGGCCGATACTGGACCCCCTCGCCCTGAATCGTGTCCGGCTGGCTGCTGATCCTGGCCCTGCTGACCCTCGGGGGGGTGCTCGCCACCCTCGGCGATCGGCTCGGCAGCCGCGTCGGCAAGGCCCGGCTCAGCCTCTTCAACCTCCGCCCGCGCAAGACCGCGGTGCTGATCACGGTGCTCACCGGCAGCCTGATCAGTGCCGTCTCGCTCGGCCTGATGCTGGCCGTGAGCGAGCGCCTGCGCACCGGCCTGTTCGAGCTCGACAGCCTCGAGCAGAAGCTGCAGGACAGCCGCGACGCCGTCCAGCGCAGCGATGCGGCGCTGCGGCGCAGCCTGGCGGCCCAGCGCGACGCCAAGGAGGCCGTGGGCCGGGCCGAACGGGGCCGCCAGCAGGCGCGTCGTCAGCTGGTGGCGGTGGAGCAGCAGGCGGGCCGTCTGCGGCGTGAGCTGCAGCCGCTGCAGAACCAGCAGCAAGAGCTGCTGCGCCAGCGCGATCGGCTCAACCGCGACATCCGCGCCCGCGACCAGGACATCCGCCGCACCGAAGCGGAGCTGGCCCGCGTGAAGGGGCAGATCGCCTCCGGCCAGGCCGAACTCAAAGATCTGGAAACCAAGCTGATCGCCCTGCGCCGCGGCGATGTGGTGATAAGCAGCGGCCAGCCGCTGGCCACCGCCAAGGTGAGCGTCAAGCAGCCGGGCCAGGCCCGCGCCGCCATTGATGCCCTGCTGCGTCAGGCCAACCAGTCGGCCTTTCAGCGGGTGCTGCCGGGGGAGCCGGTCAACCGGCCGATCCTGCTGGTGCCCCGCGAGGACATCGCCAAGCTGGAGGGCATGATCCAGAAAGGCGGCAGCTGGGTGGTGAGCATCCTCTCGGCCGCCAACGTGCTGCGCGGTGAGCAGCAGGTGCTCGGCTTCCCCGATCTGCGCCCCAACAAGCAGGTGATCCGCCAGGGCGAGGTGATGGCCACCACGCGGCTGGAAGGCAACGAGATCACCCCCGAGCAGGTGCGCAACCGGCTCAACCTGCTGCTGGCCGCCTCCTTCGCCAAGGCGCAGCGGCAGGGGTCGCTGGTGGATGGGGTGCAGTTCGATGTGGCCAGCTTCAACCAGCTGGGGCGGGAGCTGAGTGAGCGGCCGGCCGGGCAGGCCGTCAGCCTCGAAGCCGTGGCCGTGCGCGAGGCCGAAACGCCCGATCCGGTGGTGCTGGAGCTGCGCCGCCTCGATGGCGGCCCCACGCCCCCCTCCCCGCCGAAGCGCCCCTCATGAGCCCCACGCCGGCCGCCGGCGGGTCGCCACCGCCAGAGCCCCTGCCCCTGCCTGCTGCTGGCCCCCTCGCCGCCATTGATCCGGGCCGCTGCAAGTGCGGCCTGGTGCGCTGCGACCCGGCGCGGCGGCAGGTGCTGGCCGCCCTGATCCTGGAGCCGGAACAGGCCCTGGCGCAGCTGCGCGCCTGGCAGGCCGAGGGCGCAGTGGCCGGCGTGGTGCTCGGCGACGGCACCGGCAGCCGCCACTGGAGCCAGCGCCTGGCCCCGCTGCTGCCCCTGCAGCTGGTGGATGAGCGCAGCACCACCCTGGAGGCACGGCGGCGCTTCTGGCAGCTGTTCCCGCCGCGCGGCTGGCGGCGCCTGCTGCCCGAAGGCCTGCGCCAGCCGCCCCGCCCCTGGGACGATGTCGTCGCCCAGCTGCTGCTCGAACGCCACCTCGGCCATCCGCTGACGCGGGACCCTTCCCTGCCGCCGGCCGCCTTCTAGAAGCGCGCCATCATGCCGCCGGCCGGCGTCTAGAAGCGCGCCCGCACCGTGAAGGCGTAGTCGCCGCCGGGCTCCAGCTGGTAGTCGGCCTTGAGCAGGAAGCGCAGCAGCGCGTCCTGGATCAGGGCACGACCCAGCGACGGCTCCACGGTCAGCTCACCGCGATCGAACGCCCAGCGGAAGGTCCAGGCGAAGCCGCCAGCCACCACCTCGCCCTCCAGCAGCTTCTGGGTGAAGCTCTGATGCAGCACCCGCAGCTGGGCGGTGGTGGCAGGAAGACGGCTCACGGAGGAAGGAAACGCACGGAGTCAGACGGGAGGAGGAAGAGCAGGCAGATGGAGGGCGTCAGGAGGCGACAGTGGCGGATGCAGGCGGTGGCGGGAAGAGCCAGACAGATGGAGGCAGTAACGAAACCATCAACAGCAACCGGGCGGAGGCGCCCGGCCCAGCCTCAGGCCGTTGTGGGCTGAAAACTGTTCAGACGATTACCGGCCCGTTCATAGCCCAGCCGCTGGATCACCCCCAACCCCGCCAGCACCTCGTCGAGCACGGCATCCACGCAGGCCTGTTCGCCGGGCTCGAAGCGGCCCAGCACGTGGGAAATCGTGCGGGCCTTGCGCGTGACCGGGTCATCGGCCGGGGCGCTGATGCCGATGCGCAGGCGGGGGAACTCCTGGCTGCCGAGATGGCTGATGGTGCTGCGCAGGCCGTTGTGGCCGCCGGCACTGCCGGCCAGGCGCAGCCGCAGGCGGCCCAGCGGCAGGTCCATGTCGTCGACGAGCACAAGCATCTGGTCAGGACGCAGGCCGAACCAGTCGAGCGTGGCACGGATCGACCGGCCGCTCTCGTTCATGTAGGTGGTGGGCATCAGCAGCCGCAGGCGCTGGGCCCCCTGGCCCACATCCGCCAGCAGGCCCTGCAGCCGCGTATTGGCGCGGAAGCTCACCCGCTCGCGCGCCGCCAAGCGCTCCAGGGCCATGAAGCCCACGTTGTGGCGCGTGCGCGCGTACTTGTCGCCGGGATTGCCCAGGCCCACCACCAGCTGGAGGTCGCCCGTGCGGGCCTCACCGCCCGGCGTGGAAGAGGCGGTCATGGCCGTGGCGGAACGGGGCGACGGAGCGGAGTGGCGAAAGGAAAGCGTTGAGCTCAGGCGGCCGCCGCAGGCGGCTCGCTGGCAGCGGAGGTGTCCGCCGAAGCAGCGGGGGCGGGAACCGCCGCAGGCGCTGCGGCCTGAGCGGCAGACGCCTGGGGCTGCGCAGCAGGTGCAACCTCAACGGCGGGAGCCGGAGCCTCCTGGATCGCCACGCTGTTGGCGGTCACCACCGTGTCGGCTTCGGAGTCGATCGCCTTGCGGAACTCCTGCTCGAAGTTGCTGGAGGCCGACTGGAAGCCCTTGAGCGTGCGACCCAGGGTGCGCCCCAGCTCGGGCAACCGCTTCGGACCGAACACCAGCAGGCCAATGGCGGCGATGACCGCCATTTCCGGCAGCCCAATCCCGAAGATGTTCATGCGGCGGAGCCTGGGTCAGGAACTGAGGCGGAAACAAACAGGAATCCGGCGGGCCCGGCAGCCTGTGCCGCCAGGCCCTTCGGCCGGATGGATGTCAGCGGAAGATCAGCCGAGGCCGTTCCAGTTCACGGTGATGCCGTCGAGCAGCAGCGACTTGTTGTACAGCTGCAGGATCACCAGCAGGAACACCAGGAACAGCACCATGAAGATGCCCATCACCGGCGTGGTGCCCCAACCAGGCACCACCTTGCCGTACTCGGAGTTGAGCGGGCGGAGCAGGTTTCCCAGTGGGGTGCGTTGCGCCATGGCGGGTGAGCCTCTCGGACACATGGATGGGGATCGTTACTGTAAGGGTCGAGGCGGAGACCGGCGCGGTCACTGTCGAGAGTTGTGATCCACCTCCGCCACCCCCAGAAGCCGCCCCTTCCTTGACCGAAACCTCTTCCCCCGCCCTCTCGATCGCGATCACCGTGCTGGTGGCGCTGCTCGCCCTCACCGGCTTCGGGGTCTACCTCGCCTTCGGCCCGCCGTCCAAGGGCCTCACCGATCCCTTCGACGATCACGACGACTGAGCCGGAGCGGGCGCCACCCGCCGCAACCGCAGCTGGCGCAGTGCCCAGGGAGGCAGCAGTGGTTCGGCCGGCCCGATCACCTGCCAGCCCGCTGACAACCCCAGCGACTGCCGGCAGGGCGAGAGGTTCTGCACCGTGAGCCGCACCACACCCGGCTCCTCATCCGGCGCGATCGCCACCGGGTCGAGCTGGGCCGAGCCCAGGCCAAGCGCCGGTGGGGACGTGGCCGCTGGTCCGGCCGCCGGGTGGCACCAGGTGGGGGCGCGAAAAGCGCAGGCCGCCGCCGGAACCGCCGCCTGACGCCACCCTTCCGCGCAGGGCATCAGCGCAACCCGCAGGCGCTGCAGACCGTTGTCGGCGCCGGGATCGGGCCAGGTGGGGCCGCGCAGCAGCGATACGCCAAGGCGGTCCGCCGTCCCCGACACGCCCTGCGGCCCATCCAGCAGCAGCGCCAGGCCGCCGCGTTCCGCCTGGCTGCAGGTCCAGGTGATCGCCGGCACCTCCCAACGGGCCTGTTCGCGGGCCGTGCAGGGCACCGCAGGACGCTCCAGCACGCCCGCCGCGGTGTCCGCCGCCCAGCGGCAGGCCCGCTGCTGCAGCGGCACCTCCAGCTGCAGCAGCTCATGGCGTTGGCGCCAGTGCACCCGCAGCACCAGCTCCAGCCAGGGGCTGCCCGCCAGCAGGCGCAGGTCCAGCCGCAACGGGCTGGCCCCGCAGTGGCCCCGTGCCACCAGGCGCACGCACAGGGGGCCCTCTTCCACCAGCTCCAGCACCGGCTCCCACGCCAGCGGCAGCGGGTGCTCGCGGTAATCCGCCGCCAGATCCCAGGCATCCCAGAACTCACCGCTGTCGCGCCAACGGCGCCACTGCAGCGGTGCCGCCAGCTGGGGCTGCCCTTCAGCGCCCCAGAGCTGCTCCAGCCCGCCCACCCCCAGTTCCGCCGTCAGCAGGCCGTTGCCGATCCGCCAGCGGCCTTCACCGAGTGACTCGCTCCACACCGGCGCCTGCACCTCCTCTGGTGCCGCGGCTGGAGCCATGGCCTGAGGCAGCGCGGCTGGAGCCTTTGCCTGCGGCAGCGCGGCCTGATCCTTTGCCGAGAGTGGCCGGCGCTCCAGAGCCAGGGGCGTCAGCCCGGCCGCCGGCGGTAGCTGCACCCAGCAGCCTCCGCCCGCTGCCAACTGCTGCGGCAGAGGCTGCTGCGCGAGCGTCCAGCTGCCCGCCGGCAACCGCAGCGTCAGCGCCGCCGCCGGCAGGGGCTGGAGCCGCATCACCCACCAGGGCTGGCCGGCCGGTGAAGCCTCAGCCGTCGGCGCCCCTCGCTGCAGCCAGGCCAGCAGCAGGCGATCGCGGCGCTCCCGCGCTTCACGGCGGGCCCGGCGCCACTGCGGCTCCGCCTGCTCGAACACCTCTGCCACCGACGTGCCCGGCAGGATGTCGTGGAACTGCTGAAACAGCAGCGTGCGCCACCCGGCACGGGCCGAGCCGGCAGCCGCCTGGCCCGCTGTGTCGCCCGACTGGTTGTCAGCCGCCTGCGTGCCGCCCTCCGGCGCCGTGGCTCCCGCCGCACCAGCCCACAGCAGCGCCGCCGCCAGGTCGGCTTCGCGCAGCAGCCGTTCCAGGGTGCGGTTGTGGCGTTTCTGGTCGGGCCGGCTGGTGGGGCAGGCCCGGTGCAGCTCCAGGTAGAGCTCGTCGCGCCACACCGGCAGCTGGGCGCGGCAGGGCTCCAGCCGTGCCAGGTAGGGGCGCACGCCGCCATGCACCTGGGGGGCGGCGGCGGGCTGCTGCTGCCACAGCGCCAGCTGCTCGTACATCTCCGCCGTCGGACCGCCGCCGTGGTCCCCCACGCCCGGCAGCCACAGGGCTTCGGCGTCGCCGGTGGCCCGCTGCCACTCCAGCCGGTAGCGCTCCATCGCCAGCGGATCGCCGCCGGTGCCGATCGGGGCGGTCATCAGCGCCAGCACTTCGGCGCCGCAGCGCCCCCGCCAGCGGAACAGCCTGTGCGGGAACGGAGTCGTGGCATTCCAGGCCAGCTTGTGGGTGCAGAACCAGCGCACACCGGTGGCCGCCGCCACCACCGGCAGCCCGGCGCCGAAGCCGAAGCTGTCGGGCAGCCAGGCGAGCGGGTGCTCCCATTCCGGGAAGGTGGCGCGGCTGTAGGCCTGGCCTTCCTCGAACTGGCGCAGCAACGACGCGGTGCCGATCAGCACCGCATCGGTTTCCACCCACGGACCATTCAGCGGTTCCCAGCGCCCTTCCCGCATGCGGGCGCGGATCGCGGCGAACAGATCGGGGCGGTGCTGCTCCAGCCAGGCATAGAGCGCCGGGGTGGAATGGCCGAAGTGCAGCGTCGGGTCGCGCTCCATCAGCGCCAGCGTCGAGCGGAAGGTGCGCTCCGCCGCCTGCCAGGTGTCGGCCACCGGCCACAACCAGGCCAGATCCAGGTGGGCATGGCCCGCCACCTGAAACCCACCCGACGGCGCCAGCACCGCCCGGGCCCGCGCCTCCGCCGCCTCCAGGCTCAGCGCCGCAGGTTCATCGCCTGGCGCGGGGTTGCCGGCAACTGGAGCTCCTGCCGTCTCACGCAGGGCGGCGAGCTCCAGGGCCGTGGCCAGCAGCAGACCGCCCGGGTCGCGCTGGTCGAGGGGTTCGGCCTCGATCCGGCTGTGGATCAGCGCGCCGTCGTCGTGCAGCGGGCTGCGCAACTCCAGCTCCAGATGCAGCGGCTCCCCGCGCCACCAGCGCTCCGGCAGCTGCCAGCGGCAGGCCGCATCAAACAGATCACCGCGATGCACCGCCTGCCCATCGACGCGCAGCTCGGCCTCAGCGGCCCACCAGCTGAGCACCAGCCGCCCCAGCCCCGCTGAACCCGCCAGCCCCGACGGACCCAGCGGCTCAGGCTCGCCGCGCCACGGCTCGGGACACACCAGCGTGGTCTTCAGCAGCAGCTCCTGGCCACCCCGGGGCCAGAGGATCAGGCCACGGGCGTGCCAATCGGGCCGGTAGTGCTGTCCCCAGGCCTCTCCAAGGGCCACACGCCACTCCCCATCAGGGAAGCGACGGCACCAGCGGGGCTGCAGGTCGAGGCAGGAACGTGATCGAAACGTTTCAATCCAGGGGCGAAGCTCGGGATCGAGGCCCTGCGTCATCGTTTCCGGTCGGGTGCGACCCATAGGATGATGCCGCTGCCGAAGGGTCGTTCAGGGCCCGCCTGGCGCCTGTCACTCCCTGTCACCCGCCGGACCGGACCATGCTCGCTCTCAAGATTTCGGTTTACTCGGTCGTTTTCTTCTTCATCGGCATCTTCGTCTTCGGCTTCCTGGCCAGCGATCCCAGCCGCACCCCCAGCCGCAAAGACCTGGAAGACTGATCCCCCCTGCCCAGCGCACCGCGTCCCGCTTCGGGCCAGCGCTGGGCCAGTGCTCGCCCTGCCCGACAGCGGCCTCTGCCCACGGCCGTCGTGGCAGGATCAGCCGCTGATTGGGAAACCGCGTGCCCTCAGCCAAGCCACTCAGCTGGGCCTTTGGGGTTGCAGGCGTGTTCGCGGCCTGGTCGGGTGTTCCCAGTGTGGAGGCCCGCAACCTTCCGCCCTCTCCCCAGCCCCTGGAAGCCGCCGGCGTCACGCCGGGCACAGACTCTGCTGGGAATGAGGGCGCGCTCAGCCCCATGGCCTTCGGCGGCCCCAGCGCTGCGGGCGAGGCCGGGTCACCAGGCCCAGGCTCCGCGGCGTCCGGCCTGACGGCCACCCCATCGAGCAATTCCGGCGATCCCGCCTCCCTGCCCGCCGCACCGGTGCCATCCCCGGCCGCTGGCAGTGGCAGCGCCAACGGCAACGGCAACGGCAACGACAAGACCAACGCCAACGGCCCAACCCCGCAGAACGGCCGCCCCGATTCTTTCCCCAGCCAGGGCCAGGACCCCAGCCCGGTGCCGCTGCCCGGCGGTGGCCCAGCGGCGGATCTGACGCCCGCGCCAGCGGCCGCGGCCGCCTCCCCTCCCCCTTTGCTGCTCGACATCACCGCCGATCAGCAGGGCTTTGATCTGGTGATCAACCGCTATGTGGCCACGGGCAATGCCTCGGCGCTGATGGCCGGCGGCCGCCTGATGGCCGACCGGCTCGAGTACGACACCGTGAGCCGCACCGTGTACGCCACCGGCAGCGTGCGGTTCCAGCGCGGCAACCAGTTTCTGCAGGCCAGCAAGCTGCGCTTCAACCTGATCGAGGGTCGCGGCGAACTGGAAGACGTCTACGGCGTGATCGACCTCGCGACCGCCGCAGCGGATCTCAATCCGGAGCTGCCCCCCACCGAGCCCCTGGGGCCGCCGCCACCACTGGCCTGCCCCACCGCGTTGCCGCCGATCCCGAACTGGCACCCCTTCCCCTGGGCCGCCACCGTCTGGGCCGGTCCGGCCACCGACGCCGGCTTCGGCGAGACCTTCCTGTTCCAGGGGTCCCTGCGCCCGGAGTATCTGGTGGGCGCGGGCCTGCAGCGGCGCCTGCTCCAGGCCGGCCCCTTCGCCCTCGAGCTCGATGTGAACCTGCTGGGGCACAAGGCCTCCACCGACACCAACACCGGCTTCGCCGCCCAGAGCTACGGGGAGATCACCGCCGGGATCGGGCTGCGGGCCTGGCTGCAGCCCTGGCTCAGTCTCGGCTTCGTGCAGGGGGTGAGCCTCAACACCAGCTTGAGCAACTTCGAATGCGGCGCCCGCGAGGATTGCGCGCAGTTCCTCAACTATCTCGGCTTCGAGGTGGAGGGGGCGTTCTCGCCGGAGTGGTCGGTGGTGGGCCGGATTCACCACCGCTCCGGCGCCTTCGGCCTGTACGGCGGTGTGCGGGAAGGAAGCAACGCTTACCTGCTCGGTGTCCGGCGCCGCTTCGGCAACGCGTCCGCCCGCACCACCACCCCGCAGGCGGAACTGCTGCCGCCCAAGGGCTGCCCCAACCGCGGCGCCGAGCCGCCCGAGCGGCCCCGTTCGCTGGCCGAGGCGCTGGAGCAGGTCGCCATGGGCGGCAAGGCCCCCGCCGAGCCGGAACCCCCCGCCCGGCCCCCGGCCGGCAGCGGTACCGGCGCTGCGAACGGCACTGGCACTGGCACCAGCGCGGGCACCAACGCGGCCGCCACCAGCGCCAGTCAGGCACCTGTGCGGCCCAGCTTCCGCGCCATGCGCGCCCAGGAGGCGGAACGCCGCAAGGCGATCGCCGCCCTCACCGATCAACGCATCAGCGATGTACAGGTGCGCGTCGGCATTGCCTCCGAGCGGCGCTTCGGCGTGCCCAGTGGCGGCAACTCAGGCAGCAGCGACAACGACTTCGGGCCTGCCCAGCCGCCCCAGGTGCAACGGCTGGAGAGCAACCGACGCCCGAAACTGGTGGACGGCACCCTCACCCGGCTGCGCTTTCAGGCCGCCCGCGCCGTGCTCACCGCCGAAGGCTGGCGGGCTGATCGGGCCAGCTTCACCAACGATCCGTTCACGCCCGCTCAGTCGTGGATGGATGCCGACGACGTGCTGGCCGTGCAGGACAAGAACGGCGACACGGTGATCACCTCCCGCCGCAACCGGCTGATCCTGGAAGATCGCCTGCCGATCAACGTCACCAGCCGCACCCGCATCCGCAAGGAGCAGGAGGTGGAGAACCGCTGGGTGTTCGGCGTCGACAACGAAGACCGCGACGGCTTCTTCGTGGGCCGCCGCCTCAAACCGATCGGCATCGGCCAGCGCGGCACCCTGCAGCTGGAGCCCCAGTTCCTGCTGCAACGGGCCTACGAGGGCACCACCGACAGCTACCCCCTGCCCGGCCAGTCCGCTGGAGCGGATCCCCAGTCCCAGCCCAGCACGCTCGGCGACCTGTTCGGCCTGGAAGCGCGCCTGCAGGCGCCGGTGTTCGGCTTCGATGCCGACCTCAACCTCGACATCTCCACGTTCGAGCCTTCCAACTTCGCCAACGGCACCCGCAGCTGGGGCGAACTGGTGCGTCCACTCAAGCTGCCGCTGCTGGGTGATGTGAAGTCGCGCATCTTCGGCGCCTACCGCTTCCGCATCTGGAACGGAACGCTCGGCGAGCAGGACGTCTACTCCGCCTACGGCACCTCGATCGAGCAGCGCGGCGTGCTGCCGCCCGTGGGCCGGTTCACCAACAGCTACTTCTGGCGGCTGGGTGTAGGCAATTACCAGAGCAACGAATTCTTCGAGAGCACGGGCGAATCCCAGAACTTCGCCCAGCTGTGGCGCGGCAACGCCTTCGGCGCCATCAACAGCTCGCTCACACTGTGGAGCGGCAAGCCGCTGCCCTCCACGCCGGAAGGGGCGCTGCGTTATTCGCCGGTGCCGATCGTGCCGGGACTCACCTTCAACACCAACATCTCAGCCAGCCTCGCTTATTTCGGGGATGGCACCCGCCAGAACGTGTTCTCGCTCTCCGGTGGACCCACGCTGACCCTCGGCCACTTCAGCCGGCCTTTCCTCGATTACACCCAGCTCACGATCACCGGTGGCATCAGCCTGCGTGATGGCCTCAGCCCGTTCGCCTTCGATGCCGCCGTGGATCTGGGCACCGTGGGGATCGGCCTCACCCAGCAGCTGGTGGGCCCGCTGGTGCTCGATGGCGGCATCGGCGTGAACGTGGATCCCAGCTCACCCAACTACGGCGAGCTCACCGGCTCGTACGTGGAACTGCGCTGGCAGCGCCGCGCTTATGCCTTCAGCATCTACTACAGCCCCTACGAAGGGATCGGCGGCGTGCGCGTGCGCCTGAACGATTTCGGCTTCAAAGGCACCGGCGTGCCCTTCGTGCCGTATCAACAACGCATGCGCGGCCAGATCGGCGACGGTATGTTCTGAGCGAGCAACCACAGACCAGACGGCTGTGTGCGCTGCGGAGCTGGCCGGGCTGATGCGGCGCTGGCCGATCTGCCTGGATGGCTGCAGCGCTGGGCAGGCTGCCTGGATGGCTGCGGAGCTGGCCAGGCTGCCTGGATGGCTGCGGCGCTCAGAACCCGTTCAGGTAAGGCAGGCGGGCAGCGGCCGCCACCAGCGCGTCGTCGTTGGCGAGCAGCTGGCCGGTGGCATCCCACTGGCCGGTGGTGAGCATCTGCCGCGGCCCGGGCGCCAGCTCCAGGGCCCACACCTGATCGCCGCAGCGCAGCTCGGCGGCCTGCACATCCAGCAGGAAGGAGGCGGAAGGGTGGGCACTGGCATGGGCCTGGATGGCCAGCATCTGCTCATGGCCGCTGGTGAGGCAAGGCAAACCAAGCGCCAGACCATTGCCGTGGAAGATCTCGGCGAAGCTCTCGCCGATCACCGCCCGGATGCCCCAGCGCATCAACGCCTGCGGCGCATGCTCCCGGCTCGACCCGCAGCCGAAGTTGCGGTTCACCAGCAGCAGCCGGGCACCGCTGTGCTCGGGGCGATCGAAGGGATGGCTGCCGCCCAGCTCACTGCGGTCGTCGGCGAACACCTGTTCCCCCAGGCCCTCGAAGGTGACGCACTTGAGGAAGCGGGCCGGGATGATCCGGTCGGTGTCGATGTCGTCGCCGGCGAGCACCACCGCGCGCCCTTCGACGCTGGGGATCGGTCCGATCGGGAAGCTGCTGGCGCTCACCGCATTGGCGAGGGGGGGCAGGGAAGGGGAAGCGATCACGGCGTCAGGCGGTGAGAGAAGGCTGGCGGGAGGCGGCGCTGGAGGAGGCACTGGCGCTGGGGCCGGTTTCGGCGAGCAGCTCGCGCACATCGGTGACGTGGCCGCGGACGGCGGCGGCGGCCACCATCGCCGGGCTCATCAACAGGGTGCGGCCACTGGCGGACCCCTGCCGGCCCTTGAAGTTGCGGTTGCTGGAACTGGCGCTGATCTGGCGCCCTTCCAGGCGGTCGGGGTTCATCGCCAGGCACATCGAGCAGCCCGGCTCGCGCCACTCGAAGCCGGCCTCGCGGAACAGTTGGTCGAGGCCTTCGGCTTCGGCGGCGCGGGCCACCTGCTCGGAACCCGGCACCACGAACGCCCGGATGCCGTCGGCCACGTGGCGGCCCCGGGCCACCAGGGCGGCGGCGCGCAGGTCGCTGAGCCGGCCGTTGGTGCAGCTGCCGATGAAGCAGACATCGACCGGCAGGCCGGCGATCGCCGCGCCGGGGCTGAGGTTCATGTAGCGGTAAGCCTCCTCGGCGATGGGCCGCTCCTGAGGATCGAGCTGCTCAGGGGTGGGCACCGCTTCATCCACGCCGATGCCCTGGGCCGGCGTGATGCCCCAGGTGACCGTGGGCGACAGCGTGGAGGCATCGAAGCGCACCTCGTCGTCGTAGCTGGCGTCGGCATCACTGGCCAGGCTCGACCACCAGGCCACCGCCCGCTCCCAGGCGGCGCCGGAGGGGGCCATCGGCCGCCCCTCCAGGTAGGCGAAGGTGGTGGCATCGGGGTTGACGTAGCCGCAGCGGGCGCCGCCCTCGATCGCCATGTTGCAGAGGGTCATGCGCTCCTCCATCGACAGGGCCGCCACGGCGGGGCCGGCGAACTCATAGGCATGGCCGACGCCACCTTTGACCCCCAGCACCCGGATCACGTGCAGGATCAGGTCCTTGGCATAGACGCCGGGGGGCAGGGCGCCATCCACCCAGATGCGGCGCACCCGCAGCTTGTTCAACGCCAGACTCTGGGTGGCGAGCACGTCGCGCACCTGGCTGGTGCCGATGCCGAAGGCGATCGCCCCGAAGGCGCCATGGGTGGAGGTGTGGGAATCGCCGCAGGCCACGGTCATGCCGGGCTGGGTGAGGCCCAGCTCAGGGGCGATCACGTGCACGATCCCCTGCCGGCCACTGCCGATCCCGTGCAGAGGGATGGCGTGGGCGGCGCAGTTGCGCTCCAGATTCACCAGCATCTCCTCGGCCAGGGGATCGGCAAAGGGCCGGGCCTGAGAGGTGGTGGGCACGATGTGGTCCACCGTGGCGACGGTGCGCTCCGGGTGGCGCACCCCTAGGCCGAGATCCCTCAGCGCGGCAAACGCCTGCGGGCTGGTGACCTCGTGGATCAGGTGAAGGCCGATGAACAACTGGGTGGAGCCACCCGGCAGTTCCGCCACGCGGTGGAGATCCCACACTTTGTCGTAGAGGGTGCCGGCGCTCACCGTTTGTCCCCAGGGGTCTGACGACACCCTAAAACCGAGCCGTGCGGGCGGTCGGCCTCAGCCGGGCGCGATCAGCTGCAGCCGCAGGCGGTTGAGCGCCTCCCCGGCGGTGACGGCCTGGATCCAGGCGCGGCCCCGGGAGCTGCCGAAACGCACCGCCTCACTGCGGCTGCCCTGCGGACCCGCCAGGCCGATATGCACCAGCCCCACCGGCTTCTCGTCGCTGCCACCGCCGGGGCCGGCGATGCCGGTCACCGACACCGCCCAGGTGGCGCCGGTGCTGCGGCGCACCCCTTCGGCCATCGCGAGGGCCACCGGATCGCTGACCGCGCCATGGCGCTCAAGGGCGGCGGCGGTCACCCCGAGCAGCTGCTCCTTGATCGTGTTGGCATAGGAGATCACCCCACCGAGGAACACATCGGAGGCCCCGGGCACGGCCGCCAGGGCGGCGCCGATGCCGCCACCGGTGCAGCTCTCCGCCACCGCCAGGGTTTCCCCGCGGGCCCGCAGCAGCGCCAGCACCACCGAGGCCAGCGACTCCTCGTCGGTGCCGAAGCAGAGGGTGCCGGTGCGGGCGCGCAGCTCCGCCTCCAGCGGCGCGAGCAATGCCGCCGCCTCAGCGGTGCTCGCAGCCCGCGCCGTGAGCCGCAGCTTCACCTCACCGGTGCCGGCATAGGGGGCCACGGTGGGGTTCTCGAGGGCCAGCAGATCAGCCACCTGCTCAGCCAGGGTGGATTCGCCGATCCCCCAGAAGCGCAGCAGCCGGCTCTGGAAGCAGGCCCCCGCCAGCCCCTGCTCCCGCAGCCAGGGCACGGCGCTCTGCTGCCACATCGGCCTCAGCTCGCTCGGCACGCCTGGGAAGGTGAGCACGGTGAAACCAGGCTGGAGGCGGCCGGCTGGCAGGGAGGCGGCCGGTGGGCTCCAGAGCATTCCCGGCGCGGTGCCGGTGGGGTTGGGCACCACGCGCGCACCCTCGGGCAGCAGTGCCTGGCGGCGGTTGCTGGCAGCCAGCGGCCGACCCCGGCCGGCCAGCTTGGCCTGGATGTCTTCCCACACCTGCGGCACCTCCACAAGGGGCGTGCCGAAAGCGGCGGCGATCGCCTCGGTGGTGAGGTCGTCGGGGGTGGGGCCGAGCCCACCGGTGCAGATCAGCAGGCGGCTGCGGGCCGCGGCCTCCCGCACCACCTGGATCAGCCGCTCGCGGTTGTCCCCCACCACGGTCTGGCGGAAATGCGGAATGCCGAGCGCAGCCAGCTCTTCAGCCAGCCAGCGGGCGTTGCCGTTGAGGATGTTGCCGAGCAGCAGCTCGGTGCCGATGCAGAGCACCTCGGCGGCAGCGGTGTCCTGGGGAACCAGATCCCCGCCACCGCCAGTATTCACAGTCATTTCCACTCCAGTGATGTCTGCTCCCGGTACTCCGCCTTCGTCTTCGCCCATCTCCGCATCGCCCATGTCCCCACCGCCCATATCCGCACTGCCCATCTGCGCATCGCCCATTGGCTGAGAGCTCATCGGTTCAGCATCATCCCGGCCAATCCAGGCTGGCGGCGCCGGCACTCAGCTGGGCCGGTTGCCGCCGCCGCCGTCGCAGGGGGGAGCGGGCAGCTGGGCCGCGAGGTGGCTGCGCGACCCCATCACAGCGCCGATGAGGATGGCGGTGGCGATCGCCAGCCAGAGGAAGCGCATCTCCACGTTGGCGGCCACCAGGGCCAGGGTGGCCAGCCACTGGGTGAAGGCATAGATCAGCAGCACCGTGCGGCGATGGCTGAAGCCGGCCCGCAGCAGCCGGTGGTGCAGGTGGCGCCGGTCGGGATAGAAGGGGGAGTGCCCCTCGCTGAGGCGGCCCATGATCACGGCCGACATGTCCGCCAGCGGCAGCGACAGGATCAGCAGCGGAAACAGCAGGCTCACAGTGGTGAGCCCCTTGGCCGGCCCCACGATGCTGATCGCTGCCAGGGCGAAGCCGAGGAAGTAGGAGCCGCCATCGCCCATGAAGATGCGGGCGGGGTTGAAGTTGTGGCGCAGGAAACCGAAGCAGGCCCCCGCCAGCGCTGCGGCCAGCAGCCCGGCGGCGCTCTGCTGCAGGCTGAAGCTCACCGACAGCAGACCGATCGCGGCGATCCCGCCCACGCCCGCGGCCAGCCCGTCGAGGCCGTCGATCCAGTTGATCGCATTGGTGATGCCCACCAGCCAGATCAGCGTGGCCAGCAGGCTCAGCACATCGGGCAGCACGAGGCTGGCCGGCGGCTGGCCGAACAGGCCGAACGGCAGATCGATGGCGCCGATGCGCACCCCCTGGCTCCAGACCACCATGGCCACGGCCACCTGGCCGGCCAGCCGCGGCAGGGGCGGCAGGGCGAACAGGTCGTCCGCCAGGCCGATCACGAAGAAACAGAGCGAGCCCGCCAGCGTCGTCCAGATCAGCTGGTCCTTGGCGGGCGAGAGGGTGCCGAAGCCCCCCAGCGCCCAGATGCAGGTGAGCGCCAGCGAGAAACCGAGCACCATGCCCACCCCGCCCAGCCGCACCATCGGGATGCTGTGCTGCTTGCGTGAATCGGGGGGGTCGAACAGGCCCAGGCGCAGTCCGAGCCGCCGCACCAGTGGCACCACCAACGCCGTGAGCAGGGCCGCAACACCGAAGGTGACGAAGGCCGCGATGACCGGGTTGCGGAGAAGACTCACGACAGCGAAAGGCTTCTCAGCTGAAGACTCGGGGCGTGGCTGGGGGGATGGAACGCCGACAGCGCACAGGCCAACGCGGGATGGTTCATCACAGGGTGAGCGATGGGCCTGGTTGTCCTGGCGAGCAGCTTAGGGAGGAGGGTCAGCTCAGACAGGCTGGGCCACGCGCACCGGGCCGTACAGGGGGAAACGGGAGCACAGCGCCCGGACCCGCTCACGGCAGCGCAGTTCCACCACGGCGTCCTCGGGATGGAGCAGGCGATCCGCGATCACATCGGCCACTTCCACAAACGCCTCGGCATCGAAGCCGCGGGTGGTGAGGGCGGCGCTGCCAACGCGCAGGCCGCTGGTGACGAAAGGCGATTCGGGATCGAACGGCACCGTGTTCTTGTTGGCGGTGATGTTCACATCGCTCACCAGCAGGTCGGCCACCTTGCCGGTGAGACCCACAGAGCGCAGATCGAGCAGCACCAGGTGGTTGTCGGTGCCTCCCGACACCACCCGGATGCCGCGCTCCATCAGCCGGGCCGCCATCGCCTTGGCATTGACGACCACCTGCTGGCTGTAGGCGCGGAAAGCCGGCTGGAGGGCTTCACCGAAGGCCACCGCCTTGGCGGCCACCACATGCTCCAGGGGGCCGCCCTGGCTGCCGGGGAACACGGCCTTGTCGAACTGCCGACCGAAGGCGGCATCACCGGTGAGGATCAGGCCGCCGCGGGGGCCGCGCAGGGTCTTGTGGGTGGTGGTGGTGACCACATGGCAATGGGGGACCGGGCTGGGATGCACGCCCGCCGCCACCAGGCCGGCGATGTGGGCCATGTCGGCCAGCAGGTAGGCGCCCACCTCATCGGCAATGGCGCGGAAGGCGGCGAAATCGATCGTGCGGGGGTAGGCGGAATAGCCGCAGATGATCAGCTTGGGCCGGTGCTCCAGCGCCAGCTCGCGGATGCGGTCGAAATCGAGCTGCTCGGTGTCGGGGGAAACGCCGTAATGCACGGCCTTGAACCACTTGCCCGAAACGTTCACGGGGGACCCGTGGGTGAGGTGGCCGCCGTGGGAGAGGTCCATGCCCAGGATCGTGTCGCCCGGCTGCAGCAGGGCCAGGAACACGGCGAAGTTGGCCTGGGCGCCGCTGTGAGGCTGCACGTTCGCCCAATCGGCGCCGAACAGCTGGCGGGCGCGGGCGATGGCCAGCTCCTCGATCGCATCGACGTGCTCGCAGCCGCCGTAGTAGCGCTTGTGGGGCAGGCCCTCGGCGTACTTGTTGGTGAGCACCGAGCCCTGGGCTTCCATCACGGCCCGGGACGTGAAGTTCTCGCTGGCGATCAGCTCGAGGTGGTGCTGCTGACGCTCCTGCTCCTTAGCGATCAGGGCAGCGATGGCCGGATCGCCGCTGGCCAGGGAATGGTTGAGGGCCTCGCCGCTGGAGTCCGTCATTGATCGGTGCGCCGCCTGTTGGAAAGGATCGTAGGAAATCGACCCGCCCGCAGGGCTGCTGGCGTGGAAGCCAAAAAAAACCGCCCAGGAGGGCGGTGGAGGAAACGAAAACGGGAACCGTTGAAAGCGCGCCTGGAGAGATTCGAACTCCCGACCCTCTGATCCGTAGTCAGATGCTCTAATCCGCTGAGCTACAAGCGCTTACCCCCTCATTCTCACCGCACGGAGGGCCCTTCCGTCAACAGGCACGCACCGCTCTCCGGCGCGGCACAGCGCCTCACACCCCGGAACCGTGTGCACCGGGCGCCACAATCGAGGCAGCTTCCTGCGGCGGCTCACCGCTCAACCCCCATGCCGATCCGCTGGTACGGCCCCGCCGACCCCACCGACCCCACCTACCGCCACTTCGAGCGGATCGTGAACCTCACCCTGCACGGCATGGCCTTCGCTGCCATCAACAGCGGGCTGTGGGTGGTGCAGGGTCTGCGCCACCCCTGGAACCATCTGGGCTGGCTGAGCCTGGGTTGGGGGGGGCTGTGGCTGGTTCATCTGTTTGTGGTGCTGAGCCGGCGGCCACCCGCCACAGATGGGGCTACACCTTGAGCAGTTCCCCTTGCCCCCTGCGGCCATGACGCTCTCGGCCGCCGAGATCGAAGACCTCCGCCAGGCCCTCGCCGAGCGGCTCTACCTGCAGATCGCCGGCTGGCATCTGTATCTGGGCGATGCGGGCCTCGATGGCCCCCTGGCGATCGAATGCGCCGCCCGGCTCGACCAGGGGGCGGAGGTGTGCGCCCGCCAGGCCCTGGAGGCGGTGCAGGTGCCGATCGGTGGCGGCTCCAGCCGCCTGCCGCTGGCGCGGCTGATCCCCCCCGGGCAACTGCGCGACCTCGAGGATGTGCTCGAAGGCTTCAGCCACTGAAGTTCGGCGACAAGCCGGGCGCAAAGGCAAGGCTGCGCATAAGGTTGCTGCCACCGCAGGCGCCGGATGCTGGTCATCGAGGTCACCAATGCCCGCGAGGTGGTCCGCCAGCGCATCGGCCGTCTGGGCGGGCGCTTGATCGGCAAGGTGGTCGACGCCGAAGCCCAGGTGGAGAAGGCGTTGATCCAGGAGCTGGAAACCGCCTTCCGCGAGTTCGGCATCGAAGCCCGCATCTTCTCGATCGACGGGCCCACGATGGTGGGCCGCAGCCACATCGAGGTGCCCGTTCAGGTGCGGGAGGAACGGCAGGTGCGGCTCAAGAGCGGCGCTTGATCCGCTGCAGCACCTGCTGGCTGAGCTGGCGGGCTTCCGGCACCCCGGCTGAGGTGGCCAGCAGCCCGTAGACCACGAAGGCCAGGGAAGCACTGAGCCCGCACTCCAGCAACTGGCCGATCAAGCCGGCCGGCCAGGGCACGCCGATCGAGAGCAGCCAGGCAACAAGACCGGCCCCCACTGCAGCCAGCAGCAGCAGCAGGCTGTCGCGGCCCCACTGACGCAGGGGCAGCTGGCCGAGGCGATTCTGGAGGGCCAGCAGTAACCCCAGGCAGGTGAGCACGTTGACAGCCACGGTGGCCATCACCAGCCCGGCAGCGCCGAAGTTGAACGCCGGCAACTGCAGCCCCCAGGGAGTGGGACCTCCAACGAACAACCAGCAGAAGACCACGTTGAAGCCGATCCCAGCGAGGGAGAAACGGAACGGTGTGTTGCCATCTCCAAGGGCATAGAAGACGCGCACGATCACGTCGCGGCCGAGGTAAGCGGGCATTCCCACCCCATAGGCGATCAGCAGGCTGGTCACCAGCTGGGCCGCCTCCGCGTCGAAGGCTCCACGCTTGTAGATCAGGGCCACGATCGGACCGGCCAAACCCACCATCAAGGCCCCCAACGGCAACATGCTGGCGTTGGAGAGCATCAGGCCCTGACGGATGCGTCCCACCAGGGCTGGCCGGTCGGCCGGTTCTGTGAGCCTGGAGAGCACCGGCAGCAACGGCACCAGCAAGGCGTTCGAGATCAAGCCCAGCGGTGTCTGCACCAGGAGGTTGGCGTAGCCCAGACCGGCCGCCGCACCCACCATCCCCGAAGCGAAGAACAGGCTGGTGAACACATTGATCTGCAGCATCCCGGAGGAGAGCGTGGCCGGCGCCATCACCTGCAACACCTCCTGCACACCGGGGTGGTGCCAGTCCCACACAAGCTGGAAGCGATGCAGCCCCTGCTTCGCCAGGGCCGGCAGCTGGATCAGCCACTGCAGGACGGCCCCGAGTGTGGTGGTGCCCGCCAGCACCACCCCGCCGAGCACGGCCGTGGCCGGCAGGCCGATCTCAGGGCCTACCAGCCACCAGAGCGCGCCGATGCCGCCGATCATCGCCACGCTTGAAACAAGTGGGCTCACCGAGGGCAGCCAGAAGACATCGGCGGCGTTGAGAGCCCCGAAACCCAGGCCAATCAAGCCAGCGAACAGAGCCATCGGCGCCATCCAGCGCAACTGGAGCACGGCGATCGCGTGGCGCTCCCCCTCCAGGCCCGGGCCCACCAGGCTGATCAGCGGATCGGCAGCCAGCACCAGCAGCACGGTCACGCCCAGCAGGCCCACTCCCACGAGCGTGTTGATCGCCGCCAGCACGTGGGCCCCCTCCTGGCGCGGCCGCCGGGCCAGCACGCTCACCATGGCGCTGTGGAAGGGCCCGTTGATCCCTCCCAGCAGGATCAGCAGAAATCCCGGCAGCACGTAGGCGTAGTTATAGGCGTCGTAGGCGGCCCCCACGCCGAAGGCGGCGGCGATCACCAGCTGGCGCAGCAGACCTGCCACCTTGCTCAACGCAGTGGCAAGGGCCACGATCAAGGCGATGCGCCGCAGGGATTTCACCATCCGGTATCGACCGCAGGCCCATTCGTTCGGCTGATTCTCCACCGCGTCCCCCCACCCCATGGCACCAGCCCCCAGAGACGCGGCATCCGCCCCCAAAGCGGCCACCAGCGTGCTGCGCTTCGAGCCCTTGGTGGAGGGGCTGCTACTGCGGCGCTACAAGCGTTTCCTGGCCGATGTGGAGCTCAGCGATGGGGCGGTGGTGACGGCCCACTGCGCCAATACCGGCCCAATGACCGGGGTGCTGATCCCCGGGGGCCGCGTGCGGCTGCGCCACGATCCCCGGCCCGAGCGCAAGCTGGCCTGGACGTGGGAGCAGGCGGAAGTGCCCAGCGCCGAGGGCTCCCTCTGCTGGGTGGGCATCAACACCGCCTTGCCGAACCGGCTGGTGCGCGCCACGATTGAAGCGGGCCTGCTGGAGCCCTGGCTGGGGCCGATCGGAGCCATTCGCGCGGAGGTTCCCTATGGCCGTGGACGCCGCAGCCGCATCGATCTGCTGCTCACGCCCGCCGAGGGGGCAGCCGACTCCCGCCCCGTTTATGTGGAAATTAAGAACACCACCTGGAGTCGCGGCTCCCTGGCCCTCTTCCCCGACACGGTCACCGAACGGGGCCAGAAGCACCTGGAGGAACTGACCGAGCTGCTGCCCGAGGCCCGTGCCGTGCTGGTTCCCTGCCTGAGCCGCGGGGACGTGGACCGCTTCGCACCGGGCGACTCCGCCGATCCCCGCTATGGAGAGCTCTTCCGCACGGCGCTGGCGGCCGGGGTGGAAGTGCTGCCCTGCCGCTACGACTTCGGGCAGGACGCAGTGACATGGCTGGGCACGACATCGGTGCAGACGCATGAAGTCTCAGACGGCCCAACCTCTGCTCTTTGAGCGATTTGTAGCCGTCGACACCACAGGAACACGCATCAGAAAGGAAGTTTGGCGGCCAGGGACGCGCTTCCGGGCGTCATCCACTTCCGACAACCCTCCTGGTCTTTTCTTACATGACCATTGCAACCCAAGCCCCTCGACACCGGCGCCCCAAGCGCCTGTCGGAGGCGAGCCTGCTCGAAGCTCCCCCACTGCTGCTTCGTCGCATCAGGGGCATGAGCAATTCCCGCACCCTCTCCTGGATCGCCTGTGTTCCGCTGGCGCTGTTTGGTCTTGGTGTGTTCAACCTGTCGGCCCATGCTGCCGAGCTGCCTGAGCTCACCCCGGCCTTCCTGGCCAACAACATGTTCCTGTTCGTGTGCGCCGTTCTGGTGATCTTCATGAACGCCGGTTTCGCCATGGTGGAAGCCGGAATGTGTCGCCAGAAGAATGCCGTCAACATCCTGGCCAAGAACCTGATCGTCTTCGCCCTGGCGGTGACGGCCTACTGGTTCATCGGCTACAAGATCATGTACAACGCCGACTGGGTCATCCCCGGAGTGCTCAAGTTCGGTGGAGTTTTCTTTGATCCCACAGTCACCCCTGAGATGGTGACCGATGGCAAGCTCGTTCCCAGCATCGACTTCCTCTTCCAGGCAGCCTTCGCAGGCACCGCCGCCACGATCGTGTCGGGTCTGGTTGCAGAGCGCATCAAGTTCTTCGAGTTCGTGATCTTTTCACTGGTGCTTGTTGGCATCCTCTACCCCATCTCCGGCTCCTGGCAGTGGAATTTCCCCGATGACACCGGTGCTGGTGGCGGTTGGCTCAACCAGCTTGGTTTCATCGATTTCGCTGGCTCCACTGTTGTGCACAGCTTCGGCGCCTGGGCTGGACTGGTGGGTGCCGTGCTGCTTGGCCCCCGGATCGGCAAATTCGCTGGTGACAAGACCCAGGCCATTCCTGGCCACAACCTCTCGATCGCAACCCTGGGCTGCCTGATTCTCTGGATCGGCTGGTACGGCTTCAACCCCGGCTCCTGGCTGTCCATGGCTCCGGAAGTCCCCTACATCGCCGTGACCACCACGCTCGGAGGTGCCGGAGGCGGCATCGCTGCCACTGTCGTGAGTCAGCTCACGGGCGGCAAGCCAGACCTCACCATGACCATCAACGGCATTCTCGCCGGTCTGGTGGGTGTGACCGCGGGCTGTGATGCCTTCTCCATGCCTGCTGCCTGGGTGGTTGGCTTCATTGCCGGCGTCATCGTGGTGTTCTCGGTGTCCTTCATCGACGGCCTCAAGATCGATGATCCTGTCGGCGCCTTCTCCGTGCACGGCACCTGCGGCATCTGGGCCACCCTGGCTGTTGGACTGTTCAACACCGACAAGGGTCTGCTCACCGGCCATGGCTTCGCCCAGCTCGGTTTTCAGATTGTGGGCATTGTGGCCATCGGTCTGTTCGCCATTGTGAGCTCCTGGATCGTCTGGTCCGTGCTCGGCGCCCTCAGCGGCGGCATCCGGGTCACGGAGGCCGAGGAAGTCGAAGGTCTCGACATCAGCGAGCACGGCATGGAGGCCTATCCCGATTTCGCCTCCACCTCCAGCTGATCTTCTTTTCCACAAAGGCGCCCCGGCCTGAGCCCGCGCCCTCCACCCACGGCTCACGCCGTGGGTTTTTTTCGTCAATGGCCCGGGCCCGCCCATAGAGTCGTCACTGATGTGGGGCGATGCCGTGGACACCCGTGCCTTCAAGCGCTCGCTGCACCATTCGGAGCGCTACAACCGTCGCGGCTTCGGCCGGGCCGAAGAGGTGGCCGGCAGCCTCGAGCAGGCCTATCAGAGCGCGCTGATCGCCACGATCCGCGAGCAGGGCTATGAGCTGCGCCACGGGCGCCTCACGATCAAGCTTGCCGAAGCCTTCGGCTTCTGCTGGGGCGTGGAGCGGGCGGTGGCGATGGCCTACGAAACGCGGCGCCACTACCCGAGCGAGCGGATCTGGATCACCAACGAGATCATCCACAACCCCTCGGTCAACGACCACCTGCGCCAGATGAACGTGCAGTTCATTCAGGTGGAGGAAGGCGTCAAGGATTTCTCCGAGGTGGGCACCGGCGATGTGGTGATCCTGCCGGCCTTCGGCGCCACGGTGCAGGAGATGCAGCTGCTCAATGAGCGGGGCTGCCACATCGTCGACACCACCTGCCCCTGGGTGTCCAAGGTGTGGAACACGGTGGAGAAGCACAAGAAGCAGGCCTTCACCTCGATCATTCACGGCAAGGTGAAGCACGAGGAAACGCTGGCCACCAGCTCCTTCGCCGGCACCTACCTGGTGGTGCTCGACACCGCGGAAGCCCAGATGGTCTGCGACTACATCCTCGGCCGCGGCGACCGCGAGGCCTTCATGGCACGGTTCGCCAAGGCCTGCTCGCCTGGCTTCGACCCCGACCGCGACCTTGACCGGGTGGGGGTGGCCAACCAGACCACCATGCTCAAGAGCGAAACCGAGGACATCGGGCGCATGTTCGAGCGCACGATGCTGGCCCGCTACGGCCCCACCGCCCTCAACGACCACTTCCTGGCCTTCAACACGATCTGCGACGCCACCCAGGAGCGGCAGGACGCCATGTTCTCGCTCGTGGACGAACCCCTGGATCTGCTGGTGGTCATCGGCGGCTACAACTCCTCGAACACCACCCACCTGCAGGAGATCGCCATCAGCCGCGGCATCCGCTCCTTCCACATCGACACGCCCGAGCGGATCGGCCCCGGCAATCGCATTGAGCACAAGCCCCTGGGCGGCGAACTGGAGAGCGTGTCCCCCTTCCTGCCGGAGGGGCCACTGAAAGTGGGCATCACCTCCGGCGCCTCCACCCCCGACCGGGTGGTGGAGGATGTGATCCGTCACCTGATGGAGCTGTGCGAGCCCTGAGCACCCTGCCCAGCCTCCCTGCTGCCCTGCACCGTGCCGCCCGCATCCGTGCCGGCGGCGGCAGCGTCAGGTGCGCCAGCGTCAGGTGCGGCAGTGTGCAGCAACCGACCCTTCTGCCTGACACGGAGGCATCCCAACCTGCTGTCACATCGGCTGCGTACCAGCCGGACGCTGCGATTTACGGTTGCCTGTGACAACCAGAAACAGTTCATCCACTCCGGCCTTCGGTAGGTCCAATCCTTTGACCTTCACCCAGCCCCGCCATCTGTCTGACGCTGTCGTGCCCGTTTCCCAGTTGCGCAACGGGGACGATGCACGCATCCGGTGCTACACGAGCGTCTTCGCCGACCTGATGGAAATGCGTGCGGAGCCCCGCACGGTTGCCACCTACCTCGACCACCACGACGGCTGGTTCCGCCGCTGTGCGGCTCCGATGCAGGTGTTGCCGCTCGGACACAACGGCTATGCCCTCACCCTCGGCCGCTTCGGCAACTTCGGCTTTGAGGTGGAGCCCACGATCGGCTTGGAGCTGCTGCCCCAGAGTGAAGGCGTCTACCGGATCGTGACGATCCCGCTGCCGGAAGGCGATCCCGCTCTCCAGCAGATCTACGACGTGGCCTTCAATGCCTCGCTGCAGCTTGAGCGCGGCGAAGGCGATCAGGCGCTCGCCACCATGGTGCGCTGGACCCTCGATCTGAGCGTGTGGATCCGCCTGCCCGCCGTGATCGGGCTGCTGCCTGAAGGGCTGGTGCAATCCAGCGGTGATCACCTGTTGCGCCAGATCGTGCGGCAGATCTCACGCAAGCTCACTTGGAAGGTGCAGGAGGATTTCCACGCCACCCATCAGCTCACCTGCCCGCCACGGCGTCAGGCGCGCTTCTGAGGGCTGCATCCAGCCATCAGAGCCACGGCCACACGCGATGCGGTGGAGCCAGGGGAGCTTTCATCGGCTCGCCCTGAGAGGCCCAAGCTGCTGAGCCATTCGCCCTGAATGGCCCAAGCGGCTCAGGGCTCAGGCTGCCTGCGCTCTCAGCGGCTCATCCAGATCTTGTTGACGATCTGCATGCCGCTGACCGCCTGCCACAGGAACAGCGACATCACGGTCATGTTCAGGCCCACATGCGCCTTGCGGGCGAGCATGTTGCCCTTCTGCATCGCCGGAGCGAAGGCGGCGGCCACGGCGATCAGGCTCACCATGGCGATACCCGCCAGCAGGTGCGGCCCCACGAACAGCTTGCCGTTGTTGATGTAGGTCACGGCCATGCCGCCGAAGCTGCCGAGCACCATCAGGGCCAGCACCAGGCTGCCGATCTGGAAGTGGCGCTGGGCGAACTTGCCCTTGATCAACTCCTTGCGCTGTTCGGGTTCAGCGGTGCGGGTCTTCTTCGCCTTCACCCCCAGGTAGAGGGCGTAGCCGAAGAGTGCCAGCAGCGCCCACATCAGCAGGGGATGCAGGAAGTTGAGATTGAAAGCCAGGGCGTCCGGCATCGCAGTGAGAACGGTGACGTTGCGAAGCTACAACTCACGGTGACGTCCCGTCCGTTCAGTGGAGGAAGTGGCGACGTCCGGTGGTGACCATCGCCAGACCGAGCTCATCGCAGGCCCGGATCGAATCGCCATCGCGCAGGCTGCCGCCCGGCTGGATCACCGCCGTGATGCCGTGGCGGGCGGCCAGGCGCACGGTGTCGTCGAAGGGGAAGAAGCCATCGCTGGCCAGCACCGCCCCCTGGGCCGCCTCTGCCGCCGCCTCGAGCGCGAGGCGCGCCGATCCCACCCGGTTCATCTGGCCCGCGCCGATGCCGAGGCTGGCCCCATCGCTGGCCACCACGATCGCGTTGGAGCGCACGTGGCGCACCAGCCGCCAGGCGAAACGCAGATCGTCGAGCTCGGCCGCCGTCGGCGCCCTGCCCGTCACCACCTGCCACTCGGCTTCGTCCACCGGTTGATCGTCGAGGTCCTGCTGGAGCAGCCCGCCCAGCACGCTGCGCCACTGGTGGCGGGGGGCCCGGGCGATCGCGGCTGCATCGAGCTCCAGCAGGCGCAGATTGACCTTGGCGCCCAGCTGCTCGCGGGCCTCCAGGCTGTAGCCCGGTGCCACCACACACTCCAGGAACAGGCCGGTGAGCAGCTCGGCGGCCGCCTGACCCACCGGCGTGTTGAGCGCCACGATGCCGCCGAAGGCCGAGGTGCGATCGGCGTCGAGGGCCCGCCGCAGGGCCATCGCCCCATCGGCGGCGACCGCCACGCCGCAGGGATTGGTGTGCTTCACCACCACGGCGGCCGGCATCTCGGCGGCCGTGCCCTGGGCCAGGTCGGTGTAGCCGAACTCCCGCACGGTGGCGAGGGCGGCTTCGAGATCCAGCAGGTTGTTCATGCTCAGCTCCTTGCCCTGCAGCTGGCGCGCTGCGCCCCAGCCGGCGGCGGGAGCGGAGAACCAGGACGCCTGCTGGTGGGGGTTCTCCCCATAACGCAGGGTCTGCTGGAGGGGCAGCTCGATGACCAGCGGCTGGGGCGGCGCAACGGCCTCCAGGCGGCTTTCCAGCCAGGCGCTGATGGCCGCGTCATAGGCGGCGGTGTGGCGGAAGGCCTCCAGGGCGAGACGCTGGCGCAGCGCATCGTCGAGTGCGCCGGCCGCCAGGGCGGTGAGGAACGGTTCGTACTGGGCTGGACTGGTGAGCACGGCCACAGCCGCGTGGTTTTTAGCAGCGGCTCGCACCATCGCCGGGCCGCCGATGTCGATCGTTTCCACGGCCGTTTCCCAGCTCACGGCCGGGTCGGCCACCGTTTCACGAAACGGGTAGAGGTTCACCACCACCACATCGATCGGGGGGATGCCCTGCGCCTCGAGGTCGGCCTGATGGGCGGGGTCATCGCGGCGGGCCAGGATGCCGCCATGGATGCGGGGGTGAAGGGTCTTGACCCGGCCACCGAGGATCTCCGGAGAGCCGGTGTGCTCCGCCACCCGCGTGACCGGCAGGCCGGCCGCCGCCAGCACGGCAGCGGTGCCGCCACTGGAGAGCAGACGGAAGCCGTGGGTGTGGTGGAGGGTGTGGGCCAGCGCCACAACGCCCTGTTTGTCCGACACACTCAGAAGCGCCGTGGGTGCCATGTCGATCGAGACGCGATCGCCACAACCTACGCAGCAACTCTCCGTTTGTTTCCACCGCCACCCTCCCGATGCCTACCGATCAGCGTCTCCATGGCCCGGCCGAGGCGAAGCAGCGGCTGGTGCTGCTGCACGGCTGGGGCGCTGACGCGGATGATCTGATCGATCTGGGCCAGGAGCTGGCTGGCCCCGCCATCGGCCTGGTGGGGCTGCGGGCCCCCGAACCCCATCCCCAGGGCATGGGGCGCCAGTGGTACGACCTGCAGAACCCCGTCTGGCCGGAGCTGGTGGCCGCGGCCAGGCAAGCGCTGCGACTGCGCCTGCTGCAGCTTGGCGAGCAGGTGCCGCTGGAGCACACGGTGGTGCTGGGCTTCTCCCAGGGCGCGGCGATGGCGGTGGATGTGGCCAGCACCCTGCCGCTGGCGGGTGTGATCAGCTGCAGCGGCTATCCGCACCCCGACTGGCTGCCCCGCGGCCGTCTGCCTCGGGTGCTGCTCACCCATGGACGCGAGGATCCGGTGGTGCCCTATGCCGCCAGCGAACGGCTGCAGGAGTTGCTGCAGGGCGCGGGCGGAGAGGCCGAGCTGCTGGGCTTCAGCGGCGGGCACACCATTGATCCGGCGCTGTTTCCGCAGCTGCGCACGTTTCTCCAGGCTCAACTCGGCGCTGCACCGGCCTGAGCAAGTCCTGGGATTGGGCCCTGGCGGGAGTCTGCGTCTAATGGCCCGGTGGCCTGGCGGCCGGCTAGAGGCCTGGCGGGCGGCGATCGACTTGGCGGGCGGCTATCAGGCTGGCGGGCGGCTATCGGCCTGGCGGACGTGGCTTCAGGCCAGCGCGCGGCGCTCAGGCAGGGGCATGGCTCTGGCGTAGGGATGACGGGAAGGCCTTCCCCGTGGAGGGCGGCCTTCCCGCAGGGGAATCAGACGAAGGCGTATTCGTACTCTTCCATTTCCTCCCAGTCGTCGGCGGCGCTGGATTCGATGCCGGCAAACAGGTTTTCTTCGCCGATCTCATCGACGATCAGGCGCAGGGAGGGGAACAGGAAGTGGTTCTCCTCGGCGTACTGCGCGCTGAACAGGCCTTTTTCACCCCAGAAGAAGCGGTCGGTGGTGTGCTCGTTGCGGCGCACGTTGAGCAGGGCCGGCGGCACCAGCGCGGATTCGGCGATGAAGCGCCGGGCGGCCGTGACCGGTTTGTGTTCGCCGGTTTCGAGGTTGTGGGTAGGCACATGGGCCAACACACGCTGACCGGCAAGACGACGGCGGCTGATCCGCTTGCGCTTCTTCGACATGGAACGACTCCCGAGGGGGAGGAAATGAGGATGGGTTTTGTGGCTTGCCGAGGCGAGCCACGACAAATGCGCACCCGGGATGGATGCGGCAAACGGCCAATCAGGGCAGGGCGGGAGCGGTGGTGCGCGGGGCGGCCTGTTGGCAGACCACGCCCGAACACGACACGGATAACGGCGCGGCGCACCCGGAGGGGCTCCGAACGGCAGAGGGACGATCCAGCCTCTGCTGTAGCCTCGGTCGCAAGGGAAATGCAACCGCTGCCGCCGATACCTCCGCAGTGCCATCCGCTCCCGGACAGCGAAGTATTGGTCGATACGTAAATCTTAAGCCTTTTTCCGAAATCCGGATCATCGGATCGCAATTTCTTTCGGCAACCCGTCCGTTTCAGTGCTGATGGAGGTTTCTGCGCGCTTCACCGCCTTCCTGACCCATCAGCTGGATCAGTTTTCCGATCGCCCCGACCTCCACTCCCTGGTCGTTTACCTCGCCATGACGCGCCAGGGCGGCAAGCCGGGCCTGGTGCCGGTGGGTCAGTGGCCACGCCGTGCCACCACACTGCCTCCCGTCGATGAAGACGGCAGCCTGCAGCTGCCTTGCCCGGAGCGCCGCTGGCTGCCGTTGCGCCGTGAGCAGCTCCTGCTCGGTGCCATCCGGGTAGAAACGGCCGCCCTGCCCTGGTCACCCACGCTCACGCCCCGGCTGCAGGCCACGGCCCAGGCGGTCACCGAAGTGCTCTGCCTCGATCTGGAGGAGCAACGGCTCACGCGCCAGCTGAAGCGCAACCAGGAGGATCTGCGCCTGCTGGTGCACCAGCTGCGCAACCCGCTCGCTGCCCTGCGCACCTTCGGCAAGCTGCTGCTGCGGCGCCTGGAGAGCGACCCCGACAACCGCTCCCTGGTGGAGAACCTGCTGGCGGAAGAGCAGCAGCTCAACCGCTACGTGGAAGCGATCGATGGCCTGATCGAGCGACCCCTGATCGGCCCCAGCAGCCAGGATCCCCAGCCCCTGCTGCTGCCGCCCTCCCTGAGTTCGGGCCAACCCCAGGCGCTGACGGAGCGCCTCGATCCCCTGCTGAAACGGGCCGCCGCCACGGCCTCGCTGCAGGGCCGTCGCTGGCTGGGCTGCGAGGCCCTGCCCCAGTGGTTCGGCGACAGCGATGCGGTGGCCGAGATCGTGGCCAATCTGCTGGAGAACGCCTTTCGCTACTGCCCACCCGGCGCACCGATCGGCCTGGAGGTGGGCCACGCCCCCGGCGATGCCGAGCGGCCCCGGCTGATCATCTGGGACGGTGGAACGCCGATCGCCGCGGCCGAGCGGGAGGCGATCTTCGAGCGCGGCACGCGGGGAGCGCAGGCCGCCGGCACAGCCGGTACAGGGCTCGGGCTCACCCTGGCCCGGACGCTGGCCCGCAGCCTGGGCGGTGATCTCACCCTGCACGTCCCGCCGCAGGAGCTGGATCCGGCGCTGCCTGGCAACGGCAATGCCTTCTGCCTGCAGCTGCCCGCCAGCAGCGCACCCGCCGTGGGCCGGCTCAGGCCAGCGCCGCCATCAACGCCGTGAGGCCCAGCGCCAGGGCTTCGCACCACTCCACACAGGCGCCGTAGGTGTCGCCGCTGTGGCCGCCCAGGCGACGCCCGAGCCGCCAGGGGATCAGCAGCGCGGGCACCAGGCCAAGCGCGCCCAGCCCGCCCAGGCCCACCGGGCCGGAAGCCAGGGCCAGCAGCAGCAGCAGCGGCAGAGAGGGCAGCAATTCGCGGCCGAGGCCGCGCCAGTGCTGGCGGTGAAAGCCGGCGCTGCCGCCGCTGGCCTGCCGCAGATAGGGGAACCATTGAATGGCCACCAAGGGGGCGAGGCGGCCCCACACCGCCGCCCAGACCAGGGTCAGCGCCACCAGCGGCGCCGGGGCCACCTCCGCCAGGGTGAGCAGGGCGGCGGCGCGCAGCAGCAGCACCTGCGCGAAGGCGACCACACCGCTGGCGCCCACCCGGCTGTCGTCCATCGCCTCCAGCGCCCGCTCCCCTGCCGCCAGGCCGTCGGCAGTGTCCATCACCCCATCGATGTGAATCCCGCCGCTGAGGCTGAGGCCACAGGCCAGCACCAGCGCCACCTGGGCCGCTGGCGGCAGCCAGCCATCGCTGAGGATCCAGAGCAGGCCCTGCAGGCTGCCGAGCACGGCGCCGATCCAGGGGCCGAAGCGGGCGATGCGCTCGAAGCGAGGCTGCACCCGCGGCCAGGCCGGCAGCACGCTGTAGAAGATCCAGGCGCCGGCGAGCTCCTGCCACCAGGCCGGCGGGGCGGACGGGGAGGGCGGACGGGAAGACACGGGCCGCAACGCGTCGGAAGGGAGCACCTAGGTTCGTCCCCCGTGCGCGCGCACACGCCGTGAACCGCTCCGCCCCCGAGGCTGCCGGGCCTGAGGCTGCCGGGTCTGAGGCCTCGGCGCCGTTCCGCTTTCAGGTGTCCCACCGCTGCAGCCACAGCCACGCCCGCTGCGGCAGCTTCCACACCCCTCACGGGGTGGTGGACACACCGCGCTTCATGCCGGTGGGCACCCTGGCCACGGTGAAGGGGGTCACCCCCGAGCAGCTGCGCGCCACCAGGGCCCAGATGGTGCTGGCCAACACGTATCACCTGCATCTGCAACCGGGCGAGCAGGTGGTGGCGGAAGCGGGCGGCCTGCATCGCTTCATGGGCTGGAGCGGCCCGCTGCTCACCGATTCCGGTGGCTTCCAGGTGTTCAGCCTCGGGGCGATCAACACGATCAACGACGACGGCGTGGTGTTCCGCTCCCCCCGCGACGGCGCCCGCATCACGCTCACGCCGGAGCGGTCGATGGAGATCCAGATGGCGCTGGGGGCGGATGTGGCCATGGCCTTCGACCAGTGCCCCCCCTATCCGGCCAGCGAAACCGATGTGGCGGAAGCCAACCGGCGCACGCACCGCTGGCTGGAACGCTGCGTCACCCACCACAACCGGCCCGATCAGGCCCTGTTCGGCATCGTGCAGGGGGGAACCCATGCGCATCTGCGTGAAGAATCGGCGCGGGCGGTGGCGGCGATGGGACTGCCCGGCATCGCCATCGGTGGGGTGAGCGTGGGCGAACCGGTGGAGGCGATGCATCGCATCGTGCGCCAGGTGACGCCGCTGCTTCCGGACGACCGACCGCGTTATCTGATGGGAGTGGGCAGCTACCGCGAGATGGCGATTGCGGTGGCGCAGGGGATCGATCTATTCGACTGCGTGCTGCCGACCCGGCTGGGCCGGCACGGCACCGCTCTGGTGGGAGGCGAGCGCTGGAACCTGCGCAATGCCCGCTTCCGCCACGACCACACCCCGCTCGATCCCAGCTGCCCCTGCCCGGCCTGCGCCCACCACAGCCGCGCCTACCTCCACCACCTGATCCGCAGCGAGGAACTGCTGGGGCGCATCCTGCTGAGCCTTCACAACCTCACCCAGCTGCTGCGCTTCACCGAAGCGATGGCGAGAGCGATCCGGGAGGGGTGTTTTTCAGAGGATTTCGCTCCGTGGGAGCAGGGATCTCCGGCGGCGCACACGTGGTAGCGTCCGAGCCACACAGGTTTCCAAGGCCCGCGATGCCTTTCTCCATGCTGTTCGCCCTCGCGACTGCCAACGCCGCACCGGGCTCCACCCTGGCCCAGCTTCCCGAGGCTTATCAGGCCTTCGGTCCCCTGGTGGACATCCTGCCGATCATTCCGCTGTTCTTCCTGCTGCTGGCCTTCGTGTGGCAGGCCTCGGTGGGTTTCCGCTGATCAGCTTTTGTTGATTGTCGTTAGATGATCAGCGTCTGCCTGTTGATCGTTATCTGCTGATCGCGTTCTCTCCTGCATGGTGATCCGCCGCTAGCGGCAGCTGATCACCTTCAGCTGGCTGTCGTCTGCAGCTGGTTGTCGTCTGCAGCTTGCGGCCGGTTCAGCGGCGCTCCCGGATCACGGCCCAGGCAAAGGCCGGCAAGGCCAGCATCCGCTGCCAGCGAGCCGGTTCCTGAATCAGCCGGAACAACCATTCCAACTGCAGGGCGCCCATCCACCGGGGCGCCCTTTTTTTGATGCCGGCCCAGACATCGAAGCTGCCGCCCACCCCCATCCACAGCCCGGGGCGGCCGTGGTGGACGCGTTGAATCCAGGTTTCCTGGCGGGGCACCCCCAGCGCCACCAGCACCAGATCCAGCTGGGCGCTCTGCAGGGTTTGCTCCAGGCCCGGCCAGGCTTCCGGCGCCTGGTACCCGTGGATCGTCATCACCAGCTGGAGGCCCGGCAGGCGCCGGCGCAGCTGCTCGCTCAGTGAGGCCATCACCTCTGGGCTGGCCCCCACCAACGCCACGCGCCAGCCGGCCTTGGCGGCCTGCTGCAGCAACCGATCCGCCAGCTCGATGCCGGGCGTGCGCCGCACCCGATACCCCTGCCGGCGCAGGGCCCACACCACGCCGGCGCCATCGGGAATCACCAGCTCGGCGGCATGGATCACCGCGCCCAGCTGCGGCTGCTCCAGGGCAGCCATGGTCATCTCGGCATTGAGGGTGACGATCTGGCCGCCGCCAGCGCCATGGAGATCGAGCGCCGCCGCGAACACATCTGGGCAGACATCCACCGGCAGGCCGAGCACCCGGGACCGCCGGGCCGCCAACGGGGTGGATTGTGTGGCCATCGCTGCCTGAGGGCCGTGGGGCCGCGGGAGAGAATGAGTGGAGAGTACCGGTGCCGGTGGCGCCGCGATTCCCGTCGCACGGAGCCGAAGCAGCAATGACAGACAGCTGGGCGGCGGACACCTGGAGCAGCGGCGATCCCTCCCACGGCCTGCCCGCCCCTGAAGCGCCGGTGATGCAGGCCCCGTTGCGGCTGGAGCGGGCTGAGGCCGAAGCGCTGCTCGAGCGGCTCTACGCCCAAGTCGACCAGGTGGTGCTGGTGCGGCAGCACCCGATCAGCGGACTGCTGCCCGCCAGCACCGCCCACACCGTGCACGGCAACTACGGCGATGCCTGGGTGCGGGACGGGGTGTATTCGATTCAGTGCGTCTGGGGGCTGGCCATCGCCCAGAGGCGCCTGCACGGGGCCGGCACGCGCGTGTATGAGCTGGAGCAGCGGGTGCTGCAGCTGATGCGCGGCCTGCTCACGGCGATGATGCGCCAGGCCCACAAGGTGGAGCGCTTCAAGCGCAGCCTCGACCGCCTCGATGCCATTCACGCCAAGTTCGAGACCTCCAGCGGCGATCCGGTGGTGCCCGATGACGGCTGGGGCCACCTGCAGCTCGATGCCACGGCGCTCTACCTGCTGCAGCTGGCGCAGCTCACCCGGGCGGGGCTGGTGGTGGTGCGCAGCCACCACGAGCGGGATTTCCTACAGAACCTCGTGTACTACGTGGCCCGCGCCTACCGGGTGGCCGACTACGGCATCTGGGAGCGAGGTGACAAAGGCAACCACGGCGAACCGGAGCGGAACGCCAGTTCGATCGGCCTGGTGAAGGCGGCGCTCGAGGCGCTCGAAGGGCTGGATCTCTACGGCCCCCATGGCGACGGCCACTGCCGTCTGCACATTCCCCACGACGCGATCGTGCGGCTGCGGCGGGCCCTCCAGGCCCTGCTGCCCCGGGAATCGGCCAGCAAGGAGGTGGACAGCGCCTGCCTGGCGGTGATCGGCTACCCGGCCTGGGCGGTGGACACCCAGGAGCTGGTGGAGCGCACCCGCAGCAAGATCCGCCGCGAGCTCGGCGGCGCCTACGGCTACAAGCGCTTTCGCCGCGATGGCCACCAGACCCTGATCGAAGACCACAACCGCCTCCACTACGAACGGGAGGAACTGGCGCAGTTCGAGAGCATCGAATGCGAATGGCCCCTGTTCCTGGGCTACGAGCTGGTCACCGCCTGCTGCGAACAGCGCTGGGAGGAGGCCTGGCGCTGGCGGCGGCGGCTGGACTCCGTGAGCGTGCTGGTGGAGGGCGTGCCGCTGCTGCCCGAGCTCTACCTGGTGCCGGAGGAGGCGATTGCCGCGGAGCGGCGCCAGCCCGGCAGCCAGGCCCGGGTGCCCAACGCCAACGTGCCGCTGCTGTGGACCCAGAGCCTCACCTGGCTGGGGGATCTGCTGCTGCACGGCCTGATCGAGCCCGAGGACATCGACCCCTGCGGGCGGCGGCTGCCGCGGCCACTGGGGGCGGAGCAGGTGCTGGTGGCCCTGGCGCCGGCCACCGCCGAGATCGCCGACGCCCTGGAGCAGAAAGGCCTGCCGGTGAGCCGGCCGGATGGCGCCGTGCGCATCGCCAGCTCCCAGCAGCTGGCACGGCGCAAGGCCCAGGTGGGCGCCAACGCCCGGCTCGGTCTCAGCGGCCATCCGCCGGTGCGGATGGAAACCATGGCCACGGCGCGTCTGTACCGCTGCCCTGGCGCAGACGGCGTGGACCCGATCGCCTTCCTGCCCGCTGTGCTGGAGGAGGGCACCTTCTACCTGGCGGACGACCCGGAACAGCTCGCCGACACGGTGGTGAGCGAGCTGCGGGTGCTGATGCGCCAGTGGCGCGGGCCGGGGCTGCCGCTCCTGGTGATTCCCCTCGCCGTGGTGCCCTTCGGCAGGGATCCCGGCGCATTGCTGCGGCTGGGCGAACGGCTGCAGGAAGGGCTGCTGGAGGGGGTGCCGGTGCGGCTCGATCGGCTCGAAGCCTTCACTGAGCTGGCCGGCTGGGAAACACTGCCGCCGCTTCCTTCCGCCACCGCACCGGCGGCCAACAACCGCCCACCCCTGCTTCAGAAGAGCACGAGCCAGCAACCGCTCACGATCCAGCAGGAGCAGGAGCTCGATGACGCACCCCTGTCCGTGCTCGCTGATCGGCTCTGGAGCAGCACCTCCCTGCCCGAACAGGCCGAGGTGCTCGAGCAGCTGGTGCGGCGGCTCGGCCCCAACGCCATCCTGCAGGGCCCGTTCAGCAGCGGACCGGTGACCCTGCGGGGTCTGGTGGAGGAGGTTTACCGGCGCGGACTGATGAAAGGCGACTGGAACGTGGTGCGACGCTGCGGCGGGCTGATGCAACTGGTGCACCCCCAGCTGGAGGATGCGCTCACCGATCTGCTGGTGCACCAGAAGCAGCTGGTGGTGGGCCGTAACTACACCCGCGACTCACTGATCACCGAACCGCAGGGCAGTGTGGCGATCGCGGCAATGATCCAGCGCTTCAGCGGCGAGGACGGCCGCGAATGGATGCTGCAGCAGGAGCTGCTGCTCGCCCTCGATGGCCTGGCGCGGCTGGAGCCGAAACTGCTGCAGGGCAGTCTCACCCTGCAGCTGGGCCAGCTGCTGCTGCTGCTCACCGGCGAGCTGGCGGCTGAACAGGATCTCACCCCCGACGAAGCCTTCGAAACGCTCTGCAGCCTTCCCCCCCACGCCATCCGGCGGCGGTTGCGGGCCGTGCTCGCCGACGTGGATCACGCCCGCGAGACCCTGCTGGCCAAGGAGCAGCTCCACCTGCAGGGCCGGGTGCAGTGGGAAGTGCCCGATCCGATGGAAGATCTCCCCCCCGGCGGCACCAGCTGGCTGCAGCACCGCCAGCGGCTTGGGGCCCTGCAGCGGGTCCCGCGCGATTTCTACGCCGGCATCTGGGACCTGCTGCACCACTGCCGCGGCCTGGTGATCGGCGACAAGCTGGAGCGCCGCAACCGCCTCGAAAGCGAACCGCTGCTGTCGGAGAAGACCAGGGGCGAGCGCAACTTCGCGGCTCTGGTGGAGCACCTGCTGATCAAGATCGAGGCGCCGGAATACCGGCAGCTCTGCACGGAAACGTTGCTGTCGCTGGTGGCCTTCGTGGGCGCCAACCCTCAGGTGCGCTTCGACGACTACCTGGCCCTCGACGTGGTGATCGGCTATGCGGTGCGGGCCGGCTGGTCCCAGACCCATCCCGAGCAGCCGGCCGAGAGCTACCCGCAGCACAAGGCATCCGCCTGGGATCTCTTCTACCGCTCCTCACCAGCCACCTGCCGCCGCTGGCAGATGCTGGCCCTACGCGACCTGGCGGAGATCCGCCCGGCGCCGGCTCAGATGGGCGCGTCGAGGGCCATGCAGAGCGCCGGCTGATCCACCGCCCGCTCGATCAGGTTGGCCAGCAGCAAGGCGCGGGAGGCCTGCTGGCCATCCACCGCCGGGGTTTCCCGGCCACGCACGCACTGCAGGAAGTGCTCCAGCTCGGCGTAGAGCGGCTCGATCGAGGTGGTGCTCACCTCCTCGATGAAGCCATCGTTGCGGTAGAGCAATTCGCCGTGATCGGCCGACACCCACTCATGGGCGCGGCGGTGGATGTGCAGGCTGCGGTTGAGGAAATCGGTTTCCACCAGGCTGGCGCGGCAGTGGGCGCTGAGGCTGCGGATCTTGCGGTGGGCCATCTTGCTGGCCGTGAGGCTCGCCACCACGCCGTTCTCGAAGCCGAGCGTGGCGTTGACGTAGTCGATCGGGCCTTCACCGCTGCGCCCGCCGGCCGCCGCCAGCCGCACCACCGGCGCCTGAGCAAGCTCCAGCACCAGGTCGATGTCGTGGATCATCAGATCGAGCACCACCGACACATCGTTGGCCCGATCGGCATGGGGACTGTGGCGGCGTGCTTCCAGCACCACCACCTCCTCATTGGCCACCACCTTGCGCAGCTCGCGGAAGGCAGGGTTGAAGCGCTCGATGTGGCCCACCTGCAGCTGGCGAGCGCTGGCTTCGGCGGCCTGAATCAGGGCGCTGGCCTCCTCCTGGGTGGCGGCGATCGGCTTCTCGATCAGCACGTGCAGGCCCGCCTGCAGGCAGGCCATGCCGACCCGGTGGTGCAGCAGGGTGGGCACGGCGATGCAGACGGCCTCCACCTCGCTCAGCAGCGGGCCGTAGTCGGGGAACCAGCGGCAGCCGAACTGCTCGACCGCCAGGCGGCCGCGCTGGGCGTCGGGGTCGGCCACCCCGACCAGCTCCGCATCGCGCAGGAGGCTCAGCACCCGGGCGTGGTGCCAACCCATGTTGCCGATACCGATGACCCCTACCTTCACCGGCGTGATGGGATCCGTCGTCATCGCGTCACATGCTCACGCGTCAACGGCCCAGACCTCGTTCCTGAGACGGCATTATCAACGATCACCCTGCGCCGCGGGGCCCCGGTCATCCGCGGGCCGGCAGGTGATGTGAACCCGCTCGATGCGGGGGCCGTCCATGGCCGTGATCTCAAAGTGGTGGCCCTTCCAGCGCAGGCTTTCTCCGGGCGCCGGGATGTGCTGCAGCCGCTCCAAGAGGAAGCCGGCCAGGGTGTGGTGGCCATCGGCTTCCGGCAGACGCAGGCCCAGCTGCCGGTTCAGCTCGAAGATCTCCAGCTCGCCGGCCACCAGCCAGCTGTCGTCCTGCAGCTGCTGGAGATCGTCGCCGCCCTCGTGGTCGTCGTCTTCATCGCCGACGATCTCGCCGGTGAGATCGGCCACCGTGACCAGCCCCTCGGTGCCCCCGTGCTCATCGACCACCACCAGCAGCGGCTGGCCGCTGCGGATCAGCGGCAGCAGCTCCGCCAGCGAGGCGGTTTCCTGCACCCGGGCCACCGGTGAGATGAACGGGGCCAATGGGGTGTCGCCCTGCAGCTGGCCGCGGGCGATCGGTTCGGCGAGGCGGCGCAGGTCGAGCATGCCGCGCACGTCATCCAGCGACTGGCCGATCACCGGGAAGCGGGCGTGATGGGTCTGGTGGACCGCATCCATCAGTTCGGCGAAGCAGGCATCGAGCGGCAGAGTGACCATGCCGGAGCGGGGCACCATCACCTCACGCACCTGCGTGTCCCGCAGGGAAAACACCCCTTCGAGGATGTTGCGCTCATCCGGCATCAGGCCTGTGACACTGTTCGATTCGATCAGGGTTTCCAGCTCCCCGGCCGACAGCGCCGGCACAAGCGCATCCCAGTTGCGGGGCAGCCCCAGCAGCCGCAGCAGCGTGACGGTGACGCGCTCGAACACCGTGAGCAGCGGCGCCAGGGTGCGGCTCACCGACTCCAGCACCGGTGCCAGCCGCAGGGCGGAGGCCTCCGGGCGATGCAGCACCCAGGCCTTCGGGATCAGACCGCCCAGCAGGGTGGCCAGGCTCACGATCACGGCGAACACCAGCAGGTCGATCCAGGGGCGCTCACCCTCGGGATCGAGGCTGGCCGCCAGGCCGCGCCCCGACCAGCCCAGCGCCACCACGGCCAGCGTGGCGCCCAGCTGGGTGGCCAGCAGGGTGCGGCGCAGCCGCTTCTGCAGCCGCTCCACCGCCTTGGCGCCCGGCGTGCCGGCGCTGGCGAGCACCTGCACCCGGCTGGGGCGCAGGCGGATCAGGGCGAACTCGGCGGCGGCGAAGAAGCCCAGCAGGGCCACCAGGGCCACCAGCAGGAGACTCAGGCGCAGGACCAGCACGATCGGAGCGTCAGGGGCGAAGGGAAGGGTCACTCCACAGTGACGCTCTTGGCCAGGTTGCGGGGCTGATCGACGTCGAGGCCGCGATGGGCCGCGATGTGATAGCTGAGCAACTGCATCGGAATCACGGTGAGCAGGGGCGAGAGCAGCTCGTCGACGGCAGGCACCGGCAGCAGCACATCGAAAAGGCCGGTGTCGGGACCTTCCGGCGCCACGCCGATCAGGCGGGCGTCACGTGCCTTGGCCTCCTGGGCGTTGGAAAGCACCTTGTCGAACACCACGCCCGGCATGGCGATCGAGACCACCGGCACACGCGCATCGAGCAGGGCGATCGGCCCGTGCTTCATCTCGCCGGCCGGATAGCCCTCGGCGTGGATGTAGCTGATCTCCTTCAGCTTGAGGGCCCCCTCCAGAGCGATCGGGTAGTTGATGCCCCGGCCCAGGAAAATCACGTCCTGGGTGTCGGCGAACAGGTGGGCCAGCTCCGCGCACTGGCGGTCGTGCGTTTCCACCAGCTGCTGGAGCTGGGCCGGCAGGGCCCGAAGGCCACTCACCAGGGCCTGCAGCTGGGCCGGGCTGCGGCTGGAGCGCCGCTCGGCGAACGACAGGGCCAGGCCGTAGAAGGCCAGCAGCTGGCCCATGAAGGTCTTGGTGGCAGCCACGCCCACCTCGATGCCGGCGCCGATGTCGAGCAGATGGGGAACCAGGCGCCCGAGCGAGCTCTCGGCCCGGTTGGTGATGCCGAGCAACTTCGGGGCGTAGGCGGGATCGGGGATCAGGTCGCGCCGCTCACGCTCCATCAGCAAAGCGGCGAGCGTGTCGGCGGTTTCGCCCGACTGGGTGACCCCGATCGTGAGCGTATGGGGCACCAGCGGCGGCGGAGCGTAGCGGAACTCGCTGGCGTAAAACACCGAGGTGGGCAGGCCGGCCAGCTGCTCCAGCAGGTAGGCGCCCACCATCGAGGCGTGACGGCTGGTGCCGCAGGCGAGGATCTGAATCCGCTCCACCTGCTCGAACACCCCGTCTTCCAGGGGCAGGGCCACCAGGGAGGGGCCGGCCGGCCCGCCGTTGGGCTCGGGCAGATGACGCGCCACCCACAAGGCCGCCGTTTCCGACTGCTCATGGATCTCCTTGAGCATGAAATGGCGGAAGCTGCGCTTGTCCGCCACGTGCTCGGTGCCGGTGAGCAGGCGCGGCAGGCGCTGCACCCGGGCACCGGCGGCGTCGTAGAGCTCGATGCCGAGGGGTGTGAGCAGGGCCAGCTCGCCGTCCTCCAGCGGCAGGATCGTGCGGGTGAAGCCGGCCAGGGCAGGGGTGTCACTGGCACAGAGGAACTCCCCTTCGCCAAGACCGATCAGCAGGGGAGCCTGGCGGCGGGCCACAACCAGGGCACCGGGGGTCTGGGCCCACAGCACCGCGAGGGCATAGGCGCCGTGAAGCAGGGGCAACACCTGCTGCAGCGCTTCGAGCAGCAGGGCGCCGCTCGGGCTCGCTCCCGCGTCCAGCCGCGCCGCCAGCTCCCGCGCGATCAGGTGCGGGATCACCTCCGTGTCGGTGTCGGAGCGGAAGTGGACACCCTGGGCCTGCAGCTCCTCGCGCAGTTGCCGGTGGTTTTCGATGATGCCGTTCTGCACCACCGCCAGCTGGCCGCTGCCATCGAGGTGGGGGTGGGCGTTGCGCTCCTCGGGCTTGCCGTGGGTGGCCCAGCGGGTGTGACCGATGCCGCAGTTGCCGGGGGCACCCTGCCGCTCCAGCCGCTGCGCCAGGTTCACCAGCTTGCCCTCGGCCCGCAGGCAGACGAGCTGCGGAGAGACGGCTGGGTCAGCCGTGGCGTCGCCGGAGCTGCCAGGCATCGACACCGTGGCCAGACCGGCGGAGTCGTAGCCGCGGTATTCGAGCTGACGGAGGCCTTCCATCAACAGGGGGGCGGCCTCCCTGGAGCCGATCACCGCAACGATGCCGCACATGGGCGATGGGCCGGAATTGGGGTGGTTCTACAGGATCGCCGCTGCCTGGCAACAGTGCCAGGTGCCAGCTGACAGGTGCTTGATGCCGGGCGCCAGCTGCGCGAGGACTGGTGCCAGGTGCGCGTTGGCTGGCACGAGCTGACAGGTGGCAGGTGCAGGGCAGCCGGCACCCAGGCCGAGGCTCCTTGAGGCAGGCACGCCCAGCGGGCAGGGCCCGACATGCAAAAGCCCGGCATGCGCCGGGCTGAAAGCGCTGCAGAAGGCTGCGCCTGACTCAGTAGGCCAGACCCATGCTGCGGCTGGTTTCGTCGCCGAGGTAGACGCGGACGCTGAGGAAGTCGGTGGGGCAGGCGGTTTCACAACGCTTGCAACCGATGCAGTCTTCGGTGCGGGGGGAGGAAGCGATCTGGCCGGCTTTGCAGCCGTCCCAGGGCACCATCTCCAGAACATCGAGAGGGCAGGCCCGGACGCACTGGGTGCAACCGATGCAGGTGTCGTAGATCTTGACGGAGTGGGACATGCCCGACCGGAGGCGAACGGCGTGCGGCCAAGGTACCCAAGGCGATCGAAGCCAAGGCTGGGCCGGCCCGAGGCCGTCATTCTTTTTCATATGGCTCGGGGGCCCGTCCGGGGGGACCCGTAGGATGCGGCCTCCCTCTTAGCGGCCATGTCACAGGAAGCGATCTTCGAGAAAGTGCGTTCGATCGTTGCCGAGCAACTCAGCGTGGATGCCGCTGAGGTCAAGCCCGAATCGAACTTCCAGAACGACCTGGGCGCCGACTCTCTCGACACGGTGGAGCTGGTGATGGCTCTGGAAGAAGCCTTCGATATCGAGATCCCTGACGAGGCCGCTGAAGGCATCACCACCGTGGGTGATGCCGTGACTTACATCCTGGAAAAGCAGGCCTGAGGGTGTTGATGGTGGAGGGACTCCACCGCGTCGTGGTCACAGGCCTGGGCGCGGTCACACCGATCGGCAACACCGTTACCGATTACTGGGAAGGCCTGGCCTCGGGGCGCAACGGCGTGGCCGCGATCACCCTGTTTGACGCCTCACGCCATGCCTGCCGCTTTGCGGCGGAAGTGAAGGATTTCGATCCCGTCGGCATGATCGACCGCAAGGAAGCCAAGCGCTGGGATCGCTTCTGCAAGTTCGGCGTGGTGGCCGCCAAGCAGGCCGTGCTGGATGCCGGTCTCACCATCGACGACACCAACGCCGACCGGGTGGGTGTGTCGATCGGCTCCGGTGTGGGCGGGCTGCTGATGATGGAGAGCCAGGCCCATGTGCTGGCCGACCGCGGACCGGACCGGGTCAGCCCGTTCTGCGTGCCGATGATGATTCCCAACATGGCCGCCGGCCTGGCCGCCATCGCCCTGGGGGCCAAGGGTCCGAGCAGCGCCGTGGCCACCGCCTGTGCCGCCGGCTCCAACGCCATCGGCGACGCCTTCCGGCTGATCCAGCTGGGCCTGGCCGACGCCATGGTCTGCGGCGGCGCCGAATCGGCGATCACTCCACTCGGGGTGGCCGGTTTCGCCAGTGCAAAGGCACTGTCTTTCCGCAACGACGACCCCGCCACCGCCAGCCGCCCCTTCGACGCGGAGCGCAACGGCTTCGTGATCGGCGAGGGCGCAGGGATCCTGGTGCTGGAAAGCCTGGATCACGCCACCCGGCGCGGCGCCCAGGTGCTGGCGGAGATCGTCGGCTACGGCATGACCTGCGACGCCCACCACATCACGTCTCCCACGCCCGGTGGCGTGGGTGGCGCCGAAGCGATGCGGCTGGCCCTGCGTGATGCCCGCCTCGACGCCGAAGCGGTGGATTACGTGAATGCGCACGGCACCAGTACCCAGGCCAACGACAGCAACGAAACGGCCGCCATCAAGGCCGCTCTCGGTCCGCACGCGCTGCGCACCCCGATCAGCTCCACCAAATCCATGACCGGCCACCTGCTCGGCGGCAGCGGCGGCATCGAAGCCGTCGCCGTGGTCAAGGCGATGGAGCACAACCTCATACCCCCTACGATCAACTTCCAGAATCCGGATCCGGCTTGTGATCTGGATGTCGTGCCGAACCAGGCGCGGGAACAGAAACTGAACGTCGTGCTCTCGAACTCCTTCGGGTTTGGTGGTCACAACGTCTGCCTCGCATTCCGCAGGAAGCCCTGAACGTTCCGTTCAGCCGTCCTTCAGGAAGCCCTCACACCACCCCCCTCCTCTTCGCCATGGTCGCTGCCCCTTCAGTGGACACCCTGTCCATCGACACCCTCTGCATCAACAGCATCCGCTTCCTGGCGATCGATGCCGTCAACAAGGCGAACTCCGGTCACCCGGGCCTGCCGATGGGCGCAGCGCCGATGGCCTACGCGCTGTGGGACAGGGTCCTGAAGCACAACCCCAGCAACCCCGGCTGGTACAACCGCGACCGCTTCGTGCTTTCGGCCGGCCACGGCTGCATGCTGCTCTATTCGCTGCTGCACCTCACCGGCTACGACAGCGTTGGCCTGGAGGACATCAAGCAGTTCCGCCAGTGGGGCTCCAAGACCCCCGGCCACCCGGAAACCTTTGAAACAGCCGGCGTTGAAGTGACCACAGGCCCCCTCGGCCAGGGCATCGCCAACGCTGTGGGCCTGGCGATCGCCGAAGCCCACATGGCGGCACGGTTCAACAAACCCGGCGTTGAGCTCGTTGATCACTACACCTACGTGATCATGGGCGACGGCTGCAACCAGGAAGGGGTGGCCAGCGAAGCCGCCTCCCTGGCGGGCCACCTGGGGCTGGGCAAGCTGATCGCCCTCTACGACGACAACCACATCACGATCGACGGCAACACCTCGGTGTCGTTCACCGAAGACGTGATGAAGCGGTACGAGTCCTACGGCTGGCACGTGCTGCACGTGGCCGATGGCAACACCGATGTGGCGGCGATCACCAAAGCGATCGAGGAAGCCAAGGCCGTCACCGACAAGCCCAGCCTGATCAAGGTCACCACCACCATCGGCTACGGCTCCCCCAACAAAGCCAACACCGCCGGTGTGCACGGCGCCGCCCTCGGCGCTGACGAAGCCGAACTCACCCGCCAGGCCCTCGGCTGGTCGTATGGCCCGTTCGAAGTACCCCAGGAGGCCTACGACCACTGGCGCCAGGCCGTCAGCCGCGGTGCCGCCGCCGAAGCCCAGTGGAACGCCGACCTGGACGCCTACCGCGCCCAGTACCCCGCCGAGGCGGCTGAATTCGAGCGCCAGCTGCGCGGCGAGCTGCCCGAGGGCTGGGAAGCCAAGCTGCCC
>CALRJS020000030.1:0-46031 GCA_943367595.1 Sphingobacterium thalpophilum
CCTCCCCCCTCTTCAGGGTTCGGCTCTCGCGGCTTCCTCAGCCGCTTTCAAAACTTACAGCATCGTCGGCTCGCGCCTCCTTCTCCGTAAGCCCTGCAGCGCTCGCCTCTCGGCTCCCGCGCAGTCCAAAAAATTAGCACACAACCTCAGCCCTTACCCGCAACCAGGGCTTCTCCCCAGGGGGCAAAGCGGGCCAGCTGCTCGGGATTGCTGGCGGCGAGCACGGGAAAGTCAGTGCTGGCAAGGCTTTCGCCCGGCAACAGCAGGGTGGGGCTGCGCTGCAGCCACTGCAGCGAACAACCCAGCTCCGTGAGCACCAACCAGGCTGCGGCCAGATCCCAGATCTTCGGCGTGGCCTCCAGGGCTGAGACCGTCTGCCCCATCGCCACGCTGACGAGGTTCAAGCTGGCCACACCGAGCAGGCGGATCTTGCCGGGAAACCTGCGGTCGGGGAGCTTCTGCAGCACGCCGATCGACCGGCTGCACAAGGATGCGCAACCGGTCTGCAGCTGCTGGGTGGAGGGCGGCAAGAGGCGCTTGCCATTGCGCCAGGCGCCCTGGCCCCGCACCGCCACGATGCGTTGACGTAACGGAGGCACATCAAGCAGGGCCAACACGGGAACGCCCGCCTCGAAACGGGCCATCGAAATGGCCCAGTAAGGGATGCCCGCCGCGAAGTTGGTGGTGCCATCGAGGGGGTCCACCACCCAAAAGGCCTCTGTGGCAGGTACGAGATGCCGTCCCTCCTCGCTCAGCACCCCTTCGCCGGGGTAAAGCTCGGCCAGGCCCTGCACCAAGGTCTCGTCACTCCAGCGATCGCAGGCGGTGATCAAGCTGCCATCGGCCTTGGCTTCAGATGCCATGTGGCCAAAATCCTGGCGTTGCCGCTCGGCCACCGCATCGAGCAGGGAGGTGAGCCGCAGCGCTTCCGCCGGCAACGCGTGGACAAAGGTCATCCGAGCTCCATGGCAAGCACCTGGGTGAGGCTGCGGCTGGTGTCCTCACGGAACCGGTGCAGGTTGACGCGGCTGAGCATCAGCAGGGCAGCCAGTGCGACCAGCGCCTCGATGCCCAGGACAAGTGCGAAGGGCGGGAACGCTCCCTGCGCAGGAAAGAGCACTCGACCAAGGTCGAGCAGGCCACCACCGAGCAACTTGGCGATGGCGCGGGAAAACGCCTGGGCCAGGCCCCACACCCCGACAAAAGTTCCCGCCGCCTCGGGCAAGGTGAGATCAAGCATCAGACAAAGCGCGCTGTTGGTTCCAATGCCGGAAGCCAGACCGAACAGGATCATCAGCCCTTGCAGAACTGCCACCCGAGCGGTGAAACCGGCCAGGAGCAGGAGCACCAGGGAGATCAGGATCAGCCGGCAGCCAAGGCGAGCCGCCGCGAACTTGCCTAGACGCGGCACGATCCACAAACCGGCCAGGAGCAGCCCCACCAATGTGCCGGACCCCCAGAGCGCATTGAGCGACGCCGTGGCGGCGATGGGCATGCCGAACACATCAGCGCCATAGCTCTCCAGGATCGGGTCCTGGAGGAACAGGGCCAGGGTGAACAGAATCAGGAAGGTGAAGAAGATCGCCACCTGCGCGCTTGATCGGATCAGGCGCCAGGCCCGCCCTGGAGTGATGGCGTCGTCGCGATCGGCAGCGCGGCTCAGAGATTCACCAGCCCGGGCGGGCTCGATCCCCCAGGTGGCCACGAGCGTGAGCAGGAACACCAGCCCCGCCGATCGCAGCATGAAAGGCCCAAGAACCGCTTCGAGGGTGGCCCGATCGGTGATGCCATCGAGGCCCCTCAGGCTCAGCGAAATGGCAATGGCACCGATCACGATGCCGATGGTGAGCATGCACCAGATGATGCTCACGGCCCGGGGGCGTTCCTGCTCCTCGGTGCGATCGATCACCAGGGCGAGATAAGGGGTGGTGGCCATCGACACGGCCAGACCATAGAAGGCAAACAGCCCGCACAACAGCACCACGCCGAGCAGAACCCCCTGGCCGTCAGGGCTGTCCATGGCCTCCGCCAGGCGGAAGATCAAGGGAACCACCAACACGGCCAGAGCGCAGAAACAAGCGCTGCCCACCCAGATGTACGGGGTGCGATGCCGGCCGGCGATGGCGTGGCGATCGGAAATCTGGCCGAACAGGATGCGCGACGGGGCGACGAACTGCTCAAAAGCCAGTGCTCCCCCCACCAGCAAACCAGGGAAGCCCAGTTCACTGAGCATGATCCGGTTCAGCAGCCCCGCAAACACAACCGCCAGAAAACCCAGCGATCCCTGAAACAGGCCCAGCCGGACCGTGGTGACGAACGAAAGGCCTGGCCGCGCCGTCGCTGCTGGGGTCATCCGAGTGGTCGGCGACGACACCGTGACCTTATCAACGGAATCAAGGCAGCCAAAGGGAAAGTGGCGTTCAGGGGGTTAGGGGGCCCGCGCCCCCGGGGCCTCGGGCCTCGGCCTGACAGGCAGGCTGGAGCGGCTGGGGATCGATCGGGATCTGGGTGGCGGGATCGACCGCCGGCTTGACGGCTTTCAGGGCGGGAGGCTTGCAGAAGGCCACCTGATCGAGGCCCGTACGCCGGCGCAGCTCTGCCAGGCGTTTGTTGTAATCAGTGACGGCGGTGGCGTACCGCACCTCCGCCTGGGTGAGGTCGCGCTGGCTGTCGACCACTTCCCGCTGGGTGGTGACTCCGGCCTGAAAGCGCAGCCTGGCCAGGCGCAGGGCCTCACGGGAGGAGATCACCTCCCGTGAAGTGGTGGTGATGTCCCGGTTGTTCTGCAGCAACTGGAAAAAGCTGGTTTCCACCTCAAAGCGGATCGAATCCCGCCGGCTGGCGAAGTTGAAGCGGTTCTGCTCAGCCGCCTGCTTCTGCTGACGGAACTCGGCGGCGGCGCGCCCTCCGTCGAAGATCGTCCAGCGGAGGTTCAGGCCGATGGCATTGTCGAGGGAATAGGCGTAGTCGCTGAAGTTGATCGACTGCCCCTCGGGGACGTTTGTCTGGCCGTTGGCGCGATCCCAGCCGAAGTTATTGACGATGCTCAGAAACGGTTGGGCCGCACCGAGGGACGCATTGGCGTTGCTGTTAGCGATCGAGATGTCGAGCAACACCTGATCGAGCTCCTCGCGGAAGGCGTAGGCGGCCACGATGCTCTCCTGCAGGGAGGGGATCCAGGTGGCCAGCACCCGCGCAGGCTCCTTGGCCGTTGGGGTGACGTCCTGGGGAAGAGCCAGCAGGACGGCCAGGTTGCGTCGGGCGATCGCCTGGGAAGACAACTGGTTGGTGAGGAGCTGCTGGTCTCGAGCGAGCTGGGTTTCCGCCTGCAACACATCCAGCTTGGTGGACACACCGGCCTGGAAGCGGGCACGCGCATCCTTGAGGCTGACGAGTGAGGCTCGCACGGACTCCTGACCGATCCTGACTCCCTCATCACTGAGCTGGAGGTCGAAGTAGGCCTGGGCAGCCTGGAGACGCAGGTCGCGCAGGGCAATCAGGTATTGGTTCTGGGCCTTCTCGAAGTTGTCGCGAGCGGCGGCGATCTGGGGAACCCGCTGGGGATTGATCAGATCCCAGTTGATGCCGATGTTCATCCCCGCACCTACCAGTGCGCCACGGGTGGGACCCGTGGGAGCGAACAATCCCGTGGAGGAGTTCTGGAAGCTGTAGTTGTTGCGCAGTGCCGGGAAGTTGTTCTGGGTGGTGAGGTTGATCGTGGGATACCAGGCCGAGATCTGAGCCCGGAGGTTCGATTGGGCCTGCTCCACCTGCGAAGCCACCGCCTTGAGGTTGGGGTTGTTCACCTCTGCGAGGGTTTCCACCTCCTGGAGCCCCAGCGGCCTCAGCTGCTGGATCCGCACCTGGGCGGGACGATCGGGCAGCGCCAGCGAGGGGGGGGCGAGCAGCGGCTGGAGCGCTTCGGGCAACTGCTGGGCCGCCGGCGTGAGCACCGAGGGATCCGAGCGGGGACGATCGCCCTTGAGATCGGTGGCCAGGGGCAGGGCGCCGGAACCGGCAGGGGAAGGCTGGGTGGCAGCAGGGGAAGAAGGGCCGCCTGAAGCGCCGGGGGTTGGCTCAGCCGCTTTGGCAGGCTGCTGGGCGACGGCAGTGGGCTCGGCCGGTTGCGTCGCCGAGTCCTGGGCAAGAGATGGACGTGCACCGAGCGGAAGGCACACCATCCCTGCCAGAGCACAGGAAGCAAGGAGGGAAGGGCGCACGCGTCGTGAGTCCTGTTGATTGCCCGAGCTTAAGGAAGATGGGGAGGAGCGCCGACGCAGGCAGACACGAAATCATCTGCCCCATCCACAACCCGGATTGGCACCCCCAGACGGTTTTCAATGTCATGGAGGGGAAGGTCGTCGAGGAACACCGGCTCCCCCTGGCGCAGCATGACCCCAGGCAGCAACAGCATGTCGCCAAGATCCGCCCCGGCCAGACCCGCCAGCAGATCCGAACCGGTGAGCAGACCGGTGACCACCAGATCCTGCCCCCAGTAGGGACTGGGCAGGCCCAACAGCTGCAGCTGCAGCCCCTGGACCGCGTTGAGCCGCTCCACCACAGGCGAGAGCGCACCGGCCACAAGTCCACCCACCACCCAACTGACACGCCGTGGAACGGCGAGGCGCTTCGGCAAGGAGGTGGTGGCCCGATCCAGCGCTTCGAGGAAAACGCGAATGCTGCCGACTCCGTTTTCCTGCTGCGGCAGATCCTCGTAGTTGGGGCGCTCCGGCAGCGGCTGCCCGGCCATCAGGTACCACTCGTCGGAAAGCCAGGCGAAACGGGTATCCAGCTGCTGCTGGAACCCCTGCTGCAGACCCTCCACCAAGGCGATCACCCTGCCGGCGCAGGCAGGATCAACGGGCCTGAGGCCATCACCACTGGGGCGGAAGCGGGTGAGGCCGACGGGCACGACGGCGGCGGAGAGCACGGCAGGCCAGGGCCCCGACGCCAAGCCCGCCAGATCCTTGAGGGTCCGCTCGAGAGCCGGCCCATCGTTCAGGCCAGGGCAGACGACCACCTGGGCGTGGATCTGCAGGCGGCGTTCGGCGAACCAGGCGAGCTGTTCCATCAGCAGGCCCGCACGGGGATTGACCAGCAGGCGGCTGCGCAGGGCCGGGTCGGTGGCGTGGACGGAGACGAACAACGGCGACAGCCGCTGCTGCTCGATCCGCTCCCAATCGGCGGGGGTGAGGTTGGTGAGGGTGAGGTAGGAGCCGTAGAGGAAGCTGAGGCGGTAGTCGTCGTCCTTGAGGTAAAGGCTGCCGCGACGCCCAGGCGGCTGCTGGTCGATGAAGCAGAAGGGGCAGTGGTTGTTGCACTGCCGCAGCCCATCGAACAGCGCCTCGGTGAAGCCCAGCCCAAGCCCCTCATCCGCCTCCTTCTCCAGCTCCACCCGATGGCGCTCGCCGCCGGGATCCTCCACCTCAAGCACCAGCTCCTCTTCGCCCACGAGCACCTGCAGATCGATCAGGTCGCGTGGACGCACCCCATTGATGCTCAGCAGCCGATCACCGGGCTGGAAGCCCAGGTCTTCGCCGATTGAACCGGGCTCCACCGTGGCCACGACGGCGGGCTGGGGCTGGCGGCCCGGGGTGGCATCGGCCAACGCCAGGCCGGCGGACGGTTCGTTCCACATCGGACACTGGACATCTGGCTCCAGTGTGGAACCCGGCAGGCAGAGCTGAGGGGACCTGGTCGCAGGGGCTCTGCCGGAGAAGCGAGGCTGCTCCGTGCAACAACACTCTTGCCGGCCGCCATCAGTTGAGCAGGGCCGGAGCCGCCTGGCGGGCCCAGACCAGCAGTGCCACGCCGAAAACGAGCCGGTAGCCCACGAACACCCAGGTGCTGTGGGCCTGAAGGAACCGGAGCAGCCAGGCGATCGCCAGCCAGGACACCACCGCCGCCGAGAGGATCCCAACCAGCAACGGCAGCGGACCCAGCGAGGCGCTGGCGGCAAACGCCGACTTCAGCTCCACCAGCCCCGCCAGAGTGATCGCCGGTATGCCGAGCAGAAACGAGAAGCGCGCAGCCGCAGGGCGCTGCCAGCCATCGAACAGCGAGGCCGTGAGGGTGCTGCCGGATCGGGACACGCCGGGGATGATCGCCAGCATCTGAGCAAGCCCGACCACCAGGCCATCCACGGGGCGAACCTGGGGCAGATCCTTGCGGCGACGGCCGACCACTTCGGCGCAAGCCAGCAGCAGGGCCATCACGATCGAGACGATCGCAATTGAGGGGATGCTGCGCAGCACGGAGGTTTCATAACCACCCCAGAACCGCTTGATGGCACTGCCGGCGGCCACGATCGGCAAGGTGCCGACGACCATGGCCAGCCCGAGCCGGGCGGACGGATCACGCCACTGACCATGGCGAACGGCCCGGGACATCCCCGCCGCCACATCCAACAGATCGCGGCGGAAGTAGAGAACCACGGCGGCAATGCTGCCGAGCTGGATCACAGCCGTGACGGCGACGCCAGGGTCACCCCAACCCAGCAGCACGGGCACGACCTTGAGGTGGGCGGTGCTGCTGATCGGCAGGAACTCGGTCAGACCCTGGACCACTCCCAGAACAAGGGCCTGCCAGCAGGCCTCCAGCAGTCCCGGCGCCTGGGACGGAAGGTCAGGAGGCATGGGAAGGGGCGTCAGGACATGACGTGACCTTATGGCGGGCGGCTCCCGCCAGCCAGCCAACAATCCCCTAAGGTTGGCAACCTTTCTTCATACATGCAGGTGCCCGGGGTTTCGCTCTACCTTGCCCGCGTCTCAACCCTGGAGCGAGCCCCCGAGGTGGTTCTGGCTTTACCACAGTCGTCGGGGGGCACCTGGCCAGCGCAGCACTCCCCTGCAGCGCGACAGCTTGGCTGGCTGCTGCCAGTCGCCGTGGGGCTGCTCGTGGCCCTGCCGGTGTTTCTGCAGGCGCCTTGGGTGCGGTTGCATCCCACCAGTGCCACCGCCTTCACCACCGTGCTGCTGAGCGCCGGCGTGCTGCTCGGCTGGCGCGGCCAGGGGCAGTGGCGTGAACTGGGCGGCGTGCTGGTGGGCTTCAGTGGAAGCTGGCTGGCGGGATGTCTGTTCTGGGGTTGGTTCCGTCTCCATCCGGCCTGGCATCTGCCGGTGGAAGCCTTTGCTGTGCCGATCGCCTGGGCCGGACTCTCGACCCGCTGGCGCAGCGCAGGGGCGTTCTATCTCGCCTCCCTGCTCGGCACCGCCTGTACCGATGGCGCCATGCTGCTCACCGGTGTGATGCCTCTCTGGCCTCAAGTGCTTCAGGCACCAGCCGGGCAGGCGCCGGAGCTGCTGCGCCAGGCCGCGGAGCTCGTGTTGCAGCCGCTGGCGCTGATCGAAATCGCCGCGATCGCCACCGGGCTCGTCCTGCTGGGCCGGCGCTGGTGGCCGCGGGGAGCCAGTGGCCGGGTGGCGGCTGCTGCCTTGATCACCACCCTCGCGGTTGATGGGCTTTTCCTCGGGGCAGCGTTGTTGAGCCCTCACCTGAGCGGGCTGATCTGAGCCCGCCCGCCTGCTGCCTTCGGCTGGTCCTCTCAACCCAGCTCAAGGGCCTTGGGGATCGGATGTGCAGCGGAGTCTCCCGCCCGTTCATGAGCCGATTGAAGAACTGCAAAAGCCAGGGGCTGGCAGGGCGGGGATCGCAGTGGGCCGCTGTAGCGTTGCCGCGGTGCCGACCGGCTGCCTCAACAGGAGATTTTCGATGAAACGGGTGGTTGCCTGGCTGATGAGTGGTGTGCTTCTTGCGGGCCTGCTGATGGCCATCGCTCTGCCCCCTGCGGCCTTCGCTGATGCCCCGCGCAACGTGGCGGACGACAAGATCGCCGCCGCCGTGGGGAAGGTGGACCTCAACAACTCCCCGGTCCGCAGCTTCCAGCAATTCCCGGGGATGTACCCCACGCTGGCCGGCAAGATCGTGCTGGGCGGCCCCTACGAATCCATTGACGACGTGCTCAGCCTGGACCTCACGGAGCGCCAGAAGGAGCTGTTTCAGAAATACCGCGACAACTTCACGATCACTCCCCCCTCCATTGCCCTCAACGAAGGCTTTGACCGCATCAACAACGGTGTCTACCGCTGATCCAGCTCTCTTCTGATTCCCACCTGGCCGCCGGGGTTCATCCGGCGGCTTTTTTGTCGTTCCGTTGACTGCACCGACCCCCAGGCCGTCGTCTTATCAGCCACCGCTGGCGGCCAGCTGGGATGTGGTGGTGGTCGGCGGGGGCGCTGCCGGCCTGATGGCCTGCCTGGAGCTGCCGAGTGAACTGAGGGTGCTGCTGCTCAGCAAGGAGCACGGCCCGCGCTCAGCCAGCCGCTGGGCGCAGGGAGGCATCGCCGCCGTGACCCGCCCTGAGGACAGCTTCGCCAGCCACCGGGAGGACACGCTCAAGGCAGGCGCAGGGCTGTGCGATCCAGCCGCCGTTGCGTTGCTGGTTCATGAAGCTCCTCGCTGCGTAGAGCGGTTGCTCCAGCTGGGGATGGATTTCGATCGGGATGGCGACGGCCTCAGCACCACGTTGGAAGCGGCCCACAGCCACCGCCGCGTGCTGCACGCCCAGGACCGCACCGGCGGCGCTCTGGTGGATGCGTTGGAGCGGGCAGTCGAGCGGCGTGCCCTGCTGGTGCGCTGCCAGGGGGTGATGGCGCTGCAGCTCTGGGTCGAAGGGGGCCGTTGCCAGGGGCTGCAGGTGCTGGAAGGCGACCAGGTGCGCTGGCTGCGTGCTGGGGCTGTGGTGTTGGCCAGTGGCGGTGGCGGCCATCTGTTCGAGAAAACCACCAACCCCACCCAGGCCACCGGCGATGGCGTAGGCATGGCCTGGAGGGCGGGAGCTCAGGTGCGCGACCTGGAGTTCGTGCAGTTCCACCCCACGGCGCTGATGCTGCCCGGCGCTCCGCACTTCCTGATCTCGGAGGCCGTGCGGGGCGAAGGCGCCAAGCTGCTCGACCGGCAGGGACGCAGCCCGGTGAGTGCTCTGGCAGGCGGGGACCTCGCGCCTCGCGACCAGGTGAGCCGGGCGCTGGTGCGCACGATGCACGAGCAGGGAGTGGACCACCTCTGGCTCGATCTGCGCCCCATCGGCGGCGCACGGATGGAGAAGCAGTTCCCCACGATCCTGGCCCGTTGCCGGCAGCTGGGGCTTGAACCGGCCGATGCACCGATCCCGATCGCTCCGGCAGCCCACTACTGGATGGGTGGCGTCAGCACCGATCTCAACGCCGCCACCAGCCTTCCTGGCCTGTATGCCGTGGGGGAAGTGGCCTGCACGGGGGTGCATGGGGCCAACCGACTCGCGAGCAACTCGTTGATGGAATGCCTTGTGTTCGCCCGCCAGTTGAGCCGGATCCAGCTCAACGACACCTTCACGGCACCGCGCTCCGGTGCTGTGCGAAGCAGTGATCCAGGGGGACTGCTGGTCTCCGGCTCTCTGGGAAGCGTCAGGGGCAACGGGGCCGGGAGCAGCGCCGTGAACCATGGACTCGGCCACGTGCTGAGCGCGGAAACGATCAGCGCCCAGGTGGCGTCACTGCGGCGCCGCTGCTGGCGGGTGGCTGGTGTTGAGCGACGGGGCACGGCCCTGCGTGAGGGTCTGGCGGCGATCCAGGCGCAACGCAGCGCGTTGGAGCGCCTACCTCTGCTGGCCGAGGTGGCGCAGCTGTCGCCTTCGGATCAGCTGGGAATTCCCGCTGATCAGCTGGGGCTGATCCGGCCGCTGCAGGATCTGTTGCGGCAGCAGGAACTGGGAGAGCTGTTGATGGAGGCCGCCCTCTTTCGCACCGAAAGCAGGGGGGGACATTTCCGCACCGATTGCCCCGGCTCCCAACCCTTCTGGCAACGCCACACCGTGCAGCAGCGGGGGCAGCGCATCGGCACGGCACCACTGGCATAGGCCCTCACCACTAGTGAATGGCCCTGCCCTTGGCGGTTGGCGCTTCATCTGCTGGCCTCAGCGCCTCGAGGCTGTTTCTGCAAGTCGAGCATCAGGAACAGCAAGGAGCGCTTGGCTTTGGGCTCGCCAAGCCGAGCGTCAAGGGCAAGCAAGGTTTTGCTTTGGGCTAAGGAAACGTTGGGCTCGGCGAGGCCAGCAGCTGGCATTCAAGCTGTGGGCCCAACCATTCGTGTTGCTGACGGGTTGTGTTGCTGACGGGAGAGCGGTGCTTCTGGCTGGAAGGACAGGCGTGAGAGCTGGTGGGAGGGGGTTGCGGCGGTAAACGGCTGGTTGGCGCCTCAGCACCGCTTTGAAGTGCAGAGCACGCTGGAAAGATCGCTCAGCTGATGCTGGGCTGGAACCACCGCTCAGAAGCCAGGCTCAGAAGTCAGGTTCAGAAATCAGTGGGTCCGGTGTAGCCCGAGGCATTGGCAAGGCCGGCGAGCGGCTTTACGCCGGATGTCATCTTCCCGCGGATCTCCCAGGAGGGGAAGCCCTGCACGTTCTTCTCCTTGCAGAGGGCGGTCTGGCTGTTGGCGCCATCGGGGGCGCACTCAATGATGGTGAGCGATTGGGCCGCCTCCTTGCCGAACAGCTCCTTCTGCTCGTGGCAGTGAGGGCACCAATAGGCCGAATACATCACGGCACCCTCCGCCTTCAGGTGCTTGGCAAGGGCGATCGTGGCCGGCGTGCTGGGCCGGACCACTTCAGGGGGCATGCCCTGGGTGCTGAGGGCAGCCGGACGGTCGACCGACGCCGCCCAGCCGAGGCCCACCAGCCCCACCACCATCAGCACCAGCACACCGCGGAACACCAGCTGGCCGGGATCCTCCCAATCGCCACCGATCAGGCTGAGCACCAGCGCTGAAACGCTGAGGAGCGCAGAAAGCACGCAGAAGAAACAGAAGGCCTGGATCTTGAAGATCAGCAGGCCCATCAGCACCAGGCTGAACACCGACATGGCGCCGCTCAGCAGGAACAGGCCCCACCAGCTGCGGCTCTGCAGATCGCTGCCGCGCTCGCCGCGCACCACCAACGGCACCACCGCCAGCAGCAGCAAGGCCGCGTAAGCCAGAAAACCGAACAGGGACAGGGGTTGGCCAAACAGGCTGCCCCAGACGCTGCTGAGCACCTTGTCGCAGCCATCTCCGCCACCAGGGCAGCTGAGAGGGCCGATCAGACCCCAGCGCTTGAGGGTGATGGCACCGGTATCGATCACACCGACCGTGGCCAGCACGGCAATGGCCACCCGCGCCCAGCGGCTGCCGCCTTCACCGCGGCGACGGCTACTGAGTCGGCTGGTAAGACGGGAGGGGGTCAAAGGGCTGACGCTCGCTGCAGCGATTGTGGCAGCTTCCGTTTCACGGCGCCCACCGGCGGGCCGGAGGTCACCACCCGCCCATTTCGGCGCGGGACGTGTGCCGGGGAACAGCTCTTCTCCCATAGGGTGTTCCATTGGCCCTTCGACGGCCCCGGTCTTCCCTCCCCCATGCGCCAAGCCGCCGTCAGGGCCGGCATCGATTCCTCGGTGGTCGGTTCCGCCCCTTCCCTCGCTCCGGATTCGCCCGCCGGCGCTTCTGTAGAGGCCAGCCGTCCGCCCACCGTGGCCTTCGCGCACCTTGGCTGCGAAAAGAACCGGGTGGACACCGAGCACATGCTCGGCCTGCTGGCAGAAGCCGGCTATGGCGTCAGCGCCGATGAGAGCGAGGCGTCTGTGGTGGTGGTAAACACCTGCAGCTTCATCCAGGACGCCCGGGAGGAATCGGTGCGCACCTTGGTGGAGCTGGCCGAGCAGGGCAAGGAGCTGATCATCGCGGGCTGTCTGGCCCAGCACTTCCAGGAGGAACTGCTGGATGCCCTGCCGGAAGCCAGGGCGATCGTGGGCACCGGCGACTACCAACACATCGTGGAGGTGCTGCGGCGGGTGGAGGCAGGCGAACGGGTGAACCGGGTGAGTGCCACCCCCACCTTTGTGGCCGATGAGCACCTGCCCCGGTATCGCACCACCTCAGAGGCGGTGGCTTACCTGAAGGTGGCCGAAGGCTGCGACTACCGCTGCGCCTTCTGCATCATTCCCAAGCTGCGCGGCGATCAGCGCTCCCGCACGATCGAGTCGATCGTGGCGGAAGCGCAGCAACTGGCGGCTCAGGGGGTGAAGGAGCTGATCCTGATCAGCCAGATCACCACCAATTACGGCCTCGACCTCTACGGGCGTCCGCAGCTGGCGGAGCTGCTGCGCGCCCTGGGCGAGGTGGAGATTCCCTGGATCCGCGTGCACTACGCCTACCCCACGGGCCTGACACCGCCGGTGCTCGCCGCCTACCGAGAGGTGGCCAACGTGCTGCCCTACCTGGATCTGCCCCTGCAGCACAGCCACCCGGACGTGCTCCGGGCCATGAACCGCCCCTGGCAGGCGAATGTGAACGGCGACCTGCTGGATCGCATCCGCGAGCTGCTGCCGGACGCGGTGCTGCGCACCACCTTCATCGTGGGCTTTCCAGGCGAAACCGAGGAGCACTTTGAGCACCTGCTCCACTTCGTGACCACGCAGCGCTTCGATCACGTGGGGGTGTTCACCTTTTCGCCCGAGGAGGGAACAGCGGCCGCCGATCTGCCCGATGCCGTGCCCGCCGCTGTGGCCCATGAGCGCCGCAACCGGCTGATGGAAGCGCAGCAGCCGATCGCCGCCGAACGCAACGGCGCCTGGGTGGGGCGGATCGTCGATGTGCTGATCGAGCAGGAGAACCCTGCCACCGGCGAACTGATCGGCCGCTGCGCCCGCTTCGCGCCGGATGTGGATGGCGATGTGCGGGTCAGGCCGGGCGAGGGCGGCCTGACCGCCTCCCCGGGCCAGATGGTGCCGGTGCGGATCACCGCGGCCCATCCCTACGACCTGGAAGGGGAAGTGGTGGGCTCGGCGGCGATGGTGCTTCAGGCGCGAGCCGCGCGCGGAAGCAGCGATTGAAGGGCTGGATCCGGCGGCATCAACGCACCACCTTTCTGATCGCTTCAGGGGTGAGCACGGCCGGATCCTTCGCCGGCATCACGGCCAAGGCCTGGATCCTGATGGACGGCACGCGCAACCCTCTGCTGCTGGCCATCAATTTCGCGGCGCTGGCCCTGCCCAGCCTGCTGGTGAGCGGCCCGGCCGGGGTGCTCACCGACCGCCTCGGCAGTGAGCGGATTCTGGTGCTGTCCCAGTGGGGGCTGGTGGGCGGCGCTGCCCTCGGGGCGATCACCATTCCCCTGCTGACCGGCACGGCCCAGGTGGCGCTGTTGATGCTGAGCACGCTCGTGGTGGGGCTCGCCAGCGCCTTTGAGCTCACGGCGCGCCAGAAGTACTGCGCCCTGCTGGTGGAGGAGCCGCAGCAGCTGGCCCCTTACCTGGCCAGTTTCGCGGTGGTGTTCAACGTGGGGAAGCTGGTGGGTCCACCGGTGGGAGGGATGTTGCTCGCCCTGAGCGGCCCGGCGGCCACGCTCACGATTGATGCCGCCTCGTATCTGCTGCCGATCGCCACGGTGGTGTGGTTACTGGCGCCGCACCGTGACGCGGAGCAGCGCAGTGGCGGTGGTTCGGCCTCCAGCCTGGGAACCGCCTGGCGGGAGTGCGGGTCGCCGCTACGCCACGTGCTCGTGTTCACCGGGCTGGCCTGCCTGGCGGTGTTCTTCCATCCGGGGCTGGCCCCGTTGATCGCCGCGGAGGTGCTCGGGCCAAGTCCGCAAGACCTCGGCCTGTTCACCAGCGTGCTGGCGGCTGGCAGCATCAGCGGAGGCTTGCTGCTGCAGCGTCACAGCGCCTGGCTCAGCCGCCGCCCCTCCCTGCTGCTGGGTGGTGCCACGCTGCTCACGGCCCTGGGCCAATTGCTGATGGCCGCGCCGCTGGGCAGCGGCTTCCACCTGCTCACCACCTTCCTGATCGGCGCCGGTACCGCCTGCCTGCTGGCAGGGAGCAGCCTGATCACCCAGGTGGCTGCCCCGGTGGTGCTGCGCGGCCGCATGGCTGGGCTGGCTCAGATCGCCTTTCTGGGGGGTGGGGGGCTGAGCGGCCTGGTAGCCGCGGCCCTCAGCCTGCGGGTGGGCTTGCCCGCCACCTTCGCCCTGATGGGGTCGGTGGGGCTCACACTCGGGCTGCTGGAACTGGCCCGAGGACGGGGCCGGCTGCTGCTTCAGGAGGCCTGATAGGCCTGAGGGCCTCTGCGGCATTGCCTGATGGCCTCTGCGGCATTGCCTCAGGGCCACTTGCCTCAGAGCCAATGCCACATGGCCACTGCCTCAGAGGCACTGTCTCAGGGCCACTGACTGCCTTGAGCTGCTGTGGCCTGTGGAGGGGTGTGCCGCCTCAGATCAGCTTGATACCGCGCAGCACGGTGGTGAGCGCGAAGGCGGTAACCAGACCACCAGCCACGAGACCCAGATACAGCGCAATGCCCATGGCGATGGATGCGAAATCGTCCACCCATTAGAGCAGAACAAGCCTTCTTCCTTGAGGAGCCCCTAGGGTAGCTGCTACTCACGGCAGTTCCCTGCCGCCTCCAGCGGCGTGGGTTTCGTGTCTCCCCCTCACCCGGAACGGCATGCGCGCCCTGCTCATCTACCCGGAATTTCCCAAGACCTTCTGGAGCTACGAGAAGATCCTCGAGCTCGTCAACCGGAAGGTTCTGCTTCCGCCGCTCGGCATGGTGACTGTGGCGGCCCTTTTGCCGCAGCACTGGGAGTTCAAGCTGGCCGACCGCAATGTGCGCGAGGTGACCGAGGCGGAGTGGGCCTGGGCCGAGCTGGTGATCATCTCCGGGATGATCGTGCAGAAGGCCGACATGGCCACCCAGATCGCCAAAGCCAAGCAACGGGGCCTGCCGGTGGCCGTGGGCGGCCCCTTCGCCAGCTCCACACCCGACGCACCCGAGCTCGATCTCGCCGACTTCAAGGTGCTTGACGAGGGGGAAATCACCCTGCCGATGTTCATCGAGGCGATCGAAAGCGGCGCCTCCAGTGGTCGGTTCAGCTCCAACGGCGAGAAGCCGGATGTAACCGGCACCCCGATCCCGCGCTTCGACCTGCTCGAGCTCGATGCTTACGACTCCATGTCGGTGCAGTTCTCGCGGGGCTGCCCGTTCCAATGCGAGTTCTGCGACATCATCGTGCTGTACGGGCGCAAGCCACGCACCAAAACCCCGGAACAACTGATCGCCGAACTTCAGTTCCTCTACGACCTGGGCTGGCGGCGTTCGATCTTCCTGGTGGATGACAACTTCATCGGCAACAAACGCAACGCCAAGTTGTTGCTGCCTGCCCTCAAGCAGTGGCAGATCGAACACGACTATCCCTTCAGCTTCGCCACCGAAGCCTCCGTCGATCTCGCCTCCGATGAGGAGATGATGCAGATGATGGCGGAGAGCCGCTTCGACAGCGTGTTCCTGGGCATCGAAACACCGGACGAAGCGAGCCTGGAGACGGCGCGAAAACTCCAGAACACCCGCAGCTCCCTGGAAGAGTCCGTCGACAAGATCACCTCGTATGGCATCCGGGTGATGGCTGGCTTCATCATCGGTTTCGATGGTGAAAAGACCGGTGCCGGCCAGCGCATCGTGGAATTCGTGACGCGCACCGGCATCCCTGCCGCGATGATGGGCATGCTCCAGGCCCTGCCGAACACCGGGCTGTGGCACCGGCTGGAGAAGGAAGGCCGTCTGATTCAGGACAAAGCCGCCGCCAAGGGCGTGAACCAGACGAACCTGCTCAACTTCGTTCCCACCCGGCCGATCCGCGACATCGCCAACGAATACGTCGATGCGTTCTGCGCGCTCTATGAGCCCAACGCCTACATGGACCGGGTGCACAGCTACTACCTGAAGGTGGGGGCGCCGCGCTGGCACCAGTTCCTGCGGCCGTCCAACGGCTTGCCCAAACTTCCCGCCATGAGTGACGTGCGCGCCCTCAGCATCGTGGTGTGGAGGCAAGGCATCAAACGCAACACCCGCACCCGCTTCTGGCGCTACATGCTCGACATCGCCCGTCGCAATCCCAGCCAGCTGGAGCAGTTCCTGGTGGTGCTGGCCCACAACGAGCACTTCCTGGAATACCGCAGCGTGGTGACGATGGAGATCCAGGAGCAGCTCAAGACATTGCCACCTGAACTGCCGCCCGCCACCAGCGTGGAGAAAGAGCTACAGCCCGCCTGAACTCCGGCAGGCTTCCCCCCTGGGATTCAATCCTGGGTATAGGGAAGCCCGCTGCGGAGGCAGGCTTCCGCCTTTTGCAGCTCGCGCCCGAGGTAGAGGGCGTGGTCAAGGCGGCTGAGTGGCAAAGGGTCCGTGCTTTCCGTTAGCCGGATGCCGAGTTCCTTGGCGGTGCGGCCTCGGTATGTGGCCACTGGCGTGCGCGGCCCGTTGCCGCGGCAGCTCAGCACCTCACCGGTGTCGGGGTCGGTGGCGAGGCCGCGATCATCGATGCCGTTGCTGTAGTGCTCGGCCACCAACTCACCGGCCCCGGCATCCACCTTGATCAGGAAGTAGCCGGCGGGATCCAGGGCGATGGAACGCTGCGACAGCTGTTCATCGAGGCTGTCGCGCTCGCTGAGGAGAGTGTTCATCGGCTGATCGTAGGAATCAGGCTGCCGCCAGGGGCAATGGAATCAGGCCGCGGCCAGCGGCAACTCCCGCCGACAGAACGGCAGCTCCGCGTTCACGGCTTCGATCTCCTCCAGCAGCTGGGCGTTGGCCTGCGGCAGCCACTGGCGCACGAGGCGGTCGAAGCGGGGGTCGCTCCAGCGGTGCAGGCTGGCCCGTGGCTGGGCCACGAAGCCGCGGCGACGCTTGTGGCTGCCGCCCGCACCAGGATCGAACCAGCGCAGGCCCTGGCGGATCGCCCACTCGATCGGGGCGTAGTAGCAGACATCGAAGTGCAGGTTCTCGATCTCCTCGTTGCTGCCCCAGTAGCGGCCCCACAGCCCTTCCTGACTGCGGACGCACAGGGACATCGCCACTGGCAGCAGCGGATCGCCGCGGTGGGCGCTGAACAGGACAAGGTCGTGGCGCAGGTGTTCGGCCGCGTAGCGGAAGAACTCCTCGGTGAGGTATTTGCTGCCCCAGGCCCCCCAGCGGGCGCAGTGCTGCTCATAGAAGCCATGCATGCGCTCCAGCATCACCGCCGGGATCTCCTGCCCTACCAGTGGGCTCACCGTCAGGCCGGCGTCTGCCACGGCGCGGCGCTCACGGCGGATGTTGCGCCGCTGGTTGGCATTGAAGCCGAGCAGATAGTCGTCGAAGCTGGCGAAACCGGGGTTGCTCCAGAGGCTCTGCTGGTTGAGCCAGGTGGCCCAGCCCGCCGCCTCCGCCAGCGGTCGCCAGCTCGGATCGACATACAGCAGGTTGCAGCTCAACAGCCGCTGCTCCCGGCAGAAGTGATCGATCTCCTCCAGCATCAGGCGGGTGAGCGCGGCCTCGTCTTCGCCCGGGGCCACATGAAAGCGGTACCCCTGCACCGGGCTCACCGGGCTCATCCCCACCAGCTTCGGGTTGTAGCGCAGGCCCATCTGTCCTGCGAGCTGCGCGAAGGATTGATCGAAAACGAACTCCCCGTAGCTGTGGCCTTTCAGGTAGAGCGGCGCCAGGGCCACCAGCGCGTCGCCGCGCCACACCCCCAGATGGCAGGGTTGCCATCCTTGGCGGGGAACAATGCTGCCGGAGGCCTCCAGACCATGCAGCCAGCGCCAGCTGAAGAAGGGGATTCCGGCCCTGCCGCAGAGCTCCTGCCACTGGGTTTCGCTGAGCCCGGCCGTAGAAGGGTGCCAGCGGGTCTCAAGTTCAGCCATGCCGCCGGACCACGCTCGTGCATCGCGCCGGACGCAAAACTAACCACAGGAGCCGGATGACGGTGCGCCAGCGAACCATCAAGCGACGTCCCCTGGCCAGGCTGCTGGGGCTGGGCCTGCTCGTTGCCACCGCCGGCAGCGGCCAGGCGGCGCAGGCAAGCCTGCTGCAGCCCCTGCTGCTGCTGATGCGTCCCCAGCTGGAGAACCGGCTGGCCGATTTGTGCGTGCGCCTGGGCGCAGGGGGCGAGACCAGGCTGGAGCAGAGCCTGCGCCAACCCTGCCGCCAGCTGGCGGGGCCCGTGAGCACCTGCCTGATAAGGGAATCGGAAGCCACCGGTCGCACCCTGGGGGTGATCACCGAAATGGTGGGCGGCCGCTTCGGCGACGACAGCGAGGTGGTGGCCAAGCGCTGCGCCGCCAAGCTGCTGGGCCTGCCGCCCGAGAGCCTGAAGGATGTGTCGCTGGAGGATCTCGGGCGCCGCTTCAGTTCTCAGGGGTCCCCCTGAAGGGAAGCCAAAGGAGCGGTGCGCCGGTAGCGCAGCAGCAGTTCCCCGCCACCGAGGTCGCGGTGCTCCAGCAGCTCCCAGGCCGAAGCCGCAGCGAGCGCAGCCGCCGGCAGCCAGCTGTGGGTCCCGCCCAGCAGGAGCGGGCAGAGGGTGAGCTGCAGTTCGTCGACCAGCTGGGCAGCCAGCAAGGCTCCCGCCAGCTCGGCACCCCCGAGCAGCACCAGACGCTCCAGCCCCAGGGCACGCAGCTCTGCCAGGCAGGCGGGCCAGTGGCTCAGCTGCAGCCGGCGCTCGAAGCCGGCAGGCAACGGCGGCTGCGGCTGAGCTGGGCCGGCGGCCTGCAGCAGCCAACGGCGCAGCGGCTGGCTGAAAAACGGCAGCGCGGGCTCGAGCTGGCCGCTGCGGCTGACCACCACGGCCAGCGGCTGTGGTGAACGGCCCTGGGCGGCGCGCCGGGCCAGCAAGCCGGGCTCGCGGATCAGACAGGTGCTGCCGTGCACACGCAAGGTGCGGGCTCCGATCAGGCAGCCATCCGCCCAGGCGAGCGACTCTTCCAGCACGCCGCGATCGCCGGAGCCGCCAAGCTGAGCCGCACCGCCCCCGGCAGGTGCCAAACGGCCATCAAGGCTGATCGCCAGCACCAAGCGCAGCTGGGGCAGCGGGAGGGTGGCGGCGGAGTGGCTCAGGCGCAGGCGAGGGCTTCGAGCGCCTGCGGGCGCATCTCCAGCTGCGGCACCTCGGCATAGACCTCGGCAGCGTTGTTGGGGCTCTCCTGCAGGCGCACCTTGTGGAGCGTGGCACCGGTGGCGGAAACGGGAGCGCTCAGCAGATCGGCGATGTGCAGCGCGATGTTCTCGGCGGTGGGCACGCAGTCGGCGAAATGGGCCACATCCTTGTTGAGGAAGGTGTGGTCGAACGGCTCCACCACAAGGTCATTCACCAACCGCTGCAGCTCGGCCAGATCGCAGACCATGCCGGTGCGGGGATCGATCGTGCCGCGCACGGTGATATCGAGCAGGTAGTTGTGGCCATGGCCGTGCGGGCGGGCGCACTTGCCGTAGATGGCTTCGTTTTCAGCCATCGACAGCTCGGGCCGGGCCAGACGATGGGCTGCGGCGAAGTGGGTGCGGATCGAGAGGAAGGCTTCCATGGAATCGCCGAGGACATCGGCCCAGAGGTTGGATTGCTCGTAGAGGCGCAGACCCACCACGGGGAGGTGGGGTGCCAGCCGCTGCCAGATCACCTGGCAAAGGGCTTCGGTGGTGGGCAGACGGCCCTCGGGCCGGCGCAGATCGAACTCCGGCCAGCAGTCGTTGAGGAACCGGAAATCGAGCTGTTCGGTGACCTCACGCCGGATGGCGTGCTTCACCTCGGAGAGGTTGAGCACCATGCCATCACCATCAAGCGGGCCAGCCATCGCCACGATCAATTCGTAGTTGTGGCCATGGCCGGGAGCCAGGCTGCAGCGGCCGAAGCGCTCCTGGTTCTGCTCGGGCGTGAGTTCAGGCAGCACATACAGATGGCTGGCACTGAAGGTGGCCCTGCGGGTGATCACGCAGCCGCGGCCGCGGCCATGGCGCTGGGATCTGGTGGCAGGTGCCGTCATCACCGGAAAGTCTCAGGAGTCATCCTAGGGATCTCCTCCCTGCATCGTTCCATCTCCCCACCATGCCCGCCGCCCCCGCGCATCCGCACCAGGCCCTGAGGAAACGGCTCAGCGGCATGAACATCTATCTGATCGGAATGATGGGGGCGGGCAAGAGTTCCGTGGGGCGGCCCCTGGCCGAAGCACTCGGTTACCGCTTCATCGACGCTGACCAGGTGATCGAGGCCGCGGCCGGACGATCGATCGCCTCGGTGTTCGAAACCGATGGGGAAGAAGGCTTCAGGCAGCTGGAAACCCAGGTGCTTGGCAGCATCTCCAGCTGGCACTCGCTGGTGGTGGCCACCGGTGGTGGGGTGGTCACACGGCCGGTCAACTGGGGGCAGCTACGGCAAGGCGTGGTGGTGTGGCTCGATGCCCCGGAAGCACTGCTGCTGGAGAGGCTCGCCGCCGATCCCACCCCCCGCCCGCTGATGCGGAGCGTGGATCCGAGCGCTCGGCTGCGGGAGTTGCTGCAGCAGCGCCGGCCGCTCTATGCCGAGGCGGATCTGCACGTGCTGCAGGACGGCCGCGCGCCCCAGGCCGTGGCCGAGCAGCTGCTGGCAGCCCTTCCCTCTGTGCTCAGGGAGCCGCCGCAGCCGCCGGAAGCGCCCATGGTGGCGGACGACACGGCACAGGCTGAAGCTCCCGAGGACCCTGCGGCTCCGTCAGGCCCGGCCCACTGAACCTGGACATTCAGTCCGGGCGGCTGGGTGCCTCCAGCCGCACCGCAAACCACTGCACCGCCACGCCCGGCTCCACCTCCAGCTCGCAGGCCGTGTCGAGCAGCCGCTGGGCGCGGGCCGCATCACTGGGCAGATGGGCCAGCTCGGCCGGTGGCGTGGCCATGGCGGCCAGGGTGGTCTCCAGCCAGCGCAGCGTTTCAGCGGCGGTGAGGCAGGTTTCCGCAGCGGAAGGCTCCAGCACCACGTAATGATCGAGTTCGCGCAGCAGGGGATCGGACATGGCAGCCGCACTGATGGGCCCCATCCTGGCGCTGCTGCTGGCGATCTGGCCCCCCGGTGCTGCCTTGGGGCCGGACGCGGAGACGGGCGTGAACCCTGCCGGGGGTGGAGTGCTGGCGGAACGGCTGGCCCACTGGCCCGACTGGAGCCTGCCGGCGCCGTTGCCGCGCCCCGGCCGCCGCGACCTTGTCTATCCCGACGCCTTTGAAGGCACCTGGGAAGTGCGCAGCGAGGAGGTATTCAGCGCAGAGGTACGCAGCGACGAGGTGCGCAGCGCAGATGTGGCGCCCGGCAGCACGGCTCCCCTGACCTATCGGGTGCGCTTCGCACGCAACCGACGCGGCGAGCTGGTGGGGGATCGGGCCTTCAATGCCGCCCAGGTGGGCAGGGCGCTGCTGGGACCCCAGTTGCTGACCGTGGCCAATGACCCCGCCAACCCCAACCGGCAGCTCGCCAGCCTGCGCGGCGATCTCTCACTGGAATCCACGGTGGTGGGGCGGCGCACCGAGACGGCAGCCGGCGAGCGCTTCATCGCCGATGAGCTGGCCCTGCAGGTGGTGCATGGCCCCGGCGGCGCCCGGATCAGCCGGGTGGAAACCCTGACCCGCTACGAGCCGGCTGCGCTCATGCCAAAGCCAGCGTCCGCCGGGAAGGAGCTCAGCCCAGCGCCCAGCGCCACTGTGAGCAGCGCAGGGGGCGACCAGCCGGACCGCTTACGCGCGCTGCAGTGGCAGGCCACCTACCCCTCGCCGGAGGACGGACTGGCGGCCCTGCCGCTCAGCACGCACCGCTTCAGCCTGGATCTGCAGCGGATGGCGCCGCCGCTGCCGGCGTCTCAGGGTCAGGCGAGCTGACCGGCTCAGGCTGCCGCCCCACTTCGGCGTAGATGGCGTCACGCCAGCGGAACAGCCCCTCCAGCAGGGGATGGTCGGCCACCCCGGCGACGCCGCGGCCCGCCAGTGGCCCGCCGGCGCTGGCGGGAAACAGCAGCAACGACAACTGGGCTGCCACGGCCAGATCGGCCAGCGAGAGCTGGTCGCCGATCAGATAGGGATGGCGGCTCACCAGCGCCGCCAGTTGCTCAAGGTTGGTCTGCAGCTGTTGGCGCTCCGAACGGCCCATCACCTCGCCGACGCCGGCGAACAGATCCGTCGGCAGGGCACCCAACAGGGAGCGCAGGGGAGCCGGTGTGGCATCGGGCAGCAGGGCGCCGCGCACCACGCTGTCGGTGCCCATCGCCTGCAGCAGGGCCATGCGGCCTCCGGCCGCCAGCGCCGTATCGGCCCAGTCTTCGAGCAGCAGCACCTGGGCGCGGGCGCGGGGGTCTGCCGGCAGCAGCGAAGGCGTGGGGTAGTGGGCCTCCAGATGCAGAGCGATCGCGGAGGAATCGGCAATCACCTCGGTGCCATCCACGAGCACCGGCACCTGGCGCTGGCCGGAGAGGCGGAACAGAGCCAGCTGGCCGAAGCCCGGCGTGACCTCCACCACGGTGTAATCGAGCCGTTTGGCGGCCAGAATCAGCCGCACCTTCTCGCAGAAGGCGGAATGTCTGAACTGGTGAAGTTCCAGCATCGGCGGCCCTGACCCGGTGGCGGCAGAGTAGCCATCGAAACGAGACCCGCGTGCAGGTGGGTGGGTGGGCTTCGGCTTCAGCACCATCCTGCGCCAGGCCAGCCCCTGACGGTGACCCTGGCTTGAACCACCACCCAAGCCCGGGCCTGCCTCAGACCCAAGCCTGGGCCAGGCCCAACTCCAGGCCCAGGTCCGCGCCTCTCCGCCTCCGCCTCCTCACCGCACTGCAGTGCTTCGCACCGCACTGCACCGCACGACCGCCTGCCCCTCACCATCGCTCCAAGGCCTGACCCATGAAAGAGTTCTTCCTCAACGTCACCCGTTACCCGCGCTATCTGATCGCCTTCAGCCTCGGCGTGTTCAATTCAGTGTTTGAACCGCTGGCCCGCCGGCGCAGCAACCCGGTCACCGCCGTGGCGCTGGTGGGGGCCCTGGTAAGCGGGCTGGTGAGCCTTTCGCTGGTGTTGCGTGCGATGGTTGGCACAGCACCACTGGCGTAGCAATGGCACAGACCCGACGGGTCGAGCGGGTCGCAGCTCTGATCCGGCGTGAGATCAGCGAGCTGCTCGTGAACGGCATCAAGGACGAGCGGGTGTCGCTGGGCATGGTGAGCGTCACCAATGTGGACGTGGCCGGCGATCTTCAGCACTGCAAGATCTTCGTGAGCATCTACGGCAGCGATGCCGATCGCGAGCAAGCCATGGAAGGCCTGCGCTCCGCCAGCGCCTACGTGAAAGGCGAGCTGGGCCGTCGTCTGAAGATGCGCCGCACGCCTGAGGTGGTGTTCCATCTCGACCGCGGCCTGGAGCGGGGCACTGCGGTGCTCGGGCTGCTCAATGAACTGGGTCGCGAACGGGAGCGGCGGGGCGAGGTGCCCCCGGGCAGCGATCAGGAGCCGATCAGCTGCGATCAGGAGCCGATCAGCGGCGATGCGGTGTCCGGCGCCAGCGACGCCGACGACCGGGGTGACTGAGGCCCCCTCTACCAGCCTGCGGGAGCAGGTGGCCCGCCTGCTGGTGGTGCGCGGCAGCGGCCATCTCAGCGACGGCCAGCGCCGCTACCCCCGCTGGGAGCTTTCCAATGGCGAGCTGCACGAGCTGCTCGCCGCCGGTGTGGGTGGAGTGATCCTGCTGGGCGGCAGCGCCGCGGAACTGCGCCTGCGCACCGAACAGCTCAGCGGCTGGGCCAGCCATCCCCTGCTGCTCTGCGCCGATGTGGAAGAGGGGGTCGGGCAGCGGTTCGAGGGCGCCACCTGGCTGGTTCCTCCGCTGGCACTCGGTCGCCTGTTCGCCAGCGCCCCTAAGCAGGCGCTGCTGCTGGCGGGCCGCTATGGCCGCTGCACGGCCCGCCAGGCGCGCGCCCTGGGCCTGAACTGGCTGCTGGCCCCTGTCTGCGATGTCAACAACAATCCCGCCAATCCGGTGATCAACGTGCGGGCCTGGGGGGAGGATCCGGCCACGGCAGGAGCCCTGGCCGCTGCCTTCGTGGCGGCGGCGCAGGCGGAAGGGGTGCTCTGCTGTGCCAAGCACTTCCCAGGCCACGGCGACACGCTGGTGGATTCGCACCTGGCACTGCCGGTGCTCCCCCACGACCGCCAGCGGCTGGAGGCGATCGAGCTGCCGCCCTTCCGCGCCGCCATCGCCGCCGGTGTGGGCGCGGTGATGACCGCGCACCTGCAGCTGAGCGACCTGGACCCTGAGCGCCCCGCCACCCTCTCGGCCCGGGTGCTGGAGGGCCTGTTGCGCGTGGATCTCGGCTTCGCTGGCCTGGTGGTGACCGACGCCCTGGTGATGGAGGCGATCGCGGCGCGCTGGGGAGCGGGGGAAGCGGCGGTGCTGGCCTTTGAAGCCGGTGCCGACCTGCTGCTCATGCCGGCCGATGCCCACACCGCGATCGATGCGCTGGTGGCCGCCCTCAGCAGCGGCCGGATCAGCCTGGCGCGACTCACGCAGAGCCTGCGCCGGCGTGAGGCCGCGCTGGCCCGCCTGCGCCCGCCGGCCGCAACCGCTGACAGACCAACGGCAGCCAGGCCCCTGCTGCAGCTCGCCCACGCGGTGGCTGAACTGGAAACGGCAGAAGACCTGGACCTCAGCCGGGAGCTGGTGCAGCTCAGCACCGGCAACCAGGGGCCCAGCGGCCTGCCACCGGGGCCCGGGGTCAACCTGATCCGGGTTGACAGCGCCCTGGCCAATCCCTTCCTGCCGGTGCTGGCGCCAGCGCTGCAGCGTCCGCTGAGGAAGGGCTACGCGCCGGTGCTGATCGATGGCCGCGCCCCGAGTCCCTGGAGCGCCGATCCGGAAGCGCCGCTGGCGATCGAACGGCTGCCGCAGGGGCCGGTGCTGCTGCAGCTGTTTGTGCGGGGCAATCCCTTCCGGGGCAGCGCAGGCGGCGAGGAAAACTGGGCCGCCGTGGTGCGGCAGCTGCTGGCGGCCTCGCGCCTGGCCGGCCTGGCGGTCTACGGCAGCCCCTACCTCTGGGAAACCCTGCAGCCGCTGCTGCCGGCCCAGCTGCCGGCCGGCTGGAGCCTGGCGCAGATGCCCCTCGCCCAGGCCCAGCTGCTGGAGCGGCTGGGCCTGCCGCGCAGCACCCTGGAGGGGGGGTTCACCGACTGAACCGGTGAGCGAGGGGCACTAGCCTCCCCCCCAGCCCCGAGCCGCTCCCATGCTCAGCCTGTCGATGATCGTGCGGGACGAGGCCGAGCGGCTGGCGGCCTGCCTCGACTCGGTGGCGGGCTTCGTGCAGGAGATGGTGGTGGTGGACACCGGCTCCAGCGACGACACGGTGGCCATCGCCCGGCAGCATGGGGCCACCGTGCATGCGCTGCCCTGGCCGGGCGACTTCGCCCCGGCGCGCAACGCAGCCCTGGAGCTGGTGCAGGGTGACTGGGTGCTGGTGCTGGACGCCGATGAGCAGCTGCTGCCGAAGGCGCGACCGGCCCTCAAGGCGCTGATGGCCCAGCCGGACGTGCTGCTGATCAACCTGCTGCGCTACGAGCGGGGCGCGCGGCAGTCGCCCTATTCGAGCGTGAGCCGCCTGTTCCGCCGCCATCCGGGCATCCACTGGAGCAAGGCGTATCACGCGATGGTCGACGACAGTGTGGCGGCGGTGCTGGCGGCCGAACCCCACTGGCGCATCGCCGATTGCTCCCAGCCCTGCCTGGTGCATGACGGCTACCGCCCCGACCTGTTGCTGGCCGGCCGCAAGGCGGAGCGCCTGCGCCAGGCGATGGAGCAGGAGCTGATCGCGACGCCCAACGATCCCTACGCCAGCGCCAAACTGGGCGGCCTGGAGATCAGTGAAGGGAACCGGGAGCGGGGCCTCGCCCTGCTGGAGACGGCCCTTGCCCACTGCCCCGCCTCGGCCCGCGTGGAACGCTACGAGCTGCTGCTGCATCTGGGCATCGGCCACGCCAGCAGCACACCGGCCCGATCCGAGCAGCTCTACCAGGAGGCCCTGGCCCTCGGCCTCAACCCCCGCCTCAGCCTGGCGGCGCGGCTGAACCTTGCGGCCCTTCTGCTGCAACGCGGTGCGCTGGAGGAGGCCAACCGTCTCTGTGACGCGGCGGTGCGACTGTGTCCCGAAGTGGCGCTGGGTTGGTACAACCTTGGTCTGGTCCGCCGCCGCCAGGGGGATATCGCCGGTGCCCTGGAGGCCTACGAGGCGTCCCGGGAGCTCGCCCCCGACCATGCCGAAACCCACCAGAACCTGGCGGCTGCCCAGCTGCTGGGTGGCAACATCGAGGCGGCGCGCGGCAGTTTTCGCACCGCCATCAGCCTGTTGCGCCGGCAGGGCCGCGCCGAAGAAGCCGACCGGCTGCGTCAGCAGGCCGGCGCCATCGTGAAGCTGGAGGGCTGAGCCGTGCCGGAGCCGCTGACACCACCGCCCATGACGTCGCTGCCGCTGCAGCAGCGCTGCGTGGTCGTCACCCGCGCGGCCAGCCAGCTGGGCGAAGCGCGCCGGTTGTTCGAGGCAGCCGGCGCCCGGGTGCTCGACCTACCGGCGCTGGTGATCGGCCCACCGGACAGTTGGGGCCCCCTGGACGACGCCCTGGCTGAACTCGAAGACTTTCATTGGCTGGTGTTCTCCAGCGCCAACGGCGTGGAGGCGGTGGAGGCGCGGCTGGAGCGGATCGGCAGCAACCTGGCCGACCGGCCCCGGGGCGTGAAGATCGCCGCCGTGGGCGCCTCCACAGCCAACCGGCTGGAACGGCTCGGTGCCCCGGCCGATTTCGTGCCGCCGACCTTCGTGGCCGACAGCCTGATCGAGCATTTCCCCGTTTCGGGCTGGGGCTTGCGGCTGCTGCTGCCCCGGGTGCAGAGCGGCGGCCGCACCCACCTGGGCGAGGCCTTCGCCGCCGCCGGCGCCCGCGTGGTGGAGGTGGCGGCCTACGAATCGCGCTGTCCGCAGGAGCTGCCTCTGGCCACAGCAGCCGCGCTACGGGCCGGCCAGGTGGATGCCCTCACGTTCAGCAGCGGCAAGACCGTCCGGCACACCTGCGCGCTGCTGCAGCACAGCTTCGGCGACGCCTGGCGAGAGGTGCTGGAAGGGGTCGCCCTGATCTCGATCGGTCCCCAGACCAGCGCCCGCTGCCTGGAGCTGCTGGGCCGGGTGGATGCCGAAGCCGACCCCCATGACCTTCAGGGGCTGGTGCGTGCCTGTGCGGCGGGAATCAGCGGACCGCTCAGGACGGCCTGAGCGCCGCACTGATCGTCTGCTTGCCCTGCCGCATGCGCAGGCGGCCGTTCTGGACATCGATGGCGGTGACGACCCAGCCGTTGGGAATCAGGCGCGTGGAGCGACCGCCCTGATCACCGACCACGACGGTGCCGCTCTGTTCAGAGCGCTGAACCAGGGCCTGGGGCACACCCGAAACGGCAATCACGCCGCTGAAGCGGAAATCTTCAGGGAGGCGCAGGGGCGCCGGAGCAGCAGGCCGGGAGGGATCGCCGCCGGCAGCAGCGGCCGCTCCGGTGGGCCGGGGGCGGATCACCGGAGCGAAGGGATCAGCGCGATCGGCGGGGGCCGCCGCCAGCACCTGCTGCCGGCTGGGCAGGGGGGTGAGGCCGGCGAGCACGGCGGGGCCAGCCGCGGGAGCAGCCGCAGCACCAGGAGCAGCGGAGGCAGCGGCAGGGGTGGCAGCGGCTTCGGCGGGTTGGGCCGCTGGTGCCGCCGGGGCGGGAGGCGGCGGAGGCGGCGCACTCGCCTCAGGAGCACCGCCGCATCCCATCAGGCTGGAGAGCAGCAGCAGGGCTGCCGGAGCCAGGAACGTCTTCCCAGGCTCCGTGAACAAGCGGCCAGCCCCGAAGCGGGGACCGGAAGCGGAAAGCTGATCAGGACGGGCCATGGTCTCCACGCTCGACAAGATCCCTGAAGCGATCGAGATTGGCCTGCAATTCCTTGGTGACGATGCCACCAAGGATGGAAGGCTCCATCAGTGGTGCGAGCACCCCAGGGAGTTCGTAGCTCACGGTCAGTTTGACGACAGTGAGCGAATCGCCCTGAGGATAAAAGCGAACGGCGCCTTTTGTGGGAAGACCGCCCACCGATTCCCAGTGCAGTTGCTGGGCCTCGACACGCTGAGAGATGCGGGCCTTCCAATGGAAGCGGAAGCCCTGGGCCGCCAGGGTCCAATCGGTGATGTCCGGATCATCGAGGGTGACCACCGACTCGATCCAGCGCATCCAGCGGGGCATCGCCTCCAGATCGCTCCACACCTCCCAGACCCGCTGCACCGGGGCCTTGATCTCCGTAGTGACGCTGTGCTCCAGCCAACGGCCCATGATCGTCAGGCCGCCGCGCCGATGGACGCCATCGCCACCGGCTGACCGAGAATCACCCCGGCTGCCAGGCGACCGCTCATGGTGGCCCCTTCCATCGAGTCGATGTAATCCTGCTTGGTGTAGCTGCCGGCCAGGAAGAAGTTGCTCACCGGCGTGCGCTGCTCAGGCCTGAACGGTTCCATGCCAGGAGCCTCCCGGTAGAGCGATTGGGCCAGTTTGACCACATTGCTCCACAGCAGCGTGAGTTGGCTGGCGGACGGAAACAACTCCCGCACCTGGGCGTCGACAGCCGCCACGATCGTCTCGTTGCTCTTGGCGATCCAGGGATCTCCCGGAGTGAGCACGCACTGCAGCAGGGAGCCCTGGCCTTCGCGGCGGTAGTCGGCAGGGCTGGCCAGGGCCAGATCGGCGAAGCAGCTGAAATCGGCGTCTGCGGTGTAGAGCAGGTTGTTCAGCCCGCTGGGGTGCTGAAGATCGGAGCGGGCGGCGGTCTGGGCTTCGCCGTCCCCCAGTTCGGTCACCCAGCCGTCGTAGCGCAGCTGCACGGTGGCCACCGGCACGGCCTCCAGCCGGTAGATGTTGTCGAACTGCTCGTAGCGGCGCCAGGCGCTGGGCAGCAGTTTCTGGATGCCCGGCACATCGCAGGCGGCCAGGTAGGCATCGGCTTGCACGTGGATCTCGCCATCGGGCGTGCCCAGCCGCAGACCCGTGACCTGAGGCGCTGGCGCGGCAGGGCTGCTCTGCCCCTCAGCGCTGGCAGCGTCGCTGGTGCAGAGCTCCAGCACCCGATGCCGCAGGTGGAGCCTGGCGCCGCGGGCCGTGATGTAGTCGAGGATCGGCTGATGCAGCCAACGGTGCGGCGAGCCCTTCAGCAGGTTGAGCTTGGAGGCCTCGGTGCGGGTGGCGAACATCAGAAAGATGGTGAGCATGCACCGGGCCGAGATCGAGGCGCAGTCGATGAACCCGAGGGCGTAGGCGATCGGGTCCCACATCCGCTCGATGCTCTTAGGGCTGCCGCCATGGCCGACGAACCAGTCGCGGAAGCTCATGCGATCCAGCGCCCGGATCACGCCCATGGCGCCGTCGGGATCCACCAGGCCCCGCACGATCGGGCTGGTGCCCAGGGCCAGGGCATTGCGCAGCTTGTCGATCCAGTCGAGCTGCGGGGTGGTGAAGAAGGCCTTGAGGCCGTTGAAGGGCGCCCCGACGGGGAAACGGAAATCGAGCGCGCGCAGGTCGCCGCCCTTGTTGACGAACAGGTGGGTGTGCTCCTTGGGCAGGAGGTTCTCGAAGGCCCCCACCTTGCGCATCAAGGCGAAGAGGTTGGCGTAGTTGAAGAAGAACACGTGCAGCCCCATTTCGATGTGGTTGCCGCCCGCGTCTTCCCAGCTGCCCACCTTGCCGCCCACGAAAGCCCGCGCTTCGTAGAGGTCCACCTGATGGCCGGCGTCGCAGAGATCCACTGCAGCCGCCAGACCGGCCAGACCCGAACCCACGATGGCGACCCGCACCCTTGACCTCCCGTACCCGGCGACTCTATGGAGCCGGAGTGGGCCGCGGCGTTCGGATGGCCGCTCCCGCCGGGGCTGCCGCAGCCCGGGCGCCAGCGGGGCGGGGCTTCGAAAACCGGCCACCCTCCATAGAGTGACGGCACGACGTTTCCCTTCCCCCCAGGCTCCCGCCCATGAGCAGCTCCACCCCGGCGGCCCCTGCCGCTCCCCTCACCCATACCGGCCGCGATGGCAAGGGGATCCTGATCACCGCCCCGGCCATGCTGCAGCTGGCCAGCTTGATGCGGCAGCAGGGTGAGGAGAAGCTGCTGCGGGTGGGCGTGCGCTCCGGCGGCTGCAGCGGCATGAGCTACACGATGGATTTCATCGAAGCCGCCGGCATCCGCGCCGACGATGAGGTGTACACCTACGAACCCGACGGAGCCCCCAGCTTCCGCGTGGTGTGTGATCCGAAGAGCCTTCTGTACATCTATGGCATGCAGCTGGATTTCAGCTCCGCCCTGATCGGTGGTGGCTTCAACTTCACCAACCCCAACGCCAGCCAGACCTGCGGCTGCGGCAGCTCCTTCGCGGTCTGAGCAGGGGTTTGCTGGCGTGGCCTGAGCCAGCGGCCTGATGGCGCCACCTTGCCCAGCTGACTTGATGGCGGTGACTGAGCCAGCTGACTTGATGGCGCGGCCTGACCCAGTTCACTTGATGGCGCGGCCTGACCAGGCGCACTGCACCCACCTCCGCCCCACAGCCCGCAGGCTGCCTGCGGACCTGATCTGCCGCCCACGCCGTGGGAATCTGAGGGGCTCTAACTCGCCGCAGTGTCCACGATGGCCACGGACGCTTCCACCGAATCCGCCTTCGATCAGGCCATCCGCCGCTACCAGGAAGGTGCCGAGCCCGCTGAACTGATCCCCGAGTTCCAGGCAATCACGGCCGCCGCCCCACGGCTGGCCGCGGGCTGGACCTGCCTGGCCTGGCTGCAGCTGCTCGACGATCAGCCGGTGGCGGCGCTGCGGTCGGCGCGAACGGCCGTGAAGCTCAACCCTCAGGATCCGCAGTCGCGCGTGAACCTTTCGGTGGCCATGCTCGAAACCGGCGCCAAAGGCGTGCGCGAGCACATCGACATGGTGCTGAAGGTCACAGCGGTGGCGCCGGAGCTGGGCGACGAGCTGCAGGAATCGATCGCCGATGGCCTGCGCCGTCGGCCCGGTTGGACCTCGCTGGAGAAAGTCAACGCCTGGCTGAAGGGGTGATCGGGACGGTGCCGGCCCCAGCCATGGCCCCGAAACGCGTCCTGCTGATCAGCAATGGGCATGGGGAAGACCTCAGCGGCAGCCTGATCGGCCAGGAGCTGCGGGCGACCGGGGCCGACGTGGCAGCGCTGCCCCTGGTGGGCCACGGGAACGCCTACCGGCAGGCCCAGATTCCAGTGCTGGGCCGCACCCGCACCTACAGCACCGGCGGGCTGGGCTACACCAGCCTGGCGGGGCGCCTCACGGAGCTGCTGCAGGGGCAGGTGAGCTACGTGCTCAGGCGCCTGGCCCTGTTCCTCTGCCAGGCGCGGCGGTTCGATCTGGTGGTGGTGATCGGCGATGTGCTGCCGGTGGTGGCGGCCTGGCTGAGCTGCCGGCCGGCGGTCACCTATCTGGTGGCCTATTCCAGCCATTACGAAGGGCGCCTGCGCCTGCCCTGGCCCTGCGGCTGGTGCCTGCACAGTGGCCGTTTCCAGCGGGTGTACAGCCGCGACAGCCTCACCGCCACTGACCTCACGGCCCAGCTGGGTCGCCCGGTGCACTTCCTCGGCAACCCATTCCTGGACCGGGCGCTGGAGCCGGCGGCGCCGCTGCAGATGCTGGAGCCGCACCGCAGCACCGGGGCCAGGCTGCTGGGGCTCCTGCCGGGCAGCCGGCTGCCGGAAGCGCTGCGCAATCTGGAGCTCATGCTGAAGGTGCTGGTGCGGCTGCCGCCGTCCTGGCAGCAACCGCAGCAGCTGGTGCTGGTGGCGGCGCTGGTGAAGGATCTTCATCGGGAGCTGGTGGCCCGCTGCGCCGCCCCGCTGGGGTGGGCCCTCCAGGGCGATCGGCTGGAACGGGGCCCGCTGGTGCTGCACCTGGTGTGGGGAGGCTTCGCAGCGGTGGTGCAGCAGAGCGATCTGCTGCTCTCCATGACCGGCACGGCCGCCGAACAGGCCGTGGGCCTGGGCAAACCGGTGCTGCAGCTGGCGGGCCACGGACCGCAATTCACGGTCAGCTTCGCCGAAGCGCAACGCCGGCTGCTGGGTTCGTCGCTGGCCTGCAGCGAGGGCGAGCCCGGCTCGGAACCCAGCCTGGCCGGCACGGCGGCGCTGGCCACCGCGCTGCTCACCGAGCTTGCCAATCCTGCCCTTGTGGAACGCTGTCGCCGCAATGGCCACGAGCGGATCGGGGGTCCCGGAGGCGCTGCCAGGATGGCCGGAGAGATCCATGCGGTGTTGCGCGATGTCTGAGCCGCAATCCCTGAGCGTTCGCCTGAAGGGCTGGCTCGACGGCCTGCTGGTGGCCAATGTGTTTCTGGTGATCGCCGGAGCTCTGTGGTTCGGCCTGGCGATCGCCCTGCACAGCCGCAGCGTCGACGCCCCCCTGAAGCTGTTTCAGCAGCTGTGGGAGCCCCTGTTCACCCCGGCGATCGGCCTGCTGATGGCGGCGGCCGTGCTCAGCGGGATCCTGGGCTGGTGGCAGCGGCGAGTGCGGCGGCAACATCCGGATACTGGAAGCTGAACCCCTGCTGCTGCAGGCGTTCGGGCACCACATGCTGCCCCTCGAGCACCACTTTGGCGCCATCGCCGAGCATCAGCTGCAGCACCGGCGCCGGCACCGGCAGCAGGCTCGGGCGGCCCAGCACTTCTCCCAGGCTGGTGGCGAAGGTCTGCATGGTGACGGGGGTGGGCGCCACGGCGTTGTAAGCCCCCACGTAGGCCGGATCCACCAGGGCGGCGGCGATCAGCCGGCAGAGGTCGGTGCGCTCGATCCAGCTCATCCACTGCCGGCCCGAACCCACCGGCCCCCCGAAGCCGCTGCGGAACACCGGCAGCATCTTGCCGAGGGCGCCGCCGTCGGCGCCGAGCACGATGCCGATGCGCAGCTTCACCACGCGGATGCCCAAGGCGGCGCGATCGGCCGCCGCCTCCCACTGGGCGCAGAGCTGGCCGAGGAAATCAGCCGCCGGCGGCGAGGCTTCGGTGAAACTGCCGCTCGGGCTGTTGCCGTAGTAGCCCACGGCTGAGCCGTTCACCAGCACCCGGGGCGGAGTGCCCAGGCGGCCCATGGCCTCCACCAGCTCCGTGGTGGTCACCAGGCGGCTGTCGAGCAGGCGCTGGCGGTGCTCCGGGGTCCAGCGCTGATCGGCGATCGGCTCACCGGCCAGGTTCACCACCCCTTCGGCAGCCGCCAGGGCCTCGAGCACGTCGGCGCGCCTCCAGGTGGCCGGATCGGCGGGGTCACCTTGGAGCCAAGCCACACCGGCCAAGCCGGAACCGGATCCGGAGCTTCCGGCACTGGCGCTGCCCGGCTGCCGGCTGAGCAGGGTGCAGCTGTGCCCTTCCCGCTGCAGCAGGGGCACCAGTTCACGGCCGATGAAGCCGGTACATCCGAGCAGAAACAGCCGCACAGCAGGGAGGACGCACTGGTTTCAACGGTAGGGCTGGCACCGGTGGCCAAGGCGGCCGGAAAGGGGCACTAACCTGCGCGCATCGATCCCTGTCGCGATGGCTGACACTGCACCTGCACCAACCAAGCCGGCACCCATCAAGAAAGTCAGCCTGGTGAAAGTGAACGCGGCGCTCTACGCCGGCAGCCTGGAAGCAACGGCCAGCGACCCCACCCCACCGGCCTATCTGTTTGAGGGCCCTGGCGAAGTGCTCGCCGTGAAAGGCGATTACGCCCAGCTGCGCTGGCGCCTGCCCGTGCCGGACGTGTGGCTGCGGCTTGATCAGCTCGAAGCCTTCTGAACCGGTTCAGAGATCGAGCCGGCGCCGCTCTTCCTTCATGAGGGAGCGGCGCCGTTTGGCTTCGCGCAGCATCTCGCGACCGTCGTGGAGGTAGCTGTCCACGTAGCCGAGGGTGTAGCGCTCCAGTTCCGCCAGGGCGTCTTCCACCTGGCTGAGGCAGTGGTAGAGGCTGAGGCCAAAGCCCTTGGCCGCCGACGGGCAGGCCATGGAGCGGTAGAGTGTCTGCACCTTTTCCAGCTTGGCCTTGCTCTGCTCCAGGAAGGCGCAGAACGCCTCCATCAGCAGGTCGTCGTAGGGATCGGCGGCGAGGGCGCGCAGTTCACCCGGGAACGCCAGGATCACCTGCCCCAGCAGCCGGTCGATCGGCGAGTACACCCGCTGGAGCCACACCACCAGCTCCCCATCACGGGCCGCGCCCCGGCTGTCGGCGGCCGGGGTCTGCACCCGCACAGCGCGCGCTGAGGGCGCCCTCCCATTCGCTTGGGCCGGGCTGTGGCTGCTGTCGTAAAGGCGGCGACGCTCACGGTCGCCCAGCACCTCCCAGGCGGCATTGAGCGCCACGATCGTGGCGGCATCGCCGCCTGCATCGGGGTGGTGCCGCTTCACCAGCTGCCGGTAGGCCGCCTTGATCTCCGCCGCGCTGGCCTGAACGCTCACGCCAAGCACGGTGTAAGGGTTGACGGGGGTGGGTGAAACGGCCATCCAGCAGCCCGGGAGCGAGGCCATCATCTCCGCGCCAGTGCTCAGGCGCAAAAAAAAGCCCCCCGTTTCCGGGAGGCCGTGTGGTGGTGTGTGAGGGCAGGTTGAACCGGCGAGCCGATCGTCAGAAGCGGAAGGTGGTCTGCACGAGGCCGCCGAACACGCTGAAAGTCTGGTCGCTGCCGGTGAGCTGGCCGAGCGGGCGGCTGAGGTAGAAGATCGCCGGGGTGACGGAGATGTTGTCGGTCACCTGGAACTTGTACCACCATTCCCAGACGTAGTTGCCATCGTTCGGGGTGGTTTCAAGGCCCGGGGTCGTGCCGGACTTCAGCTGGGTAGCGAACACCGGCTGGCCCACGGCCATACCGGCGGCGTTGCCCTTGGCGAACACGTCAGACCATTCCAGGCCGACAAACCAGCTCTGGGACTCGCTCACGAAAGGAGTGGCAAAATCCACACCGGTGGAGCGGGTTTCATTGCCGGACAGGCTGTTGAGACCCCAGCCGAGGCTGATCGAGGGAACAATGCCGCTCTTCTTCGGCTGCCAGTAGGCATTCACCGCCACGCTGTTGGACTCACCGTTGGCCAGGAACCAGCTGTTGGAAGCGGCGAAGTTGGTGCCGCGACGGAAGTTGGTGGCCTGTTGGCCGTAGCGGTAAGCCGCCGAAATGTTCCACTGGGGCGTGGTGTAGTTCAGCTGGGCCAGGAAGTTGCCGCGGGCGCAATCGGTGCCGATGCCGCCTTCATCGCCGGAGCAGCTGAAGGGGTCGCCATCGAACACAGTGCCCGAGTCACCTTGCTGGGCCACATAGCTGGCGCCGGCGCTGAAGCGACCTTTGCCCTTGGGAACGTTTTGCCTCCAGGTGATACCTGCGGCTGCACCGGTGGCTTTGTTGTAGACGCCAGGAGCGCCGTGGAGGGTGAAGAGATCAAGGATCTTGTCGCCCTTGCCATACACCGAGGGGGTGACTGCCAGCATTTCGGTGTTCCGCGCCTTGGGACCGACGGTGATGGCAACATCACGCCCGACAGGGAAGCGGTACCAGAGACGGTCGATGCCGACCACATCAGAGCAACTGCGGTTACCGGTGCAGCTCGATTGACCAAAGCCATTGCTGGCGATGTCCAGCGCGGTGAGGTTGACACCGTTGCCGTTGAAGGCGTTGTTGAAGTTGCCCGAGCGCAGACGGGTGAACAGCTGATCCTTGCCGCTGAAGCTGGTGATGAAGTTCAGGCGAACGTCATAGTTGAAGGTAGTGGCACCGAAACGAGCGTTGTAGTTTTCGCGCGCCCGGGTGCCGTTCGCCGTACCGAACGCATTGCTGGTGCTGTTGCCAGCGGCATTGACAGCACCCAGCACGAAGGTGGCTTGGCCCTGCAGCTTGGTGGTGGTGGAGAACTGGGTCGCTTCCAGTTCACCCACTTTGGCTTCAAGGCCATCCACTCGGCCCTTGAGCACAGCCAGTTCGGCTTCGAATTCCTTGAGCAGGCGGCGCAGCTCGTCCGTCACCTCGGTGATGCGATCGAGGCAGGCATTGAGCAGGGCGGCGGCTTCCCAGCGGCTGAGGGCCTGCTTGCCGCGGAAGGTGCCGTCGGGATAGCCGGCGACGCAGCCGTAGCGCTCGATCAGGTTGGAGAGCGCCTGATAGGCCCACTCGGTGGGCTGCACATCAGAAAACTGATTAATGCTGGTGACCTGATCCTTGACATTGGCATAGCGATTGACGCCATCCATGTTCAGGTCTGCGGCTGAAGCTGCCACGGGGGCGAGCATGCCAAGTGCAGCGGGAGCCAGCAACAAGTGCTGAATGCGATTCATGAGAGTCCTCACACCAATTGAGGGAAGCTTCTGTAGTGAAGCCTGCAAATTGTATGGACTGAGAACGCCCTTCGCCTCGCTTGAGCTACCTGGGGATGTGTCCTGGGCGACATGCGTCAGCAGCCGCACAAAGCCTGACCAGGCCTGGAATCCAGCAAATAAAAAACCCCACCATATGGCGGGGCCGATGAACTGATTGCCGATTTGAGGTTCACTTGAACCGCTTTTGATCAACTGAGCAATATGTGAGGGGCTCAGAAGAAACGGTTCAAGCGAAGAGAGGCAAAATCAGAACTTGAAGGTGGTTTTGACGATGCCACCGAAGTTGTTGAAGCTGGAGTTGTTGAACTTCTGCTCTTGGCCGAGAGGAGCACTCAGATAGTAGATCGCAGGGGTCACGCTGATGTTGTCGGTGACCTGGAACTTGTACCACCACTCCCAGGCGTAGTTGCCGTCGTTGGGGGACAGGGTGTCGTTGTCACCCGACTTCGTGAGGAAGGTGGGCTGACCGACGGCCATGCCGAGAGCGTTGCCCTTGATGAAGACATCGCTCCACTGCAGGCCCACGTACCAGGACTGGGTCTGAGCACCGTCGATGACGTTCTCGAGAGCACCAGCAGAAGCAGCGTCAGCGCTGTGGCCGTTGATGCCCCAGCCGGCGCTGATCGAGGGGATCCAGCCGGAGGTGGAGGGCTGCCAGTAGCCGCTGATGCCGATCGAGCTCACGGAGCTGGACCCAGCGAAGCCGACATTGGCCAGGGGAGTGCCGTTGCCGGGGTAGAGGCCAGCCTGACCACCTTCAGGGGTGGTGTAGACGTAAGCCACGGCCAAGCCGTAGTTGGGCTGGGTGTAGGCGATCTGGGCGGTACCCGTCTGAGCGGCTCCGGAGGTGCCGATGCCGCCTTCGCTCGGATTGCCGTTGTCACCGTTGGCGGAGACGTAGTTGGCGCTGATGGTCCAGCCGCCGCTCTTCCACCACAGACCAGCACCTGCACCCAGGTTCAGGCTGTAGGCACCGGGAGCACCGGCGTAGGTGAAGATGTCGAGGACGGTGTCAGCGGGGTACACGCTGGGCCAGACGGCCAGCATGTCGTCCTGACGCACACGACCACCAACGGTGGCGGTGAAGCCGGTGCCGATGGGGAATTGGTAGAAGAGGCGGTTGATCGCTACCACGTCGCCGCAATCAGCGCCGGTGCCGCAGCCCTCTTCGAAGGCAGCCTCAAGAGCGTTCAGGCCAACAATGTTGTTGCCTGCCCAAGGGCCGTCAGCGAAGTTGCCGGCGCGCAGGCGGGTGCGCAGCAGGTCTTTGCCGGTGAAGCTGGTGTCGAAGTTGAGCTGAATGTCGTAGTTGAAGGCGGTGGCGCCTTGCTCATTGCGGGCCTGGCCCAGCAGACCGCCACTGTTGGAGCCGCCGTAGGCGTTGGCGCCAACCACAAAGGTGGCCTTACCGTTCAGCTTGGTGGTGGTGGAGAACTGGCTGGCTTCCAGCTCGCCCACTTTGGCTTCGAGGCCATCGACACGGCCCTTGAGCACGGCCAGTTCGGCTTCGAATTCCTTGAGGAGACGACGCAGCTCGTCGGTCACCTCGGTGATGCGGTCGAGGCAGGCGTTGAGCAGAGCAGCGGCTTCCCAGCGGCTGAGGGCTTTCTTGCCGCGGAAGGTGCCATCGGGGTAGCCAGCGACGCAGCCGTAGCGCTCGATCAGGTTCGAGAGCGCTTGGTAAGCCCACTCGGTGGGCTGAACGTCGGAGAACTGGTTGATGCTGGTGACTTGCTCCTCAGAGGCGTACTGGTTGACGCCGTCGAGGTTGAGTTCTGCAGCAGACACGGCCATCGGGGAGAGAAGCCCCAGAGCGGCAGGTGCCAGCAGCAGTTGCTGGAAGAGTTTCATTGTGTCCTCACACAAAAAGGGGCGCAATGCGCCGACCACATCTTCACGGCAGTTCCAGCAGCAACCAGATCGGATGTGACAGAAATGACAATGGACGGTGAGGGCCATGGCTTGCCAGGCCGCCAGCGAGCAAGCAACTCCCGGTCCAGAGTGAGGAGCCCGGCCCGAAGACCCTGGCTTTCCGTTCGTCTCGCCCCTGGCCGTGGTGGCTGGGTCTGGGCCTGATCTGGCTGGCGGGCACCCTCGCCGACCGGCTCTGGTTGCAGCTCGACCTACGGCTGCCTGCCTGGGATCAGGCCGAATATCTCAACAGCGCCGTGGACCACGGCCGCGCCCTGGGCCTGCTGGCCGGCGGCGGCTGGCAGGGGTGGGGCGCCCTGCTGGATCTCTCCCCGAAGATTCCGCCGCTGGCCAGCCTGGTCAATGGCAGCGTGATGGCCTTCAGCGGCGACAGCCCCGATCAGGCCAGCTGGGCGCTGGCGATCTGGCAGCTGCTGTTGCTGGTGGTGGTGGCCTGCTGGGGCCGGCAGCTGGGCGGACCCCGCTTCGGCCTGCTGGCCGCCGCGCTCGTGTGCCTGGCGCCGGCCCTGGCAGCGCTGCGGGTGGATTTCACCCTCGACCTGCCGCTCACCGCCACCGCCACGCTCGCGCTCTGGCGGCTGGGGTGCTGGTGCGCCCCAGCCCCGAGGGGCGGACGCTGGAGCCAGGCGCTGGTGGCGGCGGCGGCAGTGGCAGCCGCGGTGATGGTGAAGCAGAGCGCCCTGCTGGTGCTGCTGGTGCCATGCCTGTGGGCCGCTGGCACTGGCCTGCGGCAGCCTGGCCGCCGCCTGCAGATTCTGGCCGCTCTGGCCCTGGTGCTGGCCGTGGCCCTGCCCTGGCTGAAGCACAACTGGATCACCACCCTCGGCGGCACCAACCGGGCGGTGATCGAATCGGGCGCCGCCGAAGGGGATCCATCGCCCCTGAGCCTGACCAGCCTCCTCTGGTACCCCAGGCTCTGGCCGGCCCAGCTCGGTGTGCCGATGCTCGCTGTCGGTGCAGCCGGAGGGGCACTGGCCCTCTGGCAGCGCTGGCGCCCTGGGACTGCTGCTGGTCCTGGGGCTGGTGCTGCGGCTGCGGTGACCGCACAGGGCTCAGGGCCGCCTACGGAAACCGATGGCCCGCAACTCAGCGGCACGGAACCCAGTGACACCGGCTCCGGCTGGGGCTGGCTGCTGGGTTGCGCCCTCGCCGGCTGGTTGGTCACCAGCCTGAGCCCGAACAAGGATCCGCGCTACATCGCGCCGGTGCTGCCGCTGCTGGTACTGCTGCTGGCACGGGGTTGGTGGCTGCTGCTGCAGGCGGCCCGTGCCCGCTTCGGACCCTGGCTGGGGGCCGTGCTGCTGGGGGTGGGTCTGCTGGGAACGGGCGCCACCACAGCGTCAGAGCGTGCCGGTGAGCTGGAGCGGCGCGCGGACGCGCCGGTGCCTGAGGTTCTTGAGGCGGTGCGTCAGCGCGTGGGCACAGCTCCCACCACCGTCGTGGTGATCCCCACCACCGCCGATGTCAACCAGCACAACGTGAGCACGTTCGGGCGCCTGGGAGGCGGGCAGATCCTCGGGCGGGAAAGCGGGAAGCAGGAACGGGAGCATGACCTGGTGCTTCAGCAGGCCCAATTGCTGCTGCTGGCCAGCGGCGACCAGGGAACGAAGCGCAAGGAATCCAGGCAGCTGAGCCGCAGCGTGCGCAGCGACGGACGCTTTCAGCTGGTGAACAGCTGGCCCTGGACCAAGGGTCGCGAGCTCGAACTCTGGCAGCGTCGCGCCGCTGCGCCCGCGGCCGTGCCGTTCGATCGCCGCTTCATCACACTCGCCCGCGGCCTGGAGCAGGGCCCGGCCGGCCTGGATGCCGTGTTCGACGCGATCGGACCGGAACACCAGCTGGACGGGCATTTCCTTTACCAAGCACGCGTGCGCCGCTGGGCGGACCCCCGCCTCAACGCCAACCCCAACGACCGCGAGGCGCTCTGGGCACTGGCGCTGCTGGACGTGCTGCAGAACCGTCCAGCCGCCGCCGCCCAGCGGTTCGAGCGGCTGGAGGCGGTGGATCCGGCCAATCCGTGGCCGAGCGCCTACCGCGCCGTGGTGCTGCTGGCCGATTGGCGTCCCTGGCAGGCGGCGGCGGTGGCCGAGGCGGCGCGCCTGCGCCACGACGAACCGGTGCTGGACGGCCTCGTGCACCTAGCCGGCATCCTCGGCGGCGATCTGCGCCGCATCCCCGGCACCCGTGCCGCCGTCGAGGCGGCCATCGCTTCGGTGGAGGCCCGGATCGAGGCCGGCACCAAAGAGGGCCGGTAGCCTCCTGCCCACGCCTGAGCTCTGCTGATGGCCGCTGCGGCGCCAGCTTCCCCCTCCAAACCCGGCGCGGCCCTGCCGCTGTGGTTGCCGCTGCTGGTAGGGGCCGGGTTGCGGCTGATCCAGATCCAGGCCCCGATCCTCGGCATCCACAGCTGGAGGCAGGCCGACACGGCGGCGATGGCCCGCAACTTTGCCGAGCAGGGCATGAACCTGCTCACGCCCCAGATCGACTGGGGCGGTGCCGGCAGTGGCGTGGTGGAAGCGGAGTTTCCGCTCTACCCCTATGCCGTTGCCCTGCTCTACCGGGTGTTCGGGGTGCAGGAGTGGTTGGCGCGGGGCCTGTCCGTGCTCTTCAGCGTGCTCACGATCCTGCTGGTGATGCGGATCGGCCGCCAGCTGCTGGGGGAGCGGGCCGGCTGGTGGGGCGGACTGTTCTATGCGGTGCTGCCGATTCCGGTGTTCTACGGACGCACCGTGCAGCCGGAGGCGGCGCTGATGTTGCTGGCCGCTCTGGCCCTGGAGCGCTTTCTGGCCTGGCTGCACAGCGGCCGGCCGGCGCCCCTGGCGGTGAGCTGGCTGGCCTTCACCGCCGCCTGTCTGATCAAAGTGCTGCCCTTCCTGTGGCTGGGCGCGCCGCTGCTGTGGCTTTGGGGTCAGGCCCACCGCTGGAGGATCGCCCGCCGCCTGGGCAGCTGGGCGTTTGCCCTCTCGGCGCTGGCGGTCACGGCGGCCTGGTACTGGCATGCCCACCAACTGGGCCAGGCCAGCGGCCTCAGCTTTGGCTTCTGGGGCGGCGAGGCCAACCGGTACACCTGGGCCGACCTGTTCACGCCCGGGTACTGGCTCGGCCTCGGCCTACGGGTTGGCGTGCGCAACCTGGCGGTGCTGGGCGTGCCGCTGCTGCTGCTGGGCCTGCTTCAGCGCGGGAATGGGGGTGCTTCTGCCAATGGGGGCGCCGCTGCCCCCCCCGACGCCCTGCCGGGGCCGCAGGCGCGCGTGCTGCCGGTGGGGCTGGCGGCCGTGCTGCTGGCCGGGGCGCTGGCACCCGAATCCAGCGCCGTGCATGAGTACTACCAGCTGCCGCTCATGCTGTTCGCCTGCCCGCTGATGGGCCTGGGCTGGGTGCGGCTGCGGCGGCAGGCCACGATCTGGGGGCGGCAGGGGGCGTGGGTGTTGCTCACGCTGCTGATCCTGGTGAGCCTCACTGTTCTTGGCGCTGACTACTGGAGCCGGGAACGGGTGGCCGGATCCCCGGTGTGGGAGCTGGCTCAGCAGATCCAGGCGCGCACAGCGCCCGGGGCCACAGTCGTGGTGATGAGCGGTTCCGACCCCACTGTTCTCTATCTGGCCAACCGCAAGGGATGGCTGGTGAGTCCGAAGCGGCTGATGCGCCGTGATGCGGCGGCCTGGCGAGCCGATGGGGCCGATGCGCTGGCCGGCAGCTTTGCGGTGATCGAAAGCTATGCACCCTTCCCCGAAGGTGAGCTCAAAACGCGCCTGAAGCGCTGGGTCTGCGAGCAGCCTCCGGGTTGCCAGAGCGGGCCCGGTTTTGTGATTCCGCTGGCGGCCGGGGCCGCGCCGCCGGCAGGCTGAGCCCATGACCGCCCTTCACCCCCAGACCCCGCCCCGCGCCATTCCCTGGCGGGGTCTGCTGCTGCTCTGGCTGGCCGCCGTCGTGCTCGCTGTCGTGGGCCTGGGCAACCTGCCCCTGCGCGACTGGGATGAGGGGATCGTGGCGCGGGTGTCGCTGGAGATCGCCAATCGGGGCCTGCCGGAAGGCTGGCTGCCCACGATCTGGGGTAGCCCCTACCTCAACAAACCGCCCGGGCTGCATGTACTGATCGCCGCCGCCATCGGCGTCTGGCGCCAGCTCAACCAGGCGCCGGCAGAGGCGCTGCCGCCGGAATGGGTGGTGCGGCTGATGCCGGCACTGCTGTCCTCCCTGGTGGTGCCGGTGGGGGCCATGGTGCAGCTTCAGCTGCGGCCGGGCGACAACCGGGCCGCCCTGGCGACCGCGGCGATCCTGCTCACCCTGCTGCCGGTGGCACGCCACGGGCGGCTGGCGATGCTGGACGGCGCGCAGCTCACCGCCATGGGGCTGCTCTGGTGGGCACTGCTGTGCAGCCGTTCCGGCCGCCCAGGTGCGGGTTGGCGCTGGGGCCTGGCCGCCGGCCTGGCGGGCAGTGCGCTGCTGATGTTGAAGGCCCCGATCCTGTTGCCGGTGCTGGCCGCCGGCCTGGCCGCCCTGGTGCTCGATCCGGAGCGGCCGCGCCGTTCGCTGGTGCCGCTGCTGGCGGCCCTTGGCGTGGGCCTGCTGCCCGGGCTGGCCTGGCACGGCTGGCATGCGCTCATGCGCGGCAGCGACGCGCTCTGGCTCTGGGGCGGCGACGGCGTGACGCGGGTGCTGCTGGATGCGGGCGAAGGCAGCCAGCTGGGCTGGCGGGTGCCGGTGATCGAGGTGCTGGAAGGTGGCTGGCCCTGGCTGCCGCTCTGGCCCCTGGCGGTGCTGATCGCCTGGCGTCAGCGCCACCGCAGCTGGGGGCGCTGGTGCCTGGTGCTGCAGCTGGTGATCGCCGCGTCGATCCTGCCGCTGCGCACCCAGCTCCCCTGGTACAGCCACCCGCTCTGGCTGCCGTTCGCCCTGCTCTGCGGGCCGTTGCTGGCGGCTCTGGTGCAGCCATCCGACAACCTGGGCCGGCAGCGGATCCTGCACCGCCTGCCGTGGTTCTGGGCCCTGCTCGGCGGCGCGCTGCTGCTGGTGCCGCTGGTGGCCGGTGGCAGCAGGCTGGCGCCCCTGGCACAGCTGGCCGCTCCGGCGGGTCTTGGCCTGCTGGCCGGCGGCTTTCTGCTGAGCCGCCCGGCCGCGGCAGGTCGTCAGCTGGGGGCGGGTCTGTTGGTGGCCGGCTGGTGGCTGTCGTTGCTGCTGTTCTTCCAGAGTCCGTTCTGGAACTGGGAACTGAACGAAACCTGGTCGGTGCTGCCGGTGGCCGAGCTGGCCCGCAGCGGCAGCTCCGGGCAGGCGCTGCAACCGGTGTATCTGGCCGGCGAGGCGGCACAGCGCCCCAGCCTGCGCTGGTATGCCAAGGGGGCCATCCGGCGGCTACCGCGCGGGGAGCAGATGTCTGGGCTGCCGCCGAGCGGATTCGACCTCATCCAGCGCGCCGATGATTCCCTGCCCGACAGCCTGGTGGTGCGCAATGTGAGCTGCCGGCTGGAGGGACTGGCGGAACCGGACTGGCAGCGTTGGCGCTGCCGGCTGCCGAGCGGGGCGCTGGACTGAAGGGCTTGCCAGCAGCTGAAAGAAGAGGAATGAGACCTAAGAGCTGAGGACTGCGGACTGAGCAAAACGATGCCCCAACCCGCGGGCCGAAGCCTGCGAATGGGGGCGCTCGCCGGATCCGCTATGGCGCGAAACCGTTTGACGTTGGAACTAGCTGCCTGAAATCAGACGGCGTTCTCCGCGATCAGCAGACCCTCTTGAAAACAACTGTGACTCACGGGCACCTCCTCCTGAAACAGGACAACGCCAGCCGGCGGGGCCTGCGGCTCATGCCCGAAGGCGAGCCACCCCACTGCTGACACAACGCATGAAATCTAGCGGCGCTGACCGTTGAGGGCGACTAGGGATCCGCCAGGGCGCTGTCGATGCAGCCCGCCAGTGCCGGCTTCGAGGGCGCCTGACGGCGCAGCACGAACGCCCCATCCCGGCAGGCCACCACGCCATAGCGGCCGCTGCTGAGGTGTTCCCTCGTGCGCTCCCGCAGCGCCCGCTCCACGCCGCGCTCGGTCTTGAACACCCGCCGGTAGGGGTGGTAGTAGGCGGGGAAGGCGGCGATCCAGTCGACGGGCCGCACCTGGCCGTCTCTGTCGCGGTAGGTGTCGTTGCGGGGATAGCGAAGCGCCACCTCTCGGCCCGCCAGCCTGGGCAGCAGCGGCGTATCCGCCGCCACGGAGGCCAGGGGAGGCACCTGGTCCACCATCTGCCTGGCCGTGGCCGCGCGGCGCAGCATGCCCGGAACCGACACATGCACCCAGGGGTCGAAGCTGTCGGGGATCAGCGCCGAAAAGCTGCGATAGGGATTGCTGGTGAGGGTGAGCACCAGCGAGAGGGCCAGGGCGGCGTTCCAATAGCGGCGAAAGCCGCGCCGCTCGAACAACGGCAGGTGCTCGCGCCACCAGAGCATGGTGCCGGCGAACAGGGCCGGCACCAGGAACATCACGTACCGGAGCGTCACCGACAGCGCGCTCATGCCCTGGGACGCCAGCGGCACGAACAACGGCGCCGCGATCAGCAGTCCCACATCCACCGAGCGCAGCGGGATCAGGGCCAGCGGCAAGGCGATCGCGAGCAGAAACGTGAGGGTGCGGCCGGGGGGCGAAAGCAATTCCTGCAGCAGCAGGCCGGGCTGTTGCAGCATCGACAGCAGCAGCGTCAGGGTGCCGCCGCCGTCGCGGCCGACCATGAAGGGGGCGAACTTCTCCTGCATGAAGCGATCGGAGAGATCCGCACCGAACTGGGGCTGCACCACGGCCGTGAGCAAGGCCACCGAGGCCACGCTGTAACCCATCACCACCAGCCCCTGAGGCCGCGACCCAGGGCAGCGCACAAGGGCCCACAGTCCGATCGAAAACGCCGTGATGCCGGCGTCCTGGCGCACCAGGCACAACAGCACCAGCCAAAGCAGCGTTGAGCCCCAATGGTGCTTCAACAGGCTGCGGATCAGCAGGAAGCCAAGCAAGGGAATGGCACAGAGATCGTGATAGTTCTCCACCAACGGGCCGATCACCGTGCCGGCAGCGAAGTAGGCCACCGCCAGTCGCACCGCCAGGGGCTCAGGCAAGGTGTCCTGGGCCATGCGAAACAGCACAAGTCCGGCGGCCGTCAGCAGCAGCACCTGCAGCAGTGGCAGAGTCCAGACACCCAGCAGCGGCAACAACGGCGCTGCCAGAAGTGTGAGCACATTGCTGTGTTGGGCGATGTGCAGATAGCCCAGCTGAGGCGGCAGATCATGCACCGTGACCGCCGCTGAAAGCTCTGAGGAGAGCGTGCTTTCAAACGGATGGCCGTGCCAGGTGGACCAGAGAACCTGATAAAAAAGCGCCTGATCGAAACTGGCCGTGAAACTCGCCAGCCGCCACCACTGCACCAGCAGGCCGAGCACGAAGAAGAGCAGGGCGGCCCAGCGCAGTGGCAGTGGATAAGGACGCAGCAGGGCACGGAACCAATGCCGAAGGGCTTCAGGCATCGAACCGATGGAACGCGGGGCCCAGCCTATGGGCAGGGGCAGCGCAACCGAAGGGCCCGCTTCCAGCCAAGAGGCACATGCACGCAGGCGTGCCGCACAGCCACCCGTGACGGGTGGGCGGGCCGCTGTCCGCAAAAAAAGGCGCCCTTACGGGCGCCTGGTGCTTTGGTCAGCAGACTCTGAAGAAATCAGAGAGCGTTACCACGGGGCAGAACCTCTTCAGGGAAGACGAAGTTTTCATGCGGCTGGTCAGCCGGTGCCATCCAGGCACGCAGACCTTCATTCAGAAGAATGTTCTTCGTGTAGAAGGTTTCGAATTCAGGATCCTCAGCGGCGCGG
>CALRJS020000031.1:0-44890 GCA_943367595.1 Sphingobacterium thalpophilum
CCTCGGTGCCGTAGAGCTGGATGAACTCGGGCAGCGACAGGCCTGCCTGAAACTGGATTCGATTCATGGCCATGGCGGGCACTGCTAGTACATGTGTACCAGCTTAGGCGGGAAAGGCCTGCGGACGGAGCTTGCTACCTAATCAAGTGGGACTATGACCCGAGCGATGGCATCGCTGCCAACAGCCTTGATTTCATCGGCGTGGTCACCCACGAGATCGGCCACTCCCTGGGCTTCCTGAGCGCGGTGGATGTGCTCGATGAAGCCTCCACCACCAGCGAGGGGGCTCTGTTTACCCTCAGCGAGAACGTCTACAACCCCTACCTGCTGGATCTCTACCGCTATTCCAACTTGAGCCGAAGCCAGGGGCAGGGGGTGATCGATTTCAGCGTCGACACCCGCGAGAAGTTCTTCTCCCTTGATGGCGGCAACAGTGCCGTGGCCCTGGCCAATGGTGTAGTGACGGCCGCCACTTTCGCCAACGGCCGCCTCAACGGCGATGGGCGCCAGGCCAGCCACTGGAAGGACGAGCTCGGGCTCGGGATCATGGATCCCACCTTCGCGGCCGGCCAGCTCGGTCAGATCACCCCCCTCGACCTAGTGGGTTTCGATGTGATCGGGTACAACCTGTTCACTCCCGTTCCCGTGCCGGGCCCGTTGCCGCTGGCCGCCCTGCCGGCCGCCTTCGCCTGGAGCCGCCGCCTGCGCCGGCGCCTGAAGGCCGCACCGCCGCGCTCAGGCCCCGGCCACTGAGCGCCGCCCTTTCAGCACCAGCACCGGGTTGAGCGGCGCCAGGCGGGTGCCGTCGGCCAGGGGCGCACCGCGCCAGGCCTGGTGCTGGCTCACGCTCACCTCCAGCTGGCCCCGCTCCAGCACCGGCCTCAGTTCCGCCAGCGCCTCCACGGTGGCCAGCGGGATCACCACCACACCGCCAGGCCGCAGGCGTTGCAGCACGGCCGCCAGCAGTGCGGCGCGGCCGCGGCCGCCACCACCGATCAAGACGCGGTCGGGATCGGGGAGGGGGGAGGGGGGCTCGCCAGGGGCGCAGGCCGCCAGCGCCTCCAGCTCCAGCACCCCGGCGGGCCGCACCCCCAAGCGCTCGGCATTGGCCTGGATCAGCGCCGCCGAGCCGCCGCGCCGCTCCACCGCCCACAGCTGCAACTGGGGCCGCAGGCGCAGAGCCTCCAGACCGATCGAGCCCACCCCGGCGCCCAGATCCCAGAGCACGCCCTGGGCCGGCAGCTCCAGGTCGGCCAGCAGCTGGATCCGCACCTCCCGCTTGGTCATCAGGCCGGGCCGATCGGGATGCTGCAGCCAGAGGCCGTCGTCGAGGCCGAACAGGGGCAGGCCAGCCGGATCGGGAGCGGCCGGGGGCTCGGCGATCAGCAGCACCAGGTGCAGCGGATCGAGATCACTGGGCAGGGGTGCGGTTGGGGCCAGCCGCATCAGCCGCTCCTGCGGATGTCCCAGCCGCTCGGCCAGCCACAGGCCGTAGGCGGCCTCCAGGCCGCTGGCCCGCAGCAGGCGGCGCACCTCCTCGGCACCGCCACGCGAGGGGTCGGTGAGCACCGCCAGCGCCGCGGGGCGCTGCTGCAGCCGCTGGGCCAGGGGCTCCGTTTCGCGGCCATGCAGGCTCACCCAGCCGGCGTCCTGCCAGGGGCGCCCCAGGCGCGCGAAGGCCAGCTGCAGGCTGGTGGGCGCCGGATGGAAGCGCAGGCGCTCCGGCGGAATGTGCTGCAGCAGCAACCGGCCGATGCCGAACCAGAGCGGATCGCCGCTGGCCAGCAGCACCACCGACTCGCCAGTGGCAAGGGCCTGCTGCAGGGCCGCGAGCAGCGCCTCGGGCTTGTCGCTGGCCAGCAGACGCGGGGGCTTCCAGGCAAGGACGGGGCCGGTGGTGGCCTCAACGGCGTCCGTGGGCTGAGCGGCTTTGCTGGTGTCAGTGGTCTGGGCGGGCTTCGCGGATTCGACGGCCTGACTGGCCTCGACGGCCTCGGCAGGTTCAGTGGCCGCAGCCGCCTGCGCTGCCCAGGCGGCCAGGCGGGCCTCGAGGCCGGGATGCAGCCGGGACGGCGCCGCCAGCAGGGACGCCCCTCGCACCAGCTCCAGCGCCGCCGCGGACAGGGTGGCGAGGCCGCCCGCGTCGGTGCCGATCACCTGCAACGGCGGGCCTTGCTGCCGCTGGCCGGCCTGCGGGTGGCTGCTCATGCCGGCAGGGCGGCGAGGGAATCCGGCCATGATGACCGCCCCCCCGTTCCGCCATGGCCGAGCCGCCCGATGCCGCGATCCGCAGCCGTCGCCAGCGGATCCACGAACTGGTGCTGGCCCTGCTGGCGCAGCAGGGGGACCTGGAGCTGCTCGACGGCGATGGGGCCGCCCTCAGCGGCAACCCGGGCGAGGCCGGCCAGTGGCTGGAACGCAACCGGCGGGTGGTGGCCCGCTACCAGGCCCTGGTGCGCTCGGCCGTCACCCTCGACGCCCTGATCGACCAGGACAGCAACGGCCAGCTCTGACAAGCTGGCCCCACCTTGTGCAGCACCATGGCGCGCTTCGGCTTCTCCGCTCTCCAGACGCTGCTGGGACGCGGGGGCGGCAAGGGGGGGTGGCAGGCGCCGCCGGCCAGCTGGCAGCGGCCCTTCGGCCTGGGCTGGGACTCGCCCTATACGGTGCGCTACGCCAGCAACCTGGACGATGGCCCCTGGCATGGCATGCCGTTGGGCGGCTTCGGCGCCGGCTGCATCGGCCGCAGCTCGGCCGGCCATGTGAATCTCTGGCACCTCGATGGCGGTGAGCACTGGTTCGGCACCCTGCCCGACTGCCAGTTCGCCCTGTACGAAAGCGACGGCACCACACCGCTGGCCATGGCGCTGGCCACGGCGCCGGAGCAGGACGACTCCCGGCCGGGCTCCGGCGAGAACCCCCTGCCTGCCTGGCAGTGGTACCCGGCCAGCAGCGCCGAGGAACAGACCGGCACCTACGCCGCCCGCTATCCGCTCAGCTGGTTCCAGCACAGCGGCGTGTTCCGTGCCGGCGTCTGCTGCGAAGCCTTCAGCCCGATCCTGCCGGGCGACTACACGCGCAGCAGCTACCCGGTGGCCGTGTTCCGCTGGCAGCTCAGCAATCCCACCGACGCGCCGCTGGACCTCTCGCTGCTGGTGAGCTGGCGCAACACCACCGGCTGGTTCACCAACACCGATCCCAGCGCCGCCGTCACCTTCCGTGATGACGGCAGCCCCGAGCACAGCTACGTGCCGGCGGTTGGCCATGGCGCCGGCCAGCGCAACCGCCAGGTCAACCAGCCCGGCCTGAAGGGGGTGCTGCTGGAGGGGCCGATCAGCACGCCGATCGCCGAAGGGGAGGGCCAGTGGTGCGTGGCGGTGCCCGACGACCTGCCCGGCGTGGAGGTGCTGCGCTGCAGCCGCTGGGATCCCACCGGCAGCGGCGCCGAGATCTGGGCCCCGTTTGCCCGCGACGGCTCCATTCCCGCCAGTGACAACGACCGCCGCAGCAGCGCCGGCGAGCAGGCCAGTGCCGCCATCGCCCTGCGGCTGCGGCTGGAGCCCGGGGCCACGATCGAGCTGCCGGTGGTGATCAGCTGGGACCTGCCGGTGACCGCCTTCGCCAGCGGCCAGCAGGCGCTGCGCCGCTACACGGATGTGTTCGGTGGAAGTGGCACCAATGCCACGGCGATCGCCGCCGAGGCCCTGCGCGACTGGCCCCAGTGGCGCGAGGCGATCGACGCCTGGCAGCAGCCGGTGCTGGAGCGCAGCGACCTGCCCGAGCCGATCCGCATGGCGCTGTTCAACGAGCTCTACGACCTCGCCAGCGGCGGCAGCCTCTGGACCGCCGCCACCCCCGCCGACCCGGTGGGCCGCTTCGGGGTGCTCGAGTGCCTGGATTACGCCTGGTACGAAAGCCTCGACGTGCGCCTCTACGGCTCCCTCGCCCTGCTGCAGCTGTGGCCCGAACTCGACAAGGCGGTGCTGCGCAGCTTCGCGAGGGCCATCCCCTCCGCCGACGCCACACCACGGCCGATCGGCTGGTACTTCACCCAGGGCAAGGGGCGGGTGGAGGCGGCTCGCAAGCTGGCGGGGGCCACGCCGCACGATCTGGGCGCTCCGAACGAGCGGCCCTTCGATGCCACCAACTACACCGCCTACCAGGACTGCAACCTGTGGAAGGACCTGGCCAGTGATTTCGTGCTGCAGGTGTGGCGCACCTTCCAGCTGGCGCCCACCGGCAGCGATCTGCGCTTCCTGGCCGACTGCTGGCCCGCCGCGGTGCAGGCCCTGCAGTACCTCAAGACCTTCGACATCAACGACGACGGCCTGCCAGACAACGGCGGCGCCCCCGACCAGACCTTCGACGACTGGGCCTTGCAGGGGGTGAGCACCTATTGCGGCGCCCTCTGGATCGCGGCCCTGGAGGCGGCCCTGGCGATGGGGCAGCGGCTGCAGCTGGATCTGGGGCTCGACACCAGCGCGGAGCAGCGGCAGTTCAGCGACTGGCTGGAGCAGTCGCGGGCGAACTTCGACCGGCTGCTCTGGAACGGCGAGTACTACCGCATCGATGCCGGCAGCGGCACGCCGGTGGTGATGGCCGATCAGCTCTGCGGCGACTTCTACGCCCGCCTGCTGAACCTGCCGCCGGTGGTGAGCGAAGCCAACGCGCTCTCCTCGCTCACGGCGATCCGCGAGGCCTGCTTCGAGCGCTTCGAGGGCGGCAAGCTCGGGGTGGCCAACGGCCTGCGCCGCGACGGCACGCCGCTCGACCCCAACGGCACCCACCCATTGGAAGTGTGGACCGGCATCAACTTCGGCCTGGCCGCCTACTACCGGCTGATGGGCCAGACCGGCACCGCCCTGGCGATAACCGGCGCCGTGGTGCAGCAGGTGTACGACGGGGGCCTGCAGTTCCGCACCCCCGAAGCCCTCACCGCCGCAGGCACCTTCCGCGCCTGCCACTATCTACGGGCGATGGCGATCTGGGCTCTGTGGGCCACACACACCCAGTGGCAACCGATTCCGGGCAGTGCCCGTCAGCCATGAGCAGCGGCTTGCCGTCCAGGGCGCTCAGCCTCGCGCTCTTCCTGCTGCTGGCCCTGGGGGCAATGGCTGGCCTGATCGGCCTGGCGCCACCGGCCTTCGCCCAGATTCACAGCCACCCCGACGAAAACGGCACGCCGGTGGTGCGCAGCCTCGAGAGCCTGCGGGATCTCGACGACCAGAGCTGGCAGCTGGTGGGCTACAGGCAGGGACCACCCGGCGGCCCGCTGCGCCTGCGCATCGTGGGCTATCCGGGCAAGTTGCGCCTCGATCACCCCACCCCGCTGGCGGTGCGCTCCGGGGTGTTCCAGTGGGAGCTCGCCGATCTCACCCTCGCCAATCCCCAGCTCACAGCTGATGCCCGGGCGGCCGCGGCCGAATTCGATCTGGCGCCGCTGCTGGCCGACCTCGACCGCGACCGGCCGCTGCGGCTGCGGCTGCGCGGCGGGTTCACCGACCTGCTGGTTCCTCCTTACGTGGTGGCTGAATGGCGGCAGCTGCCGGACGCACCCCTTTGAGCGCGGCGCCGGCTGACTCCGGCCACCGCCCCTGGCTGGCCTGGATGGACCGGGCGCTGCAACTGGCCGCCCTCGGCCGGGGCCGCACCAGCCCGAACCCGATGGTGGGCGCCGTGGTGCTCAGCGCCGACGGCGTCCTGGTGGGGGAGGGCTTCCATGCCGCCGCCGGGCAGCCGCACGCGGAAGTGGGGGCGCTGGCCCAGGCCGGGGCGCGGGCCCGGGGGGGCACCCTGCTGGTGACCCTGGAGCCGTGCTGCCACCACGGCCGCACGCCGCCGTGCAGCGAGGCCGTGATCGCCGCCGGCATCCGCCGGGTGGTAGTGGCGATGGAGGATCCTGATCCGCGCGTGGCGGGCGGTGGCCTCGCCCGGCTGCGGCAGGCGGGGGTGGAGGTGATCGGCGGGGTGCGTCAGGCGCAGGCCCTGGAACTGAATCGCGCCTTCGTGCACAGGGTGCGCAACGGCAGGCCGCTGGGCCTGCTCAAGTGGGGCATGAGCCTCGATGGGCGCACCGCCCTGCCCAGCGGGCAGAGCCAGTGGATCACAGGCCCCGCCGCCCGCGACTGGGTGCACCGCCTGCGGGCCGGCTGCGATGCCGTGATCGTGGGCGGCGGCACCGTGCGGGCCGACAACCCGTTGCTCACCAGCCGCGGCCGGCGCCAGCCCGAACCGCTGCGCGTGGTGCTCAGCCGCCAGCTGGAGCTGCCCGGGCTGCTCGCACCGGTTGGGGCCACGGGGGAGCCAGGCCACCTGCAGCCCGCACTGCTCTGGGATCAGCAGCAGGCCCGCACCCTGGTGGCCCATGGTCCGGAGACGCCGCCACAGCGCCGCGAAGCACTGGCAGCGCTCGGTGTGGAAACACTGGAGCTGAACGCCTGCGAACCCCGGCCGCTGCTGGAGGCCCTGGCCGGACGCGGCTGCAACCAGGTGCTGTGGGAATGCGGGCCCAGCCTGGCAGCGGCCGCCCTGCGGCAGGGTTGCGTGCAGCGGCTGGCGGCCGTGATCGCGCCGCGCCTGCTCGGTGGGGCGGCCGCCCGCACGCCGCTGGGGGATCTGGAGCTGGCGGATCTGGCGGAAGCCCGGTTATGGCCCACCCAGCAGCTGAGCCGCTGCGGTCCCGATCTGCTCTGGGAGCTGGTGGCGCCGGAGCCGGATCCATAGAGCGCCGGAGCCTGATCCGTAGGGTGTCGGGCAGCCACAACGGCCGCCATGCCGGTGCCTGCCCTGCTGCCCCCCCGCTTCCCGATACCGATCGCCGGCCTGCTGCTGGCGGTGGCGGTGTGGGTGGCCTTGCAGCTGATCGGCACACGCCTGCAGCGGGATTCCCTGGCCCGGGCCCTGCTGATGCGCAGCCGGCTCAGCCTCTGCCTGACGATCCTGCTGGCCAGCGTGGGCTGGTGGGTGGCCACACTGATCGGCACCGAGCTCCTGCCGCTGCCGCGCGGCGGGCTGGAGGTTCGCGACGGGCTGATCGTGATCGGCCTGGTCTGGACGGTGCTGCGCTGCAAGGGGGAGCTGCTGCGCCGGGTGGACACCTACTCCAAGCAGGTGTTCCCGAACCTGCCCGAGCGCGACCGCCTGTTCCTGTTCGACCTGGCCGACAAGCTGATCGCGATTCTGGTGGCGGTGATCGTCGCCCTGGAGCTGCTGCGGCTGCTCGGCACCCCCACCGCGCTGCTGGCCACCGCCGGCGGCTTCGGGGCGGCGGCCCTCGGCTTCGGCGCCAAGACGATCGTGGAGAACGCCCTCAGCGGCATCAGCCTCTACATCAACCGCCCCTTCGTGGTGGGGGATGTCATCCGCATCCCCTCCGAAGAGCTGACCGGCACCGTGGTTCAGATCGGCTGGTTCTACACCCAGCTGCGCGACCCCGAGCGGCAACCGGTGTTCATTCCCAATGGCCTGTTCACCACCCAGCCGGTGATCAACATCGCCCGCATCGATAACCGCAGGATCTGGATCGATTTCGGCGTGCGCTACGACGACCGGCCCGTGCTGGAGGCGATCCTCAACGACCTGCAGGCCCAGCTGGCCGCCGATCCCGCCATCGATCACGACAAGACCCTGGCGGTGCACTTCGTGGGCTACGGCGAATCCAGCCTGCAGTTGCGGCTGCTCTGCCATGCCAGCGATGGCGACATGGCCACCGCCTGGGACCTGCAGCAACGGCTGCTGCTGCAGATCGGCCGGGTGGTGGAGGAGCACGGCGCCCAGATGCCGGCGCCGCTCCACTCCTTGCTCAAGACTTGAGCCGCTGCCCCCTCACCATGCCGCTCACCTTCGAGGAACTCCAACAGCAGCTGCGGCCCGCCTGGGGGGCACTGGATGTGGGTGCCAGCGATGGCCTCGATCCCGAGGGCTGTGATCTGCTGGTGGTGCCGTCGTTGAGCCTGGATCAGAACCAGATCGACCTGGTGGCCGGCGCTCACCACTACGAGGAGCGGCAGCTGTTCTCGCTGATCAGCCTGCGGCATCCCGGCGTGCAGGCCGTGTACCTCACCAGCAAGCTGCTGCCCGATCTGGTGGTGGATGCGGTGCTGGAGCTGCTGCCGGGGGTGCCCGCCTCCCATGCCCGGCGCCGGTTGCAGCTGTTCGACACCGACGACGCCTCGCCGCGGCCCCTCACCGAGAAGCTGCTGGAGCGGCCCGCCCTGCTGCAGCGCATCCGCGAGCGGCTGCGGCCTGGCCGCAGCTTCATGACCTGCTTCAACGTGACGCCGCTGGAGAAGGAACTGTCGGTGCGGCTGCAGGTGCCGCTGCTGGGCACCGATCCCGGTCTGGGGCGCTGGGGCAGCAAGGCGGGCAGCCGCGAGCTGTTCCGCCGCTGCGGGGTGCCCCATCCGGCCGGCAGCGCGCTGGTGCACGATCTCGACGCCCTCAGCGAGGCCACCGCTGCCCTGTGGGAGGCCCATCCCCATCTGGAGCGGGTGGTGGTGAAGCTGAACGAAGGCTTCAGTGGCGAAGGCAACGCCCCGCTGGAGCTGGGGCCACTGCAGCTGGCGGAACGCAGTGGCGGCGAACGGCGCCGGCTGCTGCGTCAGGTGCTGGAGGAGCTGCCGATGCCGCCGCCCCAGTGGCAGCAGTTGCTGGTGGAGCAGGGGGCCCTGGTGGAAGCCTGGCTGCAGGGGGGAGAGGCGCTCAGCTCACCCAGCGTGCAGGGCACGATCCACCCGGGCGGGCAGGTGGAGATGCTCTCCACCCACGAGCAGATCCTCGGCGGCCCGAACGGGCAGACCTATCAGGGCTGCCGCTTCCCCGCCGACGCCGCCTACCGGGAGACGCTGCTGCGCCATGGGCGGGCGGTGGGGGAAGCGCTGGCCCAGAAGGGGGCGCTGGAGCGCTTCGCGGTGGACTTCATCGCCCGCCGCTTCGGTGAGCAGTGGGATGTGCAGGCGATCGAGGTGAACCTGCGCAAAGGGGGCACCACCCATCCATTCATGGCCCTGCGCTACGCCACCAACGGCCGGATCGATCCGGTCAGCGGCGTGTTCCATTCGCCCACGGGCCAGGAGCTCTGCTACGTGGCCACCGACAACCTCTGCGATGCCCGCCTGCGCGGTCTGCTGCCGATCGACCTGATCGACATCGTGGCCGTGGCGGGGCTGCACTTCGATCCGGCGGAGCTGCGCGGCAGCCTGTTCCACCTGCTGGGATGCCTGTCCCAGTACGGCAAGCTCGGCATGACCTGCATCGGCCATGACGCCGCCGAAGCCAGCCGCCTCTACGACGCCACCGCCGAGCGGTTGATGCAGGGGGCGCAGGCGCTGCGGCGGGAGCCACACCCCGGCACACGCTGAGGCGGCCACAGCGGCGGCAGCGCGGCGCCAGCCGAACGGGCCAGGCCGGCGGCGGTGGTGAACCGGTGCTGCCTGAGCGGGCCGCGCCAACCCTCTGCGAAAGGCCCGAAAATGGAGGGCCCCTGTGCCTTTTCCATGGAAGCCCGCTGGAACGACTGCGTGATCGCCTCCAGTGACGACATCGTCAAGCTCGAAGGCAATGCCTACTTCCCGCCGCAGGCCCTGCGGCCGGAATGCTTCCGTCCCTCCACGCACCGCAGCGTCTGTGGCTGGAAAGGGGAAGCCCACTACTACGACGTGGTGGTTGGAGACCAGGTGAATGCCAACGCCGCCTGGTTCTATCCGTCGCCCAAGCCCGCCGCCGAGGAGATCGCCGGACGGGTGGCCTTCTGGAAAGGCGTCAGCGTGGCCTGACGCTCAAGCCAACGCGGCCAGCTGGGGCAGCGGCAGCCCGTGGGGTCCGTAGCCCCGCTGCAGGCGATGGACCAGCCCTGGCTCCGGCGTCCAGCGCAGTTCCGTGATCAGCGGTTCACCCGGCAGGCGGGGGTTGGTGGTTTCCAGCTGCAGGTTCGCCTCCAGCTGCCAGACCTCCCGGCTGCCGCCGATGGGCTGGCGAGGCACCCGATGGGGCGCCGCCGGCGCCGCCTCCTGGAGGCCGGGGCGTGCTTCCACCACCAGCACCACGGCTTCGAGGCGCTCAGCGCCGTGCCGCACCACCACCCGCCGGCGCCGTTCGCCGTGCACGAGGCAGAGCTCGGTGAGACAGCTCCAGGGGCCCACCTTGTCGGGGCCGAGGCTCCAGTGCCCCTCCGGGGAGATCTCCATCTCGGCGGGAGGCTCCTGAAACCGCATCGTGGCCACCCGGCCGGTGTGGCGGTAGGTGAGGGCGGCCTCCACGTTGCCGTCCACCTCCCGCACCTCCAGGCCGGTGGGAAAGCGCTCAGCTTCGATCCCGGCCCCATCGAGCCGGATGAAGATGCCCTCCCACAGCCCGGCGCTGGCATCGAGAAGGATCTGGCGCGGCGATCGGAGCATGGGGCGCTGATGAGGCCGCCCATGCTGGCAAGCGTGGCGCTGGCCGCGCGAGCGGAGGCAAGGATCGCCGGGGGCTTCGTTCTGCAGCAGGCCTGCCTACCATCGGGGAATCATCGTGATTCCGAGGCCCGCGCCTGAGCCTTCAACTGCCGCTGCCCTGCAGCCCCCTTCTCCGTCCAACCACGGCTTCGGCGGCAGCCGCCCCCCAACGATGACCCCACCCGTCACCGCTGCCACGCAACCGGGCGCCAATTCGCCGGGCCAGGCCTCACGTGCCGCGTCTGCGGCAAGCAGGCCTTCTGCTGGCGCCCAGCCACAAGCAGGCCAGGCCCAGCCATCCCGCCGCGTGCGCCGCTCCGATTTCATCCTCACCCCCTATTGCCGCAGCGACGACCGCATCGCCGCCTGGCAGCTGGTCAACACCGTGGTGCCCTACCTGTTGCTGTGGGCCCTGGTGATGCGGCTGCTGGCAGCCGGCCAGCCTTGGCTCTGCGCCCCGCTGCTGGTGGTGATGGTGCTGTTCTCCGGGCGGTGCTTTTCGCTGATGCACGATTGCGGCCACCGCTCGCTGTTTCGCACCGCCTGGATGAACCGGGGCGCGGGCTTCCTGCTGGGTGTGATCAATGCCATTCCGCAGCACCCCTGGTCGGAAGGGCACGCCTATCACCACCGCCACAACGGCAACTGGGAGCTGTATCGCGGCCCCTCGGCGCTGATTTCGGTGGACGAATTCCTCAACCTCTCAGCCGGCCAGAAGCGTTTTTATCAGTTTCTGCGGCACCCGCTGATGCTGTTTCCCGGTGGCTTCTTCTATCTGGTGATCAAGCCCCGTGTAGCCCTGCTGTTGGGCAATGTGGACGCGCTGCGGCATGCGGCGCGCACCTGGCGCCAGAACCCACGCACGCCCCTGAACAAACTGCTCAGCACCCACACCTCCAAGCACTGGTATTCCTCCTCACAGTTTCTTGATCTTCTGCTGAACAACATCTGCGTGATCAGTGGCTGGGTGCTGCTCTCCCATTGGCTGGGAGCCGGACGCTTCTGGAGTGTGTATTCGATCGTGATGGCCTGCTCGGCGGCGCTGTTCATCTGCATCTTCTTCGTGCAGCACAACTTCGAAACCTCCTACGCCCATCGCACCGAAGGTTGGAGCGGCCTCACCGGCGCTCTTGATGGCACAAGCCTGCTGATCTTGCCGCCGATCCTGAACTGGTTCACCGCAGACATCGGCTTCCACAACATCCACCACCTCTGCGAAACGATCCCGAACTACCGCCTGCGGGCCTGCCACGAGCGCAATGCGGAGCTGCTGAAAAACGCCCAGGCGCTGCACATCCGCGACATCCCGGATTGCTTCAAGTTCATCCTCTGGGACCGCAACCGCGACCGCCTGCAGTCGGTGGCTGCCGCCTTGACTGGAAGCGGTTGCGTGAAGGAAGGGGTTGCTTGACGGAAGCGGTGGCCTGATGGGGCCCATCGCTTCATGGGAATTGGCGGCCCAACACTGCTTTGCTCGTTCGTTGCGACAGGCGCCGAGAATGACGCCTGTTGGGTCTGAATGCGCTGATGAAAGCGCTGAGTGCTGAACACTCAGCGCTTCGCACTCAGCGCTAAGCACTCAGCGCTCGCCGAGCAGATCAGCCCAGCTGAGTGGCTGATGGGCCTGTTCCTTGCTGCGTCGCGCTTTCGAGGCCATGGAGGCCAGGCCGGCGAAGTGGCTGGCGCGATCAATGCAGCAGAACAGGGGGCTGGTGGCAGCCGGGACAGGTGGCGCCTGGCGGCGGGCCGATCGGGTGGCACGCGTCGCCGGGCTGGTGGCAGCGGTCATGGTCAAGGTGGTGGTCATGGGCAAGGTGGTGGTGATGGAAAGGGTGGGCTTGAACAAACGGGTCAACATCAAGAAACGACTGGGAAATGAAAAAACGGGGTCCAGAACAGCCCAAGGGCACAACTGGAACCCAAAAGCCCGGGCTTGACGCAGAAACACCGGATCCGGCCACGAGGCGCCGTTGGATCCAGACACTGAACAAGCCGCCTCACGCGCTGCGTGAGAAAGGGTCATCAGGAGGAGGTCAGCCCTTGGCGGGACAGTCCTGGAGCAGTGGAAAACCGGAAACCCGGAAAACCTTCAAGCTCTTGCCTGGCGCTGAAGCGCTGCGGCCAGGCGGTGAAACAGTAGACGTGTGAACAGTGAACGCTGAGACAGTTGATGCTGAAACAGTGGACGCTGAAACAGGGAATGGAACCTGCTGGTTGAATCGGCCCCTCGCGGAGCTTCAGCCGACAATTCACCGTACACCCTCCAGGGAATTCAACGGTGTTCCGGATCGGCGGCTGGTAGGGGTCCGGGCGGATCAGGTCCACTTCGATCCAATCCGAACCATTCCGATCCGAACCACTTCGATCAGATCCACTCGGACCAGCTCGACTGAGCTCAGATCCACTCAGGCCAGGCCTGATCCATTCCGATCAGATCCACGCAGACCAGGCAAGACCACTCAGATCAGCTCCGGGTGCTGTGGATCTCCCTTGAACGGGCCGCACACCCGCGAGGTGATCCAGCCGCCGTAGAAGCCACCCGGCTGCGGCGTTACCCGTTCACCATCAATGAAACAGGCGTCCATCAGGCCCGGATAAAAGCTGAACCACCCGGCCAGGGGACGGAACGCCGGGGTGGGGTCGGTGTAGGTCCAACCGGCGCGGCGCAGGCGCCGATCGCCCAGCACCACATCCACGTAGGTGGCCAGCCCCTTCCACTCGCAGAAGCTGCGGCCCGGCACCGCCTCCAGCAGCTCCAGCTGCAGGGCCTCGGGCGGCAGGTAGACCGTGGGGGGATGGAAGGTTTCCTTCACCAGCAGGGAGCGGTGGCTGTCAGCGAGCCGTCGGCCCAGGGCCTCCACCTCCACATGGGCCGTGCTGGCCACGAGGGCGGGAGGACGGGGATAGTCAGCGACGCGCTCCATGGCCTTGGCTCTGCTGCCGTCAGTGTGATGGTTCAGAACCTGGTGATGGATCAGAACTTGCCCCGCAGCAGCAGCAGTGCGCCGAGGAAGAGCGGCACGTTGATCACCGCCGCGATCACCAGCACGGCACTGGCCCAGCCAGGCTGGTGGATGGCGGCGGCAGCCAGCAGGAAGCTGCCGTCCACCACTACCAATGAGCCCATCCAGGCCAGCGGAAAGCGAATCGACCCCGCACGCGGCAGCGGCACGGTGGCCTCGGGCGACGCAGGGGGCGGGGGCGGGGCTGGGGCTGGGACCAGGAGTGGAGACAGGGAGGGGGACAGGGACGGAGTCAGCGGGCCCTCGAGCGAGGGGTCGTTGGAGGAAGCAGGAGCGGCCATGACGATCCGGCGAAACTCGCAACGTCGAGAAAACAATGGCAACGGTGGTCAGGTCTGGGCACCCCGCCCAGCCAGCCAGCGAACGGGCCGGGGGCTCTCAGTCCGCCGGCTCGCCTGTGGCTCCCCCTACCCGATAGCGTCAGACGCGCCAAGGAACGTTGGCCAACGATGCCGCTTCCACTCCTGCCAGGGCTGCCGCCGGCCCCAGGCCATCTCTCCGCTCACGTCTTCGCTCGTCTCATGGCTCACGCCTTCCCCCGCCTTTTCTCCCGCAGCTGGCGCTGATGGCGAACGGCTCCGGTCTGATGGACAAACTGCAGCAGACCTTCTGGCTGCCGTTGTTGCTGGTGGCAGTGCCCTGGGGCCAGGAGCTGATCGACCAGATCTTCTTCGGCGGCCAGTGGAACCTGCCGATGCAGCCCGGCGGCTCGTTTCTGGGCGTGCTCACGGCGCCGTTCAGCCACGGCGGCTTCGGCCACCTGATCGGCAACACCCTCTGGTTTCTGCCGCTGTCCTGGCTGGTGCTGCTCAAGAGCTGGCGCGACTACCTGGCGGTGTGGCTTGGGGTCTATGCCACCGCCATCCCGGTGTGGCTGCTCTGGCCCAATGGCAGCCATGGCCTTTCCGGCGTGGTGTTCGGCCTGCTGGGCTACCTGCTGGTGATCGGTTTTCTGGAGAAGCGTCCGCTGGTGCTGGCCCTTTCCCTGTTCAGCCTGGTGAGCTACGGCGGCCTGCTACCCAGCCTGATTCCGTTCTTCTCCCCACCAGGAGTGAGCTGGATCGGCCATGCGTCCGGATTCGCAGGCGGCATACTGGCGGCGGGTGCGATCTACCGGGAGCCCACACCAGGGCCGAGGCTTTAGGGCCTTACCCCCGCGTTGCCCTTCCCCCTTCGACACTGCGTTTGGTCTGATGTCCTGCCCCCGCTGCGGCAGTTGGAGTGTGCGAAGGGACCGCAGCCTGGCCGGACGCATGGTGTGCGGTAACTGCAGCCTGCCGCTGGGCCCGAGTGCCAGCCGCGGCAGTGCTCCCCGCGCCGGTCTGCCCCGCCTGGGCGGGCTCTCCCGGCTGCGGTCGTGGCGCTGGACCCTGCCGCTCGGCCTGCTGCTGGTGAGCGCCTACCTGGCCCAGGTGAGCGCCGATCGCCCCCAGGAATGGCCGCCCGCCACGCAGGTCCGCTGATCTGTCGTTGAACGGCTTGGCTGGCCAAACCCTGGCTGGCCACACCCGGGGCAGCCGCGACGTGCAAGCGGCTCTGGTTCGTGAGCGGCCGCTCAGCCGGGGATGAAACTGCGCAGGCGGCGGGCATCGGCGCCAGCCCGCTGCTGCAGTTCGGCGGCGCTGCACTGCGACTCATCCCGTTCGCGCGCGGCGAGCACGTCGCGCTCCTCCACCGCGTAACCCTCCTGAGAGGCCAGAGCGAGGAACGCCTCCAGCTCCAGCGGTTCAGCCAAGCGCGCCTGCAGGGCCGGAGTACGGCGGGCGTGAGCCAGGAAGGCATCGAGTTGGGCGAGGCTCACGGTGTCCGGGCGGATCGTCTCTGTCCTAACGGATCGCTGCCAGAAGAATCAGCAGGACGAGGCCCTCAGGCCTTCGTCAAGCGGCAAGCCGGCAACCTTCAGGGCGATGGCGGGCGGCCAGCTGCAACCTTCAGGCCTCCGGCCAGCGGCCAGCGCCAACCCTCAGGGCGATGGCGGACGACCGGCCTTGAGCTGCCTGAGCGCTTCCGCCACCTCCTGCGCCTCGGCGGAATTGGAGCGGTTGATCAGCAGGCCCAGCACCAGGGCCATGTAGGCGGGGCCGATCACGCAGAAGCTGATCGTGAGCATCTGCGCCTGCGGGGTCTGGGGGGCGATGTCCCCGAAGCCCACGGTGGTGAGGCAGACGAAGGCGAAATAGTTGAGCCGCACGAAATCGAGTTGCCAGATGAGCTTCTGCATCTCGGCCGAGGTGATCGGCCCGAGCAGCTGCGTCGAGGCATCCAGCGCCGTGAAGCTGCCGGGCACGATCGTCTCGAGGATCGTCATCAGCAGGCCGGCGGTGAGGCCCAGCAGCAGGTAGCCGGCCACGGCACCCATCAGCACCCGCCGCTCCACCGTGGGCTCCAGTGCCAGCAGCGCCAGCAGCCGCAGCACGCTCCAGGTGATGAACACGGTGACCATCACCAGCAGCGGCAGCCCGCTGCGCTGCGCGCCGGCGGGGGCAAACGACCAGAGCCCCTGCACCATCAGGACCGAGAGGCCCAGCAGGCGGTAAAGGAGATTGCTGAGGCAGGGCCGCCCCGCGAGCCGGATCGGTCCGCCCAGGGCCACCACGAGCAGCAGCAGGGTGAGGGCGTAGCCGAGGGCGCCGAGCGGGCGCAGTTCCATCGGCAGGGCGAAGCTCGCCATCACCAGCACGGTGAGCAGCAGCAGGGCGGGGTAGAAGCGCAGGCGACGTTCCAGGCGCAGCAGCGCGCTGGGGTCATGCCGGAAGGCCGGAGCGAACAAGGGCGCAACCGCAGCGGGCCACCCATTGTCTCGACGGCGGCGGCGAAAGCCGCAGCGGCCCCTGCGACTCCACTCGCCGCTTCGCCATGCCCCCACCCAGCGCTCAGCCGAACAGATCCAGCTGCGCTGCTGCCCTGCTGGTGGCTCTTGTGTCAGGCCCCAGCGGATCCGCCTGCCAGGCCTCCGGCTCCCAGCCCCGCAGCAGCGGTTCGAGGGCCCGCAGCCCCGCGCCATCGGTGGGCGCCAGCCACGCCTCCTCCAGACCGTCGGGAAGGATCACCGGCATGCGGTCGTGGATCGGCGCCATCAGCGCATTGGGGGCGGTGGTGAGCACGCAGCAGCTCTCCACCTCGCTGCCGTCGGGGCCGATCCAGCGGTCCCACACTCCCGCCAGCCAGAACAGCTGCTGATCGCGGCGGTGGATCCGCCAGGGCCGGCGCCGCCCCTTCGGGCCGCTCCATTCGTAGAACGCGTCGGCGGGCAACAGGCAGCGCCGGTGGCGCCAGGCGCCACGGAAGGAGGCTTTCTCCGCCACCGTCTCGGCACGGGCGTTGATCGGCCGCGGCGCCCCGAGCGGGTCCTTGGCCCATTCCGGCAACAGGCCCCAGAGCAACAGGGCGGCGCCGATCACGCCATGCTCCTGGCGCAGGGCCAGCACCGGCTCGCCCGGGCGCACCTCGGGCCGGGCGGCGTGATGGGCCGCCAGATCCGCCGGCAGACGACCGCCGAGCCGCGGCAGCAGGCGGTCGAGATCGCTGGTGAGGGAGTAGCGGCCACACATGGCTTTACAGGTTCAGGCAGGTCAGGTCACGTTCGGTTGTCACCCCCCGGAGCAGGGGCCGCTGCCTCAGGAGGGCCGCTTAGCTTGGCTCCACTGCATCTTCAGGCGATGGCCCTCCGTCAGGACGAGAACAAGCCGAACCGCCGTTTCAGCATCATCAATCTGGTGCTGATCGGCTTCGGCGTGTTGCTGCTGTTCAGCAACTTCCTGCCGAACCCGGCCACCCAGGTGCCGCGCGTCCCCTATTCCCTGTTCATCGACCAGGTCAATGACGGCAACGTCAAACGCGCTTTCATCACCCAGGACCAGATCCGCTACGAGCTGAGCAACGCCCCTGAGGGATCGCCGTCGGTGCTGGCCACCACGCCGATCTTCGACATGGACCTGCCCCAGCGCCTCGAGCAGAAAGGGGTGGAATTCGCCGCTGCGCCGCCGAAGCGCCCCAGCTTCTTCACCACCTTGCTGAGCTGGGTGGTGCCGCCATTGATCTTCATCGTGGTGCTGCAGTTCTTCGCCCGCCGTTCGATGGGCGGCGGCGGTGCCCAGGGCGCGCTCAGCTTCACCAAGTCGAAGGCCCGCGTTTACGTGCCGGATGAGGAATCCCGCGTCACCTTCGCTGACGTGGCCGGCGTGGATGAAGCCAAGGCCGAGCTCTCCGAGATCGTCGACTTCCTCAAGACCCCTGAGCGCTATGTGGAGATCGGAGCCCGCATCCCCAAAGGCGTGCTGCTGGTGGGCCCTCCGGGCACCGGCAAAACCCTGTTGGCCAAGGCAGTGGCCGGTGAATCCGGCGTGCCGTTCTTCATCATCTCCGGCTCGGAATTCGTGGAGCTGTTCGTCGGTGCCGGTGCCGCCCGCGTGCGTGATCTGTTCGAGCAGGCCAAGCAGAAGGCGCCCTGCATCATCTTCATCGACGAACTCGATGCCATCGGCAAGAGCCGGGGCGGCTCGATGGGCGTGGTGGGCGGCAACGACGAACGGGAGCAGACCCTCAACCAACTGCTCACCGAAATGGATGGCTTCACCTCCAAAGACAAGCCGGTGATCGTGGTGGGAGCCACCAACCAGCCGGAAACCCTGGATGCCGCCCTGCTGCGTCCCGGTCGCTTCGACCGCCAGGTGCTGGTCGACCGCCCCGATCTCTCCGGCCGCAAGACGATCCTGGAGATCTACGCCGACAAGGTGAAACTCGCCCCTGGCGTCGATCTCGACAAGATCGCCCAGGCCACCAGCGGCTTCGCCGGTGCCGACCTGGCCAACCTGGTCAACGAAGCGGCCCTGCTGGCGGCACGGGTCAAGCGCACCTCGGTGGAGCAGGGCGACCTCAACGAAGCGATCGAACGGGTGGTGGCGGGCCTCGAGAAGCGCAGCCGCGTCCTGCAGGACGACGAGAAGCGGGTGGTGGCCTACCACGAAGTGGGCCACGCAATCGTGGGGCACCTGATGCCCGGCGGCGCCAAGGTGGCCAAGATCTCGATCGTGCCGCGCGGCATGTCGGCACTGGGCTACACCCTGCAGCTGCCGCAGGAAGAGCGCTTCTTGAACTCCAAGGAAGACCTCGAAGGCCAGATCGCCACCCTGCTGGGCGGCCGTTCCGCCGAGGAGGTGGTGTTCGGAGAGATCACCACCGGCGCGGCCAACGACCTGCAGCGCGCCACCGATATCGCCGAGCAGATGGTGGGCACCTATGGCATGAGCGATACGCTCGGCCCGCTGGCCTACGACAAACAGGGCGGCAACCGCTTCCTGGGCAACGGCAGCAACCCGCGCCGGGTGGTGAGCGATTCCACCGCGGTGGCCATCGACCGCGAGGTGCGCAGCCTGGTGGACCGGGCCCACGAGCGGGCGCTGGCGATCCTCAAGGGCAACCGCGGCCTGCTGGAGGACATCGCCGCCAAGATCCTCGAGAAAGAGGTGATCGAAGGTGACGAGCTCAAGCAACTGCTGTCCTCCAGCGTGATGCCCGAGGACGCTGCCTTCGCCGAGCCGGTGCCGGTTCCCGCCTGAGCCCGGCCAGCGGCACGCACCTCCACTCAGCGGGATCTCCCCCCTTGACGCCAGGGGGGTTGATCTCGCATAAGTGTTGTTTGCCGTGGGCCGATGGCGTTCTCCTTCGCCGCCCTTCACCCGCTCCAAGGCCACGATCTGCTCTCCTCGGCCGACCTGAGCGGGGCCCAGACACTGGAGCTGCTGCAGCTGGCGGCAGCGCTCAAGCGCGGTGAGCAGCGCATCGACCTGGGCGGCAAGGTGCTGGGGCTGATCTTCCAGAAGGCCTCCACCCGCACGCGGGTGAGTTTTTCAGTGGCATTGGCCCGCCTGGGCGGCCAGACCCTCGACCTCAACCCGGCCGTCACCCAGGTGGGCCGCGGCGAACCGATCGCCGACACCGCCCGGGTGCTGAGCCGCTACGTGGACGCCCTGGCGATCCGCACCTTTGCCCAGAGCGAGCTGGAGGAGTACGCCCACTGGGCATCGATTCCGGTGATCAATGCCCTCACCGATCTGGAGCACCCCTGCCAGGCCCTCGCCGACTACCTGACGCTGCAGGAGGCCTTCAGCGGCAGCGGCACCAGCAGCAGTGGCGCTGCGGATGGCCTGGCCGGCCTCACATTGGCCTACGTGGGCGATGGCAACAACGTGGCCCACTCGCTCTTGCTCTGCGGCGCGCTGCTGGGGGTGAATGTGCGGATCGGCTGCCCGCCGGGCTTCGAGCCGTCGGCGCAGGTGCTCGACCACGCCCGGCAGCTGGCGGGCGGCCGCAGCAGCATTGAGGTGAGCCACGATCCGGTGGCGGCGGTGCGCGGCGCCCATGGCCTCTACACCGATGTATGGGCCTCGATGGGGCAGGAGCAGGAGCAGCGTCAGCGCGAGCAGGCCTTCGCCGGCTTCTGCCTCGATGAAAACCTGCTGGCGGAAGCCGATCCGCGCGCGATCGTGCTCCACTGCCTGCCGGCCCACCGGGGCGAGGAGATCAGCGCCGGTGTGATCGAAGGCAGCGCCAGCCGCGTCTTCGACCAGGCGGAGAACCGCCTACATGTGCAGCAAGCACTGCTGGCGGCCCTGCTGGGCGGCGTGGCGGGCTGAACCCAGGCCGGCGAACCGCACCAAAACCAGGCCAGGGACTGGACAAGTGCGCCGATCGATGGCACAAATGTACTGACCGGCAACTGTGACCCTGCCCATGGTGCCCCGCCCTGCCCCGTCCCGTTCAGGCCCATCGCGATCCGCGCCATCGCGCACGGCTTCATCGAACACGGTGTCATCGAACACGGCGTCATCGAGCACGGTGTCATCACGCGCCAACCCGTCGCGCGCCCCGTTCGGTGGCTCACTGCCGCTGGCTCCTGTCGGCTCCGGCGATCCCGGTGGCGAGAACGGCCCCCAGGGCGAGCTCACCAGCGCCCAGCAGGAGCTGTTCGACTGGCTCGCCGGTTACATCGGTGAGCACCGCCACAGCCCCTCGATCCGCCAGATGATGGAGGCCATGGGGCTGCGCTCCCCGGCGCCGATCCAGAGCCGCCTGCGGCATCTGCAGCAGAAAGGCTGGATCACCTGGCAGGAGGGTCAGGCCCGCACCCTGCAGCTGCTGGGCGGTCAGCGGCCAGGCATTCCAGTGCTGGGCTCGGTGGCGGCGGGCGGGCTGGTGGAGCCCTTCCACGACAACGAGGAGCGGCTCGACCTGCAGCCCGTGCTCGACACCCGTGGCCTGTTCGCCCTCACCGTGAACGGCGACAGCATGGTGGACGCCCATATCGACCACGGCGATGTGGTGCTGATGGAGCCGGTGGCCGACCCGACCCGGCTCAAGCCCGGCACGATCGTGGCGGCGCTGGTGCCAGGCAGCGGCACCACCCTCAAGCACTTCCACCGTGAGGGGGCCACCGTGCGCCTTGAGGCCGCCAACCCCGCCTACGAACCGATCCTGTTGCCGGCGGAGCAGGTGTCGATCCAGGGCAAGCTCGTGGCCGTATGGCGTCTGGTGTGATCCCTCTGCCGAGGGGGCAGTCAACCTGCGGTGTAAGATTTTGGAGGCAAAACGGCGGGGCTTTCGGGCATCGGCGTCAGCCAAATGGGGCCATAGCTCAGCTGGTAGAGCACCTGCATGGCATGCAGGGGGTCAGCGGTTCGAGTCCGCTTGGCTCCATTCGTTCAACGAACGCATAAGTCTGTTCACTCGATCCCTGAGAATAGACAGGTTAAGTAAAAAACTGGCTTACTTTTCTTGACATGCAGAGGCAGCCGTTCCTAGAGGTCGGAAGACATATTTAGATGATTGAACAGCAAACAAGCTAGCAGTCGCTAAGTTGCAAGCAAATAAATTTAATCTGGCATAATGATAGATAATCCCTGATTTTTTCGTCTTCCACGAACGTGAGCACTGGGCGTAGACTCTAGCCACTCGAACAAAGAGTTTTGGCAAGCCTGCAGACGGCGCGCGGTGAACTGATTGACAGCGACTTGCTTGGTCTGCTGGGCATTTTCATGCCAGTCAACATTGCCGATGGCATATGGGAAACAGATGCGGCGATCTAGCGCGGATCCCAGAAATTGAACCAGTCTTTACGAAAGCCTTCCTACAGGCCAGACTTGACCAGGAGAAGTCCCATCAAATTCAAGCGCCGCACCGCCGATCAGATTTTCGGCAAGCTGCACACCAATGAGCAGCTCCTTAACCAGGGCCAAAACGGTACTGACGCATGCAGGCCCCTGGGAAGCTGCTGGAGATCTCTGTAGAAGCTGGGCGATTCTGGTTGAACTCGGTCAATCGATGTCATTCTGCGCCCCGGATAGCCGAGTTACGGCTGGAATTGTCTCTCTGTTGAGCCTCACAGGGTGAACAGAAGGGCCGAAACGATTGTCAGCAGCCTCCTAGGTCCAGCTCACCGGCCGGAGCTATAAGCAGACCACCAAGTAGTCCTCCAGATAGCCATTCCACCAGAGACGATGACAGGAGATGCGACTGTTCGGGGTTCCAGGGGCAGAAGGGGTTGGCCATGCTTCATTTTCCCGCTCAGATCCATTTAGTCACTAGGATCTGGGGTAGGGGCGTGGAGGGAGGATGGATGGAATCAGGGGGCTGCTGTGGAGCGCTCGGTCGTTGGTTCACGCGCAAGCATCTCCTCAGAGTTTCGAGGTTAACAAGTGGCGCGGCAGGTGTTCAACAGAATCCGATCTGGAGACCAGAGGATAAATACAGAGCCAGAAATGCTACGGTAATAGATTTAGCGCAATCAGATGTCAAGAACTGAAAGAAACCAGTGCTCCTGGCTGCTGAGGACCGCTTTCTAATTGTATCCATAAGAAATGCGCTAGCTCTATGCCCCAGCGCCTCAGACGCAGAGACATTGGGCGAAGCCATCGAGCTTGCGAAGCCACTTCTCGGCGATCTTATCCCGCTATTCGATCTTAGAGGCTTACCGAAGATATACAATGATGTCGACCTGTTTCTTGAAGCAGCAGGAGGGTTGGGTGCTCACATCCTAGTCAATCCAGAGACTTCTGCACAGATTGACATTGAGTACTATTCGAGAACTCGTGGCATGAAGGTACTAAGTGTCAAAGGGTACTCCTACAGGGCCAAGCCATTTGACCTTTCAAATCTTCGAATCGACGGCGAACTGTATGGCGACCCATTCTTCCACTTTGCGTCGAGCATGGTTGATCAGCTTGTCTACGATGATGTCACCGATTTGCCTTCGCTTGAAGACGATTGTATATGGCATAGTATTTCAGCCATCGAATCGCCTGGAAACGTATTTACTCCGAGTCGCTTGGAAGAGTTGGTCACCGAGTCTGGTTTCTCGTTTGCTGACGCAGGGGAAGCAAGCGAGTTTGCGAGCTCGGTCCGCTTGTTTTTCCCTAAGATTCAAGAATTCCTTGCAGGCGTTGACTTGAAAAAGCCTGTAGCAGAGGTCAAGGCAGACTTGCATCTTGAGACAGAATTCTGTGTTCGATCAGCCCTCCTTCACGCGTTCTTGCGCCAAATTCATCAGAATTCACTGCTAGTTGAGTTTGTCATGACCGCGAATAACAACTCCATTACATTTACTCCATATCATGGCTCTGCCATTCATGAAATCCAGCAGCCTAGGCGTTCAGATGTGCTTATTGGCCGTCCTGCTGTTGTGGCAAGGAAAACCGGTGCAATCTTTTCACCAGAGATCGAACAATTCCAGCACTTGCTTAATGACCCGAATACACGCGAAAGACACCTTCAAGGTTTTTTGGAGCAACACCCAAACTTCCTTACCGGACTTGGCTACAAGAATGTCTATCCTCAGCTTGTCTTAGAGCGAACGGATGGTACTCGGTTGCAGCCAGATTTCTTCATGGAGCCCTTTGATGGCGAGTTCTGCGATATCTTAGACATCAAACTGCCAAGGCAGTCAATAATTGTTGGAAGAAGAGATCGAGCTACTTTGGCGGCAGGAATTCATGAAGTGGCCGCTCAACTTCGCGAGTATTCTGCATACTTCGACGAAGACAGGCATCGCACTTATGTCAATGAGAAGTATGGCCTCAAAGTGTACAACCCCCGCTTGATTGCCATTGTTGGCCGTGACATGCGGCAAATGAGTGAGCCGCAAATTCGTCGCGCCATGACACAATACACAGACATGAAGATGATGACATTTGACGATCTCGTTGAACACGCGAAAACGCGACTGCTCCTGTGACCCACCTAGGAGGCTGCTGAAAAACCCGACTGGGGGCGTAAGCAAGCTGGTTGGTAAAAGCGAGGGATAGGTGCGTCCATCTACCCAACACCTCACCCAGCACCAAGCCCCAGGCTCGGCCATGCTTCGGGAGCGTCAGCACCCCATGCCGCTGTTGCAGGAAATCAGCGCGTGATCAACATCTCCATGCTGCTGGTGGGCGTGCTGTTGCTGGTGGGCATTGGCTCCAGCAAGTTCTCCGCGCGCCTCGGTGTGCCGGTGCTGGTGCTGTTTCTTGGCGTGGGGATGCTGGCGGGCTCAGAGGGTCTCGGGCGCATCCCCTTTGAGAACTACGCCCTGGCCAGCAACGCCGGCAGCGCGGCGCTGGCGTTGATCCTGTTCGACGGCGGGCTGCGCACCTCCATGAACGCGGTGCGATCCGTCTGGCGCCCGGCATTGGCGCTCTCCACCGTGGGGGTGTTGATCACCTCGCTGCTCACAGGCCTGACAGCCGCCTGGGTGCTGCAACTGCCAGTGCTGCAAGGGCTGCTGCTGGGCAGCATCGTCGGCTCCACCGATGCGGCGGCGGTGTTTTCGGTGCTGCGCACCAGCGGGCTGAAGTTGCCCGAGCGCCTCACCGACACACTCGAAGTGGAAAGCGGGTCGAACGACCCGATGGCCATCTTCCTCACCGTGGGGCTGATCAGCCTGATCACCGGCAGCAGCGACTCCTTCCAGGGTCTGGTGGGGTTGTTTTTCAGCCAGTTCGGCGTGGGCAGCCTGGTGGGCATCGCCGCGGGCCGGCTTGCGGCCTGGGCGGTGAACCGGATCAACCTCCAGTACCCGGGCCTTTATCCGCTGCTGGCCCTGGCCTTTGGGCTGGTGGCCTTCGGGCTGGCGGCAGTGCTGGGGGGCAGCGGCTTTCTTGCGGTGTATGTCGCCGGCATCGTGCTGGGCAACAGTTCGATCGTGTTTCGGCGCGGCATCTTCTCCTTTCACGATGCGCTGGCCTGGCTGGGGCAGATCGTGTTGTTCGTGATGCTCGGCCTGCTCAGCTTTCCCAGTCGGCTGCTGGCCGTTGCCGGCGAGGGGCTGCTGATCGCCCTGGTGCTGATCCTGTTGGCGCGACCTGTGGCCGTGGTGGTGTCCCTCCTGCCGTTCCGATTTCGACGGCGCGAGCTCACCTTTCTCTCCTGGGTAGGCCTGAAGGGGGCGGTGCCGATCACCCTGGCCACCTTTCCGCTGCTGGCCGGAGTTCCCCAGAGCCAGCTGATCTTCAATGCGGTGTTCTTTGTGGTGCTGATTTCGGCGATCACCCAGGGCTGGTCGTTGCCCGTGGTGGCGCGCTGGCTGCAGATCGGGCGCCCGGCGGATCCGGCACCGGCCCTGTCAGTGGAGATCCATGCCTTGCGCCATGTCGATGGCGAGATCGTGGATTACACCGTGAAGCCAGGCGCCCAGGTGGCCGGTCAGCACCTGCGCGATCTGACCCTGCCCGATGGTGTGCTGGTCACGTTGATCCTGCGGGGCAAGCAGGTGGTGATGCCACGGGGCTCCACACCCCTGGAGCCAGGTGATCATGTGTTTGTGGCGTTGCGCACCCGTCTGCAACCCCTGATCGATCGACTGTTTGATCCCCAGCCGGCGCCCCCCTCACTGCCGGCGGATCTCTCGCTCAGCTTCAACGCCGCCACCACGGTGGAGCAGCTGCACCGCTTTTTCGGCTTCCCCCTGCCGCCTCCAGGCCCCTCCCCCAGCCCTGGCCAGAGCCTCGCGTCCTTGCTGCCAGAAGACGCCCCCAAGGCAATGGTTCGCCTTGGCGTCTTCCGCCTGCAGGCTGGAGCGGATGGTGACTACGTCACTGTCCGCATGGCCCGCAGCGATAAGGACTAATCAGGTGCCGGACGTGCTGGTTGGTGGCAGCGCGGATCAGCGCACCTTCCCCTTGAGTCCCTGGCGGCGACCCTAAGCGTTGCCATCACGGGTGACCAGCGATCGACGACAGGGGGGTCGCGTTCTCGGCAGGCCTCTTCACCGCGAGGGTCTGCTGCACTACCACGATCTGCTGCATCACCGGGAACGTCTGCATCGCCAGCGCCGCGGGCTGCGCCATGGCCGCCGATGGCGGGGCGCCTGCATCGTGGGAGCAGCCTTGTGGAGCTGCTGTGTCGCCATTTCCGCTGCTGGTGATCGTTCATGCCCTGGCGGCCACGGTCTGGACCGGCGGGCATCTGGTGCTTGATCTGGGGGTGCTCCCCAAGGCACTGCGGGAACGGGAGGCGGCGCAGATCCGCGCGTTTGAGGACACGTTCGAGCCCCTGGCGCTCACCGCCCTGGCCCTCCAGGTGGTCACCGGTGTCTGGATGGGCTGGATCTATCTCCCCGGCTTCCGCGGGCTGCTCAACCCGGCGAACCCGGTCGGGATGCTGGTGGGCGTGAAGCTGCTGCTGCTGGCCGCCACCGTCGCCCTCGCCCTGCACGCCCGGCTGCAACTGATCCCCAACCTCAGCAACGACAACCTCAGCGGGCTGGCCTGGCACATCCGCGGCATCACCGCCCTGGCGATCGCCTTCGTGGTGGTGGGCGCCTTGATCCGCCTGGGCGGGCTGGGCTGATCGGTGGGTTGTGGCCTGCACCGCAGGCTGGTCTGAGGGGCCGGCTTGCGGGGCTGGCGTGGGCAGGGCTGCCGGAATCAGAGCAGCTAGCAGATCTCGCCGGCATGGCACGGCACTCTTTCCGTGCTGAATCGGATGCTCCCACTCTTGTAATGGGTTCAGCCTGGGGAGAGCGCCTTGATCGTCACCCGTAGCCATCACCTGCCCTCATGAGCCGTTGGGCAGCACAGCCATCATTGACCCATAGCCCTGTGGCCTGGGATTCCAGTCAGCCCGGCCTGGGGTGCTGGTGCTCAACGCTGCTGAAAGCCCTGCAGATGCGCCGGGACCTGGCGACTGAACAGCACGCCCAGTGGCGGGGTGGCGAGGCCGGCATCGCTGAGCCGCTGCAGCGTCCACCAGTTGCAGTTGCGCGTCCAGAGATAGGCGCCGTGGGCGGGGAGGAAACGGGCGCCGCGGCCTGCGGCCAACGGCAGGGGATCGGGCCGGCCGCCGCCGGGGCTGCGGGGCAGCGAACGCTCCAGGCTGGTGAGCAGGGCATGGAGGGTGGGAGCATCCACCTGGCGCTCATGCACGCGGACGGCTCCCCTCAGCAGCGGCGGATCGGGGTGGCCGGCGAGGAGCAGGGCCGCCTCAGTGGGCAGGAACAGAGCGGCCGCCACGGCCTGGGGGCGGCGATCGCCGGCGGCGTAGTAGCCCCGGTCACCCCAGGCGACCTCCAGGAAGGGAGCCGCCTCAGCGCCGGGAGGGCCAAACCGCCAGCCCGGCGGCTGCTCCACCACGAGCGCGGAGTGCAACCCCCAGTCGGCCACCAGCACCGCGTAACGCCCCGGCGGCGGCAGGGGCAGCGGCGCCGGCAAGGGGGCGCGGGGTTCGGGCTGCACCGCAGCATGCAACAACGGCCAACCCACCAGCGCCAGCAGGATCAGGAGTTCGATTCCGCCCCCACCGCAAGGGACCCCGGCGCACAACGAAACGCAGCCCAGCCCAGAGCAGTCCAGCCATTGGCCATGGATTGCGCGGGGATGCCGGCTGGCAGCCGCCGCCGCAACAGTGGCGTCGGGGCAGCCGCCTGGAGGGTCGGCCTCACGGGCGGGCCCGGATGGTGATCCTCAAGCCTGGAGGCATGCAGCGCCCACTCCGGAGTGCTGAAGCGAAGCCTAGGCATCGTTTCCGGCGATAATGAAGGGCAACCGATGCCAGGCGATGGCCGACCTTTCCACCTTCACCCAGGCGGGAGTGGCCGCCGGTGCCGCAGCCACCGACAAGCTGCGGAACGGTCTGACACGGGGCGGCAGGGTGCTGGCCATGGCGAGCGGAGCGGTAGCGGCGTCTTTGAGTGAGCTCCACAACATCGCCGTCGATCCCCACCTGATCAGCCGGATCAGCTCCGCCACCACCAATCACGGCGTGGCAGCGGCGGATCTGCTGGCCAGGTTGCCCGGCGAACTGGAGCGCTACGGCAGCGCCGCCGTTGACGCCTTCCTCAACGGTGGTGATGCCCTCGGCAAGCACTGGTCTCACATCGAGAGCCAGGCCAACGCGCCTCACCGCGCGGCGGAGGCCGCCAATGCCATCTGGGAGGACGGCACGGTCAACATCTCCCGCGGCAGCGCGGACATGACCTGGCTGGAGCGCCTCCGCGCCAGCGGTGACAACCACCTCGATGGTCTGATCGCTGCTGCTCAGACTCCGGAGTTCTGGCAGCGCACCCTCGGCAATGCCGCCGAGGCAGGGGCTTACTCAGCGGCGATCGCCGCTGTGGATCAACTGCTGATCCACCGCGACGAACTGATCAACGGCAGCGCAGCGGCGCGGCAGGAGCAGCTGCTGCAGATCCTGCAGAACAGCGCTCTGGTGGCAGCAGGCGCCCTGCCGATGTCGGTGGTCCTGGCGGTGGCGCTGATGCTGGTGCCAGGCCTGGCCGTGGTGATGGGTCCTCTGGGGGTGATCGGCAGCGCCGGTCTGGGCCTGCGGCTGCTCCATTCAGCCGTGCGCCACCCCAGCCGCCAGGAGCAACTGGCCGTGCAGCAATTGCAGGGGCTGCTGCTGCAACAGCTCTACGCCCTGCAACGCGACAGCGACGGCCATCTGACCATCACCGTGAAGGCTCAGCCCGCTGGCTGAACGCTGCCCTCACTCTCACGGGGGGAGTCAGGGTGAGCCGTACCAACTCCTGTACCACTGCCGCATCTGCTCGATCTCCTGGCTCTGGGCCTTCACCATGGCCTGCTGCAGTGTCCGCAGCTCCTGGTGCTGACTGTTGACCTGGGCCATCGTGGCCATTCGCACGCCCATCTGGTGGTGGGGAATCATCTGCTCGATGAAGGCGCGGTCAAAGTCCGGGGCTTTGCTCAACGCTGTGAGATCCGTGCCCCCACCCATGGATCCCATCCCCATGCCGCCGCCCATGGGCGCTGTTCCCATGCCGCCGCCTGTGTGACCCATCCCCATGCCGCCGCCGGCGCCCCCGGTGCGGCCCAGGCCTGTGCCTTGGTTCCAGCTGGGCACGGGTTGGCCGAACCATTGGCGGTACCAGGTCCGCATCTGAGCGTTCTCGCTGGTCTGGCTGGCCTTGATGCTCCTGGCCAGCTCTTTGATCTCGGGCCGTTTCGCTCGGGTGAGGGCAAGATCGGCCATGGCGATCGCACCGTCGTGGTGAGGAATCATCATCACGATGAAGTGCTGATCCATCGACTGGGCGCCCATCCGGCCCATCCCCCCCGGACCTCCCATTCCTGCTCCCGGCCCTGGCGCTGGTGAGCTGGATGGCGCTGGAGGCTGGGACAACGCTGGAACTGCCAGCATCAGAACGAACGCCCCCAGCCCTGCTGTGGCAGCGCCTCGGAGTGCCGCAGTTCGTCGGGACGCCGCGGCCCATTTCAGCACCCTTGGATAGGAACGGCAGAGTGCGGGTTCGTGCAACTTCATCAGCTCTCCTCCGTGGCATCGGCCTCTGCTCAGCATGGAGTCGCTGAGAAAATCCGGCCGCGGCTGCGGGTCATTGCTTCATCGCATCGACGCCGGCTCGATGGGTAGCGGCCGAGATCATCGGAGTGGTGCAGGCAGTAGTGGCGCAGGCGGAATCGGCAGAGGTGAGAGCTAGCTGCAAAGGCCATGGCTAGCGGCAAAGGCGAAAGCCTCAGAGGTCATCGGAGTGGTGCAGGGTTGTCTCTGACCCACCCCTGCGTCCCGCGAGGACTTCAACTTTCAGGCCAACGGCTGCCACGGACCGGTTCACACGGATCAAGCCGCACGGATGCAACGGATCAAGCCGCCCGAAAGCGCCGCAGCAGGGAGGAATTGACGATCACCGAGAGTGAACTGAGGGCCATGGCCGCCCCCGCAATCATCGGGTTGAGCCAACCGAAGGCAGCGATCGGGATGCCGATTCCGTTATAGAAAAACGCCCAGAACAGGTTCTGGCGGATCTTGCGCAGCGTCGCCCGCGACAGTCCGATCGCGGTCACCACCAGCCGCACATCATTGCCGATCAGGATGATGTCGCCGGCTTCCTTGGCTACATCCGAACCGGAGCCGATGGCAATACCGACGTCGGCCGTGGCCAGGGCCGGGGCGTCATTGACGCCATCCCCCACCATCGCCACCTTCTGCCCCATCTGCTGCAGCGACTTGATCGTTCCAGCCTTCTCGGCGGGCCGCACTTCGGCGATCACCTCGCTGATCCCCAGCTGGGCGGCAATGGCCTCCGCGGTGGTGCGGGAATCGCCGCTCAGCAGGATCACCCGCACGCCACGGCGACGGAGCTGGGCCACCGCCTGCTCGGCCTCGGGCCTGACCGTGTCTGCGACGGCCAGCAGACCGAGCAGGCGCGTCGCCCGGCCCAGCAGCATCGAGGTGCGGCCACCGAGCTCGAGGTCGCCCAGTTGTTGCTGCAGGGCTTCCGGCAGGTCGCCGATGAAGCGGGCGGCCAGGTGCCGGTTCCCCAGCCACACCGCCTCTCCCCGCTGGGTGGCGGTGAGGCCTTCACCGACCCGGGCCTCGAAGTGGTCGATCGGCAGCAGATCGACGCCGTGCGTTGCCACCGCCGCGGCGATGGCCCCGGCCAGGGGATGCTCCGAACCATGCTCCAGCGACCCCGCCAGTTGCAGCACCTCCCGCTCCGAACTGCCCGGCAGGGCGATCAGATCCGTGAGGATCGGCCGGCCCTGCGTGAGCGTGCCTGTCTTGTCGAAGACCACGGTGGTGAGCTGCTCGGCCCGCTCCAGCACGGCGCCGCTGCGGATCAGGATGCCCTGCTCAGCGGCCTTGCCCACCCCCACCATCAGGGCCGCCGGGGTGGCGATGCCGAGGGCACAGGGGCAGGAGATCACCAACACCGCAATGAAGGCCAGCAGCCCAGTGCTGAACTGGCCCGCCAGTGTCCAGAGGCCGAACGCGGCGAAGGCGACCAGCACCACGGCAGGCACGAACCAGCCGGTGACCTGATCCGCCAGGCGCTGCACGCTGGCGCTGCTGGCCTGGGCCTCTTCCACCAGGTGCACGATCTGGGCCAGGGCGGTGGCGGATCCCACCCGGGTGGCGCGAAAACGCAGCAACCCCTGGCCATTCACGGTGCCGCCGATCAGCTCGCCGCCCACCAGCTTGGCCACCGGCAGGGATTCGCCGGTGAGCAACGACTCATCCACCGAGCTGCTGCCAGCGGTCACGACCCCGTCGGCGGGAATCTTCTCGCCCGGGCGTACCAGCACCTGCTCATCGATGGCGATGGTGTCGGCAGGAACGGTCAGCTCCAGGCCGTCGCGGATCACCGTGGCGGTGGCGGGCTGGAGATCGAGCAGCTTCCGCACAGCAGCCGAGGAGCGTTGCTTGATGCTCTCCTCCATGAACTTGCCCAGCAGCACAAAGGCAATCACCACCGCCGATACTTCAAAATAGACGTCGCGATCACTCACACCGACCGGCAGCCAGGTGGGCGCAAACACCACCACCACGCTGTAGAAGTAGGCAACGGAGGTGCCGAGGGCGATCAACACATCCATGTTGAGGACGCGGCGCTTCAGGGCCGCCCAGGCGCCGGTATAGAACGACCAGCCGCCGATGAATTGCACCGGAGTGGCGAGCACGAACAGCCACCTCCCCCAGCTCATCCAGGGCAGAGCCGGCAGCGGCACCCACGCCATCAGACTGATGCCTGCCGCCAGTGCGATGAACGCCCCGGCCCGCAACAACGCCAGCGCCAACACACCGCCGATCACCAGGCCAACGCGGCGGCGCAGGACGCGCAGCTGGCGGTCCGGATTGCGGAACGTCTGCAGACAGCTCTGGCTGCAGAAGTAGAAGCTGCGGCCATTTCTCTGCGTCGAAAGAGCTGTGGCCTTGGGTACCACCATCCCGCAGATCGGGTCCTTGGCCATTCCACCCGCTGCACCACCGATCGCGGGGAGGGTTTGATGGTTGCGGGTGTTGTGGTTGAGGTGAGGTCCGTGCGGATCGCTGGGTTGTGGGCTGAGCGTGGGCGGGTTCATCCTGGCCGCTTCAGATCCGTGGGGGTGGCTATGGGTGGTCTAGGCAGGATGTCGCGCAACGACCAACCCCGGCATCGTCATGGCGGTGTGCAAAATCTCAGCGGCTGCACATTCACCTGCAGCGGATATGCAGCAGCAGAATCAGGCGATTCCGCTCTCAATCGCCGCAGGTCCTGAGACCCAACGACTGGGGCCGCTCTGAAGCTGGCAGGCGTGCTGGCGTCGCGCCGCTCTTGGCTGACTGCCAGCCTGGGCACCGCTGTGGATCCGGTCGCTTGCCTCTCGATTCCGCCAACCTTCAGCCCCTGCCGTGCACACCAGCCGTGAGCGGCGTGCTCGAAACCCTCGCCTTCTTCCGTGATCCTGATTTCGCCCGCACGCGCTTCGAGCGCTACGGGGATGTGTATGAAACCAGCCTGCTGGGGCAGCGCACCGTGTTCATCCGCGGCGGGCAGGCGATCAGCGATCTGTTCGCCCAGGGTGAGGCGGTCGAGGGCTGGTGGCCGGACAGTGTGCGGGAGCTGCTGGGGCCGTTGTCGCTGGCCAACCGCAACGGCGCCGATCACAAGGCCCGCCGGCGGGTGGTGGGGCAGCTGTTCGCTTCCGCTGCCCTGAAGCGCTACAGCCCGGCGATCGTGGCGCAGGTGGAGGCGCTCCATCAGGAGCTGCTGGACGCCCAGGCGCCGCTGGCCCTGGTGCCGCAGCTGCGGCGCTTCGCCTTCAGCGTGATCGCCAGCACCGTGCTGGGGCTTGATGCCGTCGATCGCGAGGCCCTGTTCGTGGATTTCGAGATCTGGTGCCAGGGCCTCTTCTCCCTGCCGTTCGCCCTGCCCGGCAGCCCGTTCGCGCGCGCGCGTCAGGCCCGCCAACGCCTGTTGCAGCGCCTGGGCGCCGTGCTGCAGAACGCCCAGGCCGCCGCCGCCGCCGGAGCGCCCCTCAGCGCCGGCGGCCTCGATCTGCTGGCCGGAGGCCTCGATGAAGCCGGTCTCCCCCTGGCCGACGACGACGTGGCGGAGCAGTTGCTGCTGCTGCTGTTCGCCGGCTACGAAACCACCGCCTCCGCGCTCAGCTGCCTGCTGCTCACCCTGCTGCAGCATCCGGCCGAGCTGGCCTGGCTGCTGGAGGAACTCGACGGCTTGCCCTGGCCGCCGGCCGAAGCAGAGGCCGTGAGCGCCTATGACGCCGTGCGGGCGCCGCGGCTGGAGGCGGTGGTGAAGGAGGTGATGCGGCTGACGCCGCCGGTGGGGGGCTTCTTTCGCCGCACCCGGGAGCCGATCGCCCTGGCGGGTGTGCTGGTGCCGGCGGAGCGGGTGGTGCAGGTGAGCATCAGTTCCAGCCAGCGCCACGGCGCTGACCCTGAGGACCTGGCGGCCTTCCGGCCCCAGCGGCATCTGGAGGGGGCGGAACCGGTGACCCTGCTGCCCTTCGGCGGCGGTGAACGGGTGTGCCTGGGCAAGGCGCTGGCGGAACTGGAGATCCGGCTGCTGGCGGTGGGGCTGCTCAAGCAGCTGAGCCTTGCGCTGGAGCCCGATCAGGACCTCACACTCGTGGTGATCCCCAGCCCCACCCCGAAGGAGGGCCTGCGGGTGCGCGCCAGCCGCCGGGGAGCGACAGGCCAAACCGTGGGGAGGCCGTCATCCACCGCGGACGCGCCGTCCTGAGCGGCCACTCCCGTCTGAATGAGGCCGTTGCAGAGCAGGTGGGCGGAGAAGGCGGAAGGGGTGAGCGCCGCAGGCTCTCGGCGGGCTGGGCACCCGCACTGGTTGCGCAAGGTCGCCCGGGTGCAACGGACCTGGCAAAGCACCTGCAGGGCCCATGCGGAGCAACCAGCAGCGCCCTAGCCGTAGAGCCTGCAGCGCCCTGGAGCCACAACGCGGCGCCTTGGCGGTACAACCTGCAGACTCCCGTCGCCGCCTAAATGCGACATCTGTTCAAAATCCGAAACAGTCTGTTACAGTTCTCTCATCCCAAGCGAGAACCCCATGGCCCAAGCCACCGCCACCGCCCCCGTCTCCGCCACTGAGCGCGCCACCATCCGCGGCGCCACCGTCACCACCGAAGACGGCGGCCGCCTCAATGCCTTCGCCACAGAGCCCCGCATGGAAGTGGTGAGCGCCGAGAGCGGCTGGGGCTTCCATGAGCGCGCCGAGAAGCTCAACGGCCGCATGGCCATGCTCGGTTTCGTCGCCCTTCTCGCCACCGAATTCGCCCTCGGCGGTGAAGCCTTCACCCGCGGCCTGCTGGGCATCGGCTGAGCCCATTGCCCCGATCAGCTCCACCCCCTCCCACAGGCATCGCCATGAGCCAGTCCCTTTCGGTCAGCAGAGAGTTCTTCGTGGAAGCCCACTCCCGCGCCATCGACAGCTGCACGGAGTTGGAAGACCTGCGCAAGGTGTCCAAAACGCTCCTGAGGGCCTGGCAGATCCAGGCCATGTTCAGCGAGCAGTACGGCGCCCAGGCGCTCGGCATCAAGCGGCCCTGAGCCTCAGGGCCTGGCGTACCGCTCGGCATCAACGGGTGGCCCCGCAATCCAGTGACCTTCAGGTTCTGGTGCTGAAGGTGGCCTTCGCAATCCAGCGATCTTCAGGTTCCGGTCCCGAGGCCACCGTCCATCAGTTCAGGCAGTGATCAACCTCTGCTCGGGGCTCCCTCCGGCAGAGGTTTTTGTTTGGCGTAGGTCGTGCTGGCAGCGAGCTCAACGGTGTGATGGGCCGCTCACCGGCAGCAGAGGGGGGGCCGCAGCCGCTCCGCCGTGCCCACCCGGCGCCGCCATCATTCGTGCATGCCCTCTCAGGACAAGCCGAGGCGATGCCGAGCCTGAACGCCCTGAGCCGCAGGGAACGGATACCTGAAGTGATGGATCAGCCGGGCATCGACCCCGCCGATCACGCCCAGGCCCTGGCGGGACTCCGCCGCATCAATGCCCTGAGCCGTTGTTCCGCCTCCCTGTTCGCGCCGATCGCGGCGCTGGCGGCACGGCAGCCAGGCCAGCCACTGCGGGTGCTCGATCTGGCCTGCGGCGGCGGTGACACCGTGATCGATCTGGTCCTGCTGGCCCGGCGCAGCAAGCTGCCGCTGATCCTGGAGGGCTGCGACATCAGCGCCAACGCTGTGGCGATCGCCCGCGCCAATGCGGAACGCCGCGGCGCCGCGGCGCGCTTCTTCCAGGCCGATGCCCTGGCGGATCCCTTGCCCTCCGGTCCGGACGGAGCCGCGCCCGCTGGCTATGACGTGGTGATCACCTCCCTGTTCCTGCACCACCTGGGCGACCACGATGCCGAGGTGCTGCTGGCCCTGATGGCCCGCCGGGCCCGTCACCTCGTGCTCGTCAACGACCTGATCCGCAGCCCGCTCGGCTATGCCCTGGCCTGGGCCGGCACCCGGCTGCTCAGCCGCTCCTGGATCGTCCACACCGATGGGCCGCTGTCGGTGCAAGGGGCCTTCCAGCGCGCTGAGGTGGCGGCCATGGCCGAGCGGGCCGGGCTGAGCGGCGCCAGGATCCGGCGCTGCTGGCCGGAGCGTTACCTGCTGAGCTGGTCCCGTGGTTGAACGCCAGCAGGGCAAGCCCTGGGACGTGCTGGTGATCGGGGCCGGGCCCGCCGGCGCCCTGGCCAGCCTGGATCTGGCCCGTCGCGGTCTGAACGTGCTGCTGGTGGAGAAACGCAGCTTCCCGCGCTGGAAGGTGTGCGGCTCCTGCTTCAACGCCCAGGCCCAGGCGGCCCTCGCCTCCGTGGGCCAGGGCCACCTGCTCGAACACCTGGGCGGGCGGCCCTTGCGGCAGCTGCGGCTCGGCCTGGGCGGCCGGGAAACCACCTGCGCCCTACCGCCGGGGCGGGCCCTCTCCCGCGGCCGCTTCGATCAGGCGCTGGTGGAGGCGGCCGTCAACGCCGGTGCCGTGTTCCGCCCCCACACCACCGCGCAGCTGGGTGGCGCCACCCCCCACGCCCGCAGCGTCAGCCTGCGGCAGGGACACCGGCAGGAACTGGTGCAGGCGAGCGTGGTGCTGGTGGCGGCGGGGCTGGCCAACCGCAGCCTGGAGCACGAGCCTTCCGCTCACACCCGCATCAGCCCCCGCTCCCGGCTGGGGGCCGGCTGCATGCTGGCGGGGACCCACAGCCACTGGGAGGAGGGCACCATTCACATGGCGGTGGGCCGCCAGGGATACGTGGGCCTGGTGCGGGTGGAGGACGGCAGCCTCAACCTGGCGGCGGCCTTCGATCGCGCCCTGCTGCAGGAGTGCGGCGGTGCCGCGGCGGCGGCCAGGCAGGTGCTGGCGGAGGCAGGTTTCTGCGCCATTCCCCAGCTGGCGGAGGCCGCCTGGCAGAGCACCCCGGCGCTCAGTCGCCGCACCACGCCCCTGGCGGGGCATCGCTTCCTGGTGCTCGGCGATGCCGCCGGCTATGTGGAGCCCTTCACGGGAGAAGGCATGGGCTGGGCCCTCGCCGCCGCCGTCGCCGCCACGCCGCTGGTGCTCGAGGGCACCGGCAGCTGGCAGCCGGCGATCGAGCGCCGCTGGCGTGAGTTGCACCGGCAACGGATCGGCCGCCGGCAGCTGCTCTGCCGTGGCCTGGCCCTGGCACTGCGCCACCCCACCAGCAGCCGGGGCCTGTTCTGGGCAGCGTCTCGCCTGCCTTCCCTGCCGCAACGGCTGCTGCGATGCCCCTGACGATCCTCGGCGTCGGCACCACCGTTCCCCGCCACCGGATCAACCCGGCGGAATCGGCGGCGATGGCCGCGCGCATCTCCGCCTCCACCCCGGAGCGGGCGGCCCTGCTGGCGCGCATCCAGCGGCGCTCCGGCGTGAACCTGCGCCACAGCGTGCTGCTGGAGTCGGCGGAGCACGAGGCGGGCATCGAGGGCCGCATGCCCTTCTACGGCGAGAGCAGCCCCTCCACCGGCGCGCGCCTGCGGGCCTTCGCCACCCATGCCGAACCCCTGGCGCTGGAGGCGGCACGCCGGGCTCTGGCGGATGCCGGCCTGGCAGCGGAGCGCATCACCCACCTGATCACGGTGAGTTGCACGGGGTTCCAGGCGCCGGGTTTCGATCTGGCCCTGATGGCCCAGCTGCCCCTCCACCCCGATGTGGAACGCACCCATGTGGGCTTCATGGGCTGCCACGGCGCACTCAACGGCCTGCGGGTGGCGCGGGCCTTCGTGGAAGCCGATCCGAACGCCTGCGTGCTGCTCTGCGCCGTGGAGCTCTGCAGCCTGCACATGCACTACGGCTGGGATCCGGAGAAGGTGGTGGCCAACGCCCTCTTCGCCGACGGGGCCGGTGCGCTGGTGGCCACGGGCGCTGCCGGAGCGGCAGGGGCAGCCACTGACGCCCCCCCGCTGCAGGTGCTGGCCTCCGGCTCCACCCTGATTCCGGGCAGCAGTGATCTGATGTCCTGGACCATCGCCGATCACGGCTTCGAGATGACCCTTTCCAGCAAGGTGCCGGCGGCCGTCGCTGCAAGCCTGCGCCCCTGGCTGGAACGCTGGCTCAGCGCCCGAGGACAACCCCTCGCCGGCGTCGGGTCCTGGGCCCTGCACCCCGGCGGACCGCGCATCCTGGCGGCGGTCGCCACGGCGGTGGAACTGGAGCCCCACCAGATCGCGCCCTCGGCCGCCGTCCTGCGCCAGTTCGGCAACATGTCGTCGGCCACGATCCTGTTCATCCTTGAGCGGCTGCGCCGCAGCAACGCGCCCCGCCCCTGGGTGGCCCTGGCCTTCGGGCCCGGCCTCACCGTGGAAGCCAGCCTGCTGGGCTGAGGCTGTGGCTTCGGGCGGGTGAGCGAGCGGGGCGACCGCGCGGTCTGCCGATGGGTGAAGTGCAGGGCCTCGGGCTTCAACCATGGGCCGACATGGGCCGAGCACGCACGCCTGGCACGCCAAGGCCATGTGGCCCGCCTCCTACTGAAAGGCAAAAACGAAGCCGACGATTCCACCAAGGAGTGTCGAGAATCCAGCCAGATTCATGGTGTTCCCACTCATCTGGCAACAGAAAGGATCGATCTCTCAGAAACCAGCACCGATTCTGAAGACAGCTAAGCAAAGCCTCGACAGCGGCTCAGCTATTTCGTGGAGAAAGCTAGGAATGGCTGCTGCAATTGTCGTGATGGTGTGTAGGGGTCTATTCCATGCATGCGCTGAAGGCACACTCCGGGTGCATCAGCAACCACGTGCCGATTTGTTCTTTGCCGGTGATGTCAGTGAGGAACAAAGATGCATCTGCCATCCGACAGCAACGGGGTGACAAGGACGCGTCCAAACAACCTTGGCATGAATGGTTGCTGGAACAACAGTTCGATCTGAACTTTCACGCCGACCCCCTGGGCCTGCTGCGTCAGAACGCGCCACACCCGCCATCCAGCCATCCCGTTGAGGCATTCAACGAGGAGGCCAGCGAGGAGGCCAGCGGACAGGAATCGATCACAGCCAAGCCCAACCTGGAGCGATCCAGCGATACAACCAGCGGCAGCGGCACTCCAGAGGCGTCATCCCATCCGCTGCCGAAGCGTGTGGACATCGGAGCGAGTTGTGGATCGCCGCCAGACACCAGCGACGCAAGACAGCCCCCAATCCATTTCAACCAGGTGCCGCAGCTGATTCCCCAGGGTGCACACAACTCCCACCTGCCGGCAACCAGCCCATCGAAACGCGCCACACCAATCACACCGTTGGCAGCAACCATCGATCCTGAAAAAACTCATCCCGCAACCATCGAGCCTGCGACCGCTCAGCCCGCAAGCATCGAACTCACAATCACTACGCCAGCAACCACCGAGCCTGCGACCGCTGAGTCCGCAAGCTACGAGCCTTCAAGGCCTGACCTGGCAAGAACGCAGCGCCTGCCAGTGACTGTTCTGTCCGGATTTCTCGGCTGCGGCAAAACGACGCTGCTCAACCGGATTCTCAACAACCGGGAAGGGCGCCGGGTGGCGGTCATCGTGAATGACATGTCCGAAGTGAACATCGACGCGGACCTTGTCCGCCAGGGTGCAGCCAGTTTCAGCCACACCGATGAAACGCTGGTTGAGCTGACGAACGGCTGCATCTGCTGCACGTTGCGTGGCGACCTGCTGCGTGAAGTCAGGCGACTGGCGGAGATGGGGCGCTTCGACGATCTGATCATCGAATCCACAGGGATTGCGGAACCGTTACCGGTGGCCGCCACTTTCGACTTCAGAGACGAAGACGGATTCAGCCTCAGTGATGTGGCCCATCTCGACACCATGGTAACCGTGGTGGATGCAGCCAACCTGCTCAGCAACTATCACTGCCGCGATCTCCTGCGCGACCGTGACACTCCCCGTGACGAGGAGGACGAGCGGACGCTGACTGAACTCCTCGTGGATCAGATCGAGTTCGCCGATGTGATCGTGCTCAACAAGGTGACGGCGGCTGGCCCTGAACGCTCCGCTGAGGCCCGCCTTGTGATTCGCAGCCTCAATCCAACGGCTCGACTGTTCATGACCGATTTTGGCGCCGTGGATCTTCACAGCGTTCTTCGCACCGGTCTGTTTGATTTTGAGCAGGCACGCCGGAATGCACTTTGGTTCCAAGAGCTGCATGGTTTTGAGGAGCACCGACCAGAAACGGACAAATACAACATCTCCTCATTCGTCTATCGCGCTCGGCGTCCGTTTGATCTGGGGCGGCTTCAGGGGTTGCTGAGCAGTCCCCTGCCTGGGGTGGTCCGTGCCAAAGGCCACTGCTGGGTGGCGAGTAATCCCACCTGGGCGCTGGAAATGAGCCTTGCGGGCTCTGCCTGTTCCCTCAAGCCCTTCGGCCGGTGGTGGGCCGGCACACCACAGCCGGGCTGGCCGCAGGACGGGCCGACACTCGCCCGGATCCGTCGTCACTGGGAGGAACCCTATGGAGATCGGCGCCAGGAATTGGTGTTCATCGGGGTCGGCCACGACCAGAACAACATCTCCGCCGCGCTTGACGCCTGCCTGGTTGGCAGCCATCTCCCCAACCGCCATTTCCATAGCGGCCATCCACACAGCCGTACGAAGTGATCCGGTGCGGCGCAGATGCGCACCTCGCTGAGACCGAACGACACACGCCCACTTCCATCACCGCGTTGAAGCCATGAGCAACAAGATCGTCACGGAAAATGCCCAGACCGCTGGGCTGACAGCGCCAGGTGGCACCCCGTTGACGCGCAGTTACTGGGATGTGCAGCACAGCACCGTGATCGAGGGCTTCACGACCGACTTCAGTGTGAACGCCGGCGGAACGGTTGATTTCAAGATCAATGTGAACAATGGCGGCGGAAGCGATTACAAAGTTGAGATCTTCCGGCTTGGCTACTATGGAGGCGCGGGCGCGCGCAGAGTTGCTGAGTTCGTCAACACCAATGCTGTCGATCAAGCACTTCCGCTCTACGACGAGAGTCGTGGCCTTGTGGATGCCGGCAACTGGTTGGTCTCGGACAGTTGGGACGTTCCGCCTGAGGCCGTATCGGGGGTTTACCTCGCTCGGGTTCAACGGCTGGATGCGAACGGGGTAGCGATTCCCGGAGCAGCCAATCAGATCCCCTTCATTGTTCGAAACGACGGTGTTGCTGCCGACATCGTGTTGCAGACCTCGGACACCACCTGGCATGCCTATAACGGCTGGGCTGGCGAGCTTGGCAACAGCAATCTGGATGGTCCGAACTTTTATGGCGACGCCGCAGGAATCGTTGACCACGATCCGCTCCCCAATGCCAGCAGCAAGGCTCAGGACCGTGCTTATGCCGTCAGCTACAACCGACCGTTCATCACACGGAATGGGACGAGTCCTGCATCAGGAGCCCATGATTACCTGTTTGGCGCAGATTATGCCGCCATTTATTGGCTGGAAAAGAATGGCTACGATGTCTCCTACATCTCCGGGGTCGACACCGACCGCCTCGGCGCCGATTACCTGAAGAACTACAAGTCGTTCATCTCTGTTGGCCATGATGAATATTGGTCAGGCGATCAGCGCATCAACGTCGAAGAAGCACGGGATGAAGGAGTCAACCTGCTGTTCTGGAGTGGCAACGAGGTTTACTGGAAAACCCGCTGGGAAACCAGTATCTCGGCAGACGGAACGGCGTACCGAACGCTTGTCTGCTACAAGGAAACATGGGCGAATGGGGATCAATTTGCAGCCCCCCAGGATTACAACAACATCGATCCCTCCAACATCTGGACCGGAACCTGGCGAGACACACGCTTTCACGAATCAGTGGACGCGCAAGGCAATCTCATTGCCGGTGGGCCCACGTATGTTCACTCCATCACAGGTCTACGATCCACCTGCAACTGCGCCGAAAACTCCCTGACGGGCCAGCTTTTCGGACCAGACGGCACGGGAGAATTCGGCGGTGCGCTGGACGTGCCGGAAACTTTCGCGGCCCTGCGATTCTGGCGTGATACAACCGTTGCCGATGGCGGCGCCCTGGACCTTGCGCCCGGCATTCTTGGCTACGAATGGAACACCACACCCGATGACGCCTCGCGACCGGCTGGCCTGATCAAGCTCTCGGAAACCACCATTCCCTGGAGCTCCATTGTGATCGACCAGGGCAACACTGGGGTTCCAGGCATCGCCACCCACAACCTGTCGCTGTACCGCGCCGAAAGTGGCGCGCTGGTCTTCGGTGCAGGCTCTGTGTTCTGGACCTGGGCGCTAAGCAATGAGCATGACAGCACCCCCTATGGCGCGTTGATCGAGAACGAAGCGATCAAGCAGTTCACGGTCAACATGTTTGCCGACATGGGCATTCAACCTGGCGTGGCCGATGCGGTGCTGGCCAGCCAGGGACTGGTGCGTGCCATCGGCCTGACCGACACGATCGGGGCCACAACGACCCTGAACAGCATCGCCAGTGAGGTCGCGGCCTTCAGCACCGTGGTGATCACCGGCACAGCAGCGGATGCCAACGGGACAGCAACCACAACAGACGACGGCAACGTGGGCGTGGTGGAGGTGTCGGTGGACAACGGTGCCACCTGGCGATTGGCGCAGACCACGAACAACTGGGCCACCTGGAGTTTCAACTGGCGGCCCACCACGCAGGGCACCTACACGATTCGCACCCGTGCCATTGACGACAGCCTCAACATCACCAACCTCGTCACGCCAACGGCCACCGTCACCGTGACCGCTCCGATTGAACCCAGCAGCTTCAGTCTGTTGGATCGCCCGGACATCGTCGTCAATGCCACCAGTTTCAATGACAACCAGGCGATCGAACTGGGGCTTCGATTCAGCACCACTGCAGACGGGCAGATCACGGAGCTGAAGTATTTCCGCGGCGCCACCGATGCCAACGACACAGATGTGCGCACCGGCAGCCTCTGGCAGGTGTCCGATGGGGCCCTGCTCGGCACCGTCACCTTCAACTCCGCGCCCAACCAATCCGGCTGGCAGCGGGCCACACTCGCCACGCCGATCACCATCGTGGCCGGCCAGCAATATGTCGTGTCGTATCGCACCAACAACAACTACATCGCCACCGCCAACTTCTTCTCCCCAACCAATGAGGTGGCTTTTGATGCCCTCGACAACAACGCCTTCAGCGATCCCACCGGCATCCTGAACGCTCCCCAGAGTGATGCCCTGCTCACCAACGGCCTCTTCCGCTACGGCTCCGCCCCACTCATCCCCAACCAATCCTTCAGGGCCGCGAATTACTGGGTGGATGCCACCTTCATCAAAGCGCTCCCAGTCATCACCCTCGCCGTTGCACCCCCTGCCGTGCTGGAAGACGGCACCACCAACCTCCTCTATACCTTCACGCGCACCGGCTCCACCACCTCCGCTCTCACCGTCTTCATCTCCAGCTCAGGCACCGCCACCAGCGGGATCGATTACGCGCCCATCGGCACGTCCGTCACCTTCCTCGCCGGCGCTGCCACCGCCACCCTCAGCGTCGATCCCACGGCCGACGCCACCCTGGAGGGCGATGAAACCGTCACCCTCAGCCTCATCGCCAACCCGGCTTACGCGGTCGGCACCACCACACCTGTCACCGGCACCCTCAGCAACGACGACGGTCTGCCCGCCATCACCCTCGCCGTAGCCCCCCCTTCCGTGCTGGAAGACGGCAGCGCCGAGCTGATCTACACCTTCAGCCGCACCGGCTCCACCGCCTCTGCCCTCACGGTCTTCTTCTCCACCGCAGGCAGCGCCACCAGCGGCGTCGATTACGCCCCCATCGGCAATTCCGTCACCTTCCTCGCCGGCGCCGCCACCGCCACCGTCAGCGTCAATCCCACCGCAGATGCCACCAACGAGGGCGATGAAACCGTCGCCCTCAGCCTCACCACCAACCCCGCTTACGCCGTCGGCACCAGCACACCCGTTAGCGGCACCATCAGCAACGACGATCTCCCCTCCACCGTCAGCGTCTTTGATCGGGCCGGCGTGGCCGTTGCCGGACAGGTGGCCAACGACAACACAGCCGTGGAACTCGGCACGGCCTTCAGCGTCAGTGAGGCCGGCCAGATCAGCGAGCTCAAGTATTTCCGCGCCGCCGCCGATGCCAACGACACCGATGTGCGCACCGGCAGCCTCTGGCGGGTGTCCGATGGGGCCCTGCTCGGCAGCGTCACCTTTACCTCCGCACCCAACCAATCCGGCTGGCAGCGGGCCAGCCTCCCCACGCCGATCACCATCGTGGCCGGTCAGCAATATGTCGTGTCGTATCGCACCAACAACAACTACATCGCCACCGCCAACTTCTTCTCCCCCGCCAATGAGGTGGCCTTTGACGGCCTCGACAACAACGCCTTCAGCGATCCCACTGGCCTGCTGAACGCTCCCCAGAGCGATGGCCAGCTGGTCAACGGCCTCTACCGCTATGGCTCCACCCCGCTCATCCCCAACCAATCCTTCCAGGGCGCCAATTACTGGGTGGATGTCACCTTCAGCAAAGCGCCCCCCACCATCACCCTCGCCGTTGCGCCCACTGGCGTGCTGGAAGACGGCACCACCAACCTCCTCTACACCTTCACGCGCACCGGCTCCACCGCCTCCGCTCTCACGGTCTTCTTCTCCAGCTCAGGCAGCGCCACCAGCGGCGTCGATTACACCCCCATCGGCGATTCCGTCACCTTCCTCGCCGGCGCTGCCACCGCCACCCTCAGCATCGATCCCATTGCCGACGCCACTCTTGAGAGCGATGAAACCGTCGCCCTCAGCCTCACCGCCAACTCCGACTACACCATCGGCACCACCACACCCGTCACCGGCACCCTCAGCAACGACGACGGTCTGCCCGTCATCACCCTCGCCGTAGCCCCCCCTTCCGTGCTGGAAGACGGCAGCGCCGAGCTGATCTATTCCTTCAGCCGCACCGGCTCCACCGACTCCGCCCTCACCGTCTTCTTCTCCACCGCAGGCACCGCCACCAGCGGTGTCGATTACGCCCCCATCGGCAACTCCGTTACCTTCCTCGCCGGCGCCACCACCGCCACCCTCAGCGTCAATCCCACTGCAGATGCCAGCTTTGAGGGCGATGAAAGCGTCGCCATCAGCCTCACTGCCAACTCCGCTTACGCCGTCGGCACCAGCACACCCGTTAGCGGCACCATCAGCAACGACGATCTCCCCTCCAGCTTCAGCCTGTTTGATCGGGCCGGTGTGGCCGTTGCCGGGCAGGTGTTCAACGACAACACGGCCGTGGAGCTCGGCACGGCCTTCAGCGCCAGTGAGGCCGGCCAGATCACCGAGCTCAAGTATTTCCGCGGCGCCAGTGATGCCAACGACACGGATGTGCGCACCGGCAGCCTCTGGCGGGTGTCCGATGGGGCCCTGCTCGGCACCGTCACCTTTACCTCCGCGCCCAACCAATCCGGTTGGCAGCGGGCCAGCCTCGCTACGCCGATCAGCATCGTGGCCGGTCAGCAATATGTCGTGTCGTATCGCACCAACAACAACTACATCGCCACCGCCAACTTCTTCTCCCCCGCCAATGAGGTTGCTTTTGATGGCCTCGACAACAACGCCTTACTTGATTAGGTAGCAAGCTCCGTCCGCAGGCCTTTCCCGCCTAAGCTGGTACACATGTACTAGCAGTGCCCGCCATGGCCATGAATCGAATCCAGTTTCAGGCAGGCCTGTCGCTGCCCGAGTTCATCCAGCTCTACGGCACCGAGGA
>CALRJS020000032.1:0-43765 GCA_943367595.1 Sphingobacterium thalpophilum
GCGCTTACGTCTCTCCGGCAGGGCCTGCAGGAAGGAGATCAGATCGGGGCTGGCAGAAAGCTGGGGCAAGGGACGAGAGCAGTCCCGACAAAACCGGCACCAGCATGGCTGCACCAGCCGCCTTGTGCCTGACTTTCAGTCGGCCCTGGATCGTGAGTGGCCTGGGCGGGCTTTTTGTTGCACAGGCGCTCGCAGAGAAGCTTGCTGTTCCGTTCGTGCAGGCCTACCTATACCCGTTTTCGCCAACCAGCGCGTTTCCCGGTGTGCTCACGCCAGTCCCTCAGACAGCGCTTACGTCCTGGGCGAACGCTGCGTCCCATCGCGTCACCCAGCAGATGCTGTGGCAATCGTCGCGATCGGCGGACGCGATCGTTCGGGTGAAGGTTCTGGGTCTCCAGCCGTCGGGCTTCTGGGGGGCCTTCGCTGCGCTGGCTGGCGCGGGCCAGCTGTGCCTGTATGGATACAGCGCGCATGTGATCCCGGTGCCGCAGGATTGGTCCTGCCGGAACCTTGTCACGGGCTACTGGTTCCTTGAGCCTTCAGAGGATTGGCATCCGCCGGCAGAGCTGGTGGCCTTCCTGGAAGGGGGGCCAGCTCCGGTGTACGTGGGGTTTGGAAGCATGGGAAGCAGGAACCCGGAGGCGACGGCAGAGCTGGTGCTAAAGTCGCTGCAGCGGACCGGCCAGCGTGGTGTGCTCTCCTCCGGCTGGGGCGGGCTCACAGCGAACGATCTGCCCGATTCCGTGTGCATGGTGGGGTCCATCCCCCACGCTTGGTTGTTCCCGCGCATGGCCGCCGTCGTGCACCACGGCGGCGCCGGCACCACAGCCGCAGCGTTGTCGGCTGGTGTGCCCTCCATCGTCACGCCTGTGCTGGGCGATCAGGGCTTCTGGGCCAGGCGTATCAGTGACCTGGGAGTCGGTCCGAGGTGCGTACCTCGGCGCAAGCTCACTGTTGAACGTCTGAGTGAGGCCATCGAGGTTGCTGTCAGTGATGACACGATCCGGGCCAAGGCCGCCACGCTGGGTGAGCGGATTCGGGCGGAGGATGGAGTTTCAACGGGCGTTGACTTGATCGAGCGGTGGTTTGAGCGGGCTGGATAAGACGTCGAGCATTTGGATAACTTGTCTCGCTAAGCCCTTGAGTCCTTGGTGTGCCTCAGGCTTTTCGTCCGCGTCAGACTCTCGTCCTCAAGGCGCCAACCGCGCCTTATGCAGCCGGCTCTTCTCGTACCACTCCGCAAACTGCGGCACCCATTCCTGCAGGTGCGGCCACATCAGATCGCAGAGTTCGCGGATCTCCTGCTGAGCATCGAGCTTGGCGCGTAGATCGAGGAAGTGCAGGAAGGCGCGCAGGGTGAAGCTCACCACGAAGTGCTGGCGGTAGTCGAACGGCAGGATGCCGCGGGCATGCTCTTCCGCGTAGCCGGCATCCAGCAGATCGCGGTAACGCGCCGCTGCGGCGCGGCACAGCTCCAGGTCGATGGCCCGCTGGGTTTCGTCGTAGATGTATTTCTTGCCTTGGCGATCGCTATAGGCGCCCACGGGCCGTAGATAGAACACTTCTTCCAGGTCTATTTCACCCTTTGCGGCCCTAGAAATACGGTCGCCAGTATATCTCATCGACTGCACATCGAAGCTCACGCCAACACGATGGGTGCGCGCTTGTTGCATCACCGAGTGGGGGAACCAGCCCACGTTCAGTACAATCTGGGCGTGCTCGAGTGGGCCGTAGTGGCCGCGTTCGCCGGCCAGCAGGCGCTTCACGCAGATCTCACCGGCCTTGGTTTCATCGGGCCAGTTGGCGCGGTCGGCGGCCACGAAGCCCTCGCTGTAGTCCTGATGCATGCCGGCGTACACGCACTGCTGCGGGTTCGGGGTGGCGGCGATCAGCTCAACCCGGAAGCGGGGATCCATGGGCGGGCTCGGTGAGGGTGGGCGTGTCTGGGGCTGGGCGGTTGGCGTTCAGCGGGCGTTCGGCGGGTGTTTGGCGCTGGCTGCGCCGGGCCTCAGCCGTGGCTGCGTGGGCCGACGGCGGCGGGGTCGCTGCTTTGCGGTCCCTGCTCCAGCCCACTGCTCTTGCCGACGCCGGCCAGACGCGGCAACGGTTTGTCGTCGATCAGGGCGATCGTGATCGCGGCCAGTTCCGCCGGGCTGCGCAGGCCCAGCGAGCGGCCGATCGGTTGGCCCTGGCGGTTGAACAGCTCCAGCTGCGGGATGCCGTTCACCTCATAACGATCGAGCTCCGGGCCCCAGCGCGGGTTGTCCACATTCAGCAGCACCACATTCAGCTTCCCGCGGTTCTGGCTTTCCACCGCCTCCATTGCTGGCGCCATCGTCCGGCACGACTCACACCAATCGGCGTAGAACTCCAGGATCGTGGGCTTGCCATTCGCCAGCGCCACCGGCAGCTCCAGCGATCGCCGCGCCAGCTGCTCCAGCGGCGCCTGCGGTTGCAGCCAGCCACGCGCGAAGAACAGCACCAGTGCCAGCAGGGCGGCCAGGCCGGCCAGCACCATGCGTTCGCGGCGCCCCAGTGGTGGTGAGGAAATGGGGTCGATGGGCGGTTCGGTCATCGGGGCGTGGAGGGCTCGCCTCGGGCTGGGGCACTCTGGCAGCCTCAAGCCGCACGCTGCAGGCCGGGGCTCCACGCTGCTCGCTGCAAGCCGGTGCTGCCGCATGCTGTAAGCCGGTGCTGCCTGCGTCAGCATGGGGTTTCGCAGCGCCCTCCCCTCCGTTGAAGCGCCGCCTCACCCTTCACTTCCCGCGCCAGGCGGTGCATCAGCCGATCACCTACCGCCTGGCGGTGGATTTCGACATCGCCGCCAAGATCCTGCGCGCCCAGGTGGCTCCCAACCAGAGCGGCACCATGGTGGTGGAGCTCTCCGGCGACATCGACGAGCTCGACGCCGCCGAGCTGTGGCTGGAAAGCCTCGGCCTCTCGCTGGATCGCGCCCCCGGTGAGATCCGCATCGATCCGGCCCGCTGCGTCGACTGCGGCATCTGCTCCAGCGTCTGCCCCAGTGGCGCGTTGAGCAGTGCGCCACCCGATTGGCGGCTTAGCTTCGATGCCCAACGCTGCCTGGTCTGCGAACAGTGCATCCCCAGCTGTCCGCTCGAAGCGATCGCGCTGGTGCTGGAGCCGCGATGACCGCGCCTGCCCCCCGTCTGCGCCGGCCATGGTGAAGGCCCAACCCCGCAACGGCCCGGTGCGGGCGCTGCTGCGGCTCACGCTGCTGCCCGTGCGCGCGCCGTTCCTGGTGGTGCTGCTGGCGGTGAGCGCCTACCTCGGCATGCAGTGGGTGCTGGTCTACCCCCACGAAGCGGTGTCACTGCTGGCCCTGCCGCGTCACCAGCAGCTGTTCTGGTCGGTGGAGTGCCTCCACTCGCTGATGGTGGTGGTGCTCTGCACCATGCCCGGCTACCTGCTGGCCCAGGTGTCGCGGCTGATGAACGCCAGCAAGGTGTTCACGCTGGTGTTCTCGCTGCTGGTGGTGAGCGTGCTCGCCATCTACATGATCGATCTGGGCCGCCTGGTGGCAGAGGTGCTGATCCTCGGCTCCTCAGTGTTCCTGGCCCGCCTCGACCTCGCCCGCATCCGGGTGGTGCCCCCGCCGCCGCAGCTGGCCCTGGTGCTCAGCGTGTACGTGCTGGTGGGCATCGGCCTCGGGCGCTGGCTGTTCCTCGAGGGAATCTGGCGGCCGCTGCAGGTGTGAGGGCTACGGGCTGCTCCGCCGGCTCGCAGCTGACGCTCAGCAGCCTTGCTGTTGCGCCAGCGCCTGGTAGCTCCACACGTTGCCCAGCACCTTCTTCACGTAGAGGCGGGTTTCGGGGAACGGGATCGCCTCCACCCACAGTTCCGGCTCGCGGCTGAGCGAGAGGCTGGGGTCGGCGGGATCGTCCAGCCAGGAGCCCACGGAGCCCTGGCCGGCGTTGTAGCTGGCGGCCGTCAGGAAGGGGTTGCCGCTCCACTGGCGCAGCCGCTGGTTCAGGTAGCGGGCCCCCAGCGGCACGTTCACCTCCGGCTGGCGCAGCTGTTCGTCCGATACCGGCGCCCCGGCCAGTTCCGCCGCCGTGGCCGGCATCAGCTGCAGCAGCCCCACGGCGCCGACCGGGGAGCGCACCCCCGGCGTGAAGCGCGATTCCTGCTTCGCCACCCCCAGCAGCAGGGCGGGGTCGAGCCGCTCCGCCGTGGCCGCCGCCCCGAAGATCGCGCCGAACCGCAACGGATGCAGCGCCTGCTCCAGCGGCAGGCTGGCGCGGCAGCTGGCGCCCACCCAGCGCAGGCTGGCCAGTTCCAGCTGCCCAAGGCCCGTCCAGTCGTCGCCCACGCCCTGGCGCAGGCGGCCCTCCACCGTGAGGTCCGCAGGCTGCTGGGGCGGCTGGTTGCGGCGCGCCGTGCGCCAGCGCTCCCAGGCCTCCAGCGGCTGGTCCAGCCGCCACAGGCGGTTCAGGTTGCTGTTGCCGCTGCGCAGCGGCTGCCACGGGGGGGCGGGCTGGATGGTTTCCTCACTGGTGGCGGCCAGGCCGGCGCTGGCGTTTGCACTTGCGCTGGCATTGCCTTTTCCACTGCCTCCTGCACTTGTGCTGGCATTGCCGCCTGCACTTGCGCTGCCGTTGCTGCGCAGGGCGAGCGGTGCGTCCAGCCCCAGCCGCACCCGTGCCCGCCAGCCGTAGTAGCCCCAGGGGTTGCGCTCCAGCAGCTGGCTCCAGGAGCGGCGCGCGGCCTCCTGTTCGCCCAGCTCCTGCTGCGCGTAGCCCAGCCAGAACAGTTGCCGTGCCGCCAGCGGGCTGGGCAACTGCTGCGACTCCAGCGCCGAGAGCAGCACCATGGCCGCCGCCCAGCGGCGCTTCAGCAGGGCCTCGCGCGCCAGGTCCCACTGCAGCTCCCAGCTGGCGGGATCGGCGGGCCAGCGGCTCAGCACCTGCTGCCAGCCCCTGCCGCTGACGGCGGCGCGGCGGGCTGCCACCGGCGCGCTCTGCTGCAACGCCAGCGGCAGCCGTGCCAACCGTGCCAGGGTCGTCGGGCTGTCGTTGCCGCTCAGCAGCCGGGCGGCCTCCAGCGCTTGCGGTGCCGTCGGCCAGCGGCTGGCCAGGGCCAGCAGCCGCGCCTCGCCCGCCTGACCCTGGGCCGCCGTGCCCTTCAGCAGCGCCCGGCCGATCACCAGCTCCGTGGCCGCATCAGACGGTGCCCCCGCCAGGCAGGCCGCGGCGGCGGCGCCATCGCCCAGTTCCCCCAGCCCCCGCGCCAGCGTGCGCCGCTCGGCGGCGTTGAGCGGTGGCGTCTTCAGCTGGCAGGTCTGGCGCAGCAGCCCTTCCGCCCCCGGCCAGCGCGCGCCCCAGCGGGCCAGGTGCAGGGCGCCTGCCCGGCGCTGGGCCGGCCCCGGACCCGCCTCGGCGGCGGCGGCGAGCGCGGCGGGGTGGGCGGGGAAGCGTTGCCACAGCTGCGCGCGCAGGGCGGGGTCATCGCGGCCCAGCTCATAGAGCGCATCGGCGCTGGCGGGGTCGGCCGGGAAGCGGCGCAGCAGCTCGCGCCAGCGGGCCGTGGCCAGCAGGGGTTTCCCGAGCTTGCCGGCGGCCAGCGCATCGAGCTTGAGCACCACTGCGGCGAGCGGATCGCGGCCCCAGCCCTGGCCCTGCAGCAGCTGGCGCTGGCGGGCCGGCGTGGCCGCCGCCCGGGCCGTGAGCAGCAGGCTGGCCTCGCGGCGCCGTTCCGGGTCCAGGTCCCACTGCCGCGTGCGCTCCAGCGCCGCCGTGGCGGTGTCGGGGGTGGGCAGGGGCCGGGCATTCAGCGCCTGGCGGCCCAGCACCAGCAAGGCCAGGCTGCCCAGCACGGTGAACGCCAAGAGTCGTGGGCCGCGCGTCGGGGCAGCGGCCGTTGGCGGACTGGGCACAGGCGACAGGGGTGGCGCTGACGCCGGCAAAGTCTTGGCATTCTGGAACCACGTCCCCTTTCGCCATGGCGCTGCGGCCCTCCCTGCCTCCCTGGTTGACGACCCTGCCCGGTGCCCGCCAGCGCCGCCGCGCCCTGGCCGTCACCGCCCTGGCGGCGGGGGTGTTCTTCCTGCGCCCCTTCTGGCCGCTGCAGGCGCTGCCCGGCTGGGTGGTGGGCGCCCTGCTGCTCTGGGCCGTGGTGGAACTGGTGCGCTGGGTGTGGTGGCCGCGCCGCAGCGTGTAGCTCCCGCTGCCCGCAGCTCGCGCCTGGAGCCCGGCACCTAATCTGCGCCCAGCGATTGCATGTCCATGGCGGAGCCGGCCCCCCTGCCCATCGGCCCGCCACTCAGTGCCGGTGGCACCTGGTTCGGCACCGACGGCATCCGCGGCCGCGTCGGCACCCACCTCACACCCCTGCTGGCCCTGCAGGTCGGCTACTGGTGCGGCCAGGTGCTGCCGCCCGAAGGCCCAGTGCTGATCGGCATGGATTCACGCAGCAGCGGCCCGATGGTGGTGGCGGCGCTCACCGCCGGTCTCACGGCGGCGGGTCGGGAGGTCTGGGACCTCGGGCTCTGCCCCACCCCCGCCGTGCCCGGTGCGATCCGCCGTTGCGGTGCCGCCGGCGGGTTGATGGTGTCGGCCAGCCACAACCCGCCCCACGACAACGGCATCAAGGTGTTCGGCCCCACCGGCGACAAGCTCGACCGGCAGCAGCAGGAGGTGATCGAAGCCGGGTTGCACGGCCGCGCCAGCGCCAATGCCACCGCCACGGCCAGTGCCTCCTCCGGCGTCTGTGGCGCCGTGCGGCAGCGGCCCGAGCTGCTGGCCGCCTACACCGACACCCTGCTGGCGAGCGTGGCGGGGCGCCGCCTGGATGGCTGCCCGATCGTGCTCGACCTCTGCTGGGGATCGGCCACCGCCTGCGGCGAAGCGGTGTTCCGCGCTCTCGGCGCCGATCTCACCGTGCTGCACGGCACCCCCGACGGCAGCCGCATCAACGTGGGCTGCGGCAGCACCCACCTGGAGCCGCTGCGGCAGGCGGTGCTGGCCCATGGCGCGGCGATGGGCTTCGCGTTTGATGGCGATGCCGACCGCATGCTGGCCGTGGACGGCCGCGGCCGGGTGGTGGACGGCGACCAGATCCTCTACCTCTGGGGCGGGGAGCTGCTGGCGGCTGGTGAGCTGCCCGGCAGCCGCCTGGTGGCCACGGTGATGTCCAACCTGGGCTTCGAGCGGGCCTGGCTGGCGCGTGGTGGCGTGCTCGATCGCACCCCCGTGGGCGATCAGCACGTGCATGCCGCCATGGCCGCCAGCGGCGCTGCCCTCGGCGGTGAGCAGTCGGGCCACATCCTCTCGGCCCATCACGGCATGAGCGGCGATGGGCTGCTCACCGCCTTGCAGGTGGCCACCCGCATCCACGCCGGCGGCGGCTCCCTGGCCGACTGGATGGACACCAGCTTCTCGCCCTATCCCCAGGTGCTGGTCAATGTGATCGTGCCCGACCGCCAGCGGCGTCAGCACTGGCAGGAGTGCCTGCCCCTGCGCGAGGCGGTGGCGCAGGCGGAGGCCGCCATGGGCGGCGAAGGCCGGGTGCTGGTGCGGGCCAGCGGCACCGAACCGCTGCTGCGGGTGATGGTGGAAGCGGCCGAACCCGCCGCCGTCGATCACTGGTCGTCGCATCTGGCCGACCTGGCGGCCGCCGAGCTCAACGGGGTTTGATCCGCTGCTGCTGAACGCAGCAGCACCTGATGGATCGACCCGGGTTAACTGCCGGCCACCTGCTCGGCGTCCAACTGCTCGGTGTCCACCTGCTCGTCGTCCAGCTGCTGGGCGGCGAAGCGTTCGGCGGCGAGGCTGAGCGCACCATCGCAGGCATCGCCGGCGGCCTCCACCAGCGTGGCGCCGGGCAGACGGGTGGCCAGTGCCTGCCGGTAGGCCGCGGCGTAGGTCGGTAGGTGGCGCAGGGCGCCGCCCTGGCCGCACACCCGCGGCTGCTCCAGCGCCAGCGCCGCCGCCACGCCCTGCACCAGGGCGGCGAGAGCGTCGGCGGAGCGCTGCAGCACCGCCAGCGCGTCCGGGTGGCCTGCGGCCGCCAGCGCCTCCACGCAGGGGGCCAGCCGCGCGAAGCCGGCGGCGCCGAATGTCGGTGCCACCACCATCGCCTTCACCCGCTGGGCCGTCACCACCTCCTCGCCCCCGGCGAGCGCCTGCCATAGCGCGGCGCGCAGCCCGGTGTCCGGCCGCCGGCCATCGGCCATCTCCAGCGCCAGCGCCAGCGCGTCGCGGCCCAGATCGCAGGCGGAACCGCCCTGGTCGAGCAGCCAGCCCCAGCCGCCGCAGCGGTGCTCGCGGCCGTGGCCGTCGCGGCCCAGCGCGATGCAGCCGGTGCCGCTGATCACCACGATGCCGGCGCCGGCGGGGCCGTTGGCGCTGAAGGCGCCACGCAGGGCGGTGCGCTCATCGCCGGTGACCAGCACGCGTTCCGCGGGCAGCTGCAGCGCCGCCGCGGCCAGCGCCTGCCCCCGCTGCTGCACGGCGCTGCCGTGCTCGATGCCGCTGGCGCCCACCCCTGCGGCGGCCAGCAGCGGCGCACCAGCTCCTGTGAGCGGCGCCCCGGCCAGCCCTGCCGCGCTGAGGGCCGCCTGCAGGCTGGTGCGCAGGGCGTCGCCGAAGCGTTGCTCCCCGCCGGCGGCCTCCAGATGGCTCACCCCCGGCCCCTGGCCTGCCGCCAGCACCCGCCAGCCGCCACCGGGCAGCAGCGCCGCCAGGCGGCAGGTGGTGTGGGTCTGGCCGGCATCGAAGCCGGCCAGCAGGGGGGGCGGCTCAGCGCCGCTCACACGGCCCTCAGCCATCAGCGGCGGCGGACGGCAGGGCCGAGAGGGTGGCCAGGCAGAACCACCCGCTGAGCTGCACCTCCGGCCGGAAGAAAATCGTGTCGGTGACCCCCTGCACGGCCAGGCCGGCGATCACGGCCACCGCCGCCAGGGCCGGCAGGGCCTGGCGGCCGTTGGCGCGCACCTGGGTCAGCCCCAGCCGCACACTGGCCACCAGCAGGCCCAGGCCGGCCAGCAGGCCGGGGATGCCCCCCTCCACCGCCAGCTCCAGCGGAATCGAATAGGCGCTGAGCGCGTTGAACTTGGGCTGCTGGTACAGCGGATAGATCAGGTTGAAGGCGCTGTTGCCCGGCCCGATGCCCAGCCAGGGGCGGTCCTTGATCATCTCGATGGCCGCCATCCACACGTTGATGCGGAAGTTGTTGGAGCTGTCCTCCCGGCCGGCGCCCAGGCTCATCACCCGCACCCGCAGCGGCTCCACCTTGGCGATCGCCACCGCCAGCACCAGCCCCGCCAGCACCATCAGCAGCAGCGGAAACACCCGCCGCCAGAACACCGGCCAGTGGCGCGTGAAGCGCAGCAGCAGCAGCACCGCCAGCACCCCATAGGCGCCCACCAGGCCCAGCCAGCCGCCGCGGCTGTAGGTGAGCACCAGGGCCGCACTGCCGAGCACGGCGGCGGTGAGCGCGAACAGCCGGGCGCTCAGTCGCTGCCAGCGCAGCAGCGCCACCACGGCGATCGGCAGGATCGGCAGCAGGTAGCCGGCCAGCAGGTTGGGGTTATCGAGCGTGCTGTAGATCCGCACCGTTCCCTGTGCCACCGAATTGGGATCCGACCAGCGGGCCAGGGCGGAGGAATCGGCGTAGAGCTGGCGGATGCCGATCACGCTCACCAGCAGGCTGCCGCCCAGCAGGCAGGCGGTGATGCGGTCCCACCAGGGCGGCGCCGTGGCCAGCAGCTGCCGCATCAGCGCATACACCCCGAGATAGCTCAGCAGCTTGATCAGCCCGGTGGCCGCCGCCGCAGGCACCGGCGAAAAGCCCGTGGCCAGCACCGACACGCCCAGTATCACCAGCAGCCAGCCGCTGATCGGCCCGATCCGCCCTGCCGGTGTGCACAGCGCCCACAGCAGCCACAGCAGCCCCGCCGCCGTGATCAGCAGGGTGAGGCCGGCGCGGGTCACCAGCGGCAGCCCGGCCATCAGCGCGCAGAGCACCAGGCCGGCCAGCAGCGGCAGGCGGCGGCCCAGCGGCCCGGCCGCCCAGCCCGCCAGCAGACCCTGCCAGCGCAGCAGCCAGGGAACGGAGCCGCTGGCGGGGCCCAGGGCGGTGGGGGAGGTGGAAGTCATTCAGGCGCCGGGCGTGGCCGGATTATGGGTGCGGCAGGCGGCTTCCTCCAGCCCCCCTGCACCCGGTAGCCCCCCTGGATCGGGCTCGGCCGCGCTGTTGCGCCGGTAGAGCACCCGGTACACCGGCAGCCCCTGCAAAAGCACGTGCTGCTCCCGCTCGGTGGCCACCGGCAGCGGATTGGTGGGGCGGTAGGGCCGCGGATCCTCGGCAGGCCGCTCGAAGCAGCCGCTCGCCTCGGTGACCTGCACCATCGGCACGATCACCGCCTCCACGTCGCTCTGCAGCAGCAGCTCGCCGCCGGGGGGCAAGGCCGCCGCCAGGGCCGCCACCAGCGACGGCTGCAGCACCCGCCGCTTCTGGTGCCGTTGCTTGAACCAGGGATCGGGGAACTGCAGCGTGACCCGCTGCAAACGGCCCGGCGGCAGCTGCGCCAGCCAGTCCAGCAGGCTCACATTGGCGTTGCAGAACAGGAAGCGCAGGTTGTCGAGCTGCAGGCTTTGGCGGTCGCGCTCGGCGGCTTCCACCAGCACCCGGCGGATCTCCACCCCAAGAAAGTTGGTGCCCGGCTGCAGCGGCGCCATCGCCAGCAGGAAGCGGCCCCGGGCGCTGCCGATATCGAGATGGAGCGGCAGCTGGGGCTGGGCGAACAGCTCGGGCAACGGCGGTAACGGCCGCGGCTGCTGGTGCACCCGGCTGAGCGGGTTGACGTGCTGACGCACCAAGGCTCAGCCCTCGGCGCGGGCCGCCGCGGGGGGCACGCCGTCGTCGTCGTGGTTGGGCACCAGGAAGCCCCAGCTGGCCGTGTAGCCGTGCAGGTGGGTGGTGCCTGCCACAGGGCCGATCTCGCCGTTGCAGAAGGCACCGGCCATCGGGACCTGCGGGAACTGCTCGCGGCACACGCTCACATCGCCATCGGGCTGGCCGTAGAGGCCTTCGCCGCGGCCCAGGCAGGCGAACAGCAACGCCGCCAGGGGCGTGTCCTCGGTGCGGGCCTGGCGGCGCAGCAGCTGCCGCAGCTCCTGGCGTGAGGCGGCCGCATCGCGCAGCTGGAACTGCACCTGCTGGCCCACCCGCAGTTTTTCCGCCACGGCCACGGCGCCGTTGCGCGGGTCGACGCCCAGCAGGTTGCGCACCAGGAAGGCGGTGGGCTCCCCCTGGCTGCTGTCACCGGGAAGGCTGAAGTTGCTGCGTGCCACGCCCAGGAACAGCGAATGGCGCACCTGCTCCCGTTCCGCCGGCGTGAGCGACTGCAGGATCCCCTGCAGGCAGTTGACCGGGCTGTTGGTCTGCGCGCCGGAGCTGAGCTGCAGCACCACGTTCCGTTCCGCCTGCTCGATCTCGAACACTGGCCCGATCGGCCGGCAGCCCTGGGCCACCACCGGATCCAGCCGCCAGGCGCCACCGATCAGGCAGCCCACCGCGCCGGTGAGCACGCGGCCGTCAAACAGCAGCGAGCCGTGTTCGGCGCTGTGGTGCCCAGCGATGCCGCCCACCTTGGCGGCAGACGGGTAGGCGTAATCCAGGCCACTGATCAGATCGTTGATCTTCTGGCAGGTGGGATCCACGAACAGGAGCATGGAGCGGGCCCGCTCCGGGTCAGCGCCCACCCAGTTGATCCAGTCGAGGTTGTCGCCGTCGAGATCGGGCAGGGAGGCCGGATCCAGCTCGAACAGCTGCAGATCGGCCCCCGGCAGCCGCAGCAGGGTGACGCTCAGCGCCGGCTGCTGCTCCAGTTCCCGCGCCTGGCCGCTGGCGTCGGTGCCGACCACCCCACCGCCGGCGCAGCCGATCCAGTGGCGCGCATTCAGGCGGCTGCGCAGCAGCGGCAGCAGGCGTGGCAGGTCGCTGGCGTAGCTGGTGGAGCAGAACACCAGGGCGAGATCGTTGGCGCCACGGTTGCCGAGGGCCTTCGCCACCTCCTCGACAGCGGCCTCCAGCGACGGCTGACGGGACAGGGCCGTCTGGCACGAGGCCGGCGCTTCACCGCGTTTGAGCCAGGAGGGCAGGGAAAGCGCAGCCATGGACTGGACCCTACTGCCGGAGCACGACTACGGATAATGGCGCTTCCCGTACCGCCCCTGTGCCAGATCTGCTTTATCGGACCCTGGTCTGGCTGGATTACCGCCTGGCGGTGGTGTTCGCCCTCGGGCTTCCGTTCGTTCTGCTGGTGTGGGCCGTCGCGCGGCGGGAAGGCGCCCTGGTGCGTCTGCTCTCCATTTATTGGAAGGTGGCCAGCCTGCTGGGCATCTCCGTGCTGCTGCTGATCGATGCCCGCCCGCTGGGATACGTGCTGGCGTTGGTGGCCGAAGTGCTGGTGGTGGTGGCGGTGTGGTTCTGGGTGGATCTCAACGAGGAACTCGACGACCTGCCCCCCTGGCGGCCCCTGCCGCTCACCGTGCGGGCCTGGCGCTGGGCGCTCACTGTCTACGGCGTCACCGCAGCGGTGCTGAGCGTCACGGCGCTCACCTGCCTGGTGGGTGGGGTGAACCGGCCGGTGTGCCAGGTGTGGCTGGAGGCGCCCCGGCAGCTGCACGCCGTGGCCGTGCGGGTGTTCGGCTTCGTGTTCGGCGGGCAGCTCACCCCTGGGCTCACGGCCTTCTTCGGCTACCTGGCGCTGGCCTTCTACGCGGTGGGGATGCTGCAGTGGCTGCTGGTGCGGCTGCCCCGCTTCGGCCGGGTGGCGGGCGGCTTCTGATGGGGCCGGGCCCGTCGTCCCTGCTGCAGCGCCTCGAGCAGATCAGCCGCGAGCGCCCCGACCGTGTCCTGCGCCTGCGCGGGCAGCTGCCCCTGGCGCTGGACCCTCCTGATGAAACGTCTGCCTGGGAGCCCTTTGAACTGCTGATCTTTCGCGGTTTTTCCAGCAGCGTCACCCACCCCACCGCCTACGACCCCGACCAGAGCGCCCTACCGCCCGGCGCCGTGATCGGCAGCGCCGACCTGCTGGCCGGCCCGCTCGATCCCAGCAACGAACAGGTGCTGGTGGCAGCCCGTGCGGTGGACGCTTTCCTCGATCCGGCGGCCTGGCTGTGAGCTGAGCAGGCAGCCCGCCGCCGCGCGGCGCTGCCGCAGGGCATCCGCCTCACGCGCCAGGGCCGCCCCGGCGGGGCTGAAGTAGCGGAACCGGGCCTGATCGGTGTACAGCAGGGGCCAGCGGCTCTGCACCTGCCGCTCGGCCTCCAGCCGGCAGGCCCGCAGGGCACCGAAATCGAGCGCCGGGGCCTCGGCGAGCACCTCCAGGTCGGGGCAGATCTCGCGGCGGGTGCGCGACAGCAAGGCCGTTTCCGCCGCCAGCGCCTGACGCAGGGCCTGCTCCAGCGCGGCCCGGAGCGCCTCGCAGGGGGCGTCGGGCCCAGCCTCACCAGCACTGCGGCCACTAACCCCGCCAACAGCACCAACCCCGCCGACACCACCCGCGCCTGCTGCGTTGCCGGGGCCGCTGGCTGCCACCACGCCCAGGCCCAGGCCCAGGCCAAGACCCAGCGCCAGGCCCAGCAGCAGCCCGCGCGCCGCGCCCAGGCCCCGCCCGCTCAAGGCAGGCGCACTGCGCCGCCGCTCACCACGATCCCGCCGCTGGCTGGAATCGTGACCCGCAGCTGGCTGGGCCGGCCCATGGCCTCGCCCTGGCGGATCTGCAGCGTGGTGGGCACGGCGACCAGGCCGGCGGCGCGCAGGTATCCGCCGAACGCGGCCGCAGCCGAGCCGGTGGCCGGATCCTCCACCACCCCGCCCACAGGAAAGGGGTTGCGGCTGTGGAACAGCTGGCGGTCCTGGCGCCACACCAGCTGCAGGGTGAGCAGGTTTTCGCGCAGCATCAGCGCCTTGAGCGGCTCGAAGGCGTACTGGAGCCGGGCCAGCCGCTCGGCTGTGGCGGCAGCCAGCACCAGGTGCCAGGCGCCGGCGTAGGCCTTCACCGCCGGCAGGGCCGGGTCGAGCTCCGCCGCCTGCCAGCCCAGGGCCTCGAGCGCTGCGGCCACCAGGGCCTCAGAGGCCGGCGCCTGCTGGGGTTCCACCGAGGTGAGCGACGCCTGCAGCAGTCCCTCGCGCTCCTCCACCTGGACCGGCACCGCCCCCACCGGCGTGTGAAACACGAAGCTCCGGCCGGCTCCGGTGTCCGCCAGCAGCACGGCGGCCGCGATCGTGGCGTGGCCGCAGAAGGGCACCTCCCCCGCCGGGCTGAAGTAGCGCACCTGCCACTGCTCGCCCTGTACCGGGGCGAGGAACGCGGTTTCTGAAAATCCCACCGCCGCGGCGAGACGTTGCATCGCTTCGTCCTGCGGCAACGCCTCGCCCACCCACACCCCGGCCGGATTGCCGCCATCGGCGCGGTCGGTGAAAGCGGCCAGGCGGTGCAGCTGGGCAGGCAGGGTGGGGAAAAGGCTCAACGGATCGCGGCCCCCTCGCCCACCGAAGCGCCGCCGCCCAGCGAAGCGCCGCCACCAGGGAAGGCCTCGACGGGCGGCAGGTTCAGCTCCGCGGCGGTTGCCGCCGCCCGCAGCCGCACGGTGTAGCCCATGTTGGAACCGATGCCGGTGCCGCGGTAGGTGCCTGACACCGGTGCGGCCAGCTGGTGGTCGGGCGCGGCGGCGATCGCCACATGGCCGTCGGCCACGGCCAGCCCGAGGCTTGGGTCGTAGGCGCGCCAGCCCCCGCCGGGCATGTACACCTCCGCCCAGGCATGCAGCTCCTGCTCGCTCACCTCCGGCGGGTGATGCATCGAGTAACCGCTCACAAAGCGTGCCGCCAGACCCTGGCTGCGGCAGGCCTCCACGAACAGCATCGCCGTGTCACGGCAGGCACCGCAGCGGCTGGTGAGGCAATCGACGGCAGGCAGCGGTTCACCGTCCGGCCGGCCCACATGGTGGAAGGTGAGGTGGATGGTGTCGGTGAGCTGGGTGAGGAAATCGAGCGTGTTGTGCTGGGCGCCGGCGGCCAGTTCGGCCGCCCAGCTGCGCACCGGCTCCGCCACGGCGCCGCCGCGGCTGGGGGCCAGCGAGGCGGCTTCGCCCGGCTGGTAGTGCGCCGGCAACTGCTGGGCGCCGGCATCGGTGACGATCCAGGCGAACGGGTTGTCGCGCAGGGTCTCCACCACCGACTCCACCTCGATCACCAGCGACTGCCGCTTCTCCCCGAACCACAGGACCACGGCATCACTGCCGTCGGGTTCCACGATGCTCGCCTGGCCCATGGGGGGATCCACGATGCGCAGGCTGTGGCGCAGCAGGCGTTGGCTGGCGTCCTGCCGCGGCGTCAGCCGCAGCGTCATCGGCTCAAGAAAGACCGGACGGTCGTAGCTGTAATCGAGGCGGTGACGGATGTGAAACAGCATCAGACGGGGGGTGTTCGGCCTCGGCGCCGGCTGGTGCAAGGGGGTCCCACCATCGTGCCTCCCATAGGTTGGGCCGCCGGATCGCTTGGCATTCGCTGACACATGCATTTGGCTGTGCCGCGCACCAACGGCCTGCCAGCCGCCTCCTTAATGTGTCATCATGAACAAGTCGCTTCCCCGATCCCTGACCGGGCCTGAGCCGGCCGGTCCCGAAGTTGACCCCGACGGCGCCCCTTCCGCGCGCATCGACGAGCCATGGGCTTCAGGGCAGCGCAAGCGCTACCTGCGCAGCCTGACGCCGATCGAACGAGCCGACAACGCCTGAGCAGCCGGCTGAACGGCCAGGCCCCCAACCCCCACGTTGCCGCTGATCGGCACAAGGCAATCGAGCCGCATCAGCCGCCAGAGCGGCACCTGGGAAAACGCCACCCGACAACTCGGCACAACGGCACCGGGCTGAACGACAGCCAGCTCAATGCCAGCCTGCATCCCAGCAGCCAGCTCCACCGCAGCCGGCAGCGCTACAGCTCGGAACCTGGCAGCTCGGCACCGTTCACCACCCTGAACAGCCCATCGCCGTGCTGGTCGACACAACGACCTGTGGCGCCACTGACGCTGATGAGTGCTCCGGCCAGGTGGCCTTAACGGAACCTCAACCCGAGGCCTCTACAACAGTTCTGCGCCTCCAAGAGCCCCCTGGCGATGGGACTGACGGAAGAAGAACAGGCGATCGTGATGACCGCCCGGCGGTACGGAATGATCAGCGAGCACCAGCGGGTGCAGTATCTCTGCGGTAACCAATGCATCCTGTGGGCGCTGGGCCTGGCCCCGTTCACCCTGGGGTTCTCGTTGATCCTGTGCCCGCTCGTTTGGGTGGCGCAGCACGACAGGACCGGTCGGTCAATTGATCGCCTGCGCCAGCAACTGGCTGCGACACCCTTCGCTCAGGGTTGATCGCTCGGGGCCGACGATCAGTCTTCGTCGGTGTCGTCGCCGCCGACCGGCACGAGGCGGATCTGCTTGCGGCCCAGTTTCAGTTCGAACTCATCACCAGGTTTGAGATCGAGCAGACCGGTGTAGGCCTTGCCCACCAGCAGGTTGCCGTTGCCTTGCACGGTGGCCACGAAGCTGAGTTTGCGGCCGCCTTTGCTGACCGGTGAGCCCGCGCCATTGCCGAGGCTCACGCCTTTGGCTTCCAGCAGCGCTTCGTAGAAGGCCGTGAAGTTGAGCCGCTCGGTGCCGTCCTTCTTGGTGCTGAGATAACCGCAGCTGCGGACGAGCTCAGACTTGGAGGCATCGCCAAGCTCCTTGACTTTGGCCAGCAAATCAGATCCAGTGAGCATGTTCGGATGCGCCTGAAGACGTCTTCAACATAGCAATCGAAGGGTATGCCTCTGCAAGTGGGCGGCCAATTCAAGCCGCGATCCAGCGGCAACAACGTATGACCGAGCCCGATAATGGAGTGTCTTCGCTTAGCTGGTCCCTGGCGACACCGGGCCTGATGGCTCTGGAAGAGGGCTCAGTTCCCTGCTGTAGACAGGGTCTTGGGTGCCACAGAGGATGTCCCAGAACGTAAAATAAAGACCGAAGTGAACGCTGTGCCTGCGGTGGTGGAGCGAATGATGCTGCGGGCCGATCACCCAGCGGCCCAGCCAGTGGTGGGGAAATGAACCGGGCAGGCGATCGAGGCCGAGGTGGTTCACCACCGCCCACACGCTCATGGTGGTGAGCACCGCCAGGAGGGTCACCACATGGAGGGGTACCACAAACACGATCGCCACGAGGAACACCGCCTGCACCGCCGCTTCGGCCGGATCGAAAGCGAAGGAGGTCCATGGTGTAGGGCACGGCGATCGGTGATGACCCTGATGCCAGCGTGCGAACAGGGCAGGGTGATGGAACAGCCGATGGGTGGCGAAAAAATAACCGTCCTGCAGGATCAGCACGGCGCCATAGCTGAACGCGGCATAGAGCAGGCCACGCCCGCTGCTGCCGTCGTAGAGCAGGGTGAAGCCATGGTTGTAGGCCGTCATCATCGCGGCGGTGGCCAGTGCGAAAATCGCCGCCGACATCATCGAGAGCCGGATGTCATGGCCGATCCAGTGGCGCGCGGGGCGGCGGCCGATCGCCCGCGGCTGGCCCTCTGCCGCTGCGGCCACGATCGCTGTGGCTCCCCTCGGCTCCGATCGGTACAACAGCAGATGGGACACTCCGGCCACAAGGAAGTAGCGCAGCACGATCACTGCGAAGAACACCACCACGTAGAAGCCGAACCCGTGGCTCTGCATGCCTGAACGCCACTCCCTTCACCGTATGGGCGCTGGCCGAGACCCCCAGGGTGGGTTTTCCCCTCGGGAGCCTTCGTCAGTTACCCCAACGTGCCAACGTTCTGTTCGCAATGCCACACCGGCGGCGGCTGGCATAAGCCTGCTGGCGCTCCTGGCCGCGTGCGTAAGCGCCGTGCTGGTGCTCACCGCCACAGCCACGGCCAAAGCCACCGCCACCACCGCCACCTCCGGCGGCGTGCTCACTGTTTCGGCGGCTGCCTCGCTCACTGATGCCTTCCGGGCGCTGGCCGACGACTTCCGCCGTCGTCACCCCGGCACCGTGGTGCGCCTGAACCTGGGTGCGTCGTCGTCGTTGCTGCGCCAGATCCAGGCCGGCGCGCCGGTGGATGTGTTTGCCGCCGCCGACCGCAGCAGCCTGGAGGCCCTGCGTGACTCCGGCCATCTGCGCAGCCAGCCGCTACCCCTGGCCCGCAACCGGCTGCAGATCGCCGTCAAGCCGGGGAATCCCCTGCACCTGCGCGGCCTGGCCGATCTGAGGCGTGCCCCCGTGGTGGCACTGTGCGGCGCCGCCGTGCCCTGTGGTCGCTATGCCGCCACCGTGCTGGAGCGGGCCGGGGTGCGCCTGGAGCGTTCCCGCCTCAGCCGCGGCACCGATGCCCGCGCCACCCTGCTGGCGGTGAGCCGCGGCGATGCCGCTGCCGCGATCGTCTATGCCACCGATGTGCGCGCCGCCGGCCGGGCGGTCGAGGGCGTGGAGATTCCGGCGGCGCAGAACATCAGTGCCTGGTATGGCCTGGCGATCGTGCGCGCCGGTGGGGCCCGGCCGATCGACCGGGCCTTCGTGGCCCACGTCACCTCGGCCCGTGGGCAGGCGATCCTGAGGCGGTCTGGCTTTGCCGCGCCCTGAGAGGCCACAGGCCTTCCCCCAGTCTATGGCCAGACCCGTCCGCCATTCCCCCCGCCTGCTGCGCAGCCTGCTGCCGCTCTCGTTGCTGGCGGTGCTGTTCCTGGCCCTGCCGCTGGTGGGCCTGCTGCAGGGGGTGCGCTGGACGAGCCTGCTCAGCGACCTCGCCACCCCCCAGGCCCGTGAGGCCCTGGGGCTCTCCCTGCTGAGTTCGCTGCTGGCCACCGCCCTGGCGCTGCTGCTCGGCCTGCCGCTGGCCTGGAGCCTGGCGCGTGATCGCTTTCCGGGCCGGCAACTGGTGCGCGCCCTGGTGATCCTGCCGATGGTGCTGCCGCCCGTGGTGGGGGGACTGGCCCTGCTGGGCGCCTATGGCCGCAGCGGTGGTCTGATCGGCGGCTGGCTGCACCAGGTGCTCGGCGTGCAGCTCACCTTTTCGCTGGCGGGGGTGGTGGTCGCCCAGACCTTCGTGGCGCTGCCCTTTCTGGTGCTGGCGGTGGAGGGGGGGCTCCGCGGCATCGATCCCCGTTACGAGCAGGCCGCCGCCACGCTCGGCGCCGCGCCGCTCGCTTGTTTCCTGCGCGTCACGCTGCGGCTGCTGCTGCCGTCGCTGGCCGCCGGCACCGCCCTGGCCTGGGCGCGGGCGCTGGGGGAGTTCGGCGCCACGATCACCTTCGCCGGCAACATCGAGGGCCGCACCCAGACCGCCCCGCTGGCGGTGTACCTGCTGCTCGAAAGCCAGCCCACCACCGCCTATGCGCTCAGCTTTGCGCTGGTGCTGGTGAGCCTGGCTGTGATCATCGGGCTGCGCGGCCGCTGGTGGAGCCTGGGCCGATGAGCCTGGAGCTGCACGGGCTGCTCACGCTCGGCTCCCTGCGCCTCGAGGCCCATCTGGAGGTGGGGGATGAAATCGTGGCGGTGACCGGCGCCAACGGCATCGGCAAGACCAGCCTGCTGCGCCTGATCGCCGGCCTGCTGGCACTCGATTGCGGCAGCTTGCGCCTGCACGGTCGCCTGCTCGATGACGCGGACAGCGGCCTGTTTGTGCCTCCCCACCGGCGCCAGGTGGGGCTGATGTTTCAGGACCATGTGCTGTTCCCATTCAGCACGGCGCTGGAGAACGTGGCGTTCCCGCTGCGCCGTCAGGGGCTGGGCGCCACTGAGGCGCGCCGCCGTGCCCAGCGGCAGCTCGATCACTACGGGATCGGCGCCCTGGCCGACCGCCGGCCACAGCAGCTCTCCGGCGGCGAAGCGCAGCGGGTGGCCCTGGCGCGGGCGCTGGTGGGGCGGCCCGCCGCCCTGCTGCTCGATGAGCCGCTCTCCGCTCTCGATGCCGGCGCCCGCGCCGGGTTCCGCCGCCTGCTGCGGGATCAGCTCAGCGCATTGCCGGGGCCGAAAGTGCTGGTCAGCCACGATCAGCTCGACATCGCGCAGATCTGCGACCGGGCGGTGACCCTCTGCTGGAGCGGTTCGGCGGTGGTGATCCGCCCAGCGCCACCGTGATCGACCGTCAGCGATCAGCGATCAGCGATCAGCGATCAGCGATCAGCCGTCAGCCCTTCCAGCCCGCCAGCCGCGAGGCGGCCTGGGAGCGTGCCAGGGCGCGGGCGGCCGGCAGGGCCGGCTCCAGCCGCAGGGAGGTGAACGGCGGCAGGTACCGGCTGCGCAGCCAGGCCCCCCAGCGGAACTCATGGAAGGGAATCAGGGGGGCCGCCTCGATCACCCCCTCCCGCTTCAGCTTCCACACCAGGCTGCGGTAGGGATCGTCGTGCAGCTCCAGCAGGCTGCTGGGCAGCCGCTCCGGCGGCAGGGGGCCCTGGCCGCGGCCGTCGAACAGATACAGCCACCCCAGCGCCTGCAGCTCCCGCAGCACCGAGGGCCGGTCGCTGTGGTCGAGCTGACGCACCACGTAGCCGTAGGCGGTGGCCCTGGGATCCACATCCAGCAGGCCGCGCAGGCGGTGGTGCCGGTCCACCATCCAGAGGTCGCCAGCGGCGCTGCGCGCCAACGGCACCGGCTTCTTCCTCAGGTAGCTGCGCCGCTGCTGGTCGGGTTCGCCCCGGAAATCAGCGCGCCGGTGCAGCACCTCCGCCATGCCGATGCACATCTGGGTGGGCTGCAGCTCCGCCACCGGCACTTCGATCAGCGCTTCGGCCTCGGGCGGTGGCGGCAGGGGCTCGAAGGGTTGCTGCAGCTGAGACATGAAAAGCAGGAGGAGGGGTGAGTCCGGAGGAGGGAGCGGGCAGGCGCTGCCGGCGTGGCCGGTGGAGACAGCTTGGCCGGCAGGCGGGAGTTGCTCTCTACACGATTTGATCTGTGGTTTCGTTCATGAACAGCCCATTCGCGCTGAGAATGTTCCTTTCATCTCTGATCTTGACAGGCTCTTAACCGATTCATTACACGCCTGGTCATCTGTCGCTGCTAACTATCAGGAGTCTTTCAATCGGCTGCTCCAATGACCTTCGCGAAGAAGGCCCTGGTTTTTGGTTCTCTTGCTGTTCTCGGCGTTGGTGCGACGGCCACAGCACAGACCGCACTCAATGGAGCCGGCGCCACATTCCCGGCCCCGTTCTACCAACGTGCCTTCGCTGATCTCGCCGCTGGTGGTGGCACCAGGGTCAACTATCAGTCGGTTGGTTCGGGCGCGGGTGTGCGTCAATTCATCGCCGGCACTGTTGATTTCGGTGCCACCGATGAGCCGATCAGCGCCGCTGATGCTGCCAAGGTGAGCCGTGGTGTGGTGCAGTTCCCCACCGTGGGCGGCACGATCGCGATTGCCTACAACCAGCCCGGTTGCACCCTGAGGCTCACCCAACGGCAGGCTGCCGATATCTTCCTGGGCGTGATCAACGATTGGAAGCAACTGGGTTGCAAGCCCGGTCGGATCTCCGTGGTTCATCGCTCCGACGGTTCCGGTACCACCTTCGCGTTCACCAACTCCCTCTCCTCCTTCTCGCCGACCTGGAAGAGCCGCGTCGGTGAAGGCAAGGCCGTCAAGTGGCCCGTCGGTGTGGGCGGCAAGGGCAACGAAGGTGTGGCTGGCATCATCCAGAACACCCCCGGTTCGATCGGCTACCTCAACCAGGCGTTCGTGAAGGGCCGGATCCGCGCGGCTGCCGTTCAGAACAGAGCCGGCAAGTTCGTGATGCCCAACCTCAAGAGTGGCGCCGCCGCCCTCAACAACATCAAGCTCAATTCCATGCTGGCGGGTGAAGAACCCAACCCGGCTGGTGCTGACAGCTACCCCATCGCCACCCTCACCTGGGTGCTGGCGTACCGCAAGGGCAATGGCGCCAAGGCCAGCTCGATCCGCGCGGCCATGACCCATCTGCTCAGCCCTGCCGCCCAGGGCAAGGCCGACGACCTCGGTTATGTGCCCCTGCGCGGCGCCATCCTCAACAGCGCCCGCAAGGCCATCGCCAACATCGGCTCCTGATCCTCAGATTCAGGCGTTCGCCAGCGGGACGGGCCATCTCGGCCATTCCTGATCGCAAAGGGGGCTTCGGCCCCCTTTCTTTTTGAGGCACGTTGATCTTGTTCTTGTGCTTGAACTTGGTCCGGGGCCTTAGCCGCTGCTTAACCCACTCCTTATCCGGCCTTTGCCTCGTTGTCGGTAGTCCTCCATACGCTCAATGGTGTCCCCGGGTGATGGCCATGGTTTCGACACCTTTCCGTGATGCCGGCCGCAGCGGCGCCATTCGAGACATCCTCGAAACCAGCTATCGCAACCGCAACCTGCTGCACGTCACCGCCGGAAGCGGTGTGCCGTTGATCAAGAACAGCATCTGGCTGGTGGTGCGCGGCATGGTGAAACTCGAGGCCGTCACCATGCACGGCGACGCGCTGCTGCTCGGCCTGGCCGGCCCCAACGAACCCTTCGGCGAGCCGCTCACCAATGTGCAGGCCTATGGCGCCTACACGATCTGCGATTCCGATCTGCTCTGCCTCTCCTGCGCTGAGATCGAGCAGTCCCCCCATCTCGCCATGGCGATGATGCAGGCCTTGGTGTCGCGCTATCGCCAGGCCGAAACCATGCTGTCGCTGCTGGGTCTGCGGCGGGTGGAAGAGCGGGTGCGCGGCTTCCTCGAATTGCTGGCTCAGGATTATGGCCAGGCCTGCGACACCGGCCTGCGGCTGAACCTGCGGCTCACCCATCAGGAACTGGCCAGCGCCCTCTCCACCACCCGCGTCACCGTCACCCGCGTGCTGGGCGTGCTGCGTGAAGAAGGCTGGCTGCAGATCGATGGGCAGCGCCATCTGGTGATCAGCCATCTGCCCAAGCGCCGATGAGCCCGCAGGAGCCTGGCCTAGCTTCAGCCCAGGATGTCCCCTGGGCCGCAACCCCCATGCCACGGCTGCTGATCGTCGATGACGATGAAGGCATCAGGACCACCCTTCAAGAGGCGCTCCGCCATGAAGGTTTCGATGTGGTGTGTGCCTCCAACGGCCGTCAGGCGATCAACCAGATCGATGCGCGTCAGCAGGCGTCGAGCGGTGGCTTTGATCTGGTGGTGCTGGATCTGATGCTGCCCGGTGTGGGCGGCCTGGATGTGTGCCGCCATCTGCGCCGCAGCGATGCCCACACCCCGATCCTGATGGTGAGCGCCCGCGACACCGAAACCGATCGGGTGCTCGGCCTGGAGCTGGGCGCCGACGATTACCTGGTCAAGCCGTTCGGGCTGCGTGAGCTCGTGGCCCGCTGCCGCGCCCTGTTGCGCCGCTCCCAGGGTCCGTCCGAGCGCTTTCCGGTGCGCCCCGCCATCAGCCATGCGGGTCTCACTCTCTACCCCGATGAATTCCGCGTCACCCGCGAGGGGGTGAATGTGAACCTTTCGCCGAAGGAATACCGCCTGCTGGAGTTCTTCATGCAGAACCCCGGCCGGGTCTGGAACCGCAACCAGCTGATCGATGAGGTCTGGGGCACCGACTACGTGGTGGACACCAAGACCGTGGACGTGCACATCCGCTGGTTGCGGGAAAAGCTGGAGGCCAACCCTTCCGCCCCCGAACACATCCTCACGGTGCGAGGCTTCGGCTACCGCTTCGGTTGAGGTCTCTGTTCCCGTGAGGTCTCTGCTCACCCTGGCCTTCGGCGTGCTGATCGGCTGGGGCCTGGCCCGGGCGGCCGCCAACTGGCGCCGCCGTTCGCTTCAGGCCCGTGCGCTGGCGTCCCCCCCGCTCAGCCGCTCCCAGCTGCTCGCCTGGCTGAATGCGGCCCCGCATGGCTGGCTGGCCCTCGACCGGGCCAGCACCATCCAGGCGATCAACACCAAGGCTGAGCATCTGCTGCAGTTGCCCGCCGATTCGCTGCTGCGTGGCGAAGAGATCAGCCAGCTGGTTCATTCACCCGAGCTGGAGGAGGGCATCCAGCGCTCCCGCCGGCTGGAGCGGGCTCAGCGGGTGGAGTGGAGCCTCGGGGCCGAGCCGCTGGAAGCCACCCTGCTGCCCGGTGAGGACGGCTGGATGGCGGTGTGGCTCAGCAGCCGCCGCTCGCTCGAATCCCAGCTCGATCAACAGAGTCGCTGGGTGAGTGATGTGGCCCACGAGCTCAAGACGCCCCTCACGGCCCTGCTGCTGGTGGGCGACAGCCTGGCCGCCCAGGCCACCCGTTCCAACGTCGTGCTGATCGAGCGGCTGCAACGGGAGCTGGAGCGGTTGCGGGAGCTGGTGGGGGATCTGCTGGAGCTGTCGCGGCTGGAGAACAGCCTCCCCGGTGATGACGAGCGCTACCGCTGCCTTGACCTGCGCGACCTGCTGGCGGAGGCCTGGAGCAGCCTGCGCCCCCTGGCCGACCAGCGCGCCGTGACCCTCGACCTGGCGGCCTGTCCGAGCGCCCCGCTGCGGGGGGATGGCAGCCGCCTTCACCGTGCCCTGCTCAACCTGCTCGACAACGCCCTGCGCTACACCCCCGACGGCACCGCGATCGACGTGGGCATCAGCGGCACGGGGCTGTGGTGGGAACTCACGGTGCGCGATCGCGGCTGTGGATTCAGCGACACCGACCTCAAGCACCTGTTCGAGCGCTTCTACCGCGGCGATCCCTCCCGGGTGCGCAGCCGCCGCTCCGGCAGCGGCCTCGGCCTGGCGATCGTGCAGCAGATCGCCCTCACCCATGGCGGTCGGGTGGAGGCCCGCAACCATCCAGCCGGTGGTGCGCTGGTGGAGCTGGTGCTGCCGCGGGGTGAGTCGCCCCTTCCTTCGGTTTCCCCGTAAGGTGAGGGCTCACCATTGCCAGTCAGGCGTCGGATCAGGGGATGACACAAGCTCTGGCCCTCCCGCCTGAACAGCATGCCGCCACCGCCAGCACGGCCCCCGTGCGGCAGTCGGTGCCGAAGATGTATCTCGACCCGCCGGAGCCGTGGAATCCCACGGTGGGTCTGTTTCTGGCGGGCTACGCCCTGGCCGGGCTCTGCATCTGGGGCTGGTTCGTGGGCAACTGGTCGTTGCCGGTGCTGCTGATGCTCGGTTTCCTTGCGCTCCACCTGGAGGGCACGGTGATCCACGATGCCTGCCACAACGCCGCCCATCCCAACCGCTTCTGGAATGCGGTGATGGGCCACGGCGCGGCTCTGCTGCTGGGCTTCAGCTTCCCGGTGTTCACGCGGGTGCACCTTCAGCACCACGCCCATGTGAACGACCCCAAGCGCGACCCGGACCACATCGTGTCCACGTTCGGGCCGCTGTGGCTGATTGCGCCGCGCTTCTTCTATCACGAAGTGTTTTTCTTCCGCCATCGCCTCTGGCGGCGCTGGGAGTTGCTCGAGTGGGGTCTGGCCCGGGCCCTGTTCTTCACGATCGTGGCAGCGTCGATCCGCTTCAACTTCCTGCCCTTCGTGCTCAACGTCTGGTTCGCTTCGGCGCTGATGGTGGGTGTCACCCTCGGGCTCTTCTTCGACTACCTGCCTCACCGCCCCTTCCTCTCGCGCAACCGCTGGCAGAACGCCCGGGTGTATCCAAGCCGGGTAATGAACTGGCTGATCATGGGCCAGAACTATCACCTGGTTCACCATCTCTGGCCTTCGATTCCCTGGTTCGAGTATCAGGACGCTTACCGCGCCACCCAGGATCTGCTCGAGTCCAAAGGTTCACCCCAGCGGCTGGGGTTGTTTGAAACCCGCCACGACGGCATCAATTTCCTCTACGACATCTTCTGCGGCATCCGCAGCCACAAACGCCGCCGTAGCCGCCTGCGCCCGATCGCCGCGCTCTTCCCCAGCCCCCGCGCACGCCGGCATGTGCTGGCGCTGCTGCACCGCACCGCCGTGACCCCCGTGCCCCGCTCCACGGTGAGCTGAGCGCAGGAAGCTAATCGGCCAGGATTTTCGGCACCCGGAAGAAATCGCCCTGGCGCTGCGGCGCCAACCCCAGCAGCTCCTCGCGCACGGGCGTGGGATCCACCCGGTCTTCCCGGGTCACGTTCACCACTTCCACTGCGCGGGTGGTGGCTGGCACGCCCTCGGTGTCCACCTGCTCGAGATGGGCGACGTAATCGAGGATGCGCTCCAGCTGGCTGGTGTAAGTGGCGATCTTCTCTTCCGGCAGCTCCAGGCGCGCCAGTTTGGCCACCTTGCGCACGTCGTCGCTGTCGATCCTGCTCATCGCACCGGAGCTCACCATCTGAGGCCGAACCTAGCCCTGCGCCGCCCCGCTCAGTCGGCCGGTTCCCCGTCGCTGAGGAAGGCTTCGAGATCGGCGGTGAGCGCGCTGGCGGCCTGATCGAGAATGGCCGCGCCATGGGCGGCCGTGGCCAGGAAGGGATCGGAGCCCATGCGCCCATCGGGGTGGCGGCGGCGGAAATCCTCCGGACCGTGGATCGGGCCCGCTGGCGCCGCTTCCGGCAGGGGGCGCTGCAGGGCAATCAGGCTGGGCTCCAGGTGCAGGGTGAGAGCGATTTCGCTGGGGGTGGCGTGGTGCCCCTCCCGATCGCCGTAGAGCTCCCGGGCCTGCCGCATCACCGGCCCCGCCATGAACCAGTTGGCCAGCCGGCAGCGCAGCTCGGTGGCGTGGGGCAGCCCCCGGGCGGCGGCGGTGCCGTAGGCCTGGGCGAAGGCGGCCCGCGCCGTGGCGATGTTGCCGCCATGCCCGTTGATCACGAAGATGCGCTGGAAGCCATGCCGTGCCAGCGACAGCACCACGTCATGCAGCACGGCCAGCAGGGTGGCGGGCTGGAGGCTGATCGTGCCGGGGAAGGCCAGGTGGTGCTCCGCCATGCCGAAGGCCTGGGCAGGCGTCACCAGCACGCCGGTGCGGCGCCCCACCTCAAGCGCCACCGCTTCTGCGGTGAGGGCATCGGTGCCGATGGCGCCGGTGGGCCCGTGCTGTTCGGTGGAACCGAGCGGCACGATCACCCCTTTGCAGCGCTCCAGATAGGCCTCCACCTCAGGCCAGCTACGCAGCTGCAGCCGGATCGCCTCGCTGCTCGCCACCGGGCCGGGAACGGCGGCGCCGACAGCAGCAGCAGGTGCGGAGGGGGCGGCGTCAGCCGCAGGGGCGGCAGAGGCAGGGGCTGCAGAGGCAGCCGTGCTGCTGCCCGCCGTGGCCGGTGCAGGGGAGGACGTGGTGCTCACCGGCGAAAAGCGGCGCGGTCGCCGCATGAAAATGACCCTTTCATCATCTCTAGGATCGAAGCCAACCGGGCCTGACCCGGCCTCGTCCGGCGCCGGCCGGGAGGGTGATGTTGCACCGCAAGCTGGATCAGTTCTGCAGCGAGAAACGCCCGGTGTGGGTGTTCCTGCGGGATCAGCAGCGCTGGATCGAGCAGGCCACCGTGGTGGAGATCGTGGGCGATCTGGTCACCCTCCGCTACGACATGGCCGACGACGACGAGCGCCACAGCTGGGAGGAGAGCGTGCGGCTGGAATCGATCGGGGCCGTGAGCACCCGGCTGGCCTCATTCAGCCGCAGCGGCAGTGCGGAGGATCTGGAAACCGCCGACGACTGCCCGGAATCGGAGCGGTTGCACAGCCAGGGCTGAACGCTGCTGGCCGGGCTGGGCCTGGCGCAGGCCCCGCTGGCTTGGCCTCAGTGGGCCGTGCCGTTGCCGTCGTAATCGTCGGTGTCGTAGAAGCCACCGCGGGTGCCGAAGTAGAGCGTGGCCAGGACGAACAGCCCGCTGCCGGCCAGCAGCACGGTGCCGAGGTTGAAACTGGAGAGAGCGCTGGACACGGGAAGGAGCCGATCGGACGAATGGCAGGGACTGTGACCACCCCCGCCGGCGCCAGTCTGGCGGGTGGCGACCCGGCGGGCGCAGCCGTGTGCGCGAGCGATCACCGGCTGCCCGCTGCGGCCGGCGCCGGTCTGCCGCTCAAGGCCTTCGCCCGTCCTGCCGAGCAGGTGGCCCCCGATCTGGTGGGCTGCCTGCTGGTGCGCGCCCTGCCTGGTGGCGGCCATGTCTGGGGAGTGGTGGTGGAAACCGAGGCCTATTGCCAGAGTGAACCGGCCTGCCATGGGCACCGCCGCCGCTCTCCCAGCAACGACACGCTCTTCGGCCCGCCGGGCCGCTTGTATGTGTATCTCACCTACGGCCTGCATCACTGCGTGAATGTGGTCACAGGACATGACGACCACGCCAGTGGGGTGCTGCTCAGGGCCGTGGCCCTGCCGGGCGAGGCCGAGCGGACCGCTGCCGGCCCCGCTCTGCTGGCGCGGCGTTTCGGCCTGAATCGCTGCCACGACCGCCAGCTGCTGGCACCGCCGCAGGGGGCCTGGATCGCGCCGCGCCCGGAGGCGCTCAAGCGCTGGTGGCAGGGCTGTGAGCAGGCGGGCGAGGACCCGATGGTGTGCACCACCCGCATCGGCATTTCCCAGGCCCAGGAGCTGCCCTGGCGCTGGTATCTGCGCGCCAGTCGCAGCGTCAGCCGGCGCGCGCGGGGCGATCGCCCGCCCCGGCCGGCGGCGGCCTTCTGCCCCGCCGCGATGGCCACACCGGGTGGGCTGCCATGAGCCGCTGGAGCCACCGCCATGTGCTGGATCTCTCCGCCTTCTCCCTCGCCGACTTCGCCACCGTGCTGGAGCTGGCGCAGCGCTTCCGCTCCCTGCCCACCAGCGGTGCGCGGCGTTTACCGGCCCTGCAGGGCCGGCTGGTCACCAGCCTCTTCTTCGAGCCCAGCACCCGCACCCGCAGCAGCTTCGAGCTGGCCGCCCGGCGGTTGTCGGCCGATGTGCAGAGTTTCTCTCCGGCCTCCAGCTCGTTGAGCAAGGGCGAGAGCCTGCTCGACACCGCCCGCACCTACGTGGCCATGGGCGCCGACGTGCTGGTGGTGCGTCATGCCTGCGCCGCTGTGCCCGCCGCCATGGCCCGCGCCCTCGACTGCAGCGGCGAGCGGGTGGCGGTGCTCAACGGCGGCGATGGTCTGCACAGCCATCCCAGCCAGGGGCTGCTGGATCTGCTCACCCTCGCCCGCTGGTTCGAGCCGACGGCGCCTACGCCCGCCGCCCTTGCGGGCAAGCGCATCGTGATCGTGGGGGATGTGCTCCATTCCCGTGTGGCCCGCTCCAACCTGTGGGCGCTCACCGCCTGCGGCGCTGATGTGGTGCTCTGCGGTCCTGCCACGCTGCTGCCCGATGGTTTTGCGGCCTTCGTGCAGGCACCGCCGCCGGGCCAGGCCCACGATCCGGTGGAGCGCCGCGGCACGATCCGCATCGTGCGGCAGCTGGAGGAGGCCCTGCCGGGGGCCGATGCGGTGATGACCCTGCGCCTGCAGCAGGAGCGCATGCACCAGCACCTGCTCACCAGCCTGGAGACCTACCACCGCCACTACGGCATCAGCCACCGGCGGCTGGAGTTGTGCGGCAAGACGGTGCCGGTGTTGCACCCGGGGCCGGTGAACCGTGGCGTGGAGCTGAGCGGCGCGCTGCTGGATGACCCCAGCTGCTGCCTGGTGGAAGAGCAGGTGCGCAACGGCATTCCGATCCGGATGGCGTTGTTGTATCTGCTGGCGGCGGCTGAACCCGACGCGTTCACAGCAGCTTGAAACCGTCGAGCAACAGCCCGTAGAGAAAGCCGGTGCGGGCGGCATCGACCAGCTGCAGTGTGAGCCGGTCACCGTTCTGCTGCAGCAGGGCGCGGCGGGTGCGCACCGACAGCTCCATCAGCACCACGCAGGCGAGGGCTGCGACCGGGTCGAGATAGGAGAGGGCGCCGATGAGCATGCCCACCGAGCCCCCCATGAAGAAACCGCCCAGCAGCGTGATCACCTGCAGAGACAGCCGGCGCCAGGGGTTGTGGGCCCAATCTTGCAGCCGTTCACCGGCCTGGCCGATCTGGCGGTGAAGCCTGGTCTGCTGCAGGCGGGTCACGGAAGAGGGTGGCAGGAGCAACGGCTGGCGATCCCCATCACCTGGCCCGGACAACTGCCAAACACTTTTTACACCATTTCTGGTGTGGGGGGTACCCCCAAACGCCATCCATAGGGGATTGAAATAAAAAAGCCCGGGCAGGGCCCGGGCCAGGGGGATGGGAACGGCCCCAGACAACCAATGGTTTCTCGTCCCGGCAAGATGCACCCTCCGCCGGTGCTGTCAAGGGGCCGCTGGCCTCAGCCGTCGCCGTCCTTGTTCTTGCGGGCGCCCTTGCCCTCGAGCAGTTCGAGCAGCGCTTCCATCTGCGCCATCACGCCGCGCACCTCGCCGGCCTCGGGCAGCAGGCCGTCTTCCATGACGCCCTGGTGCATTTCGCGCAATTCCTGACGGATGTAGCGGAGATGGCTGACGACCTGTTCTCGCTTTGACTGCGACATGGAGGCGGGAGGCAGGATGGTGAGCTCCCTTTTACCCTATCGACCCCCCCTGACCCGCTGGCCAGGCAAGGGATGCGGCGAAGCGGGAGCCCCCAGCCGTGCCTGCCGCAGCGGAGGCGGCGCGGAAACCGGCCCGGAAACCGATCTGGAAATGCCGCACTCAGCGGCGCGCGAAGCGCGCCCGGGCCTCGTCGTAGAAGGCGAGATCGATGGTGCTGAGCTGCGCCTCCTGCGCCAGCGCTTCGATCCGACGCCGCACGGCGGGGCGCACGAAGAAGGGCACTTCCTTCAGTTTCTGCTCGGCGTCGCTGGTCCAGTCCATGGTTCAGGTGGGTCGTTGGAGGATGTGGGGAGGCCTTGCAGTCCATCGCACCGGCAGGGGAGGCCTGGCGGCAGGTCGCATAGGCAACAGGCCGGAGGCCACCGTTTTGCAAGAGTGGGCGGATCGGATGCCCCCTGCGTGCAGTTTCACGGAAGCCTGGACGAGCTCAAGTCCATCGTCACCAGCCTCGACCATCCCGGTCACTGGGAGCACAAGGGGGCGTACGAGATGTTCGTCTTCGACGAAAAGCAGACCAACCTCCGCCTCAACTGGTGGCCCGAGAGCGGCGCCATCACGCTCGTGGGCGACCCCGCCGACCGTGACACCTACCAGGCCGCCCTCGCCGGCTCGCTGGAGGGCAGCATCAGCTCAGCGGCCCCGGCACACGAGAGTTGAAGCGCTGCCCTTGAGAGGGTGGAAGGGCTTCCCCCCAGGAGAGTTGAGCTCCTCGCGTACGTGAGGCTCGAAAGGTTTTCCATGGGAGGCCTGAAGGCTTCCCGAACGTGAGGCTTGCGCGGCTCTCGCTCGTGAGAAGCGGAGGATCATCTCTGGCCGCTGTTTGCCGCCCCGGAGTCAACATCCCTGGTGAGCGTGATCTCTGCTTCAGTGCAGGAGTTGCTCAGTCCGGGAGCCGCCCTCCACCGGCGGAGAGCGGGGATGAGGGCAGGTGGCCGCCAGCCGTGGCTTCTTTGCCTTTTGGATGAATCTGTGAATCCATGAGCCCGAACACTCTTAAGAGGTGATGTCTGCCATGAAGCGCGGCTGATGCACGGCCTGACTCGCTGCTCAATGGGCATGGTTCGTGCTCAATGTCCATGGTTCGCTCCTCAATGGGCATGGGTCGCTGCTCAATGCGTTGGATTGTTGTCATTATTTCCAGCGTCTTTTTACCCCGGGTAAGCTGTTCAGAGTTCACGGAACGCAATGCCAATCTTTGGATGCCCGGCACGGCTGGCACGGCTGGCACGGCTGGCACGGCTGGCACGGCTGGTGCCCTGCGCCATGCTTGCGGCCTCCGCCATCGCCCTTCCACTTCCGGCTTTGGCAGTTCCCTACGTGTATGCAGACGCCATCCTGGGCGTCAAGTCTGTTGAAGCCTGTGTTCAACGAGCCACCATGCTCGCCAACAAGCATGGGTTTACATCCGAGCATGAAGTGGTCGACAAATCCGATTTCTATGCCGCTCACGCAGACTTGCCGATGACCCTGAATGTCTCTTGCAGCAGCAAGATCGGCACGATCGTGGTCGCCGTGGCTGGAATGAACAACCAGGAAACGTTCGCTGCCTTTCAGAAGATCTACGCCGACTTCTAGAGCGTCGGTCGTTCAAGCAGAAGCCACCAGCGCCTGATCCCATCTTGGCCTTTCCGCCGGCAGCCGCCTATCCGCGGGCAGCCTTTCCGTGCCCAGCCTTTCTGCTCGCAGCTGATCCGATCCCGTTGGCCGATTCGCTCCCGTCAGCCAGGCGGGCCTCCCAGCAGCCCGAAGGGTCATCCTCGTGCGCAGTGGTCCTGGTTGTCGCGCCGCGAGCTCATAGAGCCAATGAAATGAACCGTCCGGTCACCAACGGCTCATCACCTCATCGCTTTGGAGTGCGGGCTCTCCCCTTCGTGCGTGATCCACCCGACTGCTTTCCCCCGCGTTGCATTCGCTGTCTCCGTGTTGCATTCGCCGGCATGGCCTGGCCCTCCTCGATGGTGGCCACGGTGGCTTCCTGGCTCTGGCCGAACGCGAGGAGAGGGCTGACGGGTTGATGCAGCAAAGCTGCGTTACGTCCACGCCTATCTCCTGCGGGGGCAGAGCCCCTTTGAACGGAGTCCCTGAAAACCTGAGAATCCGATGGAGAATAGGGGACTCGAACCCCTGACCTCTGCGGTGCGATCGCAGCGCTCTACCAGCTGAGCTAATTCCCCGTGGCGAAAAGCTATCACTGCCGCCTGGGTGTCTGCCGGGGCGGCTGGGCGTTCGCTGGCAGGGCCGATGAGGCAGCGAGCAGCCGTCAGGCCGTTGATGCGATGGAATGAAACCGGACATCCGTCTCCATTGCCTTGGCCGACCCCATCGCTCCGTCCACGTCCGAGGCCGCCGGCCAGCCGCAGGAAAGCGGTGGCCCAGCGATCACCCCCGAGCGGCTTGAGGCCTTTGATGAAGCCGCGATCGCCGAGCTGGCCCGCCGCCTCGATGAAGACGATTACCCCACCCCCTTCGCCGGCCTGCAGGACTGGCACCTGATGCGGGCGCTGGCGATTCACCGCCCGGAGCTGGCCCGCCCCTACGTCCATCTGGTGGATCAGGAACCGTTCGATGAGGAATGAGGGCGACAGTCGTCCTGATCCCCTGGCGGGGTGCCGGATCCTGGTGGGCATCAGTGGCAGCATCGCCGCCGTCAAGCTGCCGGGCCTGGTCAGTGCCCTCGCCAAGCGCGGCGCCGAGACGCGCTGCGTGCTCACCCCCAGTGCCACCCGGCTGGTGAGCCCGGTGGCGCTGGCCAGCCTCAGCCGCCGCCGTTGCCTGCTGGAGGCCGACCAATGGAGCCACCAGGCGGCGCGGCCGCTGCACATCGAACTCGCTGAATGGGCCGATCTGGTGGTGGTGGCACCGTTGAGTGCCAGCAGCCTGGCCCGGTGGGTGCACGGCCTCGGTGACACCCTGCTGGCGAGCACCTTGCTGGCCGTCGAGGCGCCGGTGCTCGCCGCCGCCGCCATGAACACCGCCATGTGGAGCAGCCCTGGGGTGCGCCGCAACTGGCACGACCTCCAGAGCTTTGCCGGGGTGCTGCCGCTGGGCCCTGAGCCCGGGTTGCTCGCCTGCGACCGGCAGGGTGATGGACGGATGGCCGAGCCGGCCCTGCTGGAACTGGCGCTCGAATCCCTGCGCCTGCATGGCGCCAGCCGTGACTGGCGCGGCCGCCGGCTGCTGGTGAGCGCCGGACCCACCCGCGAATTCCTCGATCCGGCCCGCTGCCTCACCAACCCCAGCACGGGGCGGATGGGGGTGCTGCTGGCCCAGGCTGCCCGCCTGCGGGGGGCGCAGGTGGATCTGGTGCATGGTCCGCTCAGCGTGGAGGCCGCCTGGCTGGAGGGGCTGCAGCTGCACCCGGTGGTCACCGCTGCTGAGCTGCAGCAGCGGCTGCTCGCGCTCCAGCCCGAAGCCGATGCGATCGCCATGGCGGCGGCGGTGGCCGACCACCGCAGGGCAGCGCCCTTGCCCACCAAGCTGGGCAAGGAGGAGCTGGCGCTGTCCCTGCAGGCGGGCTGGCAGGAGGTGCCCGACCTGCTGCAGCAACTTGTGAGCCAGCGCCGGCCCGGCCAGCGGATCCTCGGCTTCGCGGCCCATTCCGGCGATGTGCTGCCCCAGGCCCGGGCCAAGTTCCGGCGCAAGGGCTGTGATCTGCTGTTCGCCAATCCGATCGATCAGCCCGGTGCCGGATTCGCCGCCGCCACCAACCAGGGCTGGCTGCTGGGGCCGGGCGCCGAGGAGCGGACGCTGGCGTCGATGGGGAAACTGGCTGTGGCCCACCAGCTGCTTGATGCGCTCGGTGCCTTGCTCCCGCCGGCCTCCGCGCCGGCCCCAACCGCACCGGCCAGGCTGCTGTGAGTCATGTTGTTGAGAGGCGCAACTGCACTGCAGGAGCCCGGGTTTCTCCTCTGTAGGATCGCCGCGACGCACGCCTTAACAAGGTTTCACCCTGCCCGCGCGGCTTCTCCCCATGCGTTTCCGACCCCTGCTCGCACTCGTGCTGGCGCTCTGCCTCACCATGGTCACCGCCTGCGGCGGCGGTGCCAAAGCTGTTGATCGCACCAACGTCACCTACGAAGACATCGTCAACACGGGCAAGGCCAACGACTGCCCCACCCTTCCCGATTCTGCGCGCGGCACGATTCCCCTCGATTCCGGCGCCCGCTACCAGCTTCGTGACATCTGCCTCCACCCCAGTGAGGTGTTCGTGAAGGGAGAACCCGCCAACAAGCGGCAGGAAGCCCAGTTCGTGGCCGGCAAGATCCTCACCCGCTACACCTCCAGCCTGGATCAGGTGTACGGCGACCTCACCGTCTCCGGTGACTCCCTCACCTTCAAGGAGCTCGGCGGCATCGACTTCCAGCCGATCACCGTGCTGATGCCCGGTGGTGAGGAAGTGCCGTTCACCTTCTCCAGCAAGGAGCTGCTGGCCACTTCCAACGGGGCCGCGATCAGCACCAGCACCGATTTCGAAGGCACCTACCGCACGCCCAGCTACCGCACCAGCAACTTCCTGGATCCCAAGGGCCGTGGCCTCACCACCGGCTACAGCAGCGCTGTGGGCCTGGTGCCGGCCGGCGACGATGAAGCGCTGGTCAAGGAGAACACCAAGCAGTACATCGATGGCCGCGGCTCGATGAGCCTTTCGATCACCAAGGTCGACAGCGCCACCGGTGAATTCGCCGGCGTGTTCACCGCGATCCAGCCGTCCGACACCGACATGGGTGGCAAGCAGGCCGTCGACGTCAAGGTGACCGGCCAGCTGTTCGGACGCCTCGAAGAGGGCTGAGCCAGGCCCGGCCATCCGATTTTCGCCAAGCCCTTCCGGAGTCCGCTTCGGAAGGGTTTTTTCATGCCTTTCCCTCTTGCCGTTTCATCGGAGCGGGGGTGTGCTCTCCCCGCTGCGGAGCCCACCGGGCCGGGGTTCGCCGCTCTCCAGCGGGGCAGGGGTGCTCTGAAAGAATCTCTCCATTCCCTGACGTCGCTGCCCGTGACCTCAACCACCTCCGCCGACGGCAAGCCCATGGTTCATGGGATCGCGCCCCATGGCGGCACGCTCGTTGATCTGCGGGTGCCGCCTGAGCAGGTGGCGGCGGTGAAGGCCGGTGTGGATCGGGTGCTGGAGTGCTCCGACCGCAACGCCTGCGACGTGGAACTGCTGATGGTGGGCGGCTTTTCGCCCCTGCGCGGCTTCATGCATGAGGAGGATTACCACGCTGTGGTGAGCGGGCACCGCACCACCTCGGGCCTGCTGTTCGGCCTGCCGGTGGTGATGGACACCGACGACGACACCATCGCCCCGGGCGATCGCCTGCTGCTCACCTACCGCGGCCAGGACCTGGCGGTGCTCACCGTCGAGAGCCGCTGGGAACCCGACAAGGTGCGTGAGGCGGCCGGTTGTTATGGCACCACCTCGATCGAGCACCCGGCGGTGCGCATGATCTGCAGCGAACGCGGGCGCTTCTATCTCGGCGGCGCCCTGCAGGGCCTGGAGCTGCCCCGCCGGGTCTTTCCCTGCCAGACGCCGGCCGAGGTGCGCAGCCAGTTGCCTGCCAGCGAAGACGTGGTGGCCTTCCAGTGCCGCAACCCGATCCACCGCGCTCACTATGAGCTGTTCACCCGTGCCCTGCACGCCACCAACGTGAGCGCCAACGCCGTGGTGCTGGTGCATCCCACCTGCGGCCCCACCCAGGAAGACGACATCGCCGGCGAGGTGCGCTTCCAGTCGTATGAGCGGCTGGCCGCCGAGGTGGACAACCCCCGCATCCGCTGGGCCTATCTGCCCTACGCCATGCACATGGCTGGGCCGCGCGAGGCGCTGCAGCACATGATCATCCGCAAGAACTACGGCTGCAGCCACTTCATCATCGGCCGCGACATGGCCGGCTGCAAATCGTCCCTTACCGGCGACGACTTCTACGGCCCTTACCAGGCCCAGGATTTCGCCCGCGACCAGGCCACCGAGCTGGGCATGGAAACGGTGCCCTCGCTGAACCTCGTGTACACCGAGGAGGAGGGCTACGTGACCGCCGAGCACGCCGAGGCCCGCGGGCTGCATGTGAAGAAACTCAGCGGCACCCAGTTCCGCCAGATGCTGCGCAGTGGCGAGGAGATCCCGGAATGGTTCGCCTTCCGTAGCGTGGTGGAGGTGCTGCGCTCCGTCTGACGGCCTGCCGCCCCATTAACATTCCGTTACTTCCATCTCATCAGGAGCACACAGGGTGAAAAAGCGCTGGCGCAATGCGGGGCTCTATGTGCTCCTTGCCGTCGTGGTGATCGCCGTGGGCACGGCCTTCCTCGACCGCCCCAACCCGGCCAACGCCCCCCGCACCCTCCGCTACAGCGATTTCGTTGAAGCGGTGCAAGGCAAGCAGGTGTCGCGTGTGCTCATCTCCCCCGACCGGGGCACCGCCCAAATCGTCGAGAACGATGGCGGCCGCGCCGTGGTCAACCTCGCCCCTGACAAGGACCTCCTCAAGCTCCTCACCGACAACAACGTCGACATCGCCGTGCAGCCCAGCCGCGAGCCGGCGGCCTGGCAACAGGCGATCGGCAGCCTGCTGTTCCCCCTGCTCCTGCTCGGCGGCCTCTTCTTCCTGCTGCGTCGCGCCCAGGGTGGCGGTGGCAACCCGGCCATGAGCTTCGGCAAGAGCAAGGCCCGGGTTCAGATGGAACCACAGACCCAGGTCACCTTCGGTGATGTGGCCGGCATCGAGGGCGCCAAGCTCGAGCTCACCGAGGTGGTCGACTTCCTCAAGAACCCCGATCGCTTCACGGCCGTCGGCGCCAAGATCCCCAAAGGCGTGCTGCTGGTGGGCCCTCCCGGCACTGGCAAAACCCTGCTGGCCAAAGCGGTTGCCGGTGAAGCCGGCGTGCCCTTCTTCTCCATCTCCGGTTCGGAGTTCGTGGAGATGTTCGTGGGCGTTGGCGCCAGCCGTGTGCGCGACCTGTTCGAGCAGGCCAAGAAGAATGCCCCCTGCATCGTGTTCATCGATGAAATCGATGCAGTGGGCCGTCAGCGCGGCGCCGGTCTCGGCGGTGGCAACGATGAGCGCGAGCAGACCCTCAACCAGCTGCTCACCGAAATGGACGGCTTCGAGGGCAACACCGGCATCATCATCGTGGCGGCCACCAACCGCCCCGATGTGCTCGATTCGGCGCTGATGCGCCCGGGCCGGTTCGATCGCCAGGTGGTGGTCGATCGCCCCGACTATGCGGGCCGGCTGCAGATCCTCGGCGTCCACGCCCGCGGCAAGACCCTCGCCAAGGACGTCGACCTTGATCGCGTCGCCCGCCGCACCCCCGGTTTCACCGGCGCCGACCTGGCCAACCTGCTCAACGAAGCGGCGATCCTGGCGGCCCGCCGTCAGCTCACCGAAGTGTCGATGGATGAGGTCAACGACGCGATCGAGCGCGTGATGGCCGGCCCCGAGAAGAAAGACCGGGTGATGAGCGAGAAGCGCAAGCGCCTCGTGGCTTATCACGAAGCGGGCCATGCCCTCGTGGGCGCCCTGATGCCCGACTACGACCCCGTGCAGAAGATCAGCATCATTCCCCGTGGCCAGGCCGGCGGCCTCACCTTCTTCACCCCCAGTGAAGAGCGGATGGAATCGGGTCTCTATTCCCGCGCCTACCTGCAGAACCAGATGGCCGTCGCCCTGGGCGGCCGTGTCGCTGAAGAGATCGTCTACGGCGAAGACGAAGTCACCACCGGTGCCTCCAACGACCTCCAGCAGGTGGCCCGTGTCGCCCGCCAGATGGTCACCCGCTTCGGCATGTCCGATCGGCTGGGCCCCGTGGCCCTCGGTCGCTCCCAGGGCGGCATGTTCCTCGGCCGTGACATCGCCGCCGAGCGCGACTTCTCCGAAGACACCGCCGCCGCGATCGATGAGGAGGTGGGGCAGCTGGTGGAGGAGGCCTACCGCCGCGCCAAAGGCGTGCTCACCGACAACCGCTCGGTGCTCGACGAACTGGCCGACATCCTGGTGGAAAAGGAAACCGTGGATGCCGAGGAGTTGCAGGAGCTGCTGATCCGCAGCGATGTGCGGGTCGCCGAGTACGTCTGAGCCTGCCGATGCTCTGCAGCTCCTCTCTGGGGCTGCAGATTGGGGGCCCGCCACTGGCGGGCTGATCTCTTCCTTGCGGGAGCAGCCTCTGCTCGCCGTGGTGCGCTGCTCTGAAGCCGCCACACTCCACTGGCACGTGCAGCAGCTGGCCTCAGCGGGCGTGCGGCATGTGGAGGTGGCCTGGTCGCCGCAGCCCGGCTGGGTGGAGCAGTGCCAGGCGTTGCAACGCCAGTTCCCCGGCTTGCTGTTGGGGGCAGCTTCGATCACCACGGCCGCTGCCCTCGCCGATGTGCGTGCGGCTGGTCTGTCCTATGCGATGTCGCCGCTGCTGTGCCCTGAGCTGCTGGCCGAGGCGGCACGGCTCGATCTGCTGCTTGTGCCAGGGGTGATGTCCCCCACGGAGGTCGACCTTGCCCGGCGCCTGGGCTGCGGCCTGGTCAAGTTGTTTCCGGCGGCGGCGCTCGGCCCGGGCTATTGGCGCCTGCTGGCCGGTCCCCTGGCGCCGCTGCCCTTCTGCATCGCCGCCGGCGGCCTGCGCCCCGCCGATGTGCCCGTCTGGTTGGCGGCGGGGGTGCAGGCGGTCACCCTGGGCTCCGCCCTCTTCACTGCCGGCCCCGAGGCTGCCCTGGACCCTCAGCTGGCGCTGGTGCTGCAGGCTCTCACGCTGGCTTCAGCAGCCGCCCCAACCAACACCGCAGACGTTCCAGTCAGACCAGCCCACACCGGGGCAGAGCTGCCCCTCTCTCAGGCCTGAGCCAACCCAGTGCACGTTTCAGGCTGAGCCACCCCAGCGCGTTTCATGCTGAGCCACCCCTGTGTGCGTTTCAGCCTGAGCCACCCCTGCCTGCCTTGCTGCCTGAGCGAACCCTGTGCGCCTTGCCGCTTGATCGGAACGCTGTGCTCATCCAGGCTGCCTCCACCACTTGCTGAGGGAGCCTGCAGGCTTCCCAGCGGCCTGCCGCTCTCCGGCTGCGGCTGCGGGGGCCCGGGCATCAGCGCCGTCACCAGAGGCTGCATTGCCCCTGCTGACGCAGCAGGTGATCGGCCAGCACCAGGGCCACCATCGCTTCCACCATCGGCACCGCGCGCGGCAGGACGCAGGGATCGTGGCGCCCTTTGGCTTCGAGCGTGGTGGCCTCGCCGGCGAGCGTGACCGTCTGCTGGGCCTTGCGGATCGTGGCGGTGGGCTTGAAGCCCACCCGCAGGCAGATCTCCTCGCCGTTGCTGATGCCGCCCTGGATGCCCCCGGAATTGTTGGTGGCGGTGTGCAGGCTGCCATCTGCAGTGGGTAGGAAGGCATCGTTGTGTTCACTGCCCCGCAGCAGGGTGCCGGCGAAGCCGGAGCCGATCTCAAAGCCCTTGGTGGCCGGCAGCGACATCACCGCCTTGGCCAGATCCGCCTCCAGCTTGTCGAACACCGGCATGCCCAGCCCCGGCGGCGGTCGCCGCACCACGCACTCGATCACCCCACCGCAGGAATCGCCCTCGCGGCCGATCGTCTCGATCCGCTCGATCATTCGCTCCGCCGTTTCAGGGTCGGGGCAGCGCACGATGTTGGCCTCCACAGCCGCCAGGGTGACCTGCGCCGGATCGATCTGCGCCTCGATCGTGTGGATGCGCCGCACCCAGGCCATCACCTCGGTGCCGTGGGCGCGGGCCAGCAGCTGCTTGGCGATCGCACCGGCAGCCACCCGGCCGATCGTTTCCCGCGCCGAGGCACGGCCGCCGCCGCTGCGGGCCTGGATTCCGTACTTGGCCTGGTACGTGGCATCGGCGTGGGAGGGGCGAAAGGCCACCTCCATGTCCTTGTAGTCGCCGGGACGCTGGTCCTGATTGCGCACCACCATGGCGATCGGGGTGCCGAGGGTGACCCCGTCGAGCAGCCCGCTGAGCACCTCCACCTGATCGGCTTCCTTGCGGGGGGTGGTGATGCGGCTCTGCCCAGGCCGGCGCCGGTCGAGCTCGGCCTGAATGGCCGCCAGATCCAGCGGCAGCCGCGGCGGGCAGCCATCCACGATCACCCCTACGCCGCCGCCGTGCGATTCGCCGAAGGTGCTGATACGAAAGAGCTGGCCGAAGCTGCTGCCCATGGCGCCATTGCACTGGCTGGAGCCTACTGATTCGAGCTGCTGCGCCTCAGGACTCACCTCTCAGGAATCACCTCTCTGCGGCTGCAGGCTGGAGTCGCTGGCCTGGCGCTGCTCCCCGCCCTTCTCATCCCTGCCCTGATGGCCCGCGCCCTCAGGTCTGCGCCACACCGTGCCCGCGGCCTGCGGGGACAGCTGGCGGTTGGATCGATGCCCTTCAACCTGCGTGCACGCAATACCAGTGAAGGGCCATTGTTCTCACCGCCAAGATGGTGAAGGCTCCGTCATTTCGATGCAGAAGGCCGCTGGCGAAAGGGGAAGATTTCGGCCCGGTTTATGGGAATTTCACTCCGCTATCGCATGCAAGAGAGTGGATTTTCCATTTGATCAGAATGGACATCTCGAGTGCTGTGGAACACATCAACCTGGCAGCGAAGGCCACCAAGATGGTCCCGAGATGATCCATTGAGGTGATGCCCTCTTTGTTCCGCTGCGGCGGTCATCCAGTCGGACTCTTGGGGTCGGCTCGAAGAACAAGCCGTTCGACGGCAAGGATCCATGGCCTGGCCCTGGTCGCATCCGTGTTGTTGGTCTGGCTGCTGCCATCTGTTGCTGCAAAGGAAGATGGCACCCAAGCCATGCCAGGCGATGTGCTGTACCAGCCAAGGGTTGGTCAGGAAGGGAAGGACGTGATCTGGGTGCCTACGCCGGATGCCCTGATGCAGGCGATGTTGGACATCGCAAACATCCAGGACGGCGACATTCTTTACGACCTTGGCTCAGGAGACGGCAAGATTGTGATTGGTGCCGCTCAGCGCTACGGCATTCGAGCGCTTGGTATTGAGTACAACCCAGATCTGGTTGCTCTTGCCAAACGTCATGCCGCTCGGGCCGCAGTGAGCGACAAGGTGACGTTCATCAGGGGAGACATCTTCAAAGAGGATTTCAGCGAAGCCACTGTGCTCACGCTTTATCTCCTGCCACAACTCAACGTGAAGCTGAAGCCCACCATCCTGGCGACGCGTCCGGGCACACGCGTTGTATCCAATTCCTTCGATATGGGCACCTGGCCGGCTGATGCCACCATTGAGTTGGAAGGGGGCAGAGGCTATTTCTGGGTGGTTCCGGCCTCGGTGCAGGGCCGTTGGCAGCTGGGCGCTCAGGGGGCGAAGCCGGCAGCGGAGCTTGACATCCAGCAGTCCTTCCAGATGCTGGGCGGCCGCCTGCTGCTCAATGGGGAGAGCCTCAGCATTCTCTCCGGACGGATGCGGGGCGAAGTGATGAGCTTCACCTACGGCACCATATCAGCCAAGGGTGACCAACCCCGCGGCACGTTCAAGGGAACGGTCCGAGCCGGAATCCTTGCTGGAACCCTCAGCGATCAGGGGGTGGACGTGCAGCTGTCAGGTGGCCGGATCAGCCAGGCGCTTCGGAGTCGGCCATGAGCCAATTGTGCGCGCAGGCAGATTCCATCACGACCTCCTCATCAGCCCAGACCAATCCAGCCAGGGTGGTCCGCCAATGGGAAGCTGTTTGCCTGATCGTTGGCCTGGTGATCGGAGCCGGGATCTTCAAGACCCCCAGCCTGGTGGCGCAGTTCACCCAGGATCCCGGCTGGTTGATCACGGCCTGGGTTGTGGGGGCTGTGGTCAGCTTCACCGGCGCCCTTTGTTATGCCGAACTCAGCTCCGCTTACCCCCACATTGGCGGTGAGTATCACTTCCTCACCCTTGCTTATGGCCGCAGGTTGTCGTTCCTGTATGCCTGGACCAAGGCCACGGTGATCAATCCTGGCTCGATTGCTCTGCTCGCTTTTGTGTTCAGCGACGCCATCAGCCGTCTGCTGCCCCTGGGCCTCCGATCTGAAGGGATGGGGGCGCTGGTTGTCGTGCTTGTGCTCACGGTCTCGAATCTGCTGGGGTTGCGCGTGGCCACCGGCATCCAGAAACCGCTGGTGCTGGTGATCCTGGTTGGTTTGCTGATCATCAGCATTGCCGGCTTTGCCAGCAATGGTCACCTCGCGTCCATCCCCACCGAGGCCTTTCAGAGCAGTCCCCGTCCGGCCAGCCTGGGCACAGCCCTGGTGTTCGTGCTGCTCACCTTCGGTGGTTGGAATGAGGCCGCCACCATCTCTTCAGAGGTGAGAGGCGGTCCGCGCGCGGTCACCAATGTGCTGCTGCTGAGCCTGGTGTTGATCACCGCGATCTATCTGGCGTTCAACCTGTCGTTGCTTTCCGCGCTGGGGATCTCCGGGCTTGCCCAGAGCTCTGCCGCCGCCGTGGATGTTCTGGGCCAGTCCCTTGGCCGCTGGGCAGAGCTGGCGGTGATCCTGCTGATCGGGGCCGCCGCTCTCACCAGCATCAACGCAACGATGGTGATGGGTGCCAGGGCCAACCATGCCCTTGGCCAAGACTAGCAGGCCCTTGGCTTCCTGGGCGGATGGCAGAGGGTACGAAGCACTCCCACCCGGAGTTTTCTGGTGCAGAGCCTGTTCAGCAGCGCGTTGATTGCGATCGCCGCCGTTCAACCCGATGGCTTCACGGCGATCGTCGAATACACCGCGCCCCTCTTCTGGGCTTTTCTCACCCTGATTGCACTGTCCCTGATCATCCTGCGCCGCCGTTTTGCTGAGCAGACCGTGAACACCTTCCGCACGCCACTCTTCCCCTTGTGTCCGCTTCTTTTCGCTGCGGCATGCATCTATTTGTCGATTTCAAGCTTCCAGCATGCCGCTGCCAATGAATCAGCCTTCCTTTCTCTGTTTGTCTTGCTCTCTGGTGTTGTTGCTCTCGTAGGCCTGTGCCTGCGGCAACGGAAGCTCCACCTGCTGTCTTGATCGCAAATCTGAAGTTGCTGCCCACAGGGCGATCGTGCCCTTGATGGGGCCTGCTGATGGATTTGTCCTCTCTGTTGAGCCTCACAGCGTGCCGATGCGGATCTGGGGATGATCAAGGCGTGACACGCATTCCCAAACCCGCCGATCGCTGCGTGCTGCCAAAAAAAAGCCCCCGCAATCTGCGGGGGCTCTGATCGATCGATGGTCCTCAACCTGTCTTCAATGAAAACCGGTTCAAGGCCGTAGGGGATCAGCCGATCGCCGGAGCGGTCAGGGCCACAGGGGTGGCTTCGGCAGACGCCAGGTCGAGCGGGAAGTTGTGCGCATTGCGCTCGTGCATCACTTC